>NZ_CP061703.1:1647500-2332500 GCF_014764305.1 Mesoflavibacter profundi
TTAAGCGATATACATTCTGGAAGTTTTGATAATAAAGAAAAAATAGAATACGCTGTAAATTTGGTTAATCAGCAACAATCTGATGCGATCTTATTTACAGGCGATATGGTAAATAATAAAGCTGATGAAATGGAGCAATGGAAAAGCACTTTTGCTAAATTAACAGCCAAAGATGGAGTGTTTTCTGTACTAGGAAATCACGATTATGGTGATTATGTAAATTGGCCAAGTGAAGAAGCTAAAGTAAAAAATCTCGAAAAACTATTTAAAATTCAAGAAGATATGGGTTTTAAATTGTTGAAAAACGAAACACATTTTATTACCAAAAATGACCAAAGGATAGCATTAGTTGGTGTGGAAAATTGGGGCGCAGGACGATTTAAAAAAGCTGGAGATATTGACAAAGCGACTGTAAATGTTAATAAAGAAGATTTTAAAATACTAATGTCTCATGACCCAACCCATTGGGAGCAAATAGCAGTGACACATCCATTGCATTATCACTTAACATTAAGCGGTCATACACACGGAATGCAATTTGGAATAGAAATACCTGGTTGGATTAAATGGAGTCCAGCAAAATGGCGCTATAAATATTGGGCTGGATTATACGAACAGGATAAACAAATTATAAATGTAAATAGAGGATTTGGGTATTTAGCATTTCCTGGAAGAGTTGGTATTTGGCCTGAAATTACTGTAATTAAACTTAAAAAGTCTTCGCAACTAGCTTAATTTCAACTAAATGTTTTATTTTTAAAGTAACGTATAATCAAACTATTTGATGAAATGTCAAAATTTGGAGAATTAATTGATGTTGATGTTCCTGTACTGTTAGATTTTTTTACAGAATGGAATGAAACATCAAAATCTATGCATCCTGTATTAAGAGATGTTGCTGCTGCTTTAGGTAATAAAGCAAAAGTTATAAAAATAGATGTAGATAAAAATAAAGCTTTATCTGAAGCATTAAGGGTAAAGACCTTGCCAACGTTTATAATTTATAAAAATGGTGAAATGAAATGGCGACAAACTGGACAACATGATGCTAATGCTTTAATAAATATTGTACAACAGTATATTTAAAGCGCTTTAAAGGTATAGCCTTTTTTTGAATAATAATCCAGAAATTTAGGAAGTGCATACATCATATTTTCTTTAGCTTTTAGACTGTCATGAAATACAATAATGGTTCCGTTAGTTGTATTTTTTAATGTGATATCTAAGCAATCTTCTTTGGTTAAGGAGTTGTCCCAATCGTACGAAATGACAGTCCACATTACTATTTTGTAACCTTGACTAATTAGTGTTTTTGCTTGTTTGTTTTTAATCTTTCCGTAAGGTGGTCTAAAAAGTTGTTTGCTGTAATTTGGGATAGTTTTTAAGATCTGCTCCTGTGCTAGATTTGTATTCTCTATATATTGATCTGTATTAATTTTCCAGCCTTTTAAATGATTAAAAGTATGGTTGCCAATAGTGTGACCTTCTTCATGTACTTTAATGGCTATTTCTGGATATTTTCTAACGTTGTCACCAATACAAAAAAAAGTAGCTTTTGCATTAAATTGTTTTAAAGTGTTTAAAGTCCACTGTGTAACTTCAGGAGTTGGACCATCATCAAAGGTTAGATATATGGTTTTATCTAAAAACGCCTTTTTCCATAAATACTTAGGAAAAAGGCGTTGAACAATTTTTGGTGTTTTTACAGGAAATCGAAACATTTATTCTCCTTTTAAAACCGTATCAAATTCTTTTAAAAAATCTTCTTCTGTTAAAGGTGTTACTTCTTGAGAAGAAGGTTCGTCTTGATAAAAATGTTTAAATAATTGAAGGTAACTTTCAAAAGTGATAGATTCTTCTTTTGCAAAATTACTATCGTAATTAGTTAATACATCTACTAAAGCTTTGTAGCGTTCTATGTTAGTTAGAATTTCTGTAAAGTTTTCTTCTTGATTTTTAATAGTAAGACTACCGTAATATTTTAAATATTCTTGATATTTTACAGCTACATCTTTAAATAATTGTCTTGCTTTTTCTTTGTTTCCAACTTCGTAATAAGCGCTAATGTAAGGTTCTAATAAAGTGTAAAAACCGTATTTGTCTACTGGCATGTTTTGCATTGCTATGTCTGCAATTTGTTCTGCTTTTTCTAGTTTTTCTTCATTTATTAAAGCCTCTATAAGTCTTGCTAGATTACCTCTATAGGTTATAGAGTTTTTTCTGGTTTCTGGATCATGATAAATGTCTCCGCCGCTATTTCCCCAATCCCAATTTATAACTTTATTAAACATAAAATCGGTGTCTATTCTACCCATATCATATGGATTAGCTCTAGAAACTGGTGTTTTAATAGGAACTAATTTGTAAACCATTCCGTTAAGCTGTAAGTAGTCTTTCATCCAAATGTAGTCGTCATCTCCAAATGCGCCACCAGTAAAGTAAATAGGTCTTTTCCAGTTGTTATTTGCAACTATATCTAGCATTAAAAGTCTGTTTTTGTAAATAGCATTATCACTTATTGTAATATCTAAGTAATCTTCTATTAATGCAGAGTCTTTTTCTTTTACAATATTGTTTTCTAAAACAGCATTTTTGTTTACTGGAATTCTAATATGTTCGGCAGGGAAATAATTAGAATTTAACAATTGTGTAGGATAACCAGATATATCATCACCTTCTTGTTGTAATGCGTATTTTAATTTTGTTTTAGGGTTATCGCTACTAACAAAGTTCATAAAATCGTCAATCATTAAAGTGTCCTTAAATCTTAGACGTTTCATTATATAATCTCTTGTACCGTGTTTATATTTATTATGTGTTAATGCTGAAGGAATAGGTTCGCTCTCGTAAGCCTGTCTTTTCATTTGATCGATATACCAATCTGTTTGAAATAAACTTGTATTTACAACTCTTACATCTGTACGGTAATTTTCAATTTCTTGAGCATACCAAAGTGCAAACGTATCGTTGTCGCCTATAGAAAATAATATGCCATTTTCGTCACAAGAATCCAGATACTTTTTAGCCATAGCTAGAGCTGTATATTTTCCAGAACGGTCATGATCGTCCCAATTTTGGTTTGCCATTATTAACGGAACCAAAGCAAGGCAAATTATAGTAACCGCAGGCGCTAGTATTTTGTTATTCATGTATTTTTTTAGCATTTCGAATATTGCATATACACCAAATCCTATCCATATTGCAAATACATAAAAACTACCAACTACAGAATAGTCTCTTTCTCTAGGTTCAAAAGGTCTTACATTTGTATAGACTTGTATAGCTAGACCTGTAAATAAGAAAAAGACAAGCATTACCCAAAATAACTTTTTGTCTTTATTAAAAAGAAAGAATAAGCCTATTAAACCTAAAATTAACGGGAAAAAATAATAGGTGTTTCTGGCTTTGTTGTTTTTTACATCGCTTGGAAGATTGTCTTGCGATTGTCCTAAGTGCCAACTATCTATAAAATTTATACCACTAATCCAATTACCGTGTTGATCGTATTTACCTTGAATATCGTCTTGTCTTCCAACAAAATTCCACATAAAATAGCGCCAATACATGTAGCCTAATTGGTACTCGAACATAAACGCTAAATTGTCACCAAAAGATGGTTTTTCTACATCTAAAAATTGTCCAAACTGCTTTAAAAACTTATGATAATCTTCATAGTCTACTAAGCCTTTTGCAACATCATTTTTAAAATCTAAAATAGATTGTTCTAATCTAGGTTCTCCTTGATATTCTGCTTTAATTCTAAAGTCTAAATATCCGGTAAAAAGCATGTAGTTTTCGGCATTTTCTGTACTCCACATTCTAGGTAAAATAGCAGCATGATCAGAGTTGTAGTTTTGCTTAGCTCTCTTATAATCGTTTACAATTATGTATTTTCCAGCAACTTCATCTTTTTCATATTTAGGTTTGTCATCAACATAAGGTTCGTTTTGATCTAAACCAGAATATTGATCAGAAAATAAAGGACCGTAAAATAAATGCGTTTCTGGATATTGTTCTAAGTTATAATAAGCTAGTAATTCTCTAGCACTAGACGGATTATTTTCATTTATAACAACATTTGCATTAGCTCTAATAGGAAGCATTAACCAAGAGGAAGATCCAATTAATATAAAAAGAAGGCATAAAATACCAGTATTGTAATGGTATAGTTGCTTTGCTCTTGTATATTTTAAGCCGTAATAAAATGCAGCGATTAATAAGAGTCCAGCTATAATAGACCCAGAATTAAAAGGTAGTCCAATTTGATTAACAAAGAATAATTCTAAAGCACTAAAATATCTAAGTACATTAGGAAACATAAGTTTAAATACAAATAATAATATAGCTACAGATACAATGTTTGCTATAATAAAATTTTTAATAGTTATGTCTTTATAATTTTTGAAATAATAAATAAGTCCAATAGCGGGAATGGTAAGTAATCCCATAAAATGTATTCCAAAAGACAATCCAATTACAAATGCTATTAAAATAAGCCAACGATTACCACGAGGTTTGTTCATGTCTTTTTCCCATCTTAATCCAAGATAGAACATTACAGACATGATTAATGTAGCCATAGCGTATACTTCTGTTTCTACAGCGTTAAACCAAAACGAATCTGTAAAAGTGAAAGCTAAAGATCCAACTAAAGCACTACCTAAAACAGCAATTTGTTGTCCTTTTTTTAGGGATTTACCTTCGCCAAGTATTTTTTCAAGAATTAGTACAATTGTCCAAAACATAAAAAGTATGGTAAATGCGCTGGATACGGCACTCATCATATTCATTAATAAACCAATTTGATCTGCATTTAAAGCAAACACCGAAAAAACCGCACCAAGCATTTGGTAAAGTGGTGCTCCTGGAGGATGACCAACTTGCAGTTTAGAAGCTGTTAAAATATATTCTCCTGCGTCCCAAAAGCTAACAGTAGGCTCTACAGTTAAAGAATAAGTTATTAATGCAATTAAAAAAGCGAACCAACCTAAAATTAGATTCCATTTTTTAAAACTTAAAGTTGTCATATATTTTGGATTATTTACGTGGGCGAATTTAGTAATTATTATGTTATTACCTCATTTTTTAAGTTAACGTTATAATTTTATTGATATTTTATTGAAAAAATATTTGGACATATAAAAGAATGTTTTAAATTTGCACGCTCAATAATGTTATTGGCCTATGGTGTAACTGGCAACACGTCTGGTTTTGGTCCAGAAGAGTCTAGGTTCGAGCCCTAGTAGGCCAACAAAAAAGCTTCCTAAATTAGGAAGCTTTTTTATTTTTATATGTTTTGTAACTAGATTTTAAAAGTAATAACAGGTCTATTTGCGTGGTTAACAAGATCTTCACTAATGCTTCCATTAAAGAAATGGGCAATTCCTTGTCTACCGTGAGTATTAATCCCAATTAAATCCGCATTAATTATTTTAGAAAAGTTTAAAATTCCTTTTTCTACCGTCTCATCATTATAAATGTTTATAGTGTAGTTTTCGTAATCTTGACCTTCAATAAAATCAAAAATTCTAACCTTAGATGTTGCAGTAGTTGCAAAATTACTTGGTGTGTTAACGTATAATAAATGAATTTTAGAATTGAATAATCTTGCTAGTTTAACAGCTTGACTATAAGTTTCTTTATTATCGTTTTTAAAATCAGAAGCGAAAACAAAATCTTTAATTTCGAAATGAGCATGATGGTTTTTAACAACCAATACAGGTGTGTTAGAAGTTCTAACAACTTTTTCTGCAGTAGATCCAATAAATAATTCTTTTAAGCCATCGGCACCATGAGAACCCATAATAATTAAATCTACTTCATGTTTTTCACAAGTATCTAAAATACCTTTGGAAACTTCATGAAAATCAACCATTTCTGTTACAGTAATGTTGTCTAAAAAGTCATATTTTAAAACTTCTTCAAATTGCTTATGGGCAAGTTTCATAAAATACATAGCTTCTGGTAGATCAGAAGGAGCACTACCAACATTTAACTGTTGTATTGGTAAATCTAACATGTGTAAAAGTAAAATTTCACAATTATGTTTTTTAGCGATTTGAGCGGCAACTTTTAAAGCTTTTTCAGCTTCTTTAGAAAAGTCAGTTGGGACAAGTAATTTTTTCATAAGACAGGTAATTTTAGAGATAGACTGTTCTATAAATTTAGCAATAAAAATTGATAATCAAAATATTATGAAAATCAATAAAATTGTGTATATTTGCAGCGTTGAACGAAAAAAGATTAATTGAGGGGACGATTTTGTCCCCTCTTTTTATACTTAAATATGTTTTTAGATACCGTAAAAAAATTATTAAACCAAGCATTAGAAGAACGTCAAGACTTATTCTTGATAGATTTTAAGATGTCTAACGATAACGCAATAAAAGTTATCATAGACGGTGATAAAGGAGTAACGGTAGAAGATTGTATATTTGTAAGTAGAGCAATAGAGCATAATATAGACAGAGAAGAATATGATTTTTCTCTAGAAGTCATGTCTGCAGGAGCAGCATCATCTTTTAATATGCCAAGACAATTTACTAAACACGTAGGTAGAACTTTAGAGGTTAAAACACAAACAGAAACCATAGAAGGAAAATTAACCAACACAACTGAAGAAGAAATAACTTTAGAGTGGAAATCTAGAGAACCTAAACCAGTAGGTAAAGGAAAAGTAACAGTTAATAAAAAACAGAATATTGCTTTTAAAGATATTTTAGAGGCTAAAGTGATAATAAAATTTTAATTCAGTAATAGAGTTATGGAGAATATAGCATTAATTGAATCTTTTTCAGAATTCAAAGACGATAAGTTAATAGATCGTGTTACACTAATGGCTATTTTAGAAGATGTATTTAGAAATGCATTAAAAAAGAAATTTGGAGATGACGATAATTTTGATATAATTATAAATCCAGATAAAGGAGATTTAGAAATTTGGAGAAATAGAATTGTTGTAGCAGATGGAGAGGTAGAAGAACCAAATCAAGAAATCTCTTTAACAGAAGCTAGAAAAATAGAGCCAGATTTTGAAGTTGGAGAAGATGTATCTGAAGAAGTTAAATTAATAGATTTAGGAAGACGTGCAATATTAGCATTAAGACAAAATCTAATCTCTAAAATTCACGAACACGACAATACTAACATCTACAAGCAATTTAAAGATTTAGTAGGTGATTTATATACAGCAGAAGTACATCATATAAGACACAGAGCTGTAATTTTATTAGATGATGAAGGTAACGAGATAATTCTTCCAAAAGACAAGCAAATACCTTCAGATTTTTTTAGAAAAGGAGACAATGTAAGAGGTATTATAGATAGTGTAGAGCTTAAAGGAAACAAGCCAGCAATAATCATGTCTAGAACATCTCCAAAATTCTTAGAAAAATTATTTGAAACCGAAATACCAGAAGTATTTGATGGTTTAATAACAATAAAAAATGTTGTAAGAATACCAGGTGAAAAAGCAAAAGTAGCGGTAGATTCTTACGATGATAGAATAGATCCAGTTGGAGCTTGTGTAGGAATGAAAGGTTCTAGAATACACGGTATTGTAAGAGAGTTAGGAAACGAAAATATAGACGTAATTAACTTCACAAACAATTTACAATTGTATATTACACGTGCATTAAGCCCAGCAAGAGTTACATCTATAAAAATAGATGAAGAAAACAAACGCGCAGAAGCTATCTTAAAACCAGAAGAAGTAAGTAAAGCAATTGGTCGTGGAGGACACAATATTAGACTTGCAGGACAATTAACAGGCTACGAGATAGATGTATTACGCGAAGGTGCAGAAGAAGATGTAGAATTAAGAGAGTTCTCGGACGAGATCGAAGAGTGGATCATAGACGAATTCTCAAAAGTAGGTTTAGATACTGCTAAAAGTGTATTAGAACAAGACGTAGCAGATTTAGTAAAAAGAACAGACTTAGAAGAAGAAACAATTTTAGATGTTATTAGAATTCTTAAGGAAGAATTCGAAGATTAACATATATTTGAGGAAAAAAAAAAGGTTAAAGGCAATTTATGGCTGAAACAATTAGATTAAATAAAGTATTACGCGAGCTAAACATTTCGCTAGATCGAGCTGTAGAATTTTTAGATTCTAAAGGCATCGAGATAGAGAAGCGTCCTACTACAAAAATTTCGCAAGAAACTTACAATATTCTTTCAGACGAATTTGAGACTGATGCAAACAAAAAAATGAAGTCTCAAAAAGTAAACGAAGAAAAGAATAAAGAAAAAGAAGAACTTAGGCTTAAACGCGAAAAAGAGTTAGAGGAAAAGCAAAAGGCAGAAGAAGCAGCAAAAGCAAAAGCAGAAGCTTTAAAGAAAGAGAAGGAAAAGGAGAAAGAAAAAGAGAAAGAGCAAGAAGTTGTAAAAGCTGCAAAAATACTTTCTGGACCTAAAACTGTTGGTAAAATAGATTTAGATCAAGATAAAAAAGTAAAAAACCAAGACAAGCCTAAAGCAGATCAACCTAAAGTTTCTCCAGAACAGCCTAAGCCAGAAACTCCTAAAAAAGAAGCACCAAAAGTAGAGCAGCCAAAAGTTGTAAAACAAGATGCGCCTAAAAAGGAAGAGAAAAAACCTCAAGAAGAAAAACCTTCAGAGCCAGTTGAAGAAACCCTAAAAACTCAATACAAAAAGTTAACAGGACCTAAAATAGCTGGAGAAAAAATAGACTTATCTCAGTTTAAAAAGCCTAAAAAGAAAAAAGACGATAAAAAAACAGCGTCAGGAGACAACGCTAATAAGAAAAAACGTCGTCGTATCTCTAAACCAGGAGATAACAATTCCTCAAACAACAATAATAACAATAACAATAGAGGAAAAGACAATAGATTTAAAGGTAAAAAAGGTGGACGTAAAAGTGCACCAGTTAAAGAAGAGCCAAGCGAAGAAGAAGTACAAAGACAAATTAGAGAAACCTTAGAAAAACTACAAGGTAAATCTAATAAAGGTAAAGGAGCTAAATATAGAAGAGAGAAAAGAGAACAACATAGAGAGCAAACCGAAAAAGACTTACAAGCAGAAGCTGCAGAAAGTAAAGTCCTTAAAGTAACAGAGTTTGTTACAGCAAGTGAAGTTGCAACTATGATGGATGTACCAGTAACTTCAGTTATTTCAGCATGTATGTCTTTAGGAATGATGGTTACAATGAACCAACGTTTAGATGCCGAGACCTTAACAATTGTTGCAGAAGAGTTTGGTTATGAAGTAGAATTTGTAACTGCAGATATAGAAGAATCTATAGAAGAAGTACAAGATAAACCAGAAGATTTAAAACCTCGTGCACCTATCGTAACTGTAATGGGACACGTAGATCATGGTAAAACTTCACTTTTAGATTACATACGTAAAGAAAACGTAATTGCTGGAGAATCTGGAGGAATCACACAGCATATTGGAGCATATAGTGTAGAGCTAGATAATGGTCAAAAAATAGCATTTTTAGATACACCAGGTCACGAAGCCTTTACAGCAATGCGTGCTCGTGGAGCTCAAGTAACAGATATTGCAATAATTGTAGCAGCTGCGGATGACGATATAATGCCTCAGACAAAAGAAGCAATCGCGCATGCACAAGCAGCAGGAGTACCAATAGTATTTGCTATAAACAAAATAGATAAGCCAACAGCTAATCCAGATCGTATTAAAGAAGGTTTAGCAAACATGAATTTACTAGTTGAAGATTGGGGAGGAAAAATTCAATCTCACGATATCTCAGCAAAAGTAGGTACAGGTGTTAAAGACTTATTAGAAAAAGTATTGCTTGAAGCAGAATTATTAGAGCTTAAAGCTAATCCAAATAAACCAGCTGTAGGTACTATAGTAGAAGCGTTCTTAGATAAAGGTCGTGGTTATGTAGCTACAGTCCTTGTTCAAGCAGGAACACTTAAAATTGGTGATTATGTATTAGCAGGTAAGCATAGTGGTAAAATAAAAGCAATGCATGACGAACGTGGTCATGATGTAACCGAAGCTGGTCCATCAACTCCAGTTTCAATCTTAGGATTAGATGGTGCACCACAAGCAGGTGATAAGTTTAATGTCTTTGAAGATGAACGTGAAGCAAAACAAATTGCTAATAAGCGTATGCAATTACAACGTGAGCAAGATGTTAGAACAACAAAAACTTTAACTCTAGACGAGATTGGACGTCGTATAGCATTAGGTACTTTCAAAGAATTAAATATTATCCTAAAAGGAGACGTAGATGGTTCGGTAGAAGCATTAACAGATTCGTTCCAGAAATTATCTACTGAAGAAATTCAAGTTAAAATCTTACATAAAGGTGTAGGAGCAATTACAGAAAGTGATGTGTTATTAGCATCAGCTTCAGATGCCATAATTATTGGATTTAACGTAAGGCCAGTAGGTAATGCAAGAACAATTGCAGATCAAGAAGAAGTAGATATTAGAACATACTCTATCATCTACGACGCAATTAACGATCTTAAAGATGCAATGGAAGGAATGTTATCTCCAGAAGTAAAAGAAGAGGTAACAGGTACTGTAGAAATTAGAGAACTATTTAAAGTGTCTAAAGTAGGTACTATTGCTGGTTGTATGGTAACAAATGGTAAAATACTTAGATCATCTCAAGTTAGAATTATTAGAGATGGAGTAGTAGTACATACAGGAGAATTAGCCTCTTTAAAACGCTTTAAAGACGATGTAAAAGAAGTTTCTAAAGGATACGATTGTGGACTTCAGATTAAAAACTACAACGATATACAAATTGGAGATGTAATAGAAGCATTCCATGAAGTAGAAGTAAAGAAGAAATTAAAATAAAATTTAATTTCATGATATAAAAAAAGCGATTCAAACTTAACTGAATCGCTTTTTCTTTTAAAGACTATTTGCGTTATTCTTTTTCTTTTTTAGGTTTAAAAATAAATGCTGAAGGAAATTTTTTATGGATTTCAATTAAAGCTCTATCAGCCTCTAATCTTGATCTAAAACTTCCAACCCAAACTTTATAATTTGGTGTTTCATAAACCAATTGACTAGACCATTTTCCAACACTAGAATTAAATTTCGATTTTGTAGATTCAGCATTAGATAACGATCCAGAGTATATTTGGATCTTATAATTGTTAGAATCACTTTCTTCTTTGTTTATCGCTTTTTTAAGCTCAATAACCTGTGATAATTCAGGGTCTTCATTAAGTGTTAATGATCCGTTTTGTGCAAAGGATAAAGATGTAAACATCAATAAACCAGTTAAGACCATATAAAAAAAAGAGGGACTTGTTTTGTTCATATTATTGTTATTTAGTACAAATGTAAATTTATTAAACTTAAATATTGGTAGTTTTATTATTTAGAATTACTCTAAATTACCAATTAACACTTCGCTAACATTTCTAAAATCGACTTTAAATATTACTTTTGCATAGCATATTTTATAACTGTGTTTTTAAAATATAGATGAAAAAATCATACCAAAGTCAAGAAGTAAATTCAATATATAATATGAAACAGGTGATTCACCGTAAGTTAGGCAATAACTTTCTTCGTTTAAGCTTAATTTTTTTACTAACTTTTTCTACTTCCTTATTCGCTCAAAGCGGCGATCCTGTAGCAGGAAAATCTTTATTTAATGCAAATTGTGCGGCTTGTCATAAGCTAGATAAGAAAATGACTGGTCCTGCATTACGTAATGTAGAAGAGCGTTTAGCAGAATCTGAAGGGTTAGATAGAGAATGGTTATATGCATGGATTAAAAACAGTCCGGCTTTAATTAAATCTGGAGATGCTTATGCTAATAAAATCTATAATGAGTATGGTGGAGCAGCAATGACACCATTTCCTCAGCTTTCAAATGCAGATATAGATAATATTTTAGCTTACACAGCTACAGAAGCTACTCCGCCACCACCTCCAGTTCCAGGAACTGAAGGTCAAGCTGGTCAAACTTCTGGAAGTGGTATTTCTAACGAGATTATTTTAGGAGCTTTAGGATTATTATTTGCTTTATTAGCTATAGCATTATTTTTAGTAAACCAAACATTACGTCGTTTTGCAGAAGCAAAAGGTGTTGATTTAGAAAAAACAAAACGTACGCCAATTTGGAAAGCTTTTGTTCAAAATCAGTTCTTAGTGTTAGTGTCTGTTATTATCTTATTATTAGCTAGTGCATATTTTGTTTACGGATTTTTAATGCAAGTTGGTGTTAATCAAGGTTACGAGCCAGTACAACCAATTCATTATTCACACCGTATCCATGCAGGAGAAAATGGTATAGATTGTAAATATTGTCACTCTTCTGCTAGAGTAAGTAAACATTCTGGGATACCTTCATTAAATGTTTGTATGAATTGTCATAAATCAATTTATGAAGTAGCTCCAGAAACACAACAAGAAGGTTTAGCAGAGTATGGTGTAGACTACAATGCAGAAATTAAAAAGTTATATGCAGCTGTAGGTTGGGATGACGCTGAACAAAAGTATACAGGAGAAACATCACCAGTAAAATGGATTAGAATTCATAATTTACCAGATTTTGCATACTTTAATCACTCGCAACACGTAACTGTTGCTGGTGTAGAGTGTCAAACATGTCACGGTCCAGTAGAAGAAATGGAGATTATGTATCAACATGCGCCTTTAACAATGGGTTGGTGTATTAACTGTCATAGAGAGACAAACGTAAAAGTTAAAGACAACGGGTATTACACTAAGATTCATGAGCAACTTGCTAAGAAGTATGGTGTAGAAAACCTAACCGCTGCACAAATGGGTGGACTTGAGTGTGGTAAATGTCACTATTAAAAATTAATAAGAAATAAATTCTATATATAATATGTCATCAAACAAGAAATACTGGAAAAGTGTTGAGGAGCTAAACGATAATAGCTCTATTGTTGAGACGCTAAAACAAAACGAATTTGTTCAAGAAATTCCTACTGATGAGTTCTTAGGTGATAAGGATACATTAGAGAAATCTTCAACAACACGTCGTGATTTCTTAAAGTATGTTGGTTTTAGTACAGCTGCAGCTTCATTGGCGGCTTGCGAAGGACCAGTTGTAAAATCAATTCCTTATGTAGTGCAGCCAGAAACAATTATTCCTGGTGTTGCTAATTATTATGCAACTGTAATTGCAAACGGTTTTGATTATGCTAGTGTTTTAGTAAAAACTCGCGAAGGTCGTCCAATAAAAATAGAAAATAACAATTTAGCGCCTACACACGGTAGTGCTAATGCAAGAGTTAATGCATCTGTTTTAGATTTATACGATAGCTTAAGAGTTCAAGGACCTAAAAAAGGAGATAGCAATATTTCTTGGTCTCAATTTGATGCTGAAACAACAAAAAAATTAAACGAAATAAAATCGTCAGGAAAGCAAATTGCTTTATTGACTCAAACATATTCAAGTCCAACAACGTCTAAGTTAGTTAGTGAATTTGCTGAAAATTACGGAAATGTAAATCATGTAGTTTATGATGCTGTTTCAGAATCAGCTGCATTAGATGCGTTCCAAGCTAAATATAGAGAAAGAGGCTTAGCTAGTTACGATTTCTCTAAAGCAATGACAATAGTTTCTGTTGGTGCAGATTTCTTAGGTGATTGGCAAGGCGGAGGATTTGATTCAGGTTACGCTAAAGGACGTATTCCTACTGAAGGAAAAATGTCAAGACATATTCAATTTGAAGCTAATATGTCTCTAACTGGTGCAAATGCAGATAAGCGTGTACCTGTAACACCAACTAATCAAAAATTAGTTTTAGCGCAATTACATAGTTTAATTGTTGGAGGATCTGTTAATGCTAATGCTTTACCAGCTCAGGTTAAAGAAGCAGTACAGCAAGCAGCATCTCAATTAAAAAGAGCAGGAAGTAACGGAGTTGTAGTTTCTGGATTACAAGATGTAAACGCTCAAACTGTTGTATTAGAAATAAACGAAGCTTTACAAAGTAAGGCGTTTGATTCTAGCACTCCAATAAAAACACGTCAAGGTAATGTGTCTGCAGTTCAAACTTTAATATCAGATATGAAATCTGGTAAAGTAGGAGCTGTAATCATGAGTGGTGTAAACCCAATGTATACATTACCAAATGCAAAAGAATTTGAAGAAGCAATAAAAAACATTGATCTTTCAGTATATTTTACAATGAAAGAAGATGAAACTGCAAGTGTTTCTCAATATATAGCTGCTGCACCTCATTACTTAGAGTCTTGGGGAGATGTAGAGTTTAAAAAAGGTCATTTTGGTTTAATGCAACCAACAATTAGACCTTTATTTGATACAAGACAATTTCAAGAAGCTCTTTTAAAATGGAACGGTAATAGTTCTACTCTTAATGATTACATTAAGTCAACATGGACTGCAAACGTATTAGGAGGTAGTTCTTTTAATAAAGCTTTACATGATGGTGTATTTGTAAGTTCTGTTGCAGAAGCAACTCCTGAAGTTACAGAAGAAATTGAACAAGACGAAACACCTTCAAGCAACGCAGCAAGAGCTTTAGCTTCTTCTGCTAAATCAAACGGTACAGAGTTAGTTTTATATACTAAAACTGGTATGGGTGATGGACAACAAGCTAATAACCCTTGGTTACAAGAATTCCCAGATCCAATTTCAAGAACATCTTGGGATAACTACCTTACCGTATCTAAGTCAGATGCAAAAGCTTGGGGATTAGTTAACGAACACGAAGCAACAGGAGCTTTAAATGGTAGTTATGCTACTGTAAAAGCTAATGGGCTAAGTCTAACTATTCCTGTAATTATACAGCCAGGTCAAGCAAAAGGTACTGTTGGTTTATCATTTGGTTATGGTAGAACAGCAGGATTAAAAGAAGAAATGCAAACAGGTGTTAATGCTTACCCATTATATAAAGACTTTAATAATGTACAAAATGTAACAGTAGAAGCTGCTACAGGTATGCATGAATTTGCTTGTTTACAATTACAAAACACTTTAATGGGTCGTGGTGACATTATTAGAGAAACAACTCTTGAAGTGTTTAATACAAAAGATAAACATTATTGGAACCCAATCCCAGAAGTATCTTTAAATCACGAGGAAACACCTGTTACATCACCAGATGTAGATCTTTGGGATGAGTTTGATAGAAGTATAGGACATCATTTTAATCTTTCTATAGATTTAAATGCTTGTACAGGATGTGGAGCTTGTGTTATCGCTTGTCATGCTGAAAATAATGTTCCTGTAGTAGGTAAAGAAGAAATTAGACGTAGTCGTGATATGCACTGGTTACGTATTGATAGATATTATTCATCAGAGGATACATTTGCTCAAGATGATGCTAAAAAAGAAGGTTTCTCTGGTCTATTTGGTGATAATGGATCTTTAGGTGGATTTGGAGAATTAGAAGATCCTGCAGATAACCCTCAAGTAGCATTCCAACCAGTAATGTGTCAGCACTGTAACCATGCGCCTTGTGAGACTGTTTGTCCAGTAGCTGCAACAGCACATGGTAGACAAGGTCAAAATCACATGGCTTATAACCGTTGTGTAGGTACAAGATATTGTGCAAATAACTGTCCATACAAAGTTCGTCGTTTTAACTGGTTCTTATACAATGGAAACGATGAGTTTGATTACCACATGAATAACGATTTAGGTCGTATGGTAATTAATCCTGATGTGACTGTGCGTTCTCGTGGCGTGATGGAAAAATGTTCTATGTGTATCCAAATGACACAAAAAACTATCCTTGATGCTAAAAGAGAAGGAAGAGAAATCAAAGATGGCGAATTCCAAACTGCTTGTTCTGCAGCTTGTAGTAGTGGAGCAATGATATTTGGAGATATCAATGATAAAGAAAGTAAAGTAGCAAAGCTTACTGAAGATAATAGAATGTATCACTTACTTGAAAGTGTTGGAACAAAACCAAATGTGATGTACCACGTGAAAGTAAGAAATACAAAAGAATCATAAATTAATTAAGAAACACTTATATAAGGATTATGGCGTCTCATTACGAAGCACCTATTAGAAGACCTCTAGTTACCGGTGAGAAATCTTACCACGATGTAACTGTAGATATCGCAGCTCCTGTAGAAGGTAAAGCTAATAAACAATGGTGGATTGTTTTTTCAATTGCTCTTGTAGCTTTCCTTTGGGGAATAGGTTGTATTATTTATACCGTTTCAACAGGTATCGGAACTTGGGGATTAAACAGAACAGTTAACTGGGCTTGGGATATTACTAACTTCGTTTGGTGGGTTGGTATTGGTCACGCAGGAACACTAATTTCTGCAGTACTTTTATTATTCCGTCAAAAATGGAGAATGGCAATTAACCGTTCTGCAGAAGCTATGACAATATTCTCTGTTGTTCAAGCAGGATTATTCCCAATTATTCACATGGGTCGTCCTTGGTTAGCATATTGGGTACTACCAATACCAAACCAATTTGGATCTTTGTGGGTAAACTTTAATTCACCATTACTTTGGGATGTATTTGCAATTTCTACTTATTTATCTGTATCATTAGTTTTCTGGTGGACAGGTTTATTACCAGATTTTGCAATGTTACGTGATAGAGCGATCAAACCATTTCAGAAAAAAATATACAGCCTTTTAAGTTTTGGATGGTCTGGTAGAGCAAAAGATTGGCAACGTTTTGAAGAAGTTTCTCTTGTATTAGCAGGATTAGCTACACCATTAGTACTTTCTGTACATACAATTGTATCTTTTGACTTCGCTACATCTGTAATACCAGGTTGGCATACTACTATTTTCCCACCATATTTTGTTGCCGGAGCTATTTTCTCTGGTTTCGCGATGGTAAATACACTTCTTATTATCATGAGAAAAGTGTGTAACATGGAAGATTATATCACTGTACAGCATATCGAATTAATGAACATAGTAATCATGATTACTGGTTCTATAGTTGGTGTAGCATATATTACTGAGCTTTTTGTAGCTTGGTACTCTGGTGTAGAATTTGAACAATATGCATTTTTAAACAGAGCAACTGGACCTTATGCTTGGGCATATTGGGCAATGATGTCTTGTAATGTATTTTCACCTCAATTTATGTGGTTTAAAAAATTACGTACAAGTATTATGTTCTCTTTCTTTATTTCTATTGTTGTAAATATCGGAATGTGGTTTGAGCGTTTTGTAATTATTGTTACATCATTACACCGTGATTATTTACCTTCTTCTTGGACGATGTTCTCACCAACTTTTGTTGATATAGGTATTTTTATCGGTACAATCGGTTTCTTCTTCGTATTATTCTTATTATACTCAAGAACTTTCCCTGTAATTGCACAAGCCGAAGTTAAGACTATTTTAAAGTCTTCAGGACAGCGTTATAAAAATATTAGAGAAAGAGGTGATAGTTTAGTTGGAACAGGTTCAGATGCAAGAACATCAGTTTACACAGATAAACTTACAGCTAATGAAGCACCAAAACCTTTACCAAAACCTGAAAATACTGAAAAAGTAAATAACCTTTTATCAGGTTTAGGAACTTTTGATCCTAATACACAAACAGCTGATGATTTAAAGAAAATCAACGGTATTGGACCAAAAATGGAAGAAGTATTAAATAGTTTAGGTATTTATACTTATTTACAAGTAAGTAAAATGTCTAAAAAAGAATATGACTTATTAGACGAAATCACAGGTTCTTTCCCAGGAAGAGCCGAAAGAGATGATTGGTCAGGTCAAGCTAAAAACTTAATAAACTAAAAGTAGCATATGGAATCTTCAAAAGTAATTCACGCTATTTATAACGATGATGATGTGTTAATGAATGCAGTTAAAAAAGTTAAAACTGCAAAGCATCATATAGAAGAAATTTACACACCATTTCCTGTACATGGACTAGATAAAGCTATGGGACTTGCGCCAACAAGAATCGCAATAACTGCTTTCTTATATGGTTGTGTTGGATTATCTGTTGCTGTTTTGATGATGAATTTTATCATGATTCAAGATTGGCCACAAGATATAGGTGGAAAACCAAGTTTTAGTTTTCTAGAAAACATGCCAGCATTTGTTCCAATTATGTTTGAGCTTACAGTATTTTTTGCTGCTCACTTAATGGTAATTACTTTTTACTTAAGAAGTAGAATGTGGCCTTTTAAGAAAGCCGAAAACCCAGATCCAAGAACAACAGATGATCATTTTTTAATGGAAATTCCTGTTCATGGTAATGAAAATGAATTACAAAACTTGTTAGCTGAAACTGGAGCAGTAGAAATTAACATAGTTGATAAAGCACACTAATTAGATACAATGAAACATTTAATTAAAATAACATTAGTAGCCTTAGTAGCAATTTCGTTTGTCTCTTGTAATAAAAAATCAAGACCTAATTATGAGTACATGCCAAACATGTACGAGTCTTTAGCTTACGAAACGTATCAAGAATCTGCTGCTTTTCAAAATGGTAAAGAAGGACAATTACCAGCAGAAGGAACAATACCAAGAGGATATATGCCTTTTGACTATGCTTCAGATACAGAAGGGTATAATTTAGCAAAAGCTCAATTAACTAGTCCTTTAGACTCAACTCAAATAGATTTAAATAGAGGTAAAGAACTTTACAATATTTATTGTGGTATTTGTCACGGTACAAAAGGAAAAGGTCAAGGACAATTAGTTAAAAGAGAAAAAATCCTTGGTGTACCAAGTTACGATGATGCTGGTAGAGCAATTAATGCTGGCAGCATTTATCACGTGATTTACTATGGTAAGAACGCAATGGGTAGTTACGCAAATCAGCTTAATGAAGAAGAGCGTTGGCAAGTAGTTGCTTACGTACTAAACTTAAAAGCAGAATTAGAAAAATAAGATCAAGATAAAGTTTATATATAGATATGTACACATTTTCAAATAGACTAAAGATTTTTGCTGGTATCTTAATTGTTTTAGGACTTTTAGGAGTTGCTTATGGTTTTATGAGTTCTCATAAATCATTAGACGAAGTAAAAGAAATGATAGCAGCAGAAGCAAGTCATGGTGGACATGGCGATAGTCATGAAACAGATGCTCATGATGTTTCTAACGCACACTCAACAGATGCACATCATGCTGAAACTGCAACAAACGATCATCATGCAAATGTTGGTCATGATGATGCGCATGCAGAGCATGTAATGCATCAAATACATAATAGACCATATTCTGCATTATATGTAGCAGCATTCTTTTTTATGATGATTGCTTTAGGTGTATTAGCTTTTTATGCAATACAATTTGCAGCACAAGCTGGTTGGTCTCCATTGTTATTCAGAGTAATGGAAGGAATAACATATTATTTATTACCAGGTGCAATCATAGTTTTAGCTATAGCTTTATTCGCAGGAGATCACATTTTTGTTTGGATGAATCCAGATATGGTTAACCCAGAAAGTGAACACTATGATAAGTTAGTAGACGGAAAATCAGGTTGGTTAAATTCAACTGGGTTTTTAATAAGAGGAGTTATTTTTATAGCTGGATGGAGTATTTACCGTTTCTTCGCTCGCAAATTTTCTTTAGCACAAGACGAAGCTCAAGCTGGAGATAATAGTAACTTTAAAAAATCTTTTCGTATAGCTGCTGGATTCTTAGTATTCTTTATTTACTCAGAATCTATGATGTCATGGGATTGGATAATGAGTGTTGATCCTCACTGGTTCTCAACATTATTTGGTTGGTACGTTTTTGCTAGTATGTTTGTAAGTGGTATTACAGTTATTGCTTTAATAACTATCTATTTAAAATCAAAAGGATTACTTCCAGAAGTAAATGATAGTCATATCCATGATTTAGCTAAATTCATGTTTGGTATCAGTATCTTTTGGACATACTTATGGTTCTCTCAATTCATGTTAATCTGGTATTCTAACATACCTGAAGAAGTAACTTACTTCGTTACTAGAATTGAAGATTATAGATTACCATTCTTCGGTATGGTTGCAATGAATTTCTTATTCCCATTATTACTATTAATGAATAGCGATTATAAGAGAATTCCTTGGTTTGTTGTTATGGCAGGTATAGTGATTTTAGCAGGACATTATTTAGATATATTCAATATGATAATGCCAGCTACAGTAGGTGACAGATGGTTTATAGGAGTTCCAGAAATTAGTGCAATATTATTATTTGCTGGATTGTTTATACTATTTGTATTCTATGCAATTTCAAAAGCACCATTAAAAGCGAAAGGAAATCCTTTTGTAAAAGAAAGTGAACATTTCCATTATTAATAAAATAAGTAAAGAAGAACGACAACAATGACGGCTTTATTATCAATTTTAGTTTTAGTATTTATCTTTGTTGCCATTTGGCAAATGGTTAAAATATTTGATTTAACTCAAACAGGAAAATCAAATGTAAATAACCAAATCGCTAATGATAACGACAACAAAGTAAACGGTTATCTAATGATAGGATTTTTAATCTTCATCTATGTAATAACTATAGTATGTCTTATAAAATATGGAGATTTACCATTATTATCTAACTCTGCTTCAGAACATGGACCAAGTGTAGATCGATTAATGATAATTTCACTTTTAGTAATTTTCTTTGTTCAAACTATAACTCAGTTTCTTTTACACTACTTCGCATTTAAATACCGTGGTCAAAAAGGGAGAAAAGCTTTATTCTTTGCAGATAATAATAAATTAGAAGCAATTTGGACAATTATTCCAGTAATCGTTTTAGCAGGATTAATAATTCAAGGTTTATTCACTTGGACAAGTATTATGAACGTTGATGAAGAGTCTGATCCAATGGTTGTTGAACTTTACGCTCAACAATTTAACTGGAAAGCACGTTATGCAGGTCAAGACAACGCTTTAGGTAAAGCCAACGTTAGATTAATTGATTTAGATAAAGCAAATATCCTTGGAGTTGATGAGTCTGATCCTAATGCAAAAGACGATGTAATCGTTACAGAATTACACTTACCAGTAGGAAAGCCAGTATTATTCAAAATGCGTTCTCAAGACGTTTTACACTCGGCTTACATGCCTCACTTTAGAGCTCAAATGAACTGTGTACCAGGAATGATTACACAATTCAGTTTCACGCCAACTAAAACTACAGAAGAGATGCGTGAATTACCAGAAATCAAAGACAAAGTTGCAAATATTAATAAAATAAGAACTCAAAATAGTCAAGAGTTAATCGCTAAAGGTGAAGAAGCTTTAGAACCTTATGAGTTTGATTTCTTATTATTATGTAATAAAATCTGCGGAACATCTCACTACAACATGCAAATGAAGATAGTCGTAGAAACTCAAGAAGAATTTGACGCTTGGATGAAAGAACAAAAAGTGTTCGAAAATTCGTTAAATTTGTAATAAAGAAAAAGAAAATTTTAATTTAAGAAAAGATATTTAGATATGTCAGCACACGTAGAAGCACATGCTCATGACGATCACGGTCATCACCATAAAGAGACCTTTATAACAAAATATATTTTTAGTCAAGATCATAAAATGATCGCAAAGCAGTATTTAATTACTGGACTAATTATGGGTGTTGTAGGTGTTTTAATGTCCTTAATGATGCGTATTCAAATCGCATGGCCAGGAGAACCAAATGCTTTTTTAGAGACATTTTTAGGTAAATGGGCTCCAGATGGTGTTATGAGCGCAGATATCTATTTAGCGTTAGTGACAATTCACGGTACTATAATGGTATTCTTCGTATTAACAGCAGGACTATCAGGTACGTTTAGTAATTTATTAATTCCATTACAAATTGGAGCAAGAGATATGGCTTCAGGATTCCTTAATATGGTATCTTATTGGTTGTTTTTTGTTTCATGTGTAATAATGGTTGCTTCATTTTTTGTTGAGGCTGGACCAGCAGCAGCAGGTTGGACAATTTATCCACCATTAAGTGCTTTACCTATGGCGCAAGGTGGATCAGGAATGGGTATGACATTATGGTTAACATCTATGGCTATATTTATTGCATCTTCTGCTTTAGGATCTCTTAACTATGTTGTAACTGTATTAAACTTACGTACAAAAGGTATGTCTATGACAAGATTACCTTTAACAATTTGGACATTTTTTGTAACAGCTATAATTGGTATCGTTTCATTCCCAGTATTATTATCAGCAGCTTTATTGTTGATTATGGATAGAAGTTTTGGAACATCATTCTTCTTATCAGATATTTTTATACAAGGAGAAGTATTACATTACCAAGGTGGATCACCAGTATTATTTGAACATTTATTTTGGTTCTTAGGTCATCCAGAAGTATACATTGTATTATTACCAGCTTTAGGTATAACTTCAGAAATTATTGCGACTAACTCACGTAAACCTATTTTTGGTTACCGTGCAATGATCGCTTCAGTATTAGCAATTGCATTCCTTTCTACAATAGTTTGGGGTCACCACATGTTTGTATCTGGTATGAATCCTTTCTTAGGATCTGTATTTACTTTCACAACGTTATTAATTGCTATTCCTTCTGCGGTTAAAGCTTTTAATTATATTACAACATTATGGAAAGGTAACTTGCAACTTAACCCTGCGATGTTATTCTCTATAGGATTAGTTTCAACTTTCATTACAGGAGGATTAACTGGTATCATATTAGGTGATAGTGCATTAGACATTAATGTACACGATACATACTTCGTAGTAGCTCACTTCCACTTAGTAATGGGTATATCTGCATTATACGGTTTCTTTGCTGGTGTTTACCACTGGTTTCCTAAAATGTTTGGAAGAATGATGAACAAGAATTTAGGATATGTTCACTTTTGGGTAACAGCAGTATGTGCTTACGGTGTATTCTTCCCAATGCATTTTATAGGTATGGCTGGATTACCAAGACGTTATTATACAAATAGTGCATTTCCTTTATTTGACGATTTATCTAATGTTAATGTTGTAATTACAGTATTTGCATTAGTAGGAGGAGCATTCCAAATCGTATTTTTCTATAACTTCTTCTCTAGTATTTTCTACGGAAAAAGAGCAGAACAAAACCCTTGGAAATCTAATACACTAGAATGGACTACTCCAGTAGAGCACATTCACGGTAACTGGCCTGGTGAAATACCAACAGTTCACAGATGGGCTTATGATTATAGTAAACCGGGACACGAAGATGATTTTGTACCTCAAGACATTCCATTAAAAGATGGAGAAGAAGAGTTACAACACTAATTATTTTCTTTTAAAATATTTAAAAGCCTTTCCTAACAGAAAGGCTTTTTCTTTATCTTTGTTTTAAGATGAATGAACATTTAGATCCTACAAACGATAATTTTTCTTCGGAAGAATTTGATATAGAAAAAACACTTAGACCCTTAAATTTTAATGATTTTACAGGTCAAGATCAAGTTTTAGAAAATCTTCAAGTTTTTGTTCAAGCAGCTAATCAACGCTCAGAAGCTTTAGATCACACTTTATTTCATGGTCCTCCAGGTTTAGGAAAAACGACATTAGCTAATATTTTAGCCAATGAATTAGGAGTTAGCATTAAGATTACTTCTGGACCAGTATTAGATAAACCAGGCGATCTTGCAGGACTTCTAACTAATTTAGATGAAAGAGATGTTCTTTTTATTGATGAAATACATAGATTAAGCCCAATTGTAGAAGAATATCTTTATTCTGCTATGGAAGATTATAAGATTGATATTATGATAGAATCTGGTCCTAACGCCAGAACTGTTCAAATTAATCTTAACCCATTTACTTTAGTTGGCGCAACTACTCGTTCAGGATTACTTACAGCACCAATGCGTGCTCGTTTTGGTATTCAAAGTAGGCTGCAATATTATAGTACCGAATTACTTACTACAATTATTCAAAGAAGTGCAGATATATTAAATGTACCAATCTCTATGGAAGCCGCAATAGAAGTTGCTGGTAGAAGTCGTGGTACACCTAGAATTGCTAATGCTTTGTTACGTAGAGTTAGAGATTTTGCACAAATAAAAGGTAACGGTGCAATAGATATTAAAATTGCAAAGTATGCTTTAGAGGCTTTAAATGTTGATGCCTATGGTTTAGATGAAATGGATAATCGCATCCTTTCTACTATTATTGATAAATTTAAAGGCGGACCAGTAGGTATAACTACTATTGCAACTGCTGTAAGTGAAAGTGCAGAAACTATTGAAGAAGTTTATGAGCCATTCTTAATTCAGCAAGGTTTCATTATTCGTACACCACGAGGAAGAGAAGTTACAGAGTTAGCATATAAACACCTTGGAAAAATTAAAGGACCAATACAAGGAGGATTATTCTAGTTAAAATGTATGGAAGATAACAATAGCATACCTGAAGTTTCGTTGTTTCATTTCATAAAACATTCGTTTCAAATTTTAAAAAATCCGCTTCCTTTTCATAAATCTAATTTTGAAAAACATGGTGACCTATTTAAACTTAAAATAGGATTTAATAAATACATCTATTTTTGTAGAGATGCTGAGTTAGCAGAATATGTCCTTCAAAAAAACAACCGAAACTATACAAAGTCCAAAATTCAAACACAAGATTTGGCAAAATACGTTGGTAATGGTTTGTTAACTGCAGAAGGCGAACACTGGAAAACGCAACGTAGACTAATTCAACCTGCTTTTCATAAAAAACAAATAGAATTGTTGCTTCAAACAATTCAAGATACAATAGAAGATCAGTATCAAGCATTTTCTGTAAATCAAACAACAGATGTATTTCCGGCATTTAATGATTTAGCATTTAATATAGTCGTAAAGTCCCTATTTAGCGATGCTGCTAATCAAGATCAAATTAATAGACTGCAATACATTACTGAAGCAGAGCAAAAAATGCTGGTTAAAGAACTTAGACAACCGTATCTTGGATGGTGGTTTAAGTTGAGTGGTACTTTAAAAAATCATCTTAATTTATCCTTAGAAGCAAGACAAATTTTAAGAGATATAGTTAAGGATAGACTAAATTCTAATACAGTTTATAATGATTTATTAGATATGCTTTTATCTGCGACTTATGAAGATGGATCATCAATGGAAGAACAACAGCTTTTAGATGAAATTTTAATTCTATTCACTGCAGGTCACGAAACCACATCTAATGCACTTACATTTATTGTTCAATTGCTAGCTAAGCATCCAAACTGGCAAGAGCAAATTTATGAAGAGATTAAAAAAAATGAAGATCAAGATAATTTAATGTCTGTAATAGCTAATTCTACAATTTGTCAACAAGTTATAGAAGAAGCAATGCGATTATATCCGCCAGTTTACTTTATTGATCGTGTAAATATTGAAGCAGATAAATTTAAAACTTACAGTTTTAAAAAAGGGTCTAATTTGTTGTTTTCTATATTCGAAATACATCGCCATCCTAAATTATGGGATAAACCAAATACATTTTCACCAACACGTTTTAAAGATGGAAGTAGACCGTTTTCTTCATTTTATTTCCCTTTTGGCGCTGGACCAAGAAAGTGTATAGGTAATAATTTTGCGATATATGAAATAATTTTAGCAATAAATCACTTAGTTAAAACTTATAAAATCGAACCTAAATTTGATCAAATTGAAATATTACCATTAATAACATTAAAGCCTAAAAATGCATTTGTTAACTTTATAGAAAGGTAATTACGTTTGATAAATAATACATCTAAACATACTAGATTAATAAAAGAAGAGGCAAAACGATTAGGTTTTTTGTCTTGTGGTATAAGTAAAGCACAATTTTTAGATGAAGAAGCGCCAAGGTTAGAACAATGGTTAAACAATAATATGCATGGAAAAATGCAGTATATGGAAAACCATTTTGATAAACGATTAGATCCAACCAAATTAGTAGAAGATTCTAAAAGTGTTATCTCTTTATTGCTAAATTACTATCCAGACCAAACACAAACAGAAGACAGTTACAAGTTATCTAAATACGCATACGGTACAGATTATCATTTTGTAATAAAAGATAAACTTAAGCAGTTGTTACAATTTATAAAAGAAAACATAGGAGATGTAAACGGACGTGCTTTTGTAGATTCTGCACCAGTATTAGATAAAGCTTGGGCTGCAAAAAGCGGATTAGGTTGGATAGGTAAGCACAGTAATTTATTAAGTAAACAAACAGGAAGCTTTTATTTTATAGCAGAACTTATAATAGATCTAGATTTAGATTACGATAATCCAACAACAGACCATTGTGGGACATGTACTGCATGTATAGACGCATGTCCAACGCAAGCAATTGTACAACCTTACGTAGTAGATGGAAGTAAATGTATAAGTTACTTTACTATAGAATTAAAAGAAGAATTACCTTCTACAATGAAAAACAAGTTTGACGATTGGATGTTTGGTTGTGATGTTTGTCAAGATGTTTGTCCATGGAATAGGTTTAGTAAACCACATTCAGAACCATTATTTAATCCACATCCTGATTTATTATCAATGACAAAAAAAGATTGGGATGAAATTACAGAAGACACATTCAGGAAGATTTTTAAAAAATCTGCAGTAAAAAGAACAAAACTTTCAGGATTAAATCGAAACATCAATTTTTTAAAAGACTAGTTTAAAAACGTTTTAGTATTGTTACATTTGTATTTCATTTAAAATTAAAAATATCTTTTCCGCGAAAGCGAAAAAATTATATATCATATGAGTAAACAAAGTAGACGTCGTGAGGCTTTAGTATATCATGCAAAGCCAACTCCAGGGAAAATAAAAGTTGTACCAACAAAACGATATGCCACACAAAGAGATTTATCTTTAGCATATTCTCCTGGTGTAGCAGAGCCTTGTTTAGAAATCGAAAAAGATAAAAATAACGCTTATAAATATACTTCTAAAGGAAATTTAGTAGCTGTAATCTCTAATGGTACAGCTGTATTAGGATTAGGAGATATAGGACCAGAAGCTTCAAAACCAGTAATGGAAGGTAAAGGTCTGTTATTTAAAATCTTCGCAGATATTGATGTGTTTGATATAGAAGTAGATACAAAAAATGTAGAAGAATTTATACAAACCGTAAAAAATATTGCACCAACTTTTGGAGGTATAAATTTAGAAGATATTAAAGCTCCAGAAGCTTTTGAAATAGAACGTCGTCTTAAAGAAGAATTAGACATTCCTGTAATGCATGACGATCAACACGGAACAGCAATTATATCAGCAGCAGCCTTACTAAATGCATTAGAATTAGCAGAAAAAAAGATAGATGAAATAAAAATTGTAGTAAGTGGTGCAGGAGCAGCAGCAATATCATGTACAAGATTATACCAAGCGTTTGGTGCAAAACGTGAGAATATTGTCATGTTAGATAGTAAAGGTGTTATTAGAGACGATAGAGATAATCTAACAGCACAAAAAGCCGAGTTTGCTACACACAGAAAAATAGATACATTAGATCAAGCTATGCAAGATGCAGATGTATTTATTGGTTTATCTACATCAGATATTGTTAGTCAAGATATGTTAAAATCTATGGCTAAAAACCCAATAGTATTTGCTATGGCAAATCCTGATCCAGAAATAGCTTATGATGTTGCAATTGCAACTCGAGAAGATATAATTATGGCTACAGGACGTAGCGATCATCCTAACCAAGTAAATAACGTATTAGGGTTTCCTTTTATTTTTAGAGGTGCATTAGATGTTCGTGCAACAAAAATTAACGAAGCGATGAAAATGGCTGCGGTAAAAGCACTTGCAGATTTAGCTAAAGAACCAGTTCCTGAACAAGTAAATATTGCATACGGAGAAACACGATTAGCGTTTGGAAAAGATTACATTATCCCAAAACCGTTTGATCCAAGATTAATTTCAGAAGTGCCACCAGCTGTAGCAAAAGCAGCAATAGAAAGTGGTGTTGCGCAAGAGCCAATAACAGATTGGGAAAAATATAAAGACGAATTAATGCAACGTTTAGGCTCTGATAATAAGTTAATGCGATTACTTTTTAATCGTGCAAAACTTAATCCTAAGCGTGTAGTTTTTGCAGAAGCAGATCAATTAGATGTTTTAAAAGCGGCTCAAGTTGTTTATGAAGAAGGTATAGCACATCCAATTTTATTAGGAAGACAAGACGAGATTGAAAGGTTAAAAGAAGAAATAGAATTTGATGCAGAAGTCCCAATTATAGATCCAAAATCTGACGAGCAACTTGAAAATAAAAACAGATATGCTAAAGTCTATTGGGAACAACGTAAACGTCGCGGAGTAACATTATTTAATGCTCAAAAAATTATGCGAGAGCGTAATTATTTTGCAGCAATGATGGTAAACGAAGGTGATGCAGATGCATTAATAACAGGATATTCGCGTAACTATCCATCTGTTGTAAAGCCTATGTTAGAATTATTTGGTCTTGCACCAGGATCTTCAAGACTTGCTACCACAAACCTAATGATGACGCAACGTGGACCAATGTTTTTAAGTGATACGGCAATAAACATAGATCCATCTGCTAAGGATTTAGCGAGAATTGCCCAAATGACAGCAAAAACGATGAAAATGTTTGGTTTAGAGCCTGTAATGGCAATGACGTCTTATTCTAATTTTGGATCTTCAACTAACGAAAGAGCTTCAAAAGTTAGAGAAGCTGTAAAATATTTACATAATTCTTATCCAGATTTAATTGTGGATGGAGAATTACAAACAGATTTTGCTTTAAATAGCGAAATGTTACAAGACATTTTCCCATTTTCTAAATTAGCAGGTAAAAAAGTAAATGCTTTAATATTTCCAAACCTAGACGCAGCAAATATTACTTATAAGTTATTAAAAGAATTAAATAAAGCAGATTCTATAGGTCCAATTATGATGGGTATGAGAAAACCAGTACATATCCTTCAATTAGATGCTAGTGTAGACGAGATTGTAAGTATGGCTGCAATTGCTGTAATAGATGCGCAACAAAAGGAAAAATTAGAAGTTAGCCTTAAAAATAAGAAGTAATATATAGTACAGATAATTTTATTACATTTGAAAGTTTAACAGCAGCAAATATATGATTACACACATACAAGGTAAATTAGTAGAAAAAAATCCTACAGATGTTATAATAGATTGTAATGGTGTTGGTTATATATTAAATATCTCGTTGCATACTTACTCTCAAATTCCAGATCAAGAAGCCTTAAAACTGTATACACATCTTCAAGTAAGAGAAGATGCACATACGCTATATGGTTTTGCTTCTAAAGCAGAAAGAGAGTTGTTTAGGTTACTAATATCTGTAAGTGGTATTGGTGCAAATACAGCAAGAACAATGTTGTCTTCTCTAACACCAAAACAGATTAGAGAAGGTATAGCAACAGAAGACGTAGCACTAATTCAATCTATTAAAGGTATAGGAGCTAAAACAGCACAACGTGTAATTATAGATTTAAAAGATAAAATTCTTAAAATCTATGATATTGACGAAGTTTCTGTTAAAGAAAGCAATACCAATAAAGAAGAAGCGTTATCTGCTTTAGAAGTTTTAGGTTTTGCTAAAAAGCAAGCAGAGAAAGTTATAGATAAAATTGTTGCAGCTCAACCTGATGCTAACGTAGAAACCATAATTAAACTTGCATTAAAAAATTTATAATATATTTTGAATACAAATCAACATAGTTTTTATAAATCTGCGCTATCTAATCTGCTAACCACCTTTTTCTTTCTTTTTAGTATTGTAATAGTAGCTCAAGAAACTCCAGAAACTGTTACAGATAGTACAAAAACAGGTTACAGTTTAGGGCAAATGCAAATGCCTAATCCTAATAGTATAGTTTCTAAATATACGTATGATCCAGTAACAGATAGATATATTTATACAGAGTCTGTTGGACAATTTAATATTAATTATCCAGTAATATTAACTCCGCAAGAATATCAATCTATTGTGGACCAAGAAAATATGCAATCTTATTACAAAGAAAAGATAGATGCATATGATGGAAAAAAAGAAAACTCGGAAGAAGCTCAAAAAAATTTATTGCCTGAATTTTATGTCAACTCAGGTTTTTTTGAAAGTATATTTGGCGGTAATACAATAGAATTTATCCCTCAAGGATCTGTAGAGATGGATTTAGGTGTTTTATTTACAAAGCAAGATAATCCATCATTTTCACCTCGTAATAGAAGAAACTTTACCTTCGATTTTGACCAACGTATAAGTCTAAGTATGTTAGGTAAAGTAGGTACAAGATTGCAAGTAAATGCTAATTACGATACACAATCTACTTTTGATTTTCAAAACTTAATAAAATTAGAATATACACCTACAGAAGATGATATAATTCAAAAAATAGAAGTAGGTAATGTAAACATGCCAATTAACAGCTCTTTAATTTCTGGAGCACAAAGTTTATTTGGTGTAAAAACCCAATTAAAATTTGGTAACACAACAATTACTGGTGTATTCTCTGACCAAAGATCAGACACAAGATCTGTTGTTGCACAAGGTGGAGGAACTTTAGACGAATTTGAGTTTTTTATTAGAGATTATGATGAAAATAGGCACTTTTTCTTATCGCATTATTTTAGAGATAATTATGATAAAGCGTTAGAAAATTACCCGTTTATCAATAATAATATTCAAATAACTAGAATAGAAGTTTGGGTTACAAACAGAAGTAATTCTACAGAAAATGTAAGAAATATTGTAGCATTCCAAGATTTAGCCGAAACTTCTAAAATAGGAAATACAGGTGTTGCTGTTTATCAAGGTCCAAATGCATATCCAGACAACGGTAATAACGGTTTAGATCCAACAATAATTGGTCAAGCAACATCTCAACTTACAAACGCAGTAAGAGACATTGCTACTGTACAAAACGGTATAACAATTCCAGGATTTAATGAAGGGTTTGATTATGCAAAACAAGAAAATACTAGAAAATTAATAGAAGGACAAGAATATACGTTAAATACTCAATTAGGGTATATTTCTTTAAATCAAAGGTTAAATAATGACGAAGTATTAGCAGTAGCTTACCAATATACGGTTGGCGGACAAGTTTTTCAAGTAGGAGAATTTGCTAACGATGGATTAGAAGCAACAGATGTAAATACAAATTCTCAAGGACAAGTAACCAGTGTAACAAACAATGCATTAATATTAAAATTACTTAAAAGTAGTATAACTAGTGTATCGCAACCTATTTGGGATTTAATGATGAAAAACATCTACGATACTGGTGCATATCAATTAACACAAGAAGATTTTAAATTAAATATATTTTATAACGAATCTGCTCCGTTAAACTACATTACACCAGTAGATGGAACATCGTTTCCGTTATTCGATCCAGATAATAATCCGTCTACAGAAAATGTTCCAATTCCAGAAACAACATTACTAAGATTATTCAATTTTGATCGATTAAATTTTAACAACGATCCACAAGCAAACGGAGATGGTTTCTTCGATTTTGTGCCAAATATTACAGTAATACCTCAAAATGGTAAAATCGTATTTACAAAAGTAGAACCATTTGGTCGTTATTTATTTGATATTTTAGACGATGATGGTAATCAGGCAGATAACGCAGCAGATTATGAAGATGAAACCTACACCAACCCAAACCAAGAAAAATACGTTTACGATTTATTATATAAGGCTACAAAAACAGCAGCTTTAGACGAGTCTCAAAAAAATAAATTCTTAATAAAAGGTCGCTATAAATCGTCTGGAGGAGACGGAATACCAATTGGCGGATTTAATGTTCCAAGAGGATCAGTAAGAGTACAAGCAGGAGGAAGAGTTTTAGTAGAAGGTGTAGATTATACCGTAAATTATCAATTAGGACGTGTATATATTTTAGATGAAAGTTTAAAAGCATCTAACACTCCAATACAAGTTTCAACAGAAAACAACTCGATATTTGGTCAGCAAACAAAACGATTTACAGGTATAAATGTAGAACATCGTTTTAGTGATAATTTTGTAGTTGGAGCAACATATTTAAATTTAAATGAGCGTCCAATAACACAAAAAGCCAATTATGGTACAGAGCCAATAAATAATACAATATTAGGCTTTAACGGAAACTACTCTACAGAAGTACCATTTTTTACAAGATTAGTAAATAAACTTCCAAATATAGATACAGATGCACCATCTAATTTATCTGTAAGAGGTGATTTTGCCTATTTATTACCAGGAGCACCAAAAGGAACAAGTTTTAATGGTGAAGCTACATCTTATATAGACGATTTTGAAGGTACACAAAACGGAATTGATTTAAAATCACCGCAATCTTGGACATTATCAAGTAGACCATTAAATTTAAATAATGTCACGACGTTTGATGGAGTTGGAATAGAAAACGGCTATGGTAGAGCGCAATTAAACTGGTATACTATAGATCCAATTTTTTACGGTAGCCAAAGACCAACAGGGATATCAGACGATGATATGTCAAGTCTTTACACAAGTCGTGTATTTGTAAACGAATTATTTCCAGAGCAAGATATAGCGCAAGGACAAACTACGGTTATAAACACATTAGATTTAGCCTATTATCCAGAAGAAAGAGGTCCTTATAATTTCGAACCAGGATCTGAAAACGGAAATACAGTTAATCCCCAAAATAGTTGGGCAGGAATAACACGACAAATCACTTCTACAGATTTTGAACAATCTAATGTAGAATATATCGAGTTTTGGCTTCAAGATCCATTTCAAGAAAACCCATCAAATCCTGGAGGAAAACTGTTTATAAACTTAGGAAGTATATCAGAAGATATTTTAAAAGATGGTCGTAAACAATACGAAAACGGATTACCACAAGATGGTAATATAAGTTTATTACCTCAAACAGATTATCAATCTGTAGTGCCTCAAAATCAAGCATTAATTTATGCGTTTGATACAACAGGACAAGAGCGTACTAACCAAGATGTTGGGTTAGATGGTTATGACGATGCAGAAGAGGCTATTAATTTTCCATCTGCATTCTCAAGTTTAGAAGATCCAGCAAAAGATAATTATTCATATTATTTAAATACTGAAGGTGGTATTTTTGATAGATATAAACTATACAATGGTGTAGATGGTAACTCACCAGATATTTTTAGTGACACCAATAGAGGATCTACAACTCAACCAGATGTAGAAGATGTGAACAGAGATAATACTATGAATACAATAGATAGTTATTATCAATACGAGTTAGATATCACACCAGCAACTTTAAACATAGATAACCAATACATCGTAGATACCAAAAACGTAACAGATAATAACAATCCACGTGTGTTACCAAATGGTGATACAGCTTATCCAAGATGGTATCAATTTAGAATTCCTGTAAGTGCAGGAGAAGCAATTAACGGAATTACAGATTTAAGATCAATTAGGTTTACTAGAATGTTTTTAAATCAATTCCAAGAACAAACTGTATTACGATTTGGAACTTTAGATTTAGTAAGAAGTGATTGGAGACGATTTAAATTAGCTTTAGATGGCGGACCAACAGATCCAAACTTTGAAGATACAGATTTTAGTGTTGGAGCAGTTAGTACACAAGAAAACGATGGAAGTTATGTGTCGCCACCAAGCGTAGTACCAGAACAATTAAATAACAACAATACAATTGTAAGACAAAACGAACAATCTCTAGTTGTAAAAGTCTGTGATCTAGAAGCAAAAGATGCAAGAGCAGTATTCAAAAACATATCAGTAGACATGCGTCAATTTAAAAAACTGAGAATGTTTATGCATGCTAGACAAGGTGAAACTCCAGGATTGTCCGATAATGAATTAGTTGGTTTTATAAGAATGGGTAATGATTTAACCGAAAATTATTACCAAATAGAAATTCCTCTTGAAGTCTACAATGGTGGTGGATCTGCAGAAGATTATTGGCCTTCAGTAAATGAAATTAACTTAAAACTAGAAGTTTTACAGCGTATAAAATCTCTAGGAATTAGTAACCAAACTTTAACTAACGGCGATCCTAGTTTTTATGATGTAGTTGGTGATGATTTAATAGAAGTGCCTTTAGCAAACCAATTTGAAGGTTATGTTGCAGGTCAACATCGTGTAGCCATAAAAGGTAATCCTAATTTTGGAGATATTAGAACACTTATGGTTGGTGTTAAAAATGCTACAAATAACGATTTATGTGGTGATGTATGGTTTAACGAGCTTAGACTGTCTGACATGGATAACGAAGGTGGTTGGGCAGCAGTAATGAGTGTAGACACCAACTTAGCAGATTTTGCAAATGTAAGTGCAACAGGAAGAATGAGTACTTCTGGATTTGGAGATATTAATCAAGGTCCAAGTGAAAGAAGTCTTGAAGATGTTAAACAATACGATGTTGTAACAAATGTAAATGTAGGACAGCTTTTACCAAAAAAATGGGGATTACAAATACCATTTAATTATGGTCAAGGTGTAGAAGTAGTAACACCTAAATACGATCAGCAATACGAAGATTTAGAACTTCAAACAAGAATAGATGAAGCAGCAGATCAAGAAGAACAAGATAAGATTCTAGAACAATCTGAAGAATATACAAAACGTAAAAGCATAAACTTTATAGGTGTAAAGAAAAATAGAACAGGCGAAAGTAAACCTCGTTTTTACGATGTAGAAAATTTAACACTAAACTATTCTTATAATAAAACTGAACATAGAGATTTCGAAATTCAAAATTCTGTAGACAAACAAGTAAGAGCAGGTGTTAATTATGCATATAATTTCGAGCCAAAAATAATTGAGCCTTTTAAGAAAAACGATTCTTTATTTACAGGTAAATATTGGCAAATTTTAAAAGATTTTAATGTAAACTTATTACCAGCAAGTTTTACTGTAAATACAGATTTAAATAGACAATATAATAGACAAAAGTTTAGAGATGTAGATTTAGGAGGCGCAAATATTGGGTTAGAAGAATTGTACAGACGTAATTACACTTTCGATTACCAGTATAACGTTAACTGGAATCTAACAAAATCATTACAATTCAATTTATCTGCATCAAATAATAACATTGTCAGAAACTATTTCAAGGATAACATAGTTAACGGAGAACCAGATCCATTATTAGATGTTTGGGACGGATTTTTTGATTTTGGTGACCCAAATAGACAACAACAACAAATAGGAATTAATTATGAAATTCCGTTTAGCAAAATTCCAACACTTAATTTTATAAAAGCAACCTATAGCTATTCTGGATTATACCAGTGGCAAAAAGGCTCTGATTTGTTTGGAGAAATTTATTATGAAGCAGATGATAGTTATTACGATTTAGGTAATTCTATTTCAAACGGTAATACACATAATATAAATTCAACTTTAGACATGAATAAGTTGTATAAATATTTAGGTATTGCTAAAAAACGAAATGTACGAAGAGGTAACAAAGTTAGTCGTGTAAGTCGTAACTCAGCTCCACCAAGTAAAAACCAAGAAAACCCAGCAAAACCAGTTGCTAAAAAAGGTGATGGATTTGCATCTAAACTTGGTAATTTTGGAATTGGTTTATTAACTTCAGTTAAAAGAATTCAAGCTGTTTATAGCGAAACAAATGGTACATATTTACCAGGTTATTTACAAACACCAGGCTTTTTAGGAACATCAAAACCTACGTTAGGATATACATTAGGAAGTCAAAGAGATGTTAGAGATCTAGCAGCAAGAAACGGTTGGTTAACATTGTTCCCAGAATTCAACCAGCAATACACGACAAACCAAACTAAACAATTAGATTTATCTGCTAATTTAGAGCCAATAAATGATCTAAAAATAGATTTAGTAGGATTTAGAACTTATGCAGAAAATTATACCGAAAACTATAGAATAGAAAATGATCAATACGTATCATTAACACCAAATACTTACGGTAACTTTAGTATTTCTACGTTTACACTACCAACTGCGTTTTCTAAAAGTGACGAGGTTAGCTCGGAAGCATTTAATGCATTTAGAACCAATAGAATCCAAATCGCAAAACGACTAGCTTCACAACAAGGAATAAACGTAAATGATCCAGCAAATTTAGATGAAGAAGGTTATCCAAAAGGATTTGGAAAAACAAGTCAGCAAGTATTATTACCAGCTTTTGTAAGTGCTTATACAGGAAAAAGTCCAGATAAAACACCATTAGGAGCATTAAGAGATGTACCAATTCCTAATTGGGATTTAAAGTACACTGGATTTATGAAGATGAATTGGTTTAAAAAACGATTTAAAAGATTCTCTTTGACACACGGTTATAGATCTACGTATACAGTACAACAATTTAGAACAAACTTAGATTATTCGCCAATAGATTACACTTTAGATTACGATTCACAACCAAACCAATCGTTAGATCAAGCAGGTAACTTTAAATCAAAAAACTTACTTAGTGGTGTAACGTTAACAGAAATGTTTAGCCCATTATTTAGGTTTGATATGGAGATGAAAAATTCTGTTAGAGTATTATTAGAAATGAAAAAAGACAGGTTGTTATCATTAAGTTTTGATAATAATCTAATGACAGAAATTGCAGGCAACGAATATGTAGTAGGATTAGGATATCGATTAAAAGACGTTAGAATAAAATCTAAATTAGCAGGTCCAAGACGATCAATAGTTTCAGATTTAATAATGTCTGCAGACGTATCTGTAAGAGATAATAAAACAATAATAAGATATCTAGATGTAGATAATAACCAAATCACTAACGGACAAACTATTTGGGGATTAAAGTATAATGCAGAATATGCATTTAGTCGTAACTTAACAGGAATATTTTATTTTGATTATACATTCTCAGAGTACGCGATATCTACAGCATTTCCGCAAACTACGATACGATCAGGATTAACATTACGATATAATTTCGGAAATTAATAAAACACTGTTTGAAATTACTACCCATTTAAATACATTTGTAGCAACTAAATAAAAACACAATGAATATCCCAGCAGAATTAAAATATACAAAAGACCACGAGTGGATTAAAGTAGATGGCGATCAAATAACAGTAGGAATTACAGACTTTGCACAAAGTGAGTTAGGAGACATCGTATACGTAGAAGTAGAAACTTTAGATGAAATCTTAGAAGCAGAAGAAGTTTTTGGTACTGTAGAAGCTGTAAAAACAGTGTCAGATTTATTTTTACCAGTTGCAGGAGAAATAATAGAGTTTAATGAAACTTTAGAAGACGAGCCAGAAAAGGTAAATACAGATCCTTACGGTGATGGTTGGATGATTAAAGTAAAAGTATCAAACGTTTCAGATCTTGATAGCTTATTATCTGCAGAAGATTACAAAGCAATTATTGGTGCATAAATTATTAGCTTTTGCTAGCATACCGTATACCATTTTGTTAACAGTATTAAGCCTGTTACCTCAAGTTGGTCCTTCAAACATGCCTAGTAATAGTGACAAAGTATTTCATACAATAGCTTACTTTATATTTACCATAGTTTGGTATTTATTTTTTACTTATAAAAATAAGATAAGTACAAAAAAAGCAATAATTATAACAGTAATTTATGCTATAGTATTTGGCATAATAATTGAAATATTACAACACACATTAACACAATATCGCCAAGCAGATATTAACGATGTTATAGCCAATACATTAGGCGCAATATTAGCGGTGTTAATAATAAAATTAGTATTAAAGATTAACGTTAAATATAATTAATACCTTGTTTTTTTAACAAATAAATAGTTATTTTAGCGTTCAGTAAAATTTACAAATATGGAACCAAAGAAAAATCCAGAAGCAAATGTAGGACGTAACAGTAGTCTTTACTTAGCAGTTGGTCTAGCATTAATGATGTTTTTAGCATACACAGCTATTAACTACAAGACTTACGATAAAGAAGTAATTGACATAGGTCAACTAAATCTAGAAGACGAAATTGAAGAAGAAATTCCAATTACTGAAATCCAAAATACGCCTCCGCCACCACCGCCACCACCAGCAGCTCCAGAAGTAATTGAAGTTGTAGAAGATGAGGAAGAAGTGGAAGAGACAGTTATAGAATCTACAGAAACTACACAAGAAGAAGTAATCGTAGAAGTAGAAGAAGTAGAAGTAGAAGAAGTAGAAGAAGTTATAGAAGACGTACCATTCTCAATTATCGAAAACGTACCAGTATTTCCAGGTTGTGAAAGCGGTAATAACGATGCAAAAAGAAAATGTATGTCAGATAAGATTAACAAATTTGTACAACGTAACTTTAATACAGATTTAGCACAAGATTTAGGGTTAGACTCTGGTATAAAAAGAATATTTGTATCATTTAAGGTAGATACTCAAGGTAATATTGTTGGAATTAGATCTAGAGCTCCGCATCCTAAATTAGAGCAAGAAGCAGCTAGAGTAATTAATAAATTACCAAAGATGAAACCAGGAAAACAAAGAGGTAAGCCAGTAAATGTACCATATTCTTTACCAATTACTTTTAAAGTAGAATAATACAATTTCCATATAAATTTAAAAATCCCGTTACTTACGTAGCGGGATTTTTGTTTTTGGTATGTTTATTGTGACTATTTCATAATATTAACATTTAAACTTAATTAATTATGGAAAAATTTAAAAACAACAAGATTCTCGATCGCCAAACAGAGAAAAATGTGTTAAAGTCGCAAAAACATGATGTAAATTTACAAAAAAACACCGTCTTATATTTTCAAATAGGGCTAATATTGTGTTTGCTTGGTGTATATGGCGCTTTAGAAATGAAGTTTGAAACAACATCTCATCCAGATATTGTGATGGATGAAGATGTGCAGTTTGAAGAGTTTTCTTTAGATAAGTTAAACTTTACAATTGAAGAACCTCAAAAAGTAGAACAAACTCAAAAAGTAGAGTTGCCCAAAGAGCTAATCGATATTGTTGAGGTACCAGATGATACACCAGACAAATTGATAACAGACAATATTGTTACTGATACTAATCCTAAACCACAAAAAAACATTAATCCTAACGACTTTTTTGTAGAAAAGCCTATAGAAGATATACCGGAAATAGTAAATGTTAATTTTGTAGAGCAAGTACCTATTTATCCTGGTTGCGAAAATCAAACTACAAATCTTGAGCGTAAAAAATGCTTATCAGAGCAGCTCTCTAAGTTAGTGAGAAAAAAGTTTGATACAGGTTTAGGGACAGAATTAGGATTAAAAGAAGGTGTTCAAAAAATATATGTAAACTTTAAGATAGATACTAATGGTAAGGCGCACGTATTAAAAACTAGAGCAGCACATCCTAAGTTAGAAGAAGAAGCAAAAAAAGTAGTTGGTCAAATACCAACAATGCAACCTGGTAAACAAGGAAATAATAATGTGTCAGTTTTATATACCTTGCCTATTGCTTTTCAGGTTAAGTATTAATTTAATGTTTATCTAAATCTAAAGTCGTTATCTTGTGTAACGACTTTTTTTTTGGGTTAAAAGTGTTATAAAAAAAGCATTATCTTTCGGCAAAATAAAAAAACTATTAAATGAAATCTTTCATTTTACTTTCAATACTATTTATTTCATCTTTAAGTGTAGCACAGCAAGACAACTATGTCACGACGTCTCCAAAGTTTAATGCTTGTGAGGAGTTAAATGCTGAAGCTTTAGAGAATTGTTTTAATCAAGAAGTTTTCAATTTTATATATTCTAATTTTAAATATCCTCAAGATGTCCAAAAGTACTATTCTGGAGAGATTAGAGTTGTGTTTGAAGTTTCTAAAACAGGAAACTTTAAAACATTATTCGTGCAATCTCAATTCGAGAGTTTAAAAAATGAAACAAACAGAGTTTTTGATAGTATACCACAAATACAACCAGCAACATATAATGGTAATCCTACATTTAAGCAGTATTCGATGTCTATTTATTTGCCATTAAATGCAGATAATATTCCGCCTAAATTATCTAATCCAAAACAATTAGAGACCAAACCAGCAATAAATAAAATTGAAGAGTTAACAGCTTTAGAACAAAAAGCAAAAGCCGAATTTGATAGTGTTCAAAAAGCAGTAGTTAATTATCAAAATAAAGCTTATCAAAGTCAAATAAATATTCCATTTAGTCACGAAAATTATTTTAGGTTTGATAGAGCTATTAATTTAGTTGGCACAAATAGTCATACTGCTTCAAAACCATATATGTATGAAGATCTGGTGAATTATTATGATTTTGTTTCAGAAAATGAAGCTTTAAAACAAGACAGACAAACTTGGTCTGGTAAAAAAATATGGAACGAGCATTTAGTCCAACTACAAGGTAAAGACTATTGGTTTACTTTAGATCCTATTTTTGATCTTCAATTAGGAAAAGATACAGATGCGGATTTTAATACTACTTACAATAATACAAGAGGCGTGTATATACAAGGTGGATTAGGTAAAAAGTTTAGTTTTTCGGCATCTGTCTTTGAAAACCAAGGAAGATTTGCCCAATATTATAATCAATATGCAGAGTCATTAAAAGCTTTTGGGCCAGATCCAGCTATAATACCAGGTCGTGGTATTGCAAAAAGATTTAAAGAAGACGCTTATGATTATCCTGTTGCAGAAGGTTATCTATCTTATTCTCCAGCAAAATTTATTAATATTCAATTTGGACACGGAAAACAATTTATAGGTGATGGTTACCGTAGTTTATTACAAAGTGATGTAGCCTCACCATATCCTTATTTAAAATTGAATACAAAATTTTGGAAAATTAAATACACAAATACTTGGACTTGGTTAAAAGATGTGAGACCAGAAGCTGTAGAAAATGATGCTTTTAGGACAAAATATATTGCAAATCATTTTTTAAGTTGGAATGTATCAAAACGATTAAATTTAGGATTGTTTGAATCTGTAATTTGGGAAAATACAAACGATAGAGGATTTGATATAAATTATTTAAATCCAGTAATATTTTTTAGAGCTATAGAATTTGAAACAGGTCAAGGCGCAGGAAATGCTATTTTAGGAGCTTCAGGTAAGTATAAATTTAATGACAACGTAAATGTTTACGGTCAATTTATATTAGATGAATTTTCTCTAAACGATGTAAAAGCAGGTGAAAAAAGTTGGAAAAACAAGTATGGTTTTCAGTTAGGTGCAAAATATTACAATGCTTTTAAAGTGAAGAATTTAATGTTACAGGCAGAATATAACCAGGTTAGACCTTATACTTATTCTCATAATACAATAGTCCTAAACTACGCACATAATAATCAGCCTATGGCGCATCTTTGGGGCGCAAATTTTAGAGAATTAGTATTAATAGGACGTTATCAAAAAGATCGTTGGTTTGCAGAAGCCAAATTTATAGCTGGAGTAAGAGGCTTTGATTATAATAATGATACTGATAATTTTAGTTATGGTGGAGATATTTATCGTGATTATAACGATAGACCTTTTGATACAGGCGTTAAAATAGGACAAGGGATAAAAACAACCTCAATTAACGCAAGTACACAATTAGGTTATTTAGTTAATCCTTCTTCTAACTTAAAAGCTTTTGTAAACGTAAATTATAGAAACTTTAATCCAGAAGCACAAACATTAAATGTATTTAATAATAGTACAGTTTGGGTAAATTTTGGAATAAGAACCGATTTGTTTAATTGGTATTTTGATTTATAAGTTTCAATTAAAACAGTTAAAATCCACAAGTTAAATTCCTTGTGGTTTTTTTAATTGTATAAATTGGGTAAAAATAACAATTAGCAGTATCTTTGCGCCAGCAAAAATTACGCTTCAATTTTGAGTACAACAACATCGGCAATTAAACATTCTGCAATTTCAGATTTTAAAGAAATCACAAAAATGCGTTTATCATTAAGCGTCGTGTTTTCTTCTATAGCAGGATATTTGTTAGGCGCAGATACCATAAGTTTTAAAATTTTATTACTACTTGCTTTAGGCGGTTATTTTATGGTTGGTGCAAGTAACGCATTTAATCAAATCATAGAGAAAGATTTAGATGCTTTAATGTTACGTACCAAAAATAGACCAGTAGCTTCTGGTAGAATGACTGTAAATACAGCTTTTGTAATTGCTTGTGTGTTCACAATATTAGGAATTATAATATTGTATACAATTAATCAACAAACAGCAATGTTTGGCGCAATTTCAATTTTTTTATATACAAGCGTTTATACACCATTAAAAACAAAAACACCGTTATCTGTCTTTGTAGGTGCAATTCCAGGAGCAATTCCATTTATGTTAGGTTGGGTTGCAGCAACAGATGATTTTGGTATAGAGCCAGGTACATTATTTGCGCTTCAGTTTTTTTGGCAATTTCCTCATTTTTGGGCAATAGGCTGGTTTTTATTTGAAGATTATAAAAAAGGTGGCTTTTTTATGTTGCCAACAGGTAAGCAAGATAAAGGTACAGCAATACAAACAATACTATATACTATTTGGACCATATTAGTGTCTATAGTTCCTGTGTTTGGTATAACAGGGAAATTAAAATTATCAATAGTTGCTGCATTAATAGTCTTTGGTTTTGGATTATTTATGCTGTATTATGCTGTGCAACTTTACAAGAAAATGACCGAAAAAGCTGCTAAACAATTAATGTTAGCTAGCGTATTATATATAACTGTAATACAGGTTATATATGTATTAGATAAATTTATAAGAACATGGATTTAACACAAGGGACAAAACAAGATAAAAACAGTAGAGCAAAAAAAATGATGCTTTATTTTGGTATTGGAGCATTAGTCATGTCTTTTGCAGGTTGGACAAGTGCATTTATTGTTAGTAGTTCTAGACCAGATTGGCTTCAAGATTTTGTTATGCCAACACCTTTTTGGACTAGTATAGTTATCATGTTAATAAGCAGTGTAACTTTTATAATAGCAAGAAAAGCACTAGAGAAAAACAATAAAAATTTAACAACCATAATGTTAGTAGTAACATTTGTTTTAGGATTGTTTTTTGTTTTTAATCAATTTAAAGGTTTTAGTCAAATTATAGAAATGGGATATAATTTTACAGGTCCTACAAGTAATGTAACTGTAAGCTATATCTACCTTATTGCAGTCGTGCATATATTGCACGTTGCTGCAGGATTAATTCCAATTTTAGTAGTAATAATTAACCATTTAAGAGGAAAATATACACCTAACAATTATCTAGGATTTGAGTTAGCTGAAATTTTTTGGCATTTCGTTGATATATTATGGCTGTATTTATTTTTCTTCTTATACTTTTTTCTAAACTAAAAAATCAAGAATAACCTTATTTAGATGCTTTAAAATTTAGACTTTCCTATTTTTTTAACTCAATAAAATGATTATTTTTGTCACACTTTTTAACAACTAATTTAACATTATGAGCACTACAGTTGCAACAACCAATACAGAAGGTAAAACTTGGAGTGGTGGAAATGAGCCACTTAAAGCAAGTTATGGTAAAATGATGATGTGGTTTTTTATCGTAACAGATGCCTTAACATTCTCTGGTTTTTTAGCTGCGTACGGATTTTCAAGATTTAAATTTATAGATGCTTGGCCAATTGCAGACGAAGTTTTTACTCACGTCCCATTTTTACACGGTCAAGAATTACCTATGATTTATGTAGCGTTTATGACGTTTGTATTAATCATGTCTTCTGTAACTATGGTATTAGCTGTAGATGCAGGTCATCATTTAAATAAAAGTAAAGTAACTCTATACATGTTCTTAACCATTATTGGAGGTATAATCTTTGTTGGTTCTCAAGCTTGGGAATGGGCAACTTTTATTAAAGGAGATTATGGAGCAGTACAAACAAAAGGAGGAAATATTTTACAATTTGGTAAATACCAAACTAACGAAGACGGAGAACAAGTATTTAAGAGAGTAGCTGTAAGAGATTTTGTGGTTGCTTCTCCTACCGAAAGAACTAACCATGAGCGTAAAAACGGATTATGGTTTGTAGACGAAGGTACATTACCTCCTTTCCAAGTAAAAGACGTAGTTAAAGGACTAGAAGCTAATAAAGATATTTTAGTAAGAACACAGTTAATTAACGAAGAAGGTAAAAAAACAATCCTTTCAAGAGAAGCATCTTTAGCGGCTTTAAAGGATAACGGAAAAAGAGTCGTTGAAGGAGCTAACCTAGAAGTAAACGAATATGGATCACCATTATTTGCAGACTTTTTCTTCTTCATCACAGGATTTCACGGTTTTCACGTATTGTCAGGTGTAGTGATAAACATAATCATTTGGTTTAATGTAATTATTGGTACATACGAAAGACGTAAAAGCTACGAAATGGTAGAAAAAGTTGGTCTTTACTGGCACTTTGTAGATTTAGTTTGGGTATTCGTATTTACATTCTTCTACTTAGTTTAATAATATTAGAAAAGAAAAATCATGGCAGATACACATAAATTAGAAATATTTAGAGGACTAATTAAATTTAAGTCAAACACTCAAAAAATTTGGGGCGTATTAATATTATTATCTATAATCACTGCAATAGAAGTTGTTTTAGGTATATACAAGCCAGCATCTTTAGAAGCACATGTTTTAGGGATGAAAGCTTTAAACTGGATATTTATTATACTAACAATAGTTAAAGCATATTACATTACTTGGGACTTTATGCACATGAGAGACGAAACACCAGGTTTACGTCGTGCTGTAGTTTGGACCGGAATTTTCTTAATTTGCTATATGGTATTTATACTATTACAAGAAGGAGGATATGTTTTTGATGTTTACGATAAAGGATTTATCAAAAGAGATTTCTAATTCAATTTATTAGACATAAAATATAGGTAAAAGGTGGTTTTTTAAAGCCACCTTTTTTATTTTTGTAAAACAAATAAAAAAGAAAAATTATGCAGTTAAAAAAGATTAAAAAACCAGCAATTCTTAGCGTATTATTCTTTTTGCCAGTAATTTTCTTATTGTTTTTGTATCCTTCTACAAACAATTATAATCCATTACCTATTGTAAAAAATCAAGTCTTAGATTTTTCTAATTTAATGTCTACACAGACTAACGTACAATTAAAAGATCATATTACAGTATTAGGGTTTTTAGGCACAGATCCAGAATCTAAAATTGTCGAAACTTCTAATTTGAAAGAATTAATCTATGATAAATTTCAAGGTTTTAAAAAATTTCAAGTTGTAATGGTAGTTGCAAATAATGCAGAAGAAAAGACAGAACGATTAACTAAAGAGCTATCTAAATTCGAACCTTTAAAATATTGGAACTTTGTTAGTCTAGATAGTTTAGACACTGTAAAATTATTTAATAGCCTAAAATCAAGTTTAGTATTAGATAATAATCAAGCAACAAATAATGTGTTTATTATAGATAAAGATTTAAATCAAAGAGGACGATTTGATGATCGTAATAAAAGAGAAATTAAATTAAACCAGACAGAATATCCTTTGTACTCTTATGATTGTACAATGGTATCAGAACTTAAAAATAAAATGGCAGCAGAAGATTTACGTGTGCTTTTTACAGAATACAGACAAAAAAGAAAAGGAGAATTTAATTCGACAACACGTAGAGCAGACGATTTAAAAGGCACAACAAATGAGTAAAAAAGCAAACTATTCTTACGTAGGAATTTCATTTATAATTTTATTATTCGGAATCTTATTTATACCAAAAATTATAGACAGAATTTCTAATAAAGACATTAATAGAAATTACGAAAGTAGATCTGGTAGTGTTTTAAAAAACACAGAAGCACCAACTTCTGTAGATAAATTAGACTACTTGGTAATTAACGGTAAACGTAAAAAAGTTCCAAACTTTAGTTTTACAGATCAAAACGGAAATACAATTACAAATAATGATTACTTAGGAAAAGTATACATAGTAGAGTTTTTCTTTACTACATGTCCAACAATTTGTCCAAGGATGAATAGAAATTTAGTAGACATTCAAAACACATTTAAAAATGAAACCGATTTTGGCGTAGCATCTTTTAGTATTATGCCAGATACAGATACACCAGAAAAGCTTAAAGAATATGCTCAAAATTATGGTATTACTAATCCAGATTGGCATTTAATGACAGGCGATAAGCAAGATGTTTACAACCTTGCTAATATTGGATTTAATATCTTTGTAGATGTAGAAAATTTTGAACATTCTGGCGATTTTGCTTTAGTAGATAAAAACGGATTTTTAAGATCAAGAAAAGACAATTTTGGCAATCCTAAAATATTTTACAAAGGTGTGATAAGTGAACAAGAAAAAGTAGATGAAGATGGAAATCCGCAAGAAATATCAATGCTAAAAGAAGATATAGCAAAATTATTAAAAGAATAAATTAACGTCACTTTTTGGTGACTTTGAGGCCCAAAAGAAATTGTGTAAAGAAGACATTATGAATACAGAAAACCTACAAGAAGAAAAAAAGTACAACAAATGGATTGTTGCACTTTCAATCATAATACCAGTTGCAGTTGCTATACTTTTTGGAGTAAAACTAAAAGATTATGGTATAGATGTAGAACCGTTAACTTTTTTACCACCAATTTACGCAGCAATTAATGGTATTACAGCAATAGTTTTAGTGCTAGCAGTTTCTGCAATCAAAAAAGGCAAAAGGAAACAGCATGAAAATTTAATAAAATTTGCCATTACATTATCTGTGCTTTTTTTAGTTATGTATGTAGCCTATCACATGACTAGCGATTCTACTAAATATGGTGGAGAAGGTGTTTTAAGATATATTTATTTTTTCATTTTAATAACACATATACTATTATCTATAGTAGTCATACCATTTGTATTAATTACTTATGTAAGAGGAATAACTAATAATATAGAAAGACATAAAAAAATAGCAAAAATCACCTTTCCGTTATGGTTGTATGTAGCGGTTACCGGAGTTATTGTTTATATAATGATTTCGCCTTATTATGTATAATTTGTCAGTTTGAGCGCAGTCTAACCTAATAAATAATGAAACAGCCTTGATTAATTCTTAATAATACAGAAGAATAATAATTAGGATGTTCCATCTGACAATTAAAAACTATAAAAGTTAGCAGATGAAAACTAAAATTCTTTTTATAATAATATCATGTTTCTTTTTTCTAAAAAGTAACGCACAATGTGCTATGTGTCGTGCAGTTTTAGAGAACGAAGAAGGGCAATCTGCAGCAAAAGGAATTAACGACGGTATTTTATATCTAATGTCTATACCTTATATCCTAGTGTTTGGTTTAGGCTTTTTCGTGTATTGGAAATATTTTAAAGTAAAGAAGTCTTAAAACTTTAACATTTTTTTAAAGTTTAGCTTGTAACAAATCTTGTGCTTTGTAGTCTAATTGATATTGAGTAACTTCAATCAATCAAAAACCACCAATTATGCTTACAATAAAAAAGCTACACAAATCTTATCCTATTGGCGACTCAAGTCTTCATGTTTTAAAAGGAATTGATTTGCAAGTCAATGAAGGCGAAATGGTAGCCATTATGGGTTCTTCTGGTTCAGGAAAATCTACTTTACTTAATATTATTGGTATGTTAGACGAAGCAGATTTAGGCGAATACATTTTAGATGGCGTACCAATTAAAAATCTTACCGAGAAAAAAGCAGCTATTTATCGTAATAAATTTTTAGGATTTATATTTCAGTCCTTTAACCTTATTAGTTACAAAAACGCTTTAGAAAATGTAGCGTTACCACTATATTATCAAGGTCAAAAAAGAAAAGACCGTTTGGAAAAAGCCTTGTTTCATCTAGAAAAAGTAGGTTTAAAAGAATGGGCACATCACTTACCTAACGAGTTGTCTGGAGGACAAAAACAACGTGTCGCTATTGCACGCGCTTTAGCAGCAAACCCAAAACTGTTACTAGCAGATGAGCCAACAGGAGCTTTAGATACCAAAACATCTTATGAGATTATGGATTTTATCCAGTCTTTAAACGATGAAGGAAAAACAATATTAATGGTTACCCACGAAGAAGATATTGCCAATATGTGTAAACGTATTGTGCGTCTAAAAGATGGTGTAATTATGGAAGATACAGCAGTTAATCAAGTAAGAGCGTCTCAATATGTTTGATATAGATCTTTGGCGCGAGATATTTCAAAGTATCAATAAAAACCGTACTAGAAGCTTGTTGTCGGGATTTACCGTAGCATTTGCAATTCTACTTTTCGTGATACTTTTTGGTATCGCAAACGGATTAAAAAATACGTTTGCGCAAGCATTTGTAGACGATGCTACAAATTCAATTTTTATAAATACAGGATTAACAACAAAAGCCTACAAAGGGTTACAATCAGGTAGACGAATTCAATTAAAAAACGAAGATCAAAATTACATAGAAGACGAGTACGGAAATAAAATACAGTATATCACTTCAAGAATTTATAAAAATGTAAACGCTTCTTTTAGAAACGAAAAAAACACTTACAATTTAAGAGCAGTAAATCCAGATCATCAATTTTTAGAAAAAACAAAAATTAGAGATGGAAGATACATTAACCAATTGGATATAGATAACAAAGCAAAAGTTGTTGTTATAGGTAGATTGGTTGAAGAGGATTTGTTTTTAAAAACCACAGCATTAGGTAAATACATTAATTTAAGTGGTATACCTTATAAAGTTGTTGGAATTTTTACAGACGATGGTGGCGATAATGAAGAACGTATGATTTACATGCCTGTTTCTACAGCGCAACTAATTTATGGTAACAACGATTACGTAGATCAAATCAATTTAGGATACAATCCAGAATTAGACTACGATCAAGCTATAAGTTTTGGTAGAGAATTAGAAAGGGATTTAAAAAATCGATTTACAGTATCTCCAAAAGATCAACGTGCGATAAGAATTCGTAATATGGCAGAAGGTACCAAACAAGTTGGTATGATGACTTTTGGATTATCTGTAATAATTATAGTGATTGGATTTGGAACATTAATCGCTGGCGTAGTTGGTATAAGTAATATCATGATTTTTATAGTTAAAGAACGAACAAAAGAGATTGGTATACGTAAGGCATTAGGTGCATCACCAAAATCTATAATTGCAATAATACTATTAGAATCTATACTTATTACAACAATAGCAGGATACATAGGACTACTAGTTGGTGTTGGCGTATTAGAATTTATTGGTCCAGTATTAGAGCCTTACTTTATAAAAGATCCAAGTGTAAGTACAAGCTTAGTACTTAGTGCGACTATTACTTTAATAATAGCAGGATCTATTGCAGGTTATTTACCAGCAAAAAAAGCATCAAAAATAAAACCAATTGTAGCACTTAGAAACGATTAAATTATGAAGTTTTTATTTGAAAGAGATACATGGCAAGAGGTATACGAGAGTTTAAGTAAAAATAAACTTCGTACCATTTTAACCATGGTTGGTGTTTGGTGGGGAATTTTACTGCTTATTGGCTTACTTGGCGCAGCTCGCGGATTAGAAAACTCGTTTAACAGATTATTTGGTGACTTTGCAACCAACAGTGTTTTTGTTTGGGGACAAAGTACAAGCAAACCATTTAAAGGGTTTCAAGAAGGTCGTCAAGTACAATTAAGCTTAACAGATGCTAAAAAAGTAGAAGAAAATGTAGAAGGCATAGAGTTTGTTGTGCCTCGTAATCAAAATCAAGCACAAGTGGTTAGAAATTTTCTATCAGGATCATTTAGCCTAAATGGAGATTACCCTTTGTTAGATCAAGTACAGAAAAAAAAGCTAATTCACGGTAGATTTATAAATCAAAATGATATTGATAACAACCGTAAGGTCGTAGTGATTTCAGAAGAAGTTTATAAACAATTATTTGAAAAGGATGCCGAAATGATTGGTGAATACGTTCAAATAAACGACATGAATTTTAAAGTGATTGGTATGTTTCAAAACGGAAATGTAAATATGGGACCAACCAGTGATATGCATATACCGTTTACAACCTTTCAGCAAATCTACAATTTAGGAGATAGAATTGGTTGGATGATGATTACCGGTAAACCAGAATATGACATCGCTCAAATAGAACAAGATGCCAAGTTATTACTTCGCAATTTAAATAGAATTCATCCAGAAGATAATCGTGCTTTTGGTAGTTTTAACTTAGGTAAAGAGTTTAAAAAAGTAACGGGCTTTTTAGTAGGAATGCAATTTTTAACATGGTTTGTAGGAATAGCAACACTAATTGCAGGTGTTTTTGCAATTGGTAATATACTATTAATCACAGTAAAAGAACGTACAAAAGAAATTGGTGTAAGACGTGCTTTAGGTGCAACACCTTTTGAGATAAAACGACAAATATTAGTAGAAGCTGTTTTTATCACCTTATTAGCAGGAATTATAGGGATAATTTCTGGCGGATGGATTTTAATTCTATTAGACTCAGCATTTGGACAAGGTGACGAGGCTGTAATTGTTAACGCTTCTGTATCTATAGCAGTCGTATTTATCGCCTTAATCATATTAGTCATTTTAGGAACATTAATAGGATTAATACCAGCATTTAAAGCTACAAGTATAAAACCAATAGAAGCATTAAGAGAAGAATAACTAAACAATCAAAATAAAATAATCTATACAATGAGTAAAGCAGTAAAAATTATAATCGGTATCGTTTTAGTACTACTATTATTAGTGGTATTAAAATACTTTAACGACTCAAATAAAGAGTCTGTTGTAGATTTTAAAACAGAACAACCATTTTTCACTTCAATAAACACAAAGGTTGTTGCTACAGGAAAATTAAACCCTGAAGAAGAAATTGAGTTAAAACCTCAAATCTCTGGAATAGTAGATAAAATTTTAGTAGAAGAAGGAGATATAGTACAAAAAGGCGACCTAATTGCAAAAATTAGAGTTGTACCTAACGAGCAGAATTTGGCTAGCGCTAACAGCAGAATTTCATCTGCAAAATTATCTGTTAATAATGCCGAAACATTGTATAAAAGAAATAAAGCGCTTTTTGAAAAAGGTATTGTCTCTAAACAAGATTTTGAAAACAGTGAGCTGTCTTACAATCAAGCAAAAGAAACTTACAGACAAGCACAAAACGATTATCAAATCATCAAGCAAGGATCGTTGTCTGGCGGAAGCAGTGCAAACACTAATATTACGGCTCAAATTCCTGGTACAATACTAGAAATTCCAATTCGTGAAGGAGATCAAGTTATTCAAAGTAACAACTTTAATGCAGGTACAACAATCGCTACCATTGCAGATATGAGTAAAATGATTTTTGAAGGAAAAGTTGATGAAGCTGAAGTTGGTAAAATAGAAGAAGGCAAAAAAATTAAAGTGGTTTTAGGTGCATTAAACGAAAAAGATTTTCCAGCAACATTAACCTTTGTGGCGCCTAAAGGGATAGAAGAAAACGGTGCTGTACAATTTACAATTAAAGCAGATGTACAGGTAGAACAGTCTACAAAAATTAGAGCTGGTTATAGCGCTAATGCCGAAATAGAAATGGAAAGCAAAGACAGTATTCTTTCAATTAAAGAATCATTACTTCAGTTTGATAGAATTACAGAAAAACCTTTTGTAGAAATAAAGAATGAAGACGGTTCATTTAAAAAAGTAGATGTAGAAACTGGTATATCTGATGGGATAAATATAGAAATCACTAACGGTGTTAAAGAAGGTGACAACATAAAAGTGTGGAACAAAGCATCTGAAGATAATAATGATAACCAAAACAATTAAGATGAAACAGATAGCATTAGTAGTATTGCTGTTTGTAGGTTTTACTGCATCGGCTCAAAAAAAATGGACATTACAAGAATGTGTAGATCACGCGTTACAAAATAATATTACGATACTACAAGGTCAAAACACAATATTAAGTAACGAGCAAGACATAAAAGCCTCTAAAGGACAATTTTTACCAAGTGTTGGCGCAAACTTAGGGCATACCATTAGCTTAGGTAATAGAGAGTTGTTTCCAGGACAATTTGTAGATCGTACAGATAATTCAACAAATGCGTCTATTAACGTAAGTCAAACTGTATTTAATGGATTTAGATTAACTAATCTATACAAACAATCACAGTTAAATTTAGAGACGTCGCAACTAGAATTAAACCGTATTAAAGACGATATTTCTTTAAATGTGGTTAATGCATATTTAAACGTTTTATTTAATATTGAAAATCTTGAAATAGCACAAGCGCAATTAGAATTTACACAAAAACAATTAGATCAAGTTAAACAATTAGTAGACGCTGGCGTACAACCAAGTGCAAATATTTATGATGCGCAAGCAACATTAAGTAACGATGTGCAAAATGTAACAGTTGCCGAAAATAACTACCAATTAGCACTATTAACTTTATCGCAATTATTACAATTACCTTTTGAAGGTTTTGATGTAGAAGTAATAAATCTGGACGATCCTTCTGCCGAATTAATGTATGATAATGCAACTCCAATTGTAAGTTATGCACTTCAAAATAGAAATGAAATTAAAGTAGCTCAAAAAAACATTGAAAACTCTAAGTTAAATACAGAAATTTCAAAAAGCGGATTTTTACCTTCAGTTTCCTTTGGATATGGGTTTGGTTCAAATGTGTTTTATACCAACTTATACGATACAGAAGATTCTTTTTTCAATCAGTTAAATAACCAAAAAGGACATAGATTTACACTTAACGTAAACGTACCTATATTTTCGCAGTTTCAAAATAAAACTAATGTGGCTAAGGCAGAAATTCAAGAAAAAAATGCTTTGTTAAATTTAGAGCAAACAAAGTTGAATTTAGAGTCTAACGTGCAAAGAGCATTTACAGATGCAAAAGCAGCGTTTAGAGCATATGAAGCAGCAAAAGTTAGTTTAGAAGCACAAACAATTGCATTTCAAAATTCGCAAGAACGATATAACATTGGAGCTATGAATGCTTTTGATTTAGAACAAACAAGATTGCGATTAGTCAATGCAGAATCATCTTTAATTAATGCTAAATACGATTTTATTTTTAAAACAAAAGTATTAGATTTCTACCTTGGAAAACCAATAACAGAATAAACATTGGCATACATTTTAAATATAGAGACAGCAACCACAAACTGCTCGGTATCTGTCGCAAAAGACGGAAAAACTATAGCGTTAAAAGAAGACTACGATAATGGTTATAGTCATGCAGAAAAACTTCATGTATATATAGATGAAGTTTTAAAAGAGGTGCAAATTGAAAAACAACAATTAGATGCAATTGCAGTAAGTAAAGGACCAGGATCTTATACAGGATTGCGTATTGGCGTTTCGGCAGCAAAAGGATTGTGTTTTGCGTTAGACATTCCTCTTATTGCAGTATCTACATTAGAAGCTTTAGCGCATCAAGTAAAAGCAGAAAACGGATTGATAATACCTATGTTAGATGCAAGACGATTAGAAGTGTATTCAGAAATATTTAATTCAGATTATCAAGAAGTAAGAGCTATTGAAGCACAAGTTTTAGATGAAAATTCGTTCTCAGAATATTTAAAAGAACGTAAAGTCTATTTTATAGGAAATGGTGTAAAAAAGACAATGGATTTAATTACAAACAAAAACGCAGTTTTTATAGAAGAAAAGTTGCCTTCTGCAAATCAAATGAGTCTTTTGTCCTTTGAAGCGTACAAAAAAAGCAACATACAAGATGTTGCTTATTTTGAGCCTTTTTATTTAAAAGATTTTGTTGCTGTAAAATCTAAGAAATAAATTAGTTTTCCTGTTTTTGTATTTCTACGCTATGCGGATAAGGTATTTCTATTCCTGCAGCATCTAAAGCTTCTTTTGTGTTTTCCATAGTTTCAAAATATACAGCCCAATAATCTTCTGTTTTACACCAAGGTCTAACAGCAAAATTAACAGAACTGTCTGCTAATTCTAATACATTAACAGTTGGAGCTGGTTCTTGTAAAACTTTAGGGTTATCGGTAATTACTTTCATTAAAACTTCTTTAGTCTTTTTAATGTCAGAGTCGTATCCAACACCAAAAACTAAGTCTACACGTCTTGTACCTTCTGTCGTGTAATTAACAATGTTTCCGTTAGATAAAGCGCCATTAGGAATAATAATTTCTTTATTTGAAAGACCGATAAGTTTCGTAGTAAAAATTTCTATTTCTTTAACTACTCCAATTTCTCCTTGAGCTTCAATCAAATCGCCAATCTTTATAGGTTTAAAAATCATTAGTAAAACTCCACCAGCAAAATTCCCTAACGAGCCTTGTAACGCCATACCAATAGCTAATCCTGCAGCAGCTAAAATGGCTGCAAAAGAAGTTGTTTCTACACCTAATTTAGAAAGAATGGCTAAAATCAATAATATTTTTAAAGTCCATCCTAAAAAGTTTACAAGAAATTTTTTTAAGCTTTCGTCGTAAGCTCTTTTTTCCATAAATTTTTTAGTAGAACCAAGTAGTTTTTTTATAATCCAAGATCCTACAATCCAGATAATAATAGCGGCAATTATTCTTAAACCATAATCGGCTGCATATTTTATACCTGTGTCAATCCATTCTTCTTTCATAAATAAAATTTGTGTTAGTTTAAATAAAAAGTCAAAGTTAGGAATTATACAATTTAAGCTGTTATAGTAATAGTTAATATAAGATTAAAATTAGACCAAATAGTCCAAAAGCGAATTTTATCGATGAAATAGTTAAATAATCAGATTTATTAGGTGAAATTTTATCTAAATTGTACCTTCAACAAGGTTTTAACAAATTCTTTACAAGCATGAAGAAACTTCTACTATCAATCTTTACTTTTTTAGTAACATTTTGCATATATTCTCAAGATATAAATATGCAAAACGGGACATTTTCTCAATGTTCTGGAGTATTATACGATTCTGGTGGCGGATCGGCAAATTATGCTAATGACGAAAATTTCGTCTTAACAATTTGTCCAGATGGACCGGATCAATTTATACAATTAGACTTTACTCTTTTTAGTACTCAATTAAACCTTGATATTTTAACAGTATATGATGGTGATGATACTTCGGCTCCAGTAATTGGAACATTTTCTGGTGGTGGAGCAGCAAATAATCCTGGGACAATTTCTGCATCAACTACAAGTGCAACAGGATGTTTAACTTTAGAATTTGTTTCAGATGGATCCGGCAATACTTTAGGTTGGGCTGCAGATATTTCTTGTTTACAATCGTGTCAAGTTATTACACCAACCATAGATTCTACAACGCCAGCAGCTAATGGAGCTGGAGTAGTAGAAATTCCGTTAGGCGGAACAGTAGATTTTGAAGGTAGCGCAATTTTTGAGGTTGATGGTGCAGGAGCGACTTACAGTTGGAATTTTGGTGATGCTACAGTAGGCAGTGGGCAAAATGTAAGTCATACATATAATAATATTGGAACCTATACTGTAACTTTTACAGTTACAGATACCAACCCAACAGGTTGTTCAGCTTTTTACCAAATAGATGTAGAAGTATTAAGTCCTTATATTGATGTAGATCAAACTACATATACCGTAGATCAATTAGTAACAGATGTTTTAATAGATAGTCCTTGTGCATCCGTTTCGAATATTAACTGGAGTACAGGTACAAATTTTGGTCAAGAAAACGGGATTGGGTATTTCTCTGCATTACCAGGAGCATTTCCTTTTGAAGCAGGAATTGTATTAAATTCTGGTGATGCTATGGAAGCTGAAGGACCAGAAACAGGCACGCAAAGTAGTGGTGGTTGGCCAGGTGATGCAGACTTAGAAGCAGCTATACCAAGTTTAACAAATTCTAACGATGCATCTTTTATAGAGTTTGATTTTGTACCAATAGCAAACAGTATAAGTTTTGACTTCTTATTTGCTTCAGAAGAATACGGTACTTTTCAATGTAGTTTTACAGATGCATTTGCATTTTTGCTTACAGATTTATCTACAGGGATTACAACAAATTTAGCATTAGTACCTGGTACAACAGATGTGGTTTCAGTTTATACAGTTAGAGATAACACGTATAATAATGGATGTAACTCAGTAAATCCTCAATATTTTGATTCCTATTATGGTGCAGGTGGATTACCTACTGTTAATGACCCAATAAACTTTAGAGGATATACAACATCAATGACAGCATTTTCTGCAGTTACACCTAATAATAATTACAGAATTAAATTAGTTATTGCAGATGCTTTTGATACAGCTTATAATGCAGCAGTATTTTTAGGTGCAGGTACGTTTGATTTAGGAGGAGATTTAGGAGATGATGTAACTATTGCTGCAGGAACAGCTGTTTGTGCAGGTGGAGCGATAACTTTAGATACCGGTTTAACAACTGCTACTCACACTTGGTACTACGAAGGTGATGTAATTCCAGGTGAAACAGGTCCGGTGATTTCTGCAACTCAAGATGGTAATTATAGTGTAGATATTGTGTATTCTGCATCATGTCAAACTTCAGATTCAATTTATATTGAATTTATTCCTGGTCCAACTATAGAAAACACAATAGATTTAACTGTGTGTGATGTATTTGGTGGTCCAGAAACTTTTGATTTAACCTTAAATGATAGTGAAGCGATTGGTACTCAAGATCCAACAACAGTCACAGTTAGTTATTTTAATTCTTTATCAGATGCTCAAAATGATATAAATGAAATAGCAAATCCTTCTGCGTACATTACTTCAGGAGCTTATCCTGAAACCATTTTCATTAGAATAGAAGATAATGCTTCACAAACCTGTATAGATACATCTAGTTTCACTTTAGATATATTTTCTACTACCATCAATCCAGCGCCTGACATGGTGCAATGTGACGATATGGATAATGATGGATTTATGCCATTTGATTTAGAGACTCAGACGCCATTAATATTAGGTACACAGCCGGCATCTAATTATGAAGTTACATATCATACTAGTTTTGCAGATGCAGATGGTGATGTAAACGCATTAATGAGTCCATATACTAATGTAACAAATCCAGAGCCAATATATGTAAGGATAGAAGTTATAGGAGATGCGAGTTGTTATAATGTAACCACAACACCATTATTTAATTTAATAGTAAATTTAAACGACGATTCCAGTTACACAGTAACACCAACATGCGATGGTGCTACGGTAAGTAATGTATCAACACCAGGCGGTACTTTTAGTTCACCAACCGGAGCAACAATAGATCCGGTAACAGGACTGGTAACAGGCGCAGCATCAGGAGCGACGCATAGTATAAGTTATACAACAACAGGCGCATGTCCAACCACCACCACCGTAGACTTTACAGTATTAGTTACAGACGATCCAAGTTTTACCTTACAACCAACTTGTGATGGCGCTGTAGTAGATAGCGAAGCAACACCAGGAAGTTATGCCTTTAATCCAATACCAGGAGATGGAGCTACTATAGATACAGCAACAGGAACAATTTTAAATGCCACACCAGGAGCAACCTATACAGTAGAACACACAACTAACGGAGTTTGTCCAGCGAGTTCAACAGCAACCGTTACAGTGTATCCATTAGAAGATGCTAGTTTTGTACCAACAGCGACGTGTGATGGTGCGACAGTAACAATAACAGGCGATACCGGTGGTACATTTGTATTAAATCCAGATCCAGGATCACCAATAACAATAGATTCAGTAACGGGAACAGTAACAGGTGGAACTTATGGTGATACCTATACAATAGAATATACTACAGGCGGACCATGTCCAGAAGTAAGTGCACAAAATGTAACAGTATTAGCGCAAGACGATCCAAGTTTTACAATGGTGCCAAACTGTGATGGAGGAACAGTAGATAGTGTAGCAATGCCAGGCGGAACCTATACGTTTAATCCACCAGCACCATCAGGAGATACAGTACAGATAGATGCAAGTACAGGAGCAGTGACTATGGCCACACCAGGTACAAGTTATACGGTAGAGTATACAACAGCCACGCAATGTCCAGCAACCAGTACATTTGTATTAAATGTATTACCTGCAGATAATTCAAGTTTTAATTTAGACCCAACCTGTGATGGTGCAACAGCGACAGTAACAGGATTATCAGGCGGAACATTTGTGTTAACCACAACAGGAGCGACAATAGATGCAGCAACCGGAACAGTAACAGGAGCTTTACCAGGTTCAGTACATACTGTAGAATATACAACAAACGGACCATGTCCAACAACAACAACTCAAAATGTAACAGTACATCCAGAGGTAATAGCAATAGATCCAACACCATTAGAAGTTTGTGATGATAACACACCAGATGGAATTACACAAATAGACTTAACATTAAAAGATACTGAAGTTACAGGCGGAGTAGCCTCATATGTTGCGAGTTATTATTTAACATTAACCGATGCAGAAACAGCAACAAATCCATTACCAATTCCGTATACAAATCTAACTAACCCACAATTAATTTATGTAAGGGTAGAAGATGCAAATACAACGTGTTATGACACAACAACACTGGAATTACAGGTAGAGCAAGCACCAACCGCTTTTACCCCAACACCATTAGAGTATTGTGATCCAGACAGTGATGGTTTTGGTGAGTTTATGTTAACAGATGCAGATGGGCAAATAACAGGAGGCGCAGCAGGATTGGTAGTAACCTATCATGAGACGATGAGTGATGCAGAGAATAATGTAAATGCATTAACAAGTCCATATGATAATATAGTAGTAAACACACAAACTATTTATGTGCGTGTAGAGAGTCAAACTATAGTAACCGATTGTGCTAGCTACGTAGATTTACAATTAATAGTAAACCCAACACCTCAAATAGATATTACACCAACAGCATTAGAGGAGTGTGATGATGACACAGATGGGTTAGTAGCATTTGATTTAATACAATCTAATGATGAGATATTAAACTTATTGGATTCAGATTCTAGTAACGATATAAATCCATCCGATGTGACCATAAGCTATTATCAAACACAAGCAGATGCACAAACACCATCAAATGCAATAGCAACACCATCAAACTACACCAACACAACACCAAATATGGAAACCATTTGGGTTCGTGTAGAGTATAATGCAACAGGATGTTATAAACTTACAGAGTTAGATCTAATTGTAAATCCATTGCCAGTATTGGTGCAACCAGATCAATTAAATTTATGTGATTATAATAATCCAGGTGATGAGCAAGAAGCATTTACGTTGGAAGACGCAAATGCACAAATATTAAACGGTCAAACCGGAATTACCTTAACGTATTATGACACTCAGTTAGGTGCAGATACAGCAGATGCTACAGCACAAATATTTAGTCCATATACCAATGGACCAAATCCGCAAACGGTATATGTAAGAGCAGAAGATAATACTACAGGTTGTGTTAATACAATCACATTAGATTTAAGAGTTAATCCATTACCATCACCAGTAGCGCCATCGCCATTAGTAGCATGTGATGAAGATAATGATGGGATTTATTCAGGATTTGATTTAGACAGTCAAACAGCAGGAATTATAAATAACGAGCCAAACATAGTTTTAAGCTATCATGAGACCCAAGCAGATGCAGAAAATGGACAAAATACATTAAGTAGTCCTTATGAAAATATAGTAGAAAATGTTCAAACCATTTATATAAGAGCAGAGAATACGTTAACGGGATGTTATACGATAGTAACAATGGATTTAGTTGTAGAGCCATCACCAGAAGTTCCAGTAAATATACCAGATTATATTATATGTGATGATGATAACGACGGTTACAATCAATTTGATTTTGTAACAGTAATGACGCCACAAATCTTAGGGACACAAGATCCATTAGATTTCACATTAACATATCATACCACACAAGCAGGAGCAGATACAGGTAATATGCCAATTGTTAATCCAGGAAATTATACGAATCAAAATAACCCTCAAACCATATATGTGCGATTAGAAAGCAATGTTAATGGTTGTGTGACTACAGGTGAATTTGAGATTAGAGTAGAGTTTCCACCAGTACTAGTTCAACCAACACCATTAGAGATTTGTGATGAGTTAGACGCAGTATATTATGAGAATAATGATGGTTATGCGGTATTTGATTTAACGGTAAAAAATGATGAGATAACGGGAGCAACAGCAAGTTGGACAGTTAGTTATTATGAAACATCATCAGACGCACAAACCGGAGTTAATGCAATACCAGATCCAACAATGTATCAAAATACAGCATCAGGAGCGCAAACGGTATATGTAAGAGTTGTAGATTCAGATACAGGATGTTTCTCTTTAACCACATTAACCATTCGTGTGTTACCAAATCCAACACCAAATCAAAATCCAACAGATTTAGAGTTGTGTGACGATACTAATATAGTAGGTCCAAATGATTTGATAGAGATGTTTGATTTAACGACTTATGAAAACGTAACATTAAATGGCGAGCCAAATGTAACAGCAAGTTATTATACCGATTTAGATGATGCGTTAATGGGAGTAAACCCAATAGTAGCCCCAACAATGCATACCAATGAAGATCCAGCTAATCCAGGAACCGCTATAAACCCTCAAACTATTTATATGAGAGTTACAAAAGGCGGTACAGGATGCTTTACTTTGGTAAACTTTGATATTACAGTAAACCCATTACCAGAGGTAAGTCCAATAGAGGATTATATTATATGCGAATTAAACACAGATGAAGTAGCAGGATTTGATTTAGAAAGTAAAACAGATGAGATACTAAATGGTCAAGATGCGACAGTATTTACAGTAACCTATCACGAGAGTCAATCTGATGCAGATTCAGGAATAAACGCATTAGTAAGTCCATATTTTAACATCACAAATCCTCAAGAGATTTATGTCAACATAACCAATACAATAACAGGATGTGATGTAACAACAATGTTTAATATAGAAGTTAATGAAGCAGCGCAAGCTAATCAATCAATGCCAATCTATTATGAATGTGATGATAATATAGAGTTTGATGGAGATCCAACAGATGATCAAGCACAGTTTGATTTAACCACGCAAAATGCAGATGTATTAATGGGTCAAGATCCAACTAATTATACAGTAACTTACTATGATAATTTACAAGATGCAGAAGCAGGAACAAACCCAATACCAACAGTGTATGAAAACACATCTAATCCACAAATAATTTACGTAAGAGTAGATAATGACACAATGGAAGACGATGGAACAGGAACTATGGTAGATAGCTCTGTATGTTACGAAGTAGCAGAAATAACATTGTCAGTAAATCCATTACCAGTAGTAGATTTAGAGGCTAATTATCTATTATGTGTAAATACAAATGGAACAGAAGTAATCAATCCATTAGTGATAGAAACAGGTTTAAACCCATCAGACTACACGTTTGAATGGACCTTAAACGGAACAGTAGTAGGAACAGGCAGCAGTATAGCACCAATCCAAGGAGGAAACTATACAGTAACCATAGAAGACAACGTAACAGGATGTATAAGTACCGATAATACAATCGTAGAAGAAAGTGCGCCGCCAAGTATACAAGCCGATGTAGTAACGCCAGCGTTTGCAGATGAGCATAGTATACAAGTAACAGCAACAGGAACAGGAATATCAGAATATGAATTCCAATTAGATGGCGGTTCGTGGTATACAAACACACCAAATGATAACACGTATCTATTTAACGATGTAAGCGGAGGCGAACATACAATAACGGTAAGAGATATAAATGGTTGTGGCGAGTCAAGTATAACAGTAATGGTAATGGATTACCCACATTATTTCACACCAAATGGCGATGGTTATAATGAGACATGGCAGATTTACGGAATAAGCGATCAGCCAGATGCAGTCATCTATATATTTGATAGGTATGGGAAATTAATAAAGCAATTAAGTCCAATGGGCGAAGGATGGGATGGAACTTATAATGGTAATCCATTACCAACAAGTGACTATTGGTTTACGGTAGAGTATAGAGAACCAGGCGCATCACAAGAGACAGCGAAGAAGCAATTTAGAGCACACTTTACATTAAAACGATAATAGGGAATACAACTAAGAATAAACAAACCACAAACAAAAGAAAAAGCCTGAACGAAAAGTTCAGGCTTTTTTAATATTCAATAAAAAGAAAAGAAAGATTACTTTACTTCAAAAGTTAATTTAAGATTAACTCTAAACTCAATAACCTCGTCGTCTTTTACTATTGCGCTTTGGTCTTGTACGTAAACAGATTTAATGTTTTTAACGCTTTTTGCTGCTTGTTTTACAGCTTTTTTAGTTGCATCTTCCCAACTTTTATCAGAATTTGATAATACCTCGATTACTTTTAATACTGCCATAATAATTTGTTTTTTTGTTAATTACTTAAAGTTACAATTATTATTTTAGTAATGATTATTTAAACGGTTATAATAAAAAGTATAGATGAAACGTAAAAAAAATCGATAATTTACCCGTTTATAGCTTCTACAGTATTAACCTTACCAGGTAACATTTCTTTAAGCATATTTTCAATTCCATTTTTTAATGTAAAAGTAGAAGATGGACAACCACTACATGCACCTTGTAATATTACTTTTACAATTTGAGAGTTTTCATCGTAAGATTGAAATTGGATGTTTCCTCCATCACTTGCAACAGCTGGTTTTACATACTGTTCTAGAATATTAATAATTTCTTTAGATGTGTTATCTAAGCTTTCAAAATGAGCTTCAACTTTTTCGGCAGATTTTTCAATTACTTCTGGAGCATCTGGATTTACAATTTCTTTACCGTTTTCTATGTAATTTTTTATAAAATCTCTTAATTCCATAGATACGTCATTCCACTCAGCGATATCATATTTAGTGATAGAAATATAGTTTTCATCAAAGAATACACTTTTTACAAATGGAAAATGAAACAAGGAAGTAGCAAGAGGTGATGTTTTTGCTTTTTCAATAGAGTCATATTCGTAAGTAGCTGTTACTAATTTTTTATTGGCTACAAACTTAAGCGCAGATGGATTAGGCGTACTTTCTGTATAAACTGTAACAGGTACTTTTTTTGTTGTAGCATGTTCTTCTACAATAATTCCTCCTGTATTAAGGTAGTTTTCTATTTGATCTGCAACTTCTTGTTTTACATCATTCCACTCTACAATATTATAGCGTTCTATAGCAATAAAATTGCTAGAAATGTATACTTTTTTTACAAATGGAAGGAAAAATAATTGTTGTGCTAAAGGCGATTCTTTAGCTTCGTCTATGTTATTATATTCAAAATTTTGATGTTTGGTGATAAATTGGTTTACATCAAATTTTAATATTGTAGGATTATTAGTTTCTTGTATTGTGATTTTATAGTTACTCATTAAGCTAAATTTTTTACAAAAATACTAAAAGAATAACAGAGATATCTATATATTTGAAGATTATACAAAGGTTTTTATTTGCTTAAGTAATTAGCTATTGTAAAATCAATTTTATATTTAAACCTTTAACTTTTTTCGGTAAATTAATACGTTCTAAATTTATATATTTACAATCGTAATAATTTTTTAGAGAAAAGAAAGTTATATTTTTATAGCTTACACAATTACAGACTATCGACCTCGAGAAATAAGAGATTATGAAATTAAAAAACATTCTATTTTTTGCTGTTGCAACACTATTTAGTTTACAGCTAGTAAAAGCACAAGAAGGCTTACCAATTTATTCAGATTATTTAACAGATAATTATTATTTAATTCATCCTTCTATGGCTGGTGCAGCAAACTGTGCAAAAGTAAGAGTTACAGGAAGACAACAATGGTTTGGAGATGATGATGCGCCAAGATTAATTACTGCTAGTGTTAATGGAAGAATAGGAGATTCGCCTTCAGGAATTGGTGCAATTGTATATTCTGATAGAAATGGATTTCATTCTCAAACAGGAGCTTATTTTACTTATGCACACCATTTAATGTTTTCTAGAAGTACTGCAGATTTAAACCAGTTATCTTTTGGATTAAGTATAGGAGCTATACAATATAAGTTAGATGAAACTAGCTTTTTAGCCGATGGTCCAGATCCTATTATTGGAGGTATAGAACAATCTGCAACAGAATTTAATGTAGATTTTGGTTTTTCTTATAATCTATATGATTTTTATGCGCATGCAACCGTAAAAAACTTATTAAAAAACGACGGTGTAAATTTTAATAACAATCCAGGAAATTTAAACTTTAATAATTTAAGAACGTATTTAGTGTCTGTAGGTAATACCTTTGGAAGTTACGGTAGTGAATGGAGTTTTGAACCTTCTGCAATGTTTATGTATAGAGATGCAACAGAAGAAGCATCTTTTGATGTAAATTTAAAGGTTTATAAAGAAATGGATTTTGGTAAAGTTTGGGGCGGATTATCTTATAGACGTTCTTTAGATGGTGCAGAGTATTTAGATGGTCAGTCTGTTAGTAGCCAAAAATTACAGTACATTACTCCTTTATTAGGTGTTAATGTTAAAGATTTTATGTTTGCGTATTCTTACAACTACCAAGCGAATGATATTGTTTATAATAGTGGTGGTTTTCATCAAATAACATTAGGATTTAATTTTAATTGTGGTAGAGCAGCTTATAGTTGTAATTGTCCTGCAGTTAACTAAAATATAATACTAATTAAAAAAAAAGCCTTGAGATGTCTCAAGGCTTTTTTTTAATTAGTATTTAGCTCTTTAATGTCTACATTACCGTTTGGCGAAATCACATAATATTTATGTTTGGTTTCTGTTTTGGTAATTGGTTCAGGAGTATTTTCTTTTGGTTTAGGAGAAAAATTAATTTTAATCTCCATTCCTACTTGTATAACAGGTTCTAGAATAGCAGAGTTTATAACTATGTCGTAGTTGTGATAGGGTAAAGGTTGATAGTAATAGGATGTTTGTTTTTTTACACTAGTAATACCTTTACTTTGATTTATTGCTTCAAAAGAAATACTATTAAAAGCCTGATAACTTTGATAAAAATCTTTTGGGAAGTAGCAATATTTTTGATCTGCCATCATCGCATTATAGTTGTTTAAATTAAAACCTAAAGCATTGTAGTAATCTTTTTTGTCTTTAATTAAGGCAAGTAATTTAGATTGTAAATTACTATAAACTTCTGCAATATTATCAATAAAATAATCAACCTTTACTAAATTATAAACTTCATTATTTGCGCATGCAGAAAGGATTTTTTCAAATTGATTAGCTTCAGTAAATTGGATATGTATGTTTTGTTGTAATTCAAAACCTTTAGGAACTTCGGTATAAGATTTACTAAACAACTTTTTAGTAACTTCAACTTCATACACTGGAACAAAGGATATGACGTCTATCACAATTGACTTTTCAGAAATACCTATATTTAATAATGCTTTTTTAATTGCGTCTATTTTATTCTGTATTAAATTCTTTGTGATTTCGGCAGTTTCACCTATTTGGGATACATTAAAAATCGCAGTATAACTACTAGCTTTTACATTTTGTAAAGCTCTTACATCAATAGTAATAGTGCTATTTGGGTTTAAAGTAGACATATTATGTTTAGGCATATGTCCATATACAATAGCGTTTCCCGAAATGTTTTGTCTAGAAATAGACGCGTCGTAATTACCCTTATGTTGGCTAATAAGGGTAACATAACTAAATAGTAATGCAAGAGTTAGGATAAGTTTTTTCATCTTTAAGTATTTAAATTTATGTAAACCTAAAAGCAACTTTTTTATCACTAAAGGTAAATTGAGTGAGTCATTATTAGTAATTAGTAAAAGGGTTATTTAGCTTAGTTAACAGGTGTATTTTGGTTGTTTTTGGTTTGTTTTAAGCGATAATTGATTTTATTAAATGCATTAAAACAATTAGCTTTATACATTATATTTTTTAAATGAAGTTTTTTAAATACATATCAATCCTACTTGTAATATTTGCTAGTCTAAAAGCAAATGCGCAAAACTACAATTACAAAGAAGATGCTTCTTTTACAGTCAAAGGAATTGTAAAAGACAGCGAAGATAATGCGCCAATTTCTGATGTAGAAATTCAAGTAAATGGTGGTAATTATACCACAACGTTATTAGATGGAACATTTAGAATTAAAGTAAAAAAAGGAGATGAAGTTATTATAAGTCACAAAGATTTTGAAACCGTTTATTACATAATAAAAGACGACGATGATATTACAGTCGAAGTTCATCCAGCCGAAACAACAAACTATACGTACAAGAAAAAAAATAAAGAAAATACGTTTGAAAGCGCAATAGATTCTGCAAAAATATATAAAACAACATCTGCCGAAAAAAGCATACAGTTTTTAACCGAAAGTATAGCAAAAAGCAAATCTGTACAACAAAATGCAGAAGCATTTGAGTTGTTAGCAGATGTAAATATGTATTGGAAACAGTATGATTTAGCAACAACCAACTACCGTATTAGTTTAAAAAATCAAGCAAATGTAGATGTAAGACTTAAACTAGCCAAAGCCTATTTTTTTAATAATAACTTAAGTAAAAGTTTAGAAGAATATGATGCTTTAAATACCAGTAAACTCTCAAACTGGCAACAAATTTTAAAACAAGAAGGTCTTGGTGACGTGTATTTAAAGCAAAATAAAATCGAAAAGGCTAAAAACGCGTATGCAATCGGATTAGCAATAGCTAAAGACAATAAGATTACTGTAAAAATAGCCGAATTAAACGCTAAAATTGGACAAGTGTACACACAATCTGGTAATGCCCAAGAAGCAGAAAATTATTTAGAAAATTCGGTTACAGTTGCGTCAAAAGTTAACAAAACCAAAGAGGTAGAACAAAAGGTGAAATTTGCCGATTTTCAAAACACCAATAGAGCATATTCCAAGGAGATAGAAACCCGAAAACAAATTATTAAAGACATAAATTCTATAGAAAAAGATTCTATCATCACTAATGAAAGTCCATTAACAAAGCAAAAACAAAATTATAAAATAGGAAACGCTTATTATTTAAGTAATAATCTAGATGCAGCAATTCCTTATTTAGAAGAAAGTATTGAAGAAGCTAATAAAAAAGAAGATTTAATTGTTAAAAAAGACGCTACAAAAAAGTTAGCAGATGTATTTGTTGCATCTGGTAATTTTGAAAAAGCCAAAGAAGCCTTTAATGCTTATACAGAAGCTGTAGACCAACTATATATAAAAAAAGAGCAAGAAATATCGCAAGCAGCAAGGTTTTCTAAAAGTATAGCCGAAAAACAAAACCGTATTCTATCACTAGAAAACGATAGGCAACTTACCTTAAGCCAAATACAATTGTCTGACGAGAAAAATAAGCGCCAACAGCTTATCATTTACTCTTTAATTGGAGGATTATTTTTACTAGTAATTACCGCTTATTTAATGTTTAAAAACATTAAACAGCAAAAATTGGCTAATAATTTACTGGCGCTAAAATCTTTACGAAGCCAAATGAATCCGCACTTTATCTTCAATGCATTAAATTCTGTAAATAGTTTTATTGCTACTAATGACGAGCGTACAGCTAATAAATACCTTTCCGATTTTTCAAAACTAATGCGAGCAGTTTTAGAAAATTCAGAAGAAGATTTTATTCCATTAGAAAAAGAAATTCAACTAATAGAATTATATACTAAGTTAGAGCATTTTAGATTTAAAGATAAGTTTGATTATACAATTTCTGTCGAAGACACTATAGATGTAGAAGCTTACAAAATACCACCAATGTTACTACAACCTTATATAGAAAATGCGGTTTGGCATGGATTACGTTACAAAGAAGAAAAGGGAATTTTAGACATTAAAATAAGTAAAAAGCGTAAGGACGAAATTGAAATTACGATTGCAGATAACGGTATTGGACGCAAAAAATCTAAAGCATTAAAGACCGAAAATCAGAAAAAACACAACTCTAAAGGCTTAGGAAACATAAAAAAACGTGTTACTATTTTAAATGAAATGTATAAAGATAAAGTAGACATTAGCATAGAAGATAATCTAACAGATGCAGAAGATGTTGGTACAAAAGTAATAGTGACTTTAAAAAAGGATTAATAAATAAAGCTACAGACTTCGGTCTTCAAGCTTCAAACAAAATACAATGAAACTAAACGCCATATTAGTAGAAGACGAAGCGCAAAGTAGAACCATTTTAAAAAACTACTTGTCCAAATACTGCCCAAAAGTTAATGTGTTAGGAGAAGCATCTAACATAAACGAAGGATTAGAACTTATAAGAACATTAGATTTAGATTTGGTGTTTTTGGATGTGGAAATGCCATTTGGTAATGCATTCGATTTACTTGATAAAGTAGATAACCGCAACTTCGAGACTATCTTTGTTACTGCATACAATAATTATGCAATGGACGCCTTAAATGCTCACGCTTCATACTATTTAATGAAACCAATAGATATTGACGAGCTAATAAAAGCAGTAAATTATGTTGCCGAAATAAAAGCAAAAGAAGATGCTTTACAAGATCAAATCCTTGTGGCAAAAACCAAGACTATGGATGGTAAAATTACTATTCCGCAGCAAGACGGTTTTGAAGTTTTAAATACCAAAGACATATTATATTGTAAAGCAGACGATAATTACACTCAAATATTTTTAAATAACAATAAGAAAAAATTAGTAAGTAAAACACTAAAGTATTTTGAAGATATTTTAGCCGAAAATGGTTTTGCACGTGTCCACAAAAGTTATTTAGTAAATGTAGCAGAAGTCGTTAAATATGTAAAAGGAAAAGGCGGAAGCGTAATATTAAGTAACGGAAAAGAAATTATGGTTTCAGCATCCAAAAAATCAGGATTATTATCGTATTTTAATTAAAAATTCCTGCGTAAGAAGGAATCTCTATGAAAGAGAAATTTAAACCGTAAATAAAAAATAGTAAATCAAAATGCCAATTATAAAACCAGTAAACGGTAAATCACCACAACTTCCAGAAGATTGTTACATAGCAGAGAACGCAACAATAGTTGGCGATGTTCAAGCAGGAAAACAATGTAGTTTTTGGTTTAATGCTGTAATACGTGGCGATGTTCATTATATAAAAATGGGTGATAAAGTAAATGTACAAGATGGTGCTGTTATCCATTGTACATATCAAAAACATCCTACCAATATTGGTAACAATGTCTCTATTGGTCACAATGCTATTGTACACGGTTGTACCATTAAAGACAATGTGTTAATAGGTATGGGAAGTATAGTTATGGATAATTGCGTAGTAGAGAGTAATAGTATTATTGCAGCAGGCGCAGTTGTGACACAAAATACGATAGTCGAATCTGGTAGCATTTATGCAGGTGTACCAGCCAAAAAAGTAAAAGACATTAGTGAAGAATTAATTAATGGCGAAATTAACCGAATTGCTAATAATTACGTTAAATATTCTAGTTGGTTTAAAGAATAATTAAAGTTGGTTTAAAGCATCAATAAACTGCTTTAAATTGGAATAATTATTAATTGTTTTACTATCAATTACTTCTTTTAAAATCAAGTTGTTGTTTTCTATCACACATGGTAATTTAAATGAAGCAGTTGGGTAATTTTTTTTAAATTCATCTTTATGGTAAAACGTAATATGTAAATTAGTGTTTGCCCTAAATTGTTTCCATAAACTTTTTTGTTTAAACGTATCGTGTGTAAGTGTGCACAAGTTACATTGGTAAGTTTTTGGACTAATTATTTTGTGAGCAATATCTAAAGATAAATTTATAAAACCAGAATTAGCGTTGTATACAAAAATTAAAGATTTCATATAATTAAGTGTTGTCTATATTTTTTACCAAAACGCTAATTCTTAAAAATTAGTAGTTAAAATTAATTTATAAAACATCTATTTTAACTACAGTACCTTCATTACTTCTAATGTTACAAACGGTATTATCTTCAAAAATTAAATATTGACCCTTAATACCTTTAAGTACACCTTTGTAAATAGGTGTTTTTTTAAAGTTTAAGGATTTAAGTTTTTCGGGATATTGTAATACAGGAAAATGTATTTCGGTTTCGTTATTATTTTCAATAAAATAAGGTTTTGCTTCGTCAGGAATGTATTGTTTTAGCTTGTCACGCCATTCAACTAAATTTTCATCTTTAATATCATTTTTAAGCATAGTTCGCCAATTCGTTTTGTCACCAACATAATCTTTTAAAGCAACTTCTGTTATACCAGCAAGGTAACGGTTTGGGACTTCTACAATCTCTATAGCTTCGTGCGCACCTTGATCTATCCATCGTGTTGGGACTTGCGTTTTACGCGTAACACCAACTTTAACATTGCTAGAGTTTGCTAGATATACAATATGCGGTTGTAGTTGTACCTTTTTTTCGTATTCTAAATCTCTGTCTTCAATATCTAAATGGGCTTGACTTAATTCGGGTTTCATAATCCAATCTGCAGCTTGAGGTATTTCAAAAAAACAGCTCTGGCAAAACCCTTGTCTATAAATAGGTTTATTTAAATGACAGTTTAAACATTCATAACCAATACATTCTATTTGTATGGTTTTATCAAGTAACTGGTTAACGTGTATAAAGTCGTTTTTAAAGACCAAATAATAGGCTATTGGATCTAAAAATTCGGTTTGCATTTTTGTTAAAACACCTTGGTAGGTCATAAAAAAAAGTATTATTTTTAAAACTTTAAAGATACAAATTACTATGCCAATCCCTTTAGTAAATTCTATAGCTTCTTGGTTTTTAAAAAAACGTTTTCATCAAATAGAGCTATTTTTAAAATATCCTAACGAGGTACAACAAGAGTTATTAATGAGTTTAGTTGAAACTGCTAAGGATACCGAAATTGGTAAAACCTACGATTTTTCTTCCATTAAAAACTACAGTACTTTTGCAAGTCGCGTACCAATTTCTACTTACGAAGACGTGCAAGATCAAATAGAACGTGCAAGAAAAGGAGAACATAATATTTTTTGGCCTAAGCCTATAAAATGGTTTGCAAAATCTAGCGGTACAACTAGCGCAAAAAGTAAATTTATTCCAGTAAGCTCAGATAGTTTAGAAGATTGTCATTATGCGGCAAGTAAAGATTTGCTTTGCATGTATCTTAATAATAACGAAGATTCGCAATTGTTTACAGGTAAAAGTCTTAGGTTAGGCGGTAGTAAAGAATTATACAAAGAAAACGGAACAGCTTTTGGTGATTTAAGTGCAATTTTAATAGATAATATGCCATTTTGGGCAGAATTTAGTAGTACACCAAGTAATAAAGTAAGTTTGTTAAGCGAATGGGAAACCAAAATGGCTGCAATTGTAAACGAAACAGTAGAAGAAAACGTTACAAGTCTTGCAGGCGTACCAAGTTGGATGCTTGTTTTGCTAAATAACGTATTAGATAAAACTAATAAAACAAGTTTATTTGATGTTTGGCCTAACCTAGAAGTTTATTTTCATGGTGGCGTAAGTTTTAATCCATATATAGAACAGTATCGAGCTATATTACCAAAAAAAGATTTTAAGTATTACGAGATTTATAATGCTTCTGAAGGGTTTTTTGCCATTCAAGATCAAAACTATTCTGGCGATTTATTATTAATGTTAGATTATGGTATTTTTTATGAATTTATACCAATGGATACCTACGGTACAAAAGACGAAAAAGTCATTCCATTATCTGAAGTAGAATTAAATAAAAATTACGCAGTAATTATCACCACAAATGCCGGATTATGGCGCTATAAAATAGGAGATACGGTAAGATTTGTATCTATTAGTCCATATCGTATTAAAGTATCTGGACGTACTAAACACCATATAAATGTATTTGGGGAAGAATTAATTATAGAAAATGCCGAAGACGCACTTAAAAAAGTATGTAAAAAAACTAGTGCCGAAATTGTAGATTATACTGCAGCACCAATCTTTATGGAAGGAAAAGAAAAAGGTGCGCACGAATGGTTAATAGAATTTAAAACACCGCCAAAAGACATCAACTATTTTAATGAATTATTTGATAATGCATTAAAAAGTCTAAACTCAGATTATGAAGCAAAACGTTATAATAATATGACGCTAAATAAGCCAAAAATTCATGTGGCGAGAGAACGTTTGTTTTACGATTGGTTAAAAGAAAATGATAAACTTGGTGGACAACATAAAGTGCCAAGACTATCTAATACACGTCAATATTTAGACCAATTATTAAAGTTAAATAATTAGCTGTTTACCGTTAGTCGATGAACGTTTAATCACATTCTATTTAAAAACACGATAAAAAGCAAGATTAAAAGACGAAAAAAAACACCATTAAAACCGAATGATTTACAATTTAATAATTGTTAATTATACGGTTTTTTATTGCAAAATATTTATTTAATACATTAATAAATGTTAATAATTCGATTTTGTGATTGATATTTTGCATTATCGACAAAATGCATAAGTCAAATCGATTAATGTTGCGCTTTATCTAAAACCTTGTGGAGTAAGGGTTTATTTCAATTAAGTTTGAATTGTAAATGTATTTGAAATCCCTTGTTATGAAATTTAAATTAATAGTTTTCGCATTACTTATTCAAACTGTTTATGCACAAGATAATTTTACAGCATCTGTTGAAGAAGAATTAAAAACAACAACATCTATAAAAAGTGTTGGAGCAAATGGATTTAATTTTTCAACTTTAGATGCTGGTGTAAACACTAAATATTCAGAATTTGGTTCTGGATTCTTCATGGATAAGTTTATTATGGTTTCTTCAAAAAAATTAGGAGGATTAGGTAAAATAGATCCACAAACAGGAGAAGGTTTTAAAAATCTTTTCTGTTTAGATATTAAAAAAGATGGATCTTTAAAAAAGCCACTTTTATTCTCACGTATTATAAATACTCTTGGAAGTGAAGATCAAATAAGTTTTTCTCCAGATGAGCAAACAATGTATTTTACAAGAGCTACAAAAGAAAACACATCTATCTACAAACTATACAGAACTGTTTTAGAAAAAGATTCTAACGGTAACTGGATAGATCAAACGCTTACAAGTGTAAATGTAGAAGGTTTCTCTGTAGAAAATCCTTTTGTAAATAAAGAAGGTACAAAACTTTATTTTTCTTCAAATAAACCAGGAGGATTTGGTGGTTACGATTTATATGTAGCTACAATAGAAGACGATGGTAGTTTATCTAATCCAATAAATTTAGGAGCAGAGATAAATACTATTTATGATGATAAATATCCTTCATTATCATTAGATGGGACACAATTTTATTTTTCGTCTAAAGGACATAACTCTATTGGTGGATTTGATGTGTATAGAGCTTTTATAGATCAAGATACATTTAAATATGTAGTTAACTTAGGTAATACAGTTAACACGTCTTACGATGAGGTTGCATTTTTTATGGCTTCTAAAACTAAAGGCTATTTAACATCTAATAAAGCAACAGGAAAAGGTAGTTACGATTTATATAAGTTTGACATGAGTCTTGTTACACAAAGATTAGAAGGTGTAATTGTGGACAGTAAATCTAATATACCATTACCTAACACGAAAATTACGTTATATTCTAATGGTAAGCCAATAGCAACAGCTATAAGCAATAAAAAAGCCCAATACAGTTTTGATGTGTTACCTTTTGAAACTTATGAAGTAAAAGCTTCTAAAGAAGGTTTTAATGATAAAGAAATCAAATTTGTTGCAAATAACGGTGACGAGACTGTTTATAAAGAGAATTTATCTTTAGATGAAAAAGATATGATAATAGAAAATCTTGAAGATAAACGTATGATTGTAGTAAATAACATTTACTTTGATTACAATAAAGCAACAATTAAAAAAGAGTCTGAAATACCTTTAAACAGTATAGTTAGAATACTAAATGAAAATCCAGAAATGAATTTGGTAATAAACGCTCATACAGATGAAAGAGGTAAAGAACAATACAATTTAGATTTATCTATACAACGTGCAGCAGCAGCTAAAGCTTATTTAATTGCAAATGGAATTGCAAAAGATAGATTAGAGTCTAATGGTTTTGGAGAAACACAATTAATTAACGATTGTAAAAGAAATTGTTCTGAGGAAGAACATCAACAAAATAGACGTATAGAGTTTGTTATCAAGTAATTAATTGATAAAATATTTGGAAAATTAAAAGATATATTTTATTTTTAATTGCTATTAATCTGACTTAGGGAAACGTCAAATTAACTTTATTAATGGAAAAACCACTTTATGTAATAATATAAAGTGGTTTTTTTTATTAGTTAGAAGTTATAAAAAAACCACTCAAAATATTGAGTGGTTAATTGTATTTGAAAACTTTTACTATTAAGAAACTGCTTTTAGCTTCTTTAAAGTTGTTTTACTAAGCTTTTCTTCGGCGTAAGACTTTGTAACACTTAATTTTTTAGTGTCGCTACCAGGTAGCTCAAACATAGCATCTGTTAAGATTTCTTCACATAAACTACGTAATCCTCTAGCACCTAACTTATATTCGATAGCTTTTTCTACTATAAAGTCTAAAGCACCATCGGTAATATTTAGTTCAATTTCGTCCATCTCAAACAGTTTTTTGTATTGTTTGATAATAGCATTTTTTGGCTCGGTTAAAATAGCTCTTAACGTCTTTTCATCTAATGGATCCATGTAAGTTAATACAGGTAGACGACCTATAATCTCTGGAATTAAACCAAAGTCTTTTAAATCTTTAGGTATAATGTATTGTAGTAAGTTGTTTTGGTCTACCACTTCTTCTTTTATAGAAGCACTGTAACCAACAGCTTGCATGTTTAATCGTTTAGAGATAACACGTTCTATACCATCAAAAGCACCACCAGCAATAAATAAGATGTTTTCTGTATTTACTTCAATAAATTTTTGATCAGGATGTTTACGTCCGCCTTTTGGTGGTACGTTAACAACGGTTCCTTCTAAAAGTTTTAATAAAGCTTGTTGTACGCCTTCACCAGAAACATCTCTGGTAATGGATGGGTTATCACTTTTACGAGCAATTTTGTCTATCTCGTCAATAAAAACAATACCTTTTTCGGCTTTTTCTAAATTGTAATCTGCTGCTTGTAATAATCTGGTTAAGATGCTTTCTACATCTTCACCTACGTAACCAGCTTCTGTTAATACAGTTGCATCAACAATTGCTAAAGGTACATTTAACATTCTGGCTACAGTTTTTGCCATTAATGTTTTTCCTGTTCCTGTTTGACCAACCATTATTATGTTGGATTTTTGTATGTCTATATCGTCATTAGTTGCTGGTTGTAATAATCTTTTATAGTGATTATATACAGCTACAGACATTACTTTTTTTGTGTATTCTTGACCAATAATATACTCGTCTAAAAAGGCTTTAATTTTTAAAGGCTTTTTTAGCATTAGTTCGGCAGATAAACCATGGTCTTCGTTTTGTTTAGATTCTTCTATAACAATACCATGGGCTTGCTCAATACATCTATCGCAAATATGAGCATCTAATCCTGCTATTAATAAATTGGTTTCTGGCTTTTTTCTACCACAAAATGAACATTCTAATTCTTCCTTTGCCATTATATTATAGTTAAATGTTGAAGGTACTAACTGTGTAACACCTTCAAGATTCTATTGTTTTTTAGTTACGTGTTAAGATTTCGTCAATCATTCCGTATTCTTTAGCTTTGTCTGCTTTCATCCAATAATCACGATCACTATCTTGATAAACTTTGTCGTAATCTTGTCCAGAATGCTTGCTTATGATTTTGTATAATTCTTCTTTAAGAATTAAAATTTCTCTTGCAGTAATTTCTATATCACTTGCTTGTCCTTGTGCGCCACCTAATGGTTGGTGAATCATCACGCGCGAGTGTGTTAATCCACTACGTTTACCTTTTTCTCCTGCACATAATAATACTGCTCCCATAGATGCTGCCATACCTGTACAAATGGTTGCTACATCTGGTTTTATAAATTGCATTGTATCGTAAATTCCTAAGCCTGCATATACGCTTCCTCCTGGAGAATTGATATAAATTTGAATGTCTTTATTAGCGTCTACACTTTCTAAAAACAATAATTGTGCTTGTATAATATTTGCAACTTGATCGTTTATTCCTGTGCCTAAAAAGATAATTCTATCCATCATTAATCTTGAAAATACGTCAAAAATGGCAATATTCATTTGGCGCTCTTCAATAATATTTGGTGTAAGGTTTGTTGGGTACATACTACTTATAATTTTATTATAGTAGTTACTATTTATTCCTTGATCTTTTATTGCAAACTTTTCAAATTCTTTTCCGAAATCCATATGTTTAGATTAATTGTTTTTTAAATAATTAGGCGCTATTTAGATTAACTAAACAACGCCTAAAGATAATGATTATTTTGTTAAACCAATACTAAAGTCATGCTGCTATTACTAGATTGCTTTAGTTGGTTTAGAGATTTGTTTTTACTTGTCTCCGTAAACTTCTTTTACAAACTTATCGTAAGATAATTCTTTTGTTTTGATGTTTGCTTTTTCTTTGTAAAGCTCTAATAATTTTTGGCTTACTACTTGTTCTGAGATTCGTCTAACTTCATCTTGGTTTGATAATACACGTGCTGCAATATCATCTAATTCTTTATCTGAAGGATTTAATTGTCCAAACTGTGCCATTTGCATTTTGATCATGTTTTTTGCACTGTTTTTTACGTCTTCAAAATCTACTTTTACACCATACTCTTCCATGATTTTTGCTTCGATTAATTGGTAACGTAAGCTTTTTTCAGATTTTTCGTATTCTTCTTTAGCAGTAGCTTCGTCCATTTCTTTTTCACCAGCAACTTGCATCCATTTTGTTAAGAATTCTGCTGGTAAATCAAATTTTGTATTGTCTACTAAATACTCAGTAACGTCGTTTAATAATTTTTGATCAGATTGCTGTACGAACTGCTTTTCTGCATCTTCTTTAATCTTATCTTTTAATTCGGTTACAGATTTTACGGTATCTTTTCCAAATAACTTGTCAAATAACTCTTGGTCTAAATCTGCTAATTCACGTTTGTTAATTTCAGTAATTGTAAATGTTACTTCAATGTCTAAACCATGTGCATCGTCATGTGCTACTTTTAACGCGTGCATTAACTCGTGATCATCTTCGTAAAGTCCTTTAGTTTTTAAAGTAATTACATCACCAACTTTAGCGCCGATAAATTTCTTCTCGGTAGCTTTTCCTTTAAACTTGTCTAAAGTTAAAGTTACAGTATTGTCAATGTCTTTGTCTTCGTTTTTAAAAGTACCAGTAATTTCGCTGTCTTTTTCAACAGTATCTTGAGATACTATTTTACCGTATTGTTTTTGGATACGCTCTACTTGCTCGTCAATCATTTTATCATCTGCAACGATGTTGTAATGCGTAATAGCTTTTTTACTTTTTATATCTACCGAAAATTCTGGAGCTAAACCTAATTCAAATTCAAAAGAAAAATTATCTCCGTCCCAATCTATATCATCTTGTTGTTTTGGTAATGGTTGACCTAAAACGTCAAGTTTTTCTTCGGTTAAATATTTATTTAATGCATCTTGAAGTAATTTATTTACTTCGTCTACTAATACAGCTTTACCGTACTGTTTTTTTACCATTCCCATTGGTACGTGACCTTTTCTAAATCCTGGTATATTAGCAGTTTTGCGGTAATCTGTTAAGATTTTTTCAACTTTATCGCTATAATCTTCTTTTGCGATATCTACTTTAACTACAGCATTTAATGCATCAATGTTTTCTCTTGTAATATTCATTATAAATGATATAAAGCCCGTTTTTGGGCATTTAACACTAGTTTTATCTGTTTAACAGAAATTCTCTTTTAATTAAAAAGGAGTGCAAAAGTACTACTTTTTTACACTCCAAGCAATTTTTTAAGCTGTTGTATTTCAGACTTTTTTAGCTTTAGTCTAAGATTTTTTTTTGGTGCCTAATAATGAATGTAATATCCATTGTAAAATGGCAAGCAAAACACTAAATAATATCGCTGTCCAAATACTAGATACGGCAAATCCGTCTATAAATTTATCTGCCAATAAAATAATCAGTCCGTTTATTACAAATAAGAATAATCCTAGTGTTAGTATGGTTACAGGTAAGGTTAGCAGTATTAAAATAGGCTTTACAAGAAGATTTAAAATTGCTAATACTAGAGCAACAATTATAGCTGTGACGTAATTATCTACAGCTACACCATTTAAAACATTTGCTAATATAAAAACAGCAACAGCGTTAAGTAATAGTCTAAGTAATAAATTCATGATACGTTTTTTGATTGTAACTAATTTACAAAATTAATTACAGCTTGGTAAAATTCTTCAGGGTTTTCTGCGTGTAACCAATGTCCTGCATTTGTAATTGTTTTAATCTCTGCTTTAGGAAATTGTCTTTTTATTATAGCTTCGTCTTGCGCTCCAATATATTCGCTTTTATCACCTTTTAAGAATAAGGTGTTTTTGTCGAATTTAAAATGAAGCGGAAGCGCTTCGCCAACTTCGCTAACATTTTCTGTTAAAGCTTCAAGATTCATTCTAAAGGCAAGCTTGCCTTTTTCTATCCAGAATAAATTTTTAAGAAGAAATTGTCTAACACCAACTTGCGGGATAAACTTAGCTAATTGTTTATCTGCAGCGCCACGACTTTTAATTTGATCAAAATCAAAACTATTTAAACCAGCTAAAATAGTGTCGTGATGTACAGGATAAAATCTAGGTGAAATATCTGCAACGATTAAATGATTTACTAATTCTGGATATTTACATGCAAAAAACATAGCGGTTTTTCCTCCCATAGAATGTCCTAAAACAATAGCGTTTTCAATATTATGATGATTAAAATACTGTTTTAAATCTTCAGATAACACTTCGTAATGATGGTCTTGATCATGAAAACTTCTACCGTGATTACGTTGATCTATTAAATGAACTTCATATTGTTCTGCAAATTGATTTCCTAAGGTTTTCCAGTTATCACTCATGCCTAAAAAACCATGAAGAATAACAAATGGTTGACCTTGACCTAGTATTTGTGAATGTAATAACATTTATTTCAACTTTTTCTTATACATATTTATCACATTTTCTATACCTAAGTATAAACTTTCTGCAATTAACGCGTGACCAATAGATACTTCTAATAAATCAGGAATATTTTGTTTGAAAAATTCGATATTATCCAATGATAAATCATGACCTGCATTAACACCTAAACCTAAACTGTTGGCTAATTTAGCGCAGTCTGCATAAGGTGTTATAGCGTCTTTATTGCCAAAGCTATATTGGTGAGCAAAAGCTTCGGTGTATAATTCGATTCTATCTGTTCCGGTTTCTTTAGCGCCTTCAATTTGCTTTAAAACAGGATCTACAAAAATGGATGTTCTAATACCACTATTTTTAAATTCTTTAATAACTTCTACTAAAAAATCTTTATGTTTAATAGTGTCCCAACCAGCATTACTTGTAATCGCATCTATACTATCTGGAACTAAAGTTACTTGTGTAGGTTTTGTAGCTAAAACTAAGTCTATAAATTTAGGGATTGGGTTACCTTCAATATTATATTCTGTATAAACAACAGGTTTTAAATCGTGAGCATCTTGATATCTAATATGTCTTTCGTCAGGTCTTGGATGTATGGTTACACCTTCTGCGCCAAAACGTTGTACATCTTTTGCAAATTGAACAACATTTGGTACATCGCCGCCACGAGAATTACGCAATGTGGCTATTTTATTAATATTAACGCTTAGTTTTGTCATTAATCTAGTGTTTATTTTAACACAAAAATACGAAGTCTTAAAGGCTTTTTATGCTAAAATTTAATTAATTTGCATAAACAAAATGCTAAATTAATGAATCTACAGGATTACATCTTAAATGATATAAAACCAGTATTAGTTACAGAAAAAGTAAGTGATTTACAATTGCTTTTTAATCAGTTAACTTACTCTCATATTCCTATAAAAAATGAAGATGGCGTTTATTTAGGATGTATATCAGAGACCGATGCGCATTGCTTTAAAAGTACAGAGCATATAAAAGATATTACTTACTCTGTAGAAGGTTTTTTTGTTAGAGAGCAAACCAATTGGTTGGATGTTTTAGAAGCATTTGCGCAAAATCATACCAATATAATGCCTGTATTAGATAGTAATAATAAATATCTTGGTTATTTTGAGTTAAATGATATTATAGGCTTGTTTAACGAAACACCTTTTTTTGCAGAAAATGGAGGTATTTTAATTGTCGAAAAAGGTGTTCAAGATTATTCTTTTAGCGAAATTAGTCAGATTGTAGAAAGTAATAATGGTAAATTGTTAGGCGCATTTATTTCAAAAATCGAAAAAGATGTAGCGCAAATCACTTTAAAAGTTGGTAACTCTAGTTTAAACGATATAATGCAAACCTTTAGAAGATACAGTTATAATATTGTTTTAGGACATGAAGAAGATACCTATCTAGAAGGATTAAAAGAGCGATCGGATTATTTAAAAAGATATTTAGATATATAGTATGAAGGTTGCGATTTTTAGCCAATTTCAGAAGAAAAAACCTTTAGCATCTTTAGAGGTATTAGTCAAAGTTTTAAAGGAGCATAACTTTAAAATTTTTATTGAAGCAACTTTCTATAAACACGTATCTAAAAAATTAAATCAAGAGTTTAATACGTTTACAGATTTAGATTCAAGTTTCGATTTTTTAATTAGTATTGGAGGCGACGGTACCATACTAAGAGCTGTTACATTAGTTAGAGATTTAAACATACCAATTGTAGGTATTAATACTGGTCGTTTAGGATTTTTAGCAACCATACAGCAAGATCAAATAGAAGATGCTGTTTTAGCAATAATAAATAAAGATTATCAAATATCTGAAAGAACGCTTTTAAGCATAGATGTTAACGAAGAAAATAAAGAAATTCAATCGTGTAATTTTGCTTTAAATGAAATAGCAGTAAGCAGAAAAAACACAACATCTATGATTACTGTCGAAACTGAGCTAAACGACGAGTATTTAACCTCTTATTGGAGTGATGGGTTAATAATTTCTACACCAACAGGTTCTACAGGATACTCCTTAAGTTGTGGCGGACCAGTTATAACACCAAATGCAGCTAGTTTAGTTTTAACGCCAATTGCGCCACATAATCTTAGTGCTAGACCATTGGTGATAGAAGATTCTACTGTTATTAAATTAAAAGTAGATGGTAGAGAAAAAAAACACTTAGTATCTTTAGACTCTAGAATTGCGACGCTAAATAACAATACTTTAATTACAATTAAAAAAGCACCATTTACCATAAAAATGATGACTTTCCATAACGAAACATTTTTAGATACACTTAGAAAAAAACTACTTTGGGGAGAAGACAAGCGTAATTAAACAATAATTTACCTTATAATCTGTTTAAAAAGATAACTATTTCAATAGAATTGTTATAGGCTCATCTTATTTATTATATTTGCAAACTTTGAAGATTTATGAGGCAGTATATCCTATTAATAATAACCATTTTAACCTTGCAATTAGGTCATGCACAAATACACGAATTTGGAGTGTATTTGGGAGGATCTAATTTTATTGGAGATGTTGGTGCTACAGATTATATTGCGCCTAATCAATTAGTTTTTGGTGGTATTTATAAATGGAATAGAAGTCCTAGACATTCCTACAGGATTTCTTTACTTTTTAGTGAGTTAGAAGGTATAGATAAAAATTCTGACGATCCAAGTAGACAATTAAGAGGCTTACAGTTTAATAATCAAATAATAGAATTGTCTGCTGGAATGGAGTTTACTTTCTTGGATTTTGATTTACATGATGGCGGATTTGTATCTACACCTTATCTATATAGCGGAATAAGTATTACAAGACACGATAATTTCTTTTTAAATAATTCTGGACAATTAGAATATGAAGGTACCAAAAGTTATGCTTACGGTATACCTTTAGTTTTAGGATTTAAAGCTGCAATCGCTCAACATTTTGTATTAGCTTTAGAAGTAGGAGCGCGTTATACATTTTCAGATGAAATTGATGGTAGCGTACCAGATGCTAAAGAGTTAGAAAGTAGAAGTTTTGGAAATTTAAATAATAACGATTGGTATACATTTACAGGAATAACCTTAACTTATACCTTTGGAAGAAACCCTTGTTTTTGCGTTTTTAAGTGAGTATAAAAGATATAAATACAAAATATTTGCCTAATCATCTAGCTATTATAATGGATGGTAATGGTCGATGGGCAAAACAAAAAGGCATGTTACGTGCAATAGGTCACGAAAACGGAACAAAATCTGTACGAACAACAGTAGAAGCCTGTGCAAAATTAGGAATACCTAACCTAACATTATATGCCTTTTCTACTGAAAATTGGAATAGACCTAAACTAGAAGTAGATACATTAATGAAGCTGCTTGTGTCTTCATTAAAAAAAGAAATTAACACACTTTTAGATAATAATATAAAACTTAATGCAATAGGATGTTTAGATGCTTTACCTAAAAAAGTATACAAAGAATTGCAAGAAGTAATACAGCAAACAAGTGAAAACTCAAGAATGACACTTACTTTAGCATTAAGTTATGGCTCTAGAGAAGAGTTGATTACGGCTGTTAAAAAAATCAGTAATAAAGTTAAAAATAATATAATTTCTGAAGAAAGTATTGACCAATCAGTTATAAATAAGCATCTTTACACGCACAATTTACCAGATGTAGACTTGCTTATCAGAACAAGTGGTGAGCAACGAATAAGTAATTTTTTGTTATGGCAAATAGCTTATGCAGAGTTGTATTTTACACCAGTATTATGGCCAGACTTTACAGAGCAACACTTAAGTGAAGCTATTTTAGAATATCAAAAAAGAGAACGAAGATTTGGGAAAACAAGTGAACAAATTAGCTAAACATATACCATTGAAGACAGTATTACAATGCGCTTTATTTACCATTTTATTTGCTTTTTCTGCAATAGGTAATGCACAAGAATTAAATTACGAAGACGGCAAGAAATATAATCTTGCAGGAATAACAGTAAAAGGTAACACTAGTTTTAGTGAGCAAACCATAATCACCTACTCTGGATTAAGAAAAGATACAGAAATCCAAATACCAGGAGAACAAATTAGTAATGCCATAAAAAAACTATGGAAATCTAATTTATTTAGTGATATAGAAGTTTACTTAGTAAATACAGACGGAAACAACGCTTATTTAGAAATTAGATTAGCAGACTTACCAGAGTTAAACGAAGTAAAAATAACAGGAGTAAAAAAAGGAAAAGTAGAAACTGTTATAAAAGAAAATAAACTTCAAAAAGGAACAAAAGTTACAGAGAACTTAGTAACTACTACAAAAAACTATCTTGAAAATAAATACAGAAAAGACGGTTTCTTAAACGCCAAAGTAAAAGTAAACACAACAGATGTAGTTAACGACTCTTTAATAAAACCACAAGTAAATATGGTTGTGGCAATAGATAAAGGAGAAAAGGTAAAAGTTAAAAAAATTAAATTTGAAGGCAACCAAATACTTAGTGATAAAAAGCTAAGAAAAGCCATGAAAAATACGAAGCAAATTAATCCAATTCGTATTTTAAAACGATCAAAATATATTGAAGCAGACTATAAAGAAGACTTGACTACTATCGTAGACAAGTATAAAGAAATTGGTTACAGAGATGCAAGAGTAATTTCTGATACTTTAGTGTATAATGACGATAAAACAGTATCTATAGACATTAAAGTAGAAGAAGGAGAAAAATATACATTTGGAGATGTTACATTTATAGGTAACACCGTTTATTCAGATGAGTTTTTAAGAAGAAAACTTAGAATAGAAAAAGGAGATACTTATAATGGAATAGAGCTTCAAAAACGTATTGCAGATAATTCTAGTCCAGATGCAGATGATTTAACAAACTTATATCAAAACAATGGATACTTATTCTCTTCAATTAATCCAGTTGAGGTAAATGCAGATGGAAATGTAATTGATATGGAAATTAGAATTACCGAAGGTAAACCTGCTTACTTTAATAATGTAACTGTTGTAGGTAATAATAAAACTAACGACCATGTAATTTACAGAGAAATAAGAACTAGACCAGGTGAATTATATAGTAAGGAAAATGTGGTTAGAACTATACGTGAGTTAAGTCAATTAGGATTTTTTGATGCTGAACAATTAACACCTAATTTTAAAAATGTAAATCCAGAAGAAGGTACAGTAGATATGGAATATTCTGTTGTAGAATCTGGATCTAGTCAAATCGAGCTGCAAGGTGGATATGGCGGTGGAGGATTTATAGGTACCTTAGGTTTATCTTTCAATAACTTTTCTTTAAAAGATATATTTAAAAAAGATGCTTATACTCCAATACCAATGGGTGATGGACAGCGTTTAGCTTTAAGATTACAAGCAAGTAGATTTTATCAAACCTATAGTTTTCAGTTTTCAGAACCGTGGTTAGGTGGTAAAAAACCAGTACAATTTTCTACTTCGTTATCACATACAAAACAATTTTTATATAATGCTTTTACAAGAAGTGCAGATAAAGATAGACGGTTTAACATCACAGGTATTACTTTTGGTCTAGCAAAACGTTTATCTGTACCTGATGATTATTTTACATTATCTCAAGCTGTAAGTTTTCAACATTATAACCTAAAAAATTATAACACAGGTTTATTTACATTTGGTGATGGATATTCTAACAACTTATCTTATACTGTTGGATTAAGTAGAAATAATACTTTTAATGATCCAATTTTCCCAATGGGTGGATCTAATTTTTCTGTTACTGCTAAATTATCTTTACCGTATTCAATGTTTAATGGTGTAGATTATGAAGCTTTAAAAAATGAAAGACAAGAGAACTTAGATATCATATCTGATCAAAATAGTACCTCAAGTGAAATAACAGAAGCTTCAAGTAGAATTAGTCAAATAGACCAAGAACGATTTAAATGGTTAGAATTTTATAAAGTAAAATTTAAAGCAGATTGGTATACAAGAGTTGTAGATAAATTTGTATTAAAACCTACAGTTGAGTTTGGTTTCTTAGGTGCATATAATCAAAATAGAGGTGTTATTCCTTTCGAAAGATTTTTTGTTGGAGGAGATGGATTAGGAACCTATAGTTTAGATGGTAGAGAAGCAATTGCCTTACGTGGATATCAAAATCAAGCATTATCTTCACAAGATGGAGGATCTATTTATAATAAATTCTCATTAGAATTAAGATACCCAATTACACTTAAGCAATCTGCAAAAATATATGCATTAACATTCTTAGAAGCAGGTAATTCTTACGATCAATTTAGAGATTACGATCCATTTAATCTTAAAAGATCTGCAGGATTTGGAGTAAGAATATTTATGCCAGCATTTGGATTATTAGGAATAGACTTTGGTCATGGATTTGATCCTCAACCAGGAGAAACTTCAAAACACGGTTGGGAAACACATTTCATCATTGGTCAACAATTTTAATAACCGCTTTAACTTCAATAAAATAGGTAAATTACTAATATAGTATCTTAATTTTTTTATTTTTGGCACGATATTTTCTAATAACAAATTAAGGATTTGATAAAAGAATTGAAATTTTTAAAATTAAAATTCGTTATTTTGAAAATAGCTACTCAAAAATTAACTATTCTTTGTAACAATGAATTTTAAATTTTAGAGTTATAGTCAAAAAATAAAATAAATCCATGAAAACATTTAAAGTTCTTTTAGTATTGTTTCTATTAAGCGTTTCGTTTAGTGCAAATGCGCAACGAGGTGTAAGAATAGGTTATATAGATACCGAGTATATTTTAGAAAATGTACCAGAATATACAGAAGCAACTACGCAGTTAGAAGCTAAAGTACAACGATGGAAATCTGAAATTGAAGGTAAGCTTAACACTATTAAACAAAAAAGAGAAGCGCTTAACAATGAAAAAGCTCTATTAACAAAAGAGTTAATAGAAGAACGTGAAGAGGATATTCTATTTGAAGAAAAAGAAATATTAGATTATCAACAAAAACGTTTTGGTCCAAACGGTGATTTAATGATACAAAAGCGTCAATTAATGCAGCCAGTTCAAGACCAAATTTTTCAAGCAGTACAAGACATAGCAGCAGCAAAAAAATACGATTTTGTATTTGATAAATCTGCAGATGTAGTAATGTTATATTCGGCAGAGCGATTTGATATTAGCGATTTAGTTATAAGAACAATTACAAGAGCATCAAATCGTAAACAAGCAAAAACCAATAAAGAGCGTAAAGAAGCAAAAGACGAAGAAGTTGTAGAAGATATTAACGATAGTCAAGAAGCAAGACAAAAAGCTTTAGATGCAAAAAGAGCAGAACGTGAAGCAGCAGCCGAACAAAGACGACAAGAAATATTAGAGGAAAGAGAAGCAAAGAAAAAAGCTGCTCAAGAAAGAAGACAAAAAATATTAGAAGAACGAGCTAAAGCAAGAGAAGACAAATTAAAAGAAAGAGAAGATAGCTCTACAAATACAGACGAACAAAGAACATCTTTTGATGCAGATCAAGAAAATGAAACAAAATCAAGAGAAGAAATTTTAGAAGAAAGAAGACAAAAAAAACTAGCAGATAGAGAAGCAAGAAAAAAAGAACTTGAAGCTAGAAAACAACAAATCTTAGAAGACCGTAAGAAAGCTAAAGAAGAAAAGGAGAGCAAAGACGACGAAGAAAACTAAGACAAACACTAATAATTTATAACACAAATACTATTTAAAATGAAACAATTTAAAACACTTTTATTTGCTGTAGCATTATTTATTGGCGCTACTAGTTTTTCTAACGCACAAACAAAGGTAGCACACATTAATGTTGGAGAATTAGTAACATCTATGCCAGAGATGAAAGCTGCTCAAACAGAAATGGAAAAAATGGGTAAAACTTTCGAGACAGATATTCAAGAAATGATGAAAGAATACCAATCAAAAGCTAAACAATATGAAGGTGAAGCTGCAACTAAAACTAACGAAGAAAACCAAAAAAGAGGTGAAGAGTTAGCAGGTATGCAACAAAGCATTAGACAATTTCAAGCAGATGCACAACAACAATTACAAAAGAAAGAATTAGATTTATTAGAGCCAATAACTAAAAAAGCTAAAGCAGCTATTTTAAAAGTAGCAAAAGCGCAAGGTTTTAATTACGTATTAGATTCTTCTCAAGGTTCTGGTGTTATCATGGCAGAAGGAAAAGATCTTTTAACAGATGTACAAAAAGAATTAGGATTTTAATTAAAACTCCTTTTAAAATACAAGAAAGCTGTCTAAATTTAGACAGCTTTTTTTATAACATATTATATGAGTTTACAACCTATAGGTATATTCGATTCTGGAGTTGGCGGTACTTCAATATTTAAAGAAATACATAGCCTGCTACCAACTGAAAACGCAATTTATCTTGCAGATAGTGCAAATGCGCCTTATGGACCAAAAGGTAAGGATAGGATTATAGCATTGTCTGAAAAAAATACAGAATATTTATTAAACAAAAATTGTAAACTTATAGTAGTGGCTTGTAATACTGCAACTACTAATGCAATACAACATTTAAGAGCTAAATTTGATGTGCCTTTTATAGGTATAGAACCAGCTATTAAACCAGCAGCATTACAGACTAAAACTAAAGCAATTGGTATTCTAGCTACAAAAGGAACTTTAAGCAGTGAGTTGTTCTCTAATACAACGCAGCTTTACGCAAATGGTATAAAAGTGATAGAGCAAGAAGGCGAAGGTATTGTACAGCTAATAGAAGCAGGTAAAATAAATTCTATAGAGATGACGTCTTTATTAGAAATGTATACAAAACCAATGGTTGCAGCCAATATAGATTATTTGGTATTAGGATGTACACATTATCCTTATTTAATACCACAACTTATTACTATCCTACCTAAACATATTAAGATTATAGATTCTGGTTTAGCTGTAGCTAAGCAAACAAAAGCAGTTTTAGAGCAAAACAGATTATTAAATGAGTCTTCTATACAAGCAGAAGTAAGTTTTTATACTAACGGTAATACAGCTGTATTAAAAGCCTTAGTTGGAAATAACTTTAATGTAGAATATTTAAGTTTTTAAAAACAAAAAACCACGTACAATAATACGTGGTTAAATGTATAATAAAAAAACTAGTTTTTATATATCTTCTGCGTCTCTTAAGCTTTGGATATATTCAGCTTTTTGAACTTCTTTTCTTCTTCTTACTGAAGGTTTAGTAAAGTATTGCTTATCTCTTAAGTTTTGCATTACTTTTACGTTTCTGTGCTTACGCTTGTAACGTTTTAGAGCACGTTCTATATTTTCTCCTTCTTTGATTTCGATTCTTAACATGTCTTTATTTTAAATATTTTACGAATATCCTACAAATTATGATATAATTCAAATTTAAAGTGCTTTAAATTAAAATTTAACCTAAATACGTCTTTAAAATTTTACTTTTAGAGGTTTGTCTTAAGCGTCTTATTCCTTTTTCTCGTATTTGTCTAACACGTTCTCTAGTTAGATCAAAAGTGCGACCAATTTCATCTAAAGTCATAGCAGGTTGATTACCTAATCCAAAATTTAAACGTATAACGTCGCTTTCTCTTGGAGTTAAAGTGTCTAAAGCACGTTCTATTTCTATGTTTAAAGATTCATGCATTAATTGGTTGTCTGGATTTGGTGACTCGCCAGATTTTACTAAATCATATAAACTATAATCTTCACCTTCTTTTAAAGGTGCATCCATAGATACGTGTCTGCTAGAAATACGCATAGATTGTTTGACGTCGCTAATTGTTAAATCTAATTCTTTAGCTATCTCTTCTGCACTTGGCGGACGTTGGTTTGTTTGTTCTAAATGAGAAGTTATTTTTCTTATCTTATTTATGCTACCTATTTTGTTAAGTGGTAATCTAACAATTCTAGATTGTTCTGCTAATGCAGATAAAATAGCTTGTCTAATCCACCAAACAGCGTAGGAAATAAATTTAAAACCTCTTGTTTCGTCAAAACGTTTTGCAGCTTTAACTAATCCAGCATTACCTTCATTAATTAAATCGGGTAATTTTAATCCTTGATTTTGATATTGTTTGGCAACAGAAACAACAAAACGTAAGTTAGCAGTAGTTAATCTATCTAAAGATTTTTGGCAACCTTCTCTTATTTTTTTGGCTAGTTCTACTTCTTCTTCAGCAGTAACCATTGGAAGTTTGCTTATATCTTGTAGATATTTGTCAAGTGATTTAGATTCGCGATTGGTAACTTGTTTTGTAATTTTTAATTGTCGCATTCAGTAAATTTTAAAGTTTAACTGTCTTAAACTAATGAAATTATTGACAATTCCTAAAAATTAACAATCTTTTAGGGTTTTTATTGAAAATTTAATGGTTTTAATTGGATTTTTTCTTTTTTCCGAAAATTCCGCCTAAAACATCCTTTACAGGATTTTTCGTATTACTACTATCTGTTTTTGTGCTATCCTTTGTAGTATTAGAATTGCCTAAAATACCTCCAAGTACATCTTTAACTGTATTGTTTTTAGTTGTGTTTGTACTATCTTTTGTAGTAGTGTTACCTTTAATTATATTATTTATTGCATCGTTTATTTTGTCCTTACCGGTATTAAGTAATTTTTGTTTTTGAATTTCTATAAGTTGTTGCGTAAGATTTTTTACACCACTTGTTAAATCTGTTTGAACTTGCGGTTGTGTTGTGCTTCCTGATACATTAGCAGTTACCGGAATGGTAATTGTATTTACAGTAGGATCATTAATTTTTGCAATTAGATTATTTACGTCTGTACCTAGATATTTAGCAGGAACATCTAATACGACTTGATAATTCATTGTATTAGAAAATGAATGCGATCCGCCAATCGTCATTTTAATATCCTTGTATTTAATATCAAAAGGCTTTACGTTTACTTGCCCGTTATTAAAACTAAGTTTAGTTTTTAAATCTTTTAAATTTAATTTACTAAAGTCTAAGAAGCTTAATTTATTTTCTAGTAAAGAAACTAGTTGTTCGTTTTTAGGTTTAAATTCACCTGTTAATAATTCCGCGAAAGCGTCGCCAGATATCGTATTTAATATAGGTGTAAAATCTTCGCCTAATGTTCCGGATAAATCTATACTGCTATTAAGTTTTCCTTCTAAAGCTTTTGCTAAAGGCGCTAAAGCTTGTAACATGTCAAGACCGTTAAAGGATTGAGAAATATTAAAGTTAGATGCACCAAGCTGCATGTTAAATGTCGCTTTTTCTTTAGAAGTATCTACTAATCCATTTAAAGATAAATTTCCATCAAAAATACTTGAAGTTACATTGTTTAGTTGTGCTTTTTCTTCTGCTATGGTTAGATTTCCTTTTACATTTTTAAGCGTTAAGTTGTCGTAAACAACTGTGTTTGCATTTGCGGTAATATTACAATCTAAAAACGCAGGAATTTTTAATGCAGTATCAGGTTCTGCACTTTGGTTAACTGGTGCTTCGCTACCGCCTTCAATCATAAAATCACTTACTATGAATGTGTTCGAATTTACGATGAAATTTCCTTTTAGTTTTTGATCGCTTAGAAGAAATCCTAATAAATTATTTATTGTTCCTTTTGCATTTATATCCGATTGTCCAGTTGTTGCATTAAAGTTATCTAAACTAATGGTTCCTGGATTAAAACTAATGTTGGCGTTGCTAATATTAATTGGATTTACAATATCTGCAGAAGAAAACACAAAGTCACTAACACTTAAATTACCGTTATTTTTTATTCGGTTATAAGCATTTGTTTCTATAGCATTCATGTCAAAACTTGTGTTAAGCTTTGCTTTTAAAATACCTTTTAACTCGTTTTCTAACTGTATTGGATAAGCTTTTGTGATGTTTGCTAAATTTAAAACACCATCTATGTTAGCATTTACAAGCATGTTGCTTGTTAGATTTTTTATAGTAGCCGAGCTTTTAAACACATCTTCATCTATCTTAAAATTAAGAGTGTTAAGATTTAAAAATGTATCGTCTACTAAACCAGTTTCGTTTTTAATTTGCGCGTTAATGCTTATGTTTTCTACGCGTTTTGGTAAATCTGCAAATTTAAAAGACGCGTTGTTAGAAAGAATATTAATATCTAAAGTAGGTATGGTTTCTTCGGTTACTTTTCCTTTAATAATTCCGTTTACTTTAAAGTTACCGGTTGTATTAACATTGTCTAAATTTTTAGCATACGTTTTTGGGATGACAGCTAAAAACTCTTTAAAAGAAGAGCCTGGATTTTCAAAAGAAATATCTATGTCTTGACCATTTTCAAGTTGTTTTACATAGCCTTTAAATTGTAAAGGTAAATCGTTTACAAAACCTTGATTGTCTTTAAAGGTGTAAGTTTGATTTGGTATGTCTAGATCTATTAAAGCATCAAGTTTAATTAGATTATTACTTAAATATTCTGTACTATCAAGGCTAAACGTTACGTTAGCTTCGGTTTTTGTGTCTAATTCAGATGTGTCTCCAGAGAATGTTCCGTTACCTGTGTGATTTATGTTGGTTACTTTTATTAGTGTATTAGCGCTTTCATCTACATAATTGAAGGCGCTGTTGTTTATGCTGTAATTTTCGATATCAAAAACAAAACTATTGTTATTTGAAGCGTTTGAAGGCGTGTTATTGGTATTGGCTTTAGCAATATCCCAATTGACTTGTCCGTCTTTGTTGGTTTTTAAATTAATAAATGCGTTATCAATATTTATACTGTTGACTATGATTGGATCTTCACTTGCTGTTTTAAAAAGTTCTTTAACAGACATGTCTAAAGATAGTTGTTTTACATTGGCAAGTGTGTCGTTTTTAAAAGGCTCAAAAGTTGTAATGCTTAATTGGTCTATAGTAACGTTTGCTTGAGGGAAACTACTTAAAAAACTAAGGTTAACATCGTTAAATTCTACTTTAGCATTTACATTATTATTGATGTAATTTCTAACTAAATTTTTAATTTGTTTTTGAAATATAAACGGACTTGCTATTAATACGACTAAAAGTATTAAAATTGAGATGCCAACTATTTTTAGTTTTTTTTTCATTTAGAATAAATGGATTATAATTTTATACGAATTTACGTATTAAACTAACTAAAAGGATGTTGCAACCTTAGTATTTAATATAAGTTTAGCATTTTTAAAGCAGATTTATCTCTTCGTTAACTTTAAGGTTGAAACGTTTTCTAAAAAGATAAACTCCTAAATATAAAAATGGTGTGTCAATTACGGCTATTAATACCTTAAAAATAAATCCGCTAATTAATAAACCAGCAAATTTATCCCAACCTATTTCACCAAAAGCGCACAGTAAAAATAAAACTGAAAATGTATCTACAAACTGAGATAAAAATGTCGAGCAGTTATTACGTAACCACAACATTTTTCCTTTAGTTAGTTTTTTCCAAAAGTGATAAATCTGTATATCTACCAATTGTGCTAATAAATATGCCATCATACTAGCAAATACAGCAATTATAGTATTGCCAAATACTGTAGTAAATAATCCATCGTCAACAGGTGACCAACTAGTTGCAGAGACATTGTTTGCTGTATACACAATTAATAAAGAAAAAATCGAAGCAAAAATACCGGCAATTACAATTTGATTAGCGCGTTTTTTTCCATAAATCTCACTAATTAAATCTGTTATTAAAAAGGTGATAGGGTAAGGTAATATGCCAACAGAGATTTCGAAAAGTTTAGCGCCAAAAATTTCAATTTCAAAAGGATACCAATAAAAAAACTTCTGAAAAATTAGATTAGAAACAACTAAAGAAGTTATAAATAAGGCTCCTAAAAACAAATAAATTTTTTGTGCGAGTAGTTTATCTTTTAAGGTCATAAAAACTTATTAACAGTTTGTGTAAAGATAAGGACTAAGTGGATTTCTTTTAGTTATTTTGTCAAAGATTTATGAAGGATACAAAAACAGTTTACATTGCATTAGGAAGTAATAAAGGCGATAAGTTTAAAAACTTACAACTTGCTATTAATGCAATTTTTGAAAAAATAGGCGCTATTGTTAGTATATCTAAAGTATACCAAACAGAAGCAATGGGTTTTGATGGAGACGATTTTTTAAACACATGTATCGCAGTTAATACTAATTTATCCGCAAAAAAAGTATTAAAAATACTTCAAGAGATTGAGGTGAAATTAGGACGTAAACCCAAAAAATCTATTGGGTACGAATCTAGAGAAATAGATTTGGATATTATTTTTTATGAAGATGAAATAATAGATGATAAAAACCTTATTATTCCTCATCCAGAAGCGCACAAACGCAAATTTGTATTAGAGCCACTTCAAGTAATTGCAGCCAACATACAACATCCAGTTTTAGAAACAACTGTAGAGCAATTATTAACCAATTGTACAGATACTACAACCTTACAGCCGTATAATATTTGGTTAAAAAACCCAATAAAAAAATATACGCTTTCTAAGCAAAATTATATTGCTATAGAAGGTAATATTGGCGCAGGAAAAACCAGTCTTGCTACACAAATCTCTAAAGATTTTAATGCAAAATTAATTTTAGAACGTTTTGCAGATAATCCTTTTTTGCCAAAATTTTACAAAGAGCCTAATCGCTACGCCTTTACTTTAGAGATGTCTTTTCTAGCAGATCGATACCAGCAAATTAGTGACGATTTAAGCCAGTTAGATCTATTTAAAGATTTTATTGTAAGCGATTATGACGTGTTTAAATCTTTAATTTTTTCAAAAATAACGCTACAACCAGACGAGTTTAAATTATACCGAAAGCTTTTTTACTTAATGTACAAAGACATTGCAAAACCAGATTTGTATGTCTATTTATACCAAAACACACAACGATTACAAGCTAATATTAAAAAACGAGGTAGAAAATATGAAAGCGAAATTGCAGACGATTATCTAGAAAAAATCAATGCTGGTTATTTAGATTTTTTAAAAAGTCAATCCGATTTAAAAGTCAAAATAATAGATATATCCGACAAAGATTTTGTTAAATCTAGAGAAGATTATCTTTGGTTAATAAAGGAAATAAATAATGCAGTACAAGATAATTAACACAGATACAATTTATATTGTAGGATTAAATCAAACTGCAAATTTTACTTCAAATGGTTTGGTTACAGCAAAGCTGGCAAAATCGTTTATGCCAATTATTAATTTAATTACAAATCGCGTAGACCAAACAACGATATCTTTACAAAACTATACCAATTTTAATTTAGAAAATTTTAGTCCTGCAATAGTTTTTGAAAAATGGATAGGTGTACAAGTAAAAGACTTAAATACAGTACCAGATAATTTGCAATCCTTAACAATAAACGCTGGTAAATATTTGGTAATAAATTTTGAAGGTACTATTGAAGATTTTGTAAGCTTTTGGCAAGACATTCATTTTAATTGGTTGCCAAATTCAGAATTTAAAATAGATAACAGACCGCATTTTGAAAGGCTTGGTCCAGAATACAATCCAAATCAAGCAGTTAATAAAGAGGAAATTTGGATTCCTATTAAGTAGAATTTAGGCTGAAAATTTTTAGCTTTCTACATTCAAACTTTTCAGTTTACTAAATACATCCCACACAACAACGCCACAACTTACGCTAATGTTTAAAGAGTGTTTGGTGCCATATTGCGGAATTTCTATTACCAAGTCACTTGCATTGACTACTTTTTGAGAAACACCTTTTACCTCGTTACCAAAAACTAAAGCGTATTTAGTATTTGTTTCAGGGTTAAATTGGTCTAACATCGTAGCGTTTTCGGCTTGTTCTATACTTATAACTTTATAATTTTCGGCTTTAAGTTTTTCGACTAATTCAACAGTGTTTTCAATGTATTCCCAATCAACAGTATCTGTGCTACCTAAAGCAGTTTTATGAATGTCTTTATGTGGCGGCGTTGCAGTAATACCACACAAGTAAATTTTTTCAACTAAAAAAGCATCACTCGTTCTAAACACGCTTCCAATATTGTTTAGACTTCTAATATTGTCTAAAACAATAATAATTGGTGTTTTTTTAGAGGTTTTAAAATCTTGTATAGATAGCCTGTCTAACTCGCTATTTTTTAGTTTTCGCATTCTTAAATTTGTGAATAATTATCAATAACTTAAACCTAAATGATTTTATAAAAAATCAATATTTAATTACATTAGCAAACTTACTAAAAACAGAAATCCTTTGGCAAAAAAAAGTAAAAAAGTCACACCTTTAATGCAGCAATACAACAAGATTAAAGCAAAATATCCAGATGCTTTATTGTTGTTTCGTGTAGGAGATTTTTATGAAACTTTTGGAGAAGATGCTGTAAAAACAGCAAATATTTTAGGAATTATCCTAACAAAACGAGGCGCTGGAAGCGAAAGTGAAACCGAACTTGCTGGTTTTCCGCATCATTCTTTAAACACATATTTACCAAAATTAGTAAAGGCTGGAGAACGCGTTGCAATTTGTGATCAATTAGAAGATCCTAAACAAACAAAAACGATAGTAAAACGTGGTGTAACAGAGCTAGTAACACCTGGTGTTGCCTTAAATGATGAGGTGTTACAATCTAAAAGTAACAACTTTTTATGCTCTGTATATTTTGGTAAAACCAGTATTGGGATTTCGTTTTTAGATATTTCTACAGGTGAATTTTTAACCGCTCAAGGTAATTCAGAATACATAGATAAGCTGCTTCAAAATTTCAACCCAAGTGAAATTTTAGTATCAAAACCTAATAGAAACAGATTTACAGAAGCATTTGGTAACGATTTTCACACTTTTAATTTAGAAGATTGGGTTTATCAAACCGATTTTGCTAATGAAACTCTGTTAAAACATTTTAATACATCATCTCTTAAAGGATTTGGCGTACAAGATCTTAAAGATGGTATTATTGCATCGGGATCAATTTTACATTATCTATCCGAAACGCAACATCACAAACTAGAACATATTACTTCAATAGCAAGAATTGCCGAAGATGATTATGTTTGGATGGATAAATTTACTATTAGAAATTTAGAGCTGTATAACTCTACAAACAACAATGCAGTTACACTTCTAAATGTAATAGATAAAACCATTTCTGCAATGGGCGGACGTATGTTAAAACGTTGGTTAGCGTTACCGCTAAAACATGCAGATAAAATTAAGCAACGTCATGAAGTTGTGTCCTTCTTAAAAGAAGATACAGTTGTACTTCAAAAAATACAACACTATATAAAAAGTATAGGAGATTTAGAACGATTAATTTCTAAAATAGCAACACAAAAGGTAAGTCCGCGTGAGGTTATTCAACTTAAAAATTCATTAGAAGCAATAGTGCCAATTAAAGCATTAGCAACTAATTGTGATAACGAATCTTTAAAAATCATTGGCGATAATTTACAAAGTTGCAATGTGCTTCGAGAAAAGATTAAAGAAACTTTAAACGAAGACGCGCCAGTAAATGTTTTAAAAGGAAATACAATTGCAAACGGATTTTCATCAGAATTAGACGAGCTTAGAGCGCTATCAACTTCAGGAAAAGACTATTTAGATAAGATGTTAGAGCGCGAAAGTGAACGTACTGGAATAACGTCGCTTAAAATAGCATCTAACAACGTTTTTGGATATTACATTGAAGTAAGAAATACGCACAAAGATAAAGTGCCAGAAGAGTGGATACGTAAGCAAACTTTAGTTAGCGCAGAGCGTTACATTACTGAAGAATTAAAAGAATACGAAGCTAAAATTCTAGGTGCAGAAGAACGTATTTTAGCTATCGAGCAAAAGTTATTCGCAGATTTGGTACAATGGATGAGTCAATATATCAAGCCTGTACAACAAAATGCTTATCTAGTTGGGCAATTAGATTGTTTATGCGGTTTTGCTCAACTTGCTATTGATAATAAATATGTATATCCTCAATTAGACGATTCTTACGATTTAGATATAAAAGATGGTCGTCATCCAGTAATAGAAAAGCAGCTGCCAATAGATCAGCCATACATAACAAACTCTGTATTTTTAGATAGAGATTCGCAACAAATTATAATGATAACTGGACCAAATATGTCAGGTAAATCGGCTATATTAAGGCAAACAGCATTAATAGTTCTTTTAGCTCAAATAGGAAGTTTTGTACCTGCAAAAGAAGCTAGAATTGGTGTAGTAGATAAAATATTTACAAGAGTAGGAGCGAGTGATAATATTTCTATGGGCGAATCTACATTTATGGTAGAAATGAATGAAACCGCGTCTATTCTTAATAATATCTCAAATAGAAGTTTAGTATTGTTAGACGAAATTGGACGCGGAACAAGTACTTACGATGGTATATCTATAGCATGGGCAATAAGTGAATATTTACACGAACATCCTGCTAAACCAAAAACATTATTTGCTACACACTATCATGAATTAAATGAAATGACAGAAACATTTAATCGTATAAAAAACTATAATGTATCTGTAAAAGAATTAAAAGATAACGTCTTGTTCTTACGTAAATTAGTAGAAGGTGGTAGCGAGCATAGTTTTGGAATACATGTAGCTAAGATGGCAGGAATGCCTCAACAAGTATTGCATAGAGCAAATAAAATTTTAAAGAAATTAGAGAAAAGTCATTCTAGTGAAGAATTAACAGATAAAGTAAAATCTATAAAAGATGACATGCAATTAAGTATTTTTAAATTAGATGATCCGCTTTTAGAAAGTATAAAAGAAGAAATACTAATAACAGATATTGATACTTTAACACCTGTAGAAGCCTTAATGAAGCTAAATGAAATAAAACGTATGCTTCTGAAAAAGAAGTAAGTAAAAAATATTTTTGATTTTTTTTAAAAAAAGGCTTTGTAAATCGTAAATATATTTTAAATTTGCATCCGCAATAGCAATATTGCTCGTTCTTTAAAAAAGACTGCGAAAGTAGCTCAGGGGTAGAGCATCACCTTGCCAAGGTGAGGGTCGCGGGTTCAAATCCCGTCTTTCGCTCTGAGACTTTCTTAAAATATACCAAGTTGCTGAAGTGGTGGAATTGGTAGACACGTTGGACTTAAAATCCAATGTCCGTTTTGGACGTGCGGGTTCAAGTCCCGCCTTCAGTACAAAAGCCTTATCAAACGATAAGGCTTTTTTGTTTTAAATATTTAACAATAAAGAATAAAAAAAAAGCTCATACTAAGTATGAGCTTTTAATTTTTAATAATTTAATTATTCTTCGTCGTCAGTAGCTTCTTCAACTGCATTTTCTATAGATTCTCCTGCTTCTTTTGTGTCTTCAATTGCATCGTCTATAGCTTTTCCTGTTGCTTCAAAACCATCTTCTACAGCTTCTTCTGTTTCTTCTGCAGCGTTTTCAATTGTATCTTCAATTTCTTCTGCTTTTTTTTCATCTCTACAAGAAGTAAATGCTATAGCAGATACTAAAACTGCACTTAATAATACTTTTTTCATTGTTAAATTGTTATTGATTAGTAATTTATAAAGTTAAGAATGAATTTTTTATTTTAAGAATTTTATTACAATAATTCTATTTAAAAACCCATTTCGCTATTATTTACGTAAAAACTTAACAATTTGGATTACCGCGCCTTCTTTTTCTTTTACAAAATTGAAACTTTTTTCTCCAGTTTCTTCTCTAACTGTTTTGTTGTCAATAAGTAAGTCTAATTTATTTTTAAGTGAAGTATAATCATTTACAGAAAACACGTTACTATGATCAATCATAGCTTGCGCTTCAGGAAACTTTTTATGATTAGAACCAATTATAATCGGAACACCAAAAACAGCAGGTTCTAATATGTTATGTAATCCAGTTGTACCCATTGCGCCACCAACATAAGCTATATTTGCATAGCTATAAATTTTGCTCAAAAAGCCAATTGTGTCAACAATAAAAACTTGAGAATCTTTAAGATTATAATTTTCTTTATTTGAAAATAAAACAGTCTCTTTTTGTAGGGACTGTTTTAAGCCTTCAATCTGCTTAGCTTTTATATTATGAGGTGCAATAATAAACTTTACATCATGTTTGCATTGATTAATGTATGGTACTAAAATAGCTTCATCTTCTGGCCAAGAACTACCAATAACAATACATAATTTATCATGTTTAAAAGTTTCAATAAAATCAAGAGTATTGTCAATCTGTAACTGATTTAAAACACGATCAAACCTTGTGTCGCCGGAAACTGTAGCATTTTTATAACCTATGCTTTCAAGTAAATTTTTAGACACTTCGTTTTGCGTAAAAATATGTTCAAATGCAAAAAGTGCTTGTTTAGTTTGTGTTCCATACCATTTAAAAAAGGATTGATCTTTTCTAAATACAGCAGATATTAATATCGCGCGTAAACCATTCTTTTTAATTTCATTTAAATAATTTGGCCAAATTTCGTACTTCACAAAAACAGTTAACTCAGGATTTACAAGTTTGATAAATTGTTTCGCATTAGATTTAGTGTCTAATGGCAAATACACAACAACATCTGCAAATGGTGCATTTTTTCTAATCTCATAACCAGATGGAGAGAAAAATGTTAAAACAATTTTATGTTTAGGATAATCTTTTCTTAGTATGTCAAAAATAGGCAAACCTTGCTCATATTCACCTAAAGATGCACAATGAAACCAAAGTGTTTTATCATCTTTTTTAATTTCATTTTTAAGACTATTAAACGTATTAGCGCGACCTTTTACGCCTAATTTTATCTTGTGGTTAAAAAGTGCAATTACTTTTAAGACCAAAGAAGTCAAATAAATAAGGATGTTGTAGATAATATTCAAATTAATTTGTTTGTGCTAAAATACGTAATTCATTGGTTAGCGTTGGCTAATTTTGTAAATTCGTTACATAAACGATTATAAATTAAAATCGAGTGAAAAAAATACAAATGGTTGACCTTAAAGGTCAATATGCAGATATAAAACAAGAAGTAGATACTTCAATTCAAGAGATTATTGATAATACAGCTTTTATTAATGGTCCAAAAGTGCATCAATTTCAAAAAAACTTAGAAAATTATTTAGGTGTAAAGCATGTTATACCATGTGCAAATGGTACAGATGCTTTACAAATAGCAATGATGGGATTAGGTTTAGAGCAAGGTGATGAGGTCATTACAGCCGATTTCACTTTTGCTGCAACCGTAGAAGTTATTGCGCTTTTAAAATTAACACCAGTTTTAGTAGATGTAGATCCAGATAATTTTAATATCGATATAGACGCTATTAAAAAGGCAATTACGCCTAAAACAAAAGCAATTGTGCCAGTACATTTATTTGGTCAATGTGCTAACATGGAAGCGATAATGCAAATAGCTAAAGAGCATAATCTTTATGTTATAGAAGATAACGCACAAGCAATTGGCGCAGATTTTACCTATTCTGATGGCACAAAAGCAAAAGCAGGAACAATTGGTCATGTAGCCTCAACATCATTTTTTCCCTCAAAAAACTTAGGCTGTTATGGTGATGGAGGCGCTATTTTTACAAACGATGACGATTTAGCACATACCATTAGAGGTATTGTAAATCACGGAATGTACGAGCGTTATCACCATGATGTTGTCGGTGTAAATTCGCGTTTAGATTCAATCCAAGCAGCAGTTTTAGATGCCAAATTACCACATTTAGATAATTATAATCAAGCACGTCGTGACGCAGCAAGAAAGTACAATGAAGCCTTAAAAGATGTGCCACAAATTACATTGCCTAAAACCGTAAATAACTGCGAAGGTATTTGTGATACCTGCGATTGTCACGTATTCCATCAATACACATTAAAATTAGTAAATGTAGATAGAGATGCGCTAGTTAAGTTTTTAAATAGTCACGATATCCCTTGCGGCGTTTACTATCCAATACCATTACACAAACAAAAAGCGTATCAGGATAACAGGTACAACGAAGCAGATTTTACAGTCACAAACCAATTGGTACAACAGGTGATTTCTTTACCAATGCATACCGAATTAGAAGACGATCAAATCGAATTTATTACAACAAAGATTAAAGAATTTATAGCAAATAATTAGGGCGTTACCCGTAAAGGGTCGGGCTTTCGCAAGTCGCAATCAAAGATGTGTTCCAACAATTGCTCAATCCCTAACGCACATTCCAGCCAATGAAGGTACTAGTAACAGGAGGATTAGGATTTATCGGTTCGCATACCGTAGTCGAGCTTCAAAACAAAGGTTTTGAAGTCGTTATAATTGATAATTTATCAAATTCATCAATAAAAGTATTAGACGGTATTGTTAGTATTACAGGTAAAGCACCAATTTTTGAAAATCTAGACTTAAAAGAAAAATCCAAAGTCCAAAAATTCTTTTTAAACCATCAAGATATAGTTGGTGTTATACATTTTGCAGCAAGTAAAGCAGTTGGAGAAAGTGTAGAACAACCGTTAATGTATTATGAAAATAATATAAACACTCTGGTTTATGTGTTGCAAGAATTAACAAAATTAGAGCAATCTAATTTCATCTTTAGTTCGTCTTGTACCGTTTATGGGCAAGCAGATGAATTACCAATTTCAGAAAACGCGCCAATAAAACCTGCCGAATCACCTTATGGTAATACCAAACAAATAGGTGAAGAAATTATTAAAGACACCTGTAAAGTCACACCAAAATTAAATGCAATCGCTTTACGATATTTTAATCCAATTGGAGCACATCCAACAGCAAAAATAGGAGAATTACCAATTGGAGTACCACAAAACTTAGTGCCATTTATCACACAAACAGGAGTTGGAATACGCGAACAACTATCTGTTTTTGGTGATGATTATCCAACACCAGATGGAACGTGTATAAGAGATTACATTCATGTAGTAGATGTAGCAAAAGCACACGTTGTCGCTTTACAACGCTTGTTAGAATCTAATAATACAAGTAATTACGAGTATTTTAATTTAGGAACAGGAACAGGTAGTAGCGTGTTAGAAGTCATAAATTCTTTTGAGCGTGTTTCTGGAGAGAAATTAAATTATAAGATTGCCAATAGAAGAGAAGGTGATGTTATTTCTGCATATGCAGACACGACAAAAGCCAATCAAGTTTTGGGTTGGAAAGCAGAATCTTCACTTGACGACGCTATGACATCTGCTTGGAAATGGCAACAACGCTTAAATTCAAATTAGTATATTATAAATTATTCGGTATTAAATTGTCAAATACGTAAGTAATCTGATAAATCGTTAAGCATATCTTATTAATATTCTGATTAACAATATTTTAATGTTTTAAATTCGTGATTGGTTAATATTCTTGTTTATTTTGTAGCTAATGCAAATGATAAAACAATGAAATTGATTACCGTCAAAAGACAAACAAAACACGAAGACAGGTTTACACCAAAAATGGGTAAATTAACTGCAAAAGTCACCTACATTAAGAAGCACTTATTAGGTATTCCTATTAAAACATTACACAAATATCGCGAAACGTATTACGGCGAAGTTAAAGATTGCATAGATTGCAACTTAGCTAGATAACATAAAAAAAGCCTCGAAATTTTCGAGGCTTTTTTTATATGATATTAGTAAGTTTATTTGGCGTCTTTTTTCTTTTTAAAGCTACCTACAATTAAACAACCCATTCCAACCATTACAGAAACATCTGCAATGTTAAAAATTCCGGTTCTTAAAAAACCACCAAAATCTAAATGTAAAAAGTCGGTAACAGATCCATAAACAATACGATCGTAAACATTTGCTATTCCGCCACCAATAATACAACAAAACCCAACTAAGGTCATATTGTCCATTGTTTTTTCTTTTATGATATGTCTTAAGACAAAAGCTAAAACTAATATTGGTAAAATTAGTAGCAATGCGATTCTTAATCCAGGACTAAAATCGCTTCCCATTCCTAAAAATGCGCCTTCGTTTTCTACATTATGAAGCGTAAAAACATCTCCTATAATTTCACTAACGCTTCCTTTAGCAACTTCTGCTCTTACAATAAACTTAGAGATTTGGTCAATAGCAATGTTAAGAAAAATTAATGCAGTAATAAGTATGTTTCTTGCGCTCATTATTGCTCTGTACTTATTGTTGCAGATTCAGTTTCAGCAGATCTATCAATCTTTTTTACTAAGCCTTGTAAAACTTTTCCAGGACCAACTTCAGTAAAAAGTGTAGCACCATCAGTAATCATTTGTTGTACAGATTGTGTCCAACGTACAGGCGCTGTTAATTGCGAAATTAAATTAGCCTTAATTTCAGTTTCATCTATAATAGCGCTAGCTGTTACGTTTTGGTATATTGGGCAATTAGGTTTGCTAAATGTTGTGTTTTCTATAGCTGCAGCTAATTCTTCTCTAGCTGGTTCCATCATTGGCGAGTGAAATGCGCCACCAACAGGTAGTACTAAAGCACGTCTTGCGCCAGCTTCTTTCATAGCTTCACATGCGCGATTGATTGCTTCTACTTCTCCAGAGATTACTAATTGACCTGGACAGTTGTAGTTAGCAGCAACAACAATACCTTCAGTTTTTGCACAAATATCTTCAACTAATTTGTCTTCTAAACCTAAAACAGCCGCCATAGTACTTGGTTGGATTTCGCAAGCTTTTTGCATAGCCATAGCACGTTGTGATACTAATTTTAAACCATCTTCAAAGCTTAATGTTCCGTTTGCTACTAATGCAGAAAACTCACCTAAAGAGTGACCAGCTACCATATCAGGTTTAAAACTATCACCTAAAGTTTTTGCTAAAATTACCGAATGTAAAAAGATAGCAGGTTGTGTTACTTTAGTTTCTTTTAATTGGTCTGCAGTACCTTCAAACATAATATCTGTGATGTTAAACCCTAAAATTGAGTTAGCATCTTCAAATAAATGTTGAGCTTCTGGAGAGTTTTCGTATAAATCAAGTCCCATACCAGTAAACTGAGCACCTTGACCAGGAAAAATATATGCTTTCATTAAATTTAGTTTCTTAATTATTGAGCAAAAATAGGAATAAAATATTAAAGAAAACTATTGCTTTTAAAGCTTCTCGATACAATTTGTTCATACTTTACAAATCATTCGAAGTGAACAAAATTAATAACTACATGGCGTCAGTTCGAGTAACGCGACGATAGAAGCGTTGTATCGAGAACTATGTTAAATTGATTTAAAATATTAGAAAAAATCTAGGTTCTTGTCTTTATATTTTTGGATCTATAAATTACAAATTCCCAGTAGCAGCTTCTGCACAGCGTTCGCCATCCATTGCTGCGCTAATAATTCCGCCAGCATAACCAGCACCTTCGCCACAAGGGTATAAATTGGTGATTTCTGGATGATGTAATTGGTCTGTTCTTGGGATACTAACTGGTGATGAGGTACGCGATTCTACACCAATAATATTAGCTTCTTCGGTGTAATAGCCTTTCATTTTATCACCAAAAGCTTTAAAACCTTTACGTAAAGCACTACCTATAATTTTAGGAAATAAACTGTGTAAAGGCGCACTTTTTATACCTGGTTGATAAGACGTTTCGTTTAAAGTTGAAGATAATCTACCTTCTACAAAATCGGTCATACGTTGTGCTGGCGCAGTTTGATCACGATTACCAGAGGTAAAGGCTAATTTTTCAAAATCTTTTTGAAATTCTAATGCTTTTAAAGCGCCAAATTGTTCGTATTTATGTAAATCTTTGTCCGCATTAATTTCAACAACAATACCAGAATTAGCAAATTTATTGTTTCGTCTAGAAGGCGACATACCATTAACTACAACTTCGCCATTTGCAGTTGCTGCAGGAACAATAAATCCGCCAGGACACATACAAAAACTGTATACGCCACGTCCATTTACTTGCTGAACTAAACTGTATGAAGCAGCTGGTAATAACGGATGTCTTTCGCCAGAACAATGGTATTGAATGTTGTCAATAATCTGTTGAGGATGCTCTGCACGTACGCCCATTGCAAAACTTTTAGCCTCAATTGCTATTTGTTTTTTATTTAATAAATAGAAAATATCTCTTGCAGAATGACCTGTTGCAAGAATTACTTTTTCGGTAGTTAATTCCTCACCATTATTAAGTTGAAGCGCAACTATTTTTTCATTTTTTATAATGAAATCGGTAACGCGTGTATTAAAATGAATTTCGCCACCAAAATCTAAAATAGTTTGTCTAATATTTTGAACGACTTTTGGTAGTTTGTTAGTACCAATATGCGGATGCGCATCGACCAGAATTTGATCTGTTGCGCCATGAAAGACAAGATTTTCAAAAATACGACGTACATCACCACGTTTTAAACTACGTGTGTATAGTTTTCCGTCAGAATATGTACCTGCACCACCTTCGCCAAAACAGTAATTAGAATCTTCGTTTACAAAATGATCTTGATTTATGGCTTTAAGATCACGACGTCTGTCTTGCACATTAGCACCACGTTCTAAAACGATGGGTTTGTAACCAAGTTCTACACAGCGCAATGCTGCATACATACCAGCAGGACCAAAACCAATAATATGAATAGGTTTAGCGTTAGATACGTCTTTGTATTCAAAATGATAGTCGGAAGTTTCTGGAACAGGTTCTTTTATAAAGACCGATACTTTATAGTTGAAGATAATTTTTGGCTTACGTGCATCGATAGATTTACGTAGGATTTTAATGCCCGAAATATCTTCACGCGGTATAGACAACCATTCCGCAGATTTAATTAATAATATATCTGGGATTTCTTCTTCTTTAAGAGAAACACGAAGTTGAATGTCTTTTACCATAATGCGAAATTAGGTAAATTTTGAATGAAACTATGTAATAAATTAAATTCTCTCAAAAGTTAAAAACGAAAACTCATATTGATGTTTATCATCTTTTTTATGAAAAACATTTGAGATTTCTTTAAATATTGAAGTATCTATTTTCGGGAAAAAAGTATCTGCTTCCGGAAATGTAGCATGTACACGCGTAATTTCTATTTTGCTAGCGTATGGCATAGCTTGCTTGTAAATTTCTCCGCCACCAATAATAAAAGGTTGTGAGTCTTTTTTAGCTATGTTTATTGCGTCTTCTAAGCTATTAACAATTATAACACCATCTGGCGCTGTATAATTTGATTGTCTTGTTATTACAATATGTGTGCGATTTGGTAACGGTTTTGGAAAACTTTCAAAAGTCTTACGACCCATAATTATATGATGTCCAGAAGTTAGTGATTTAAAGCGTTTAAGATCGTCACTTAAATGCCAAATTAAGTCGTTATCCTTTCCAATTTCATTATTTTCTCCAGCCGCAACAATCATAGTTAAGTTGTCTACTACTTTGCTGTTTTTTTGATTGAATAATTGGCTTTCGGCAATGGTTAAATCTTCTTTTTCCAATTGCGTTTTTAGTTTTTCTATGCGTACTTTTTGTTTTTCTACAAGTTTGGCTAGTTGTTGTTCTTCCCAATCTTTACCCATAAATTTATGAGTAACAAACACATTAAATAAATGAAAAACAAATAAGAATAACCAAACAATAATAGCAATTACAAACCAATCTTGACCAAAAATCTTTAGATCTTGACCTATACCTAAAACGGTATTCGCTAAGATTAAAAATAAAGCACCAATTAAAAAAATAACAAAATGATAGTATAGGCGTTTTTTTTGTTTAATACGTTTTTGAGCATTTTTAATTAATTCTAATTGCTCTTTATCTATTTGAGGTTGTTGTTTCTTTTTACCAAACATGTCTTATATTTTTTATGTAAAGTTAAGATTTTATTTATTGAAATTAATTTATATTTTTTTATTCCTTACTGCTTGAAAATTAACTATATAGTTGGTGTTAAAATGAATTTTTTGATAATAATTAATGAGTTTTTTACTTCAAAATGAAATTTTTAAGCCTTAATATTATCAAATTGATAAAAGTATTTAAAATGAATGTTAAACTATAGTTTGGTGTTAAAATGTTACTTAATTTTAGATTGCAAAAAATCAACAAGTTATGTCTATTAAGAAACAATTTTTAAAAAGTAAACCAGTTTGTAAAGTCACTTTTACAGTGCCTGCAGAAACAGCAGATACAGTTTTTGTTGCAGGTAATTGGAATAATTGGAATACAAATGCCGAACCATTAAAAAAATTAAAAAACGGATTATTTAAAGGCACAGTAAATTTAGAATCTGGTAAGGATTATGAATTTAAATATGTAATAGATGGTGAATGGCAAAATGAAGTAGAAGCAGATGCTTACAATTGGAACGATTATGCGTGTTCTAATAACAGTGTGTTACAACTTTAAAAGTTATAAAAGCAAGTTTACCTGGTTATTTCAAATAGTACAGGAAGTGAGAACGGAACATCTGATGGTAAACCATTAATTTTACCAGGCGTTATTTTTGGTAAAAAAGACATTACTCTTCTTGCTTCTTTTTCTATGTTTTTATGAGGTGCACTTGTTTTTATCTTAGTAATTTTACCTTCAGTATTAACCACAAAGGAAATATATATTTTATATTTTCCGGGTTTTAGTTTTGTTTTTTTGGTTGCTTTTCTAACATCAAAATATTCAAAAAAGTGCTCGTTTATTTTTTTGGAAAAACAACTTTTCCTAAAATAATTGTTAGTTTCATCTTCGCAACCTGGATAAATAGGAGTTACCATTACATAAGATAACGGTATGTCTTCAGTCTCCTTTTCTTGGGTAAAAGCCCATTGTGTTGTTAAAATTGCAACTAATACAAATGTTAATTTTTTAATCATTAGAATTTTATACTGCAACAACACCTTTAATATGAGGATGCGGATTGTAATTTTCCAGTTTAAAATCTTCAAATTTAAAATCGAAAATATCTGTGATTTCTGGATTTAGTTTCATGGTTGGTAAAGGTCTGCAGTCTCTAGATAATTGCAGTTCCAATTGCTCTAAATGGTTATTGTAAATATGAGCATCTCCAAAGGTGTGAATAAATTCTCCAGCTTCGTAACCACAAACTTGTGCCATCATCATTGTAAATAAAGCATAAGATGCAATGTTAAATGGTACACCTAAAAAGATATCTGCACTACGTTGATATAGTTGGCAAGATAATTTACCATTAGCCACATAAAACTGAAAAAACGCATGACATGGTGGTAATGCTGCTTTGCCATTAGCTACATTGTCGCTAAAACTTTTTGAAGTGTCTGGCATTACAGAAGGATTCCATGCAGATACTAACATACGTCTACTGTCAGGATTGTTTTTTAGTGTGTCTATCACATCTTTAATTTGGTCAATCTCGTCACTATTCCAGTTTCTCCATTGGTGACCATATACAGGACCAAGATTACCATTCTCGTCAGCCCATTCGTTCCAGATTCTTACTCCGTTTTCTTGTAAATAATTTATGTTAGTATCACCTTTTAAAAACCAAAGTAACTCGTAGATAATAGATTTTAAGTGCAGTTTTTTTGTGGTTACCATTGGGAAACCTTCACTTAAATCAAATCTCATTTGGTAACCAAACACACTTTTGGTACCTGTTCCTGTTCGGTCTTCTTTTGCGTTGCCGTGTTCTAAAACGTGCTTTACAAGGTCGTGATATTGCTTCATTGTCTTTTCTGTTTCAAGGATTTAAAAATAAAAAATAAGGGTTAAATCTATATGACTTAACCCTTTTTATTATTTAAAAGTTATTAACGGTTTTTAACCAATAATCATTCCTGCAATTGTTGCTGAAATTAGCGAAGCAATCGTTCCTCCAATTAAAGCCTTTATACCAAATTGAGATAAAGTTTTACGTTGTCCAGGCGCTAAAGATCCTATACCGCCTATTTGGATACCAATAGAAGCAAAATTAGCAAAACCACAAAGCATATACGTTGCCATAATAATGGACTTTTCATACTTTAAATGAGTTGGATTTGCTATGTTTTTTAAATCTGCTAACTGAATATATCCAATAAATTCAGATGCGGCTAATTTGATGCCTAGTAATTGTCCCATTAAAGCCATGTCTTCTTTAGCAACACCAATTAACCACATTAATGGTGAGAATACATATCCTAAAATAAGTTCTAAAGATAAATTTTGATATGGTGTATTATCTGCTATCCATGTGTTAAAAGTGGTAACATCTCCAACCCAACCTAAAATACCATTAACCATAGCAATAAAAGCTACAAATACTAAAAGCATTGCACCAACATTTACAGCTAATCTTAAACCTTCTGTTGTACCATTGGCAATAGCATCTAATATGTTAGATCCAATTTTTTCTTGAGATACTTCAACGTCTGTATTAACTTTTTCGGTTTGAGGAAATAATATTTTAGAAATTACAATTGCACCAGGCGCTGCCATAACAGAAGCTGCTAATAAGTGCTTTGCATAGAATAGACGTAACGCTTCATCTTCACCACCTAAAAATCCTATATATGCAGCTAGTACTGCACCAGCAACAGTAGCCATACCACCAATCATGACTAGAAGCATTTCAGATTTATTCATCTTTTCTAAATACGCTTTGATTAGTAACGGCGCTTCGGTTTGTCCTAAAAATATATTTCCGGCAACCGATAAACTTTCGGCTCCAGAAATTTTTAGAGCTTTAGATAGTAGCCAAGCCATAGCTTTTACTAGCTTTTGGATGACACCAAGATAAAATAAAACAGATGTAAGCGCCGAGAAGAAAATTATTGTAGGTAATACTTGAAAAGCAAATATGTACCCAAAAGTATCCATGTCTACGACTAAACCTTCAAATAAAAATTTACTTCCAGCGCGTGTAAAATCTAATACACTAACAAATAATCCTCCAACAAATTCAAAAGCTGTTTTTACAAAGTCTACTTTTAAAACTCCGATTGCTATTATAAGTTGAAATGCAAGTCCAATTCCAACAATTTTCCAGTCTATAGCTTTACGGTTACTACTAAATAAAAAGGCAATTAATACTAAGCAAACCATACCTAAAACGCCACGCCCTAAACTTGTAAACGAAAATCCTTGATTAGGTATTATTTGATCTGTCGCCGCTATAGCAGCTTCTGTTTTTTTTGAAGGTTTAACTACAAAGTTGTAAGTGTTTTCTTTTTGAACTAAAACTAAAGTAGAATCTGTTAAAGTTTTTACCTTAAATCGTTTTACCATTTCAAACGGAGTATCGTAGTAAAAAACAAGTAAATTGTTTTGATGAATATAATCTCCTGTAGCGTCTTTTAATTTAAAAGCACCTTTGTTAAGTTTTAATAAGGCGTTTTTTTCTATAATTACTGGTTTGCTTTCTGAAGCTGTAACATTTATGTTGCTAGAATCTAAAAGCCAGTCTTTGCTTATTTCTTGAGCAAATGTAGAACTGATGGCTAAAATAATTGTAGCAGTTACTAGTAATAATTTTTTCATCTGTAAAAAGGTAAGGTTATCTTTTAGATATTTCGTCTCTAATTTTGGCTGCTTTTTCGTAGTCTTCGTTGTTAACAGCTTCATCTAAAAGGTTATGAAGTTCTTCAATGCTTTTAGACTTGTATATGTCTTCTGCAGAAGTTTCTACTTCAAGTTCTTCATTAATAATTTCTTCTATTAAAACATCATCTTCGTTATCGTCTTCCGTTTTTGGATCGACTTTTAAGTAGATTCCTGCTTTATCTAAAATATTTTTGTAGGTAAATATCGGAGCTTGAAAACGTAATGCTAAAGCTATCGCATCACTTGTTCTAGCATCTATAATTTCTTCAATTTTATCTCTTTCGCAAATTAATGATGAATAGAATACACCATCTACTAATTTATGAATGATAACTTGTTTTACCACAATGTCAAAACGGTCTGCGAAATTTTTAAACAAATCGTGTGTAAGTGGTCTTGGAGGTTTTATTTCTTTTTCTAATGCAATAGCAATAGATTGTGCTTCAAAAGCACCAATAACAATAGGAAGTTTGCGGTCACCATCTACCTCATTTAAAATTAACGCATAGGCGCCATTTTGGGTTTGGCTATAAGATATTCCTTTAATATTTAATCTTACTAAACTCATTCTGTCAAAAACACAAAGAACTGTTTAAATTAGGACTTTACCAAACCGTTAGGCTTAGATTTTTGTACAAAATTTAAACAGTCCTTGTTATATCAGACTTAAAGTTAAAAAAAATTAAGCGTTTGCTGCTTTAAAAGCTTTTAGTTTTTCAATTAATTGAGGAACAACTTCAAAAGCGTCACCAACAACGCCATAATCTGCAGCTTTAAAGAAAGGTGCTTCTGGATCTGTGTTTATAACAACTTTTACTTTTGATGCGTTAATACCGGCTAAGTGTTGTATTGCTCCACTAATTCCTATTGCAATGTATAGGTTAGAAGCTACAGGCTTTCCTGTTTGTCCAACGTGTTCGCTATGAGGTCTCCATCCTAAATCAGATACTGGTTTAGAACATGCTGTAGCAGCACCTAAAACATCTGCTAATTCTTCTACCATTGCCCAGTTTTCTGGACCTTTTAATCCTCTTCCAGCAGATACTACGATGTCTGCATCTGCAATAGTAACTTTATCTGTTACTTTATCTACAGAATCTACAGTTACACCAGACGCTTCAACAGATGGTGAAAAATCTTCTGAAGATGCATTGGCTGTATTTTCTACTAATCCAAACGCGTTGTTAGATACTCCAATAATTTTAACTTCTGTATCTATTGATGTAAAATTAAAAGCTTTGTTTGTAAATGCTGTACGTTTTACAGTAAATGGTGAAGTAGAAGTTGGGACAGCTACTACATTAGAGGCGTAACCAGCATCTAATTTTACTGCTAAAACTGGAGCTAAATATTTGCTATCTGCTGTTTGACCTAACACGACTACTTTAGCTGCTTCTTGTTTAGCAGCTTGCTCTAATACAGAAGCGTATGCTTTTGCATTAAAGGTTTTTAAATTGTCATTAGAAACATTTAATACTTTATCTACACCGTATGTTCCTAATTGAGAAACATCTGATACGTTAACAGCAACAGCAGTTACTGTTGTACCCATTTGATCTGCTACAGCTTTTGCATAAGATGCAACTTCAAAAGCAGATTTTTTAAAAGTTCCGTTTTCTGACTCTGTATATACTAATATTGACATAATTGTTTTTTTAAAAATTAAAATTCCAAAAACTAAATTCCAAAATAGCTTTGTTGGAATTAGAAAATGGGATTTATATTACTTTAGCTTCGTTGTGTAAAAGCTCTACTAACTTATCTAAATTATCTGGTGCAACTAAAGTGACTTCACCTTTTGGTGCAGGTTTTTCAAATTTAACCGAGCCAGTTTCTGTATTAGCTCCGCTTGGCTCTAAAACAGTTAAAGGTTTTTTACGAGCCATCATAATACCTCTCATGTTTGGTATACGTAAATCACTTTCTTCAACCAATCCTTTTTGACCTCCAATAACTAAAGGTAAAGATGTTGATACAGTTTCTTTTCCACCATCAATTTCTCTTACTGCTTTAGCATTTGTACCATCAACTTCTAAACCTATACAGTTAGTTACAAAATTAGCGTTAGTCATTTCTGCTAACATACCTGGTACCATACCGCCATTATAATCAATAGATTCACGACCAGCAATAACTAAATCGTAACCACCATCTTTAACTACATTAGCAATTTCTTTAGCTACTTGATAGCCATCTTTAGCTTCTGTGTTAACTCTAATAGCATTGTCTGCTCCAATAGCTAAAGCTTTTCTTAAAGTAGGTTCAGTTTCTGCACCGCCAACGTTAACAACATCTACAGAAGCACCTTGTTTTTCTTTAAACCACATAGCTCTTGTTAATCCAAATTCGTCATTAGGATTAATAACAAATTGTACACCATTTGTGTCAAATTTAGAATCACCATCGGTAAAATTAATTTTTGAAGTAGTGTCTGGTACATGACTAATACACACTAAAATTTTCATATTTTATACTTTTTAAAGTTTAATAATTATAGCTTGTTAGTTTACTAAAACGTTGTAGTAATAGTGTATAAACAGCAATTTTTTAATAAAATTTTAGAGCATAAATCGCTCTAAGATATTGTGGTTACGAAGATATGGAATTATTTTTAAAATTTACTATGCGTGCATAATAAATTTTAAATAATTCTTTTACGAGTATTTTTTGATTAATTCTTATTTTTGCTCTTCAAATTGAAATAATAATGAAGACAATACAGTTTAGAGAAGCTATTGCAGAAGCCATGAGCGAAGAAATGCGTCGTGACGAAAGTATTTACTTAATGGGTGAAGAAGTAGCAGAATATAATGGTGCCTACAAAGCATCTAAAGGTATGTTGGACGAGTTTGGTCCTAAACGTGTAATCGATACGCCAATTGCAGAGCTTGGTTTTGCTGGTGTAGCAATTGGATCTACTATGACAGGAAATAGACCAATTGTAGAGTACATGACCTTTAACTTCTCTTTAGTTGGTATTGATCAAATCATAAATAACGCTGCAAAAATTAGACAAATGTCTGGTGGGCAATTTAAATGTCCAATCGTTTTTAGAGGTCCAACAGCTTCTGCAGGACAATTAGCAGCAACGCATAGTCAGGCTTTTGAGAGCTGGTTTGCAAATACGCCAGGTTTAAAAGTTGTCGTGCCTTCTAATCCATACGATGCAAAAGGATTATTAAAATCTGCTATTCGTGATGACGATCCAGTTATTTTTATGGAATCTGAGCAAATGTATGGTGATAAAGGTGAAGTGCCAGAAGGAGAATATACTATACCATTAGGTGTTGCAGATATTAAGCGTGAAGGTACAGATGTAACTATCGTTTCTTTCGGAAAAATTATTAAAGAAGCTTACAAAGCAGCAGACGAACTTGAAAAAGAAGGAATCTCTGTAGAAATTATAGATCTTCGTACTGTTAGACCAATGGATAGAAAAGCTATCTTAGAGTCTGTAAAGAAAACAAACCGTTTAGTAGTTTTAGAAGAAGCTTGGCCTTTTGGTAACGTAGCGACTGAAATTACTTACCTTGTACAAAGTGAAGCATTTGATTATTTAGATGCACCAGTTGTAAAAATTAACACTGCAGATACACCTGCGCCTTACAGTCCAGTATTGTTAGAAGAATGGTTACCAAACCATAACGATGTGATAAAGGCTGTTAAAAAAGTGATGTACAAATAAAAAAATGTTACATTCGTAATAACAAAACTTCATTAGCACGATTGTTGATGAAGTTTTTTTATATATAAACTTTAGTTAATGAATAGACTTTTTTCTATCCTCTTTTTCTTTTTTGTAGTATTATCTGTTAATGCACAAACCAAAGTTAGTGGTCAAGTATTTGATGCTTCTGATAATCCAGTACCTTTTGCAAATGTTGTATTCAAAGGGTCTTCTGTAGGTGTAATTACAAATGAAGAAGGGACATTTTATATTGAAGATGAAAACACTTGGGATGTATTAAAAATATCTTTTATTGGTTTTCAAACGCAAGAAATTCAACTTGAAAAAAGAGTGACCTATGAGTTAAAAGTAACACTAGAAGAAGAAGCTGCAGCATTAGATGAAGTCGTTATAGTCTCAGGTAAACAACCTAAAAAAAATAATCCTGCTATAGATATTTTAAAAAAAATTTGGGCCAATAAACGTAGTAATGGACTTAAACAGTATAAACAATACCAATACGATAAATACGAAAAGGTTGAATTTGATCTAAACACTATAGATAGCTCGCTAATTAACAGCAAGTTGTTTAAAGGCATGGAGTTTGTTTTTGATCAAGTAGATACATCAAGAGTGACCGGTAAAACGTATCTGCCAATGTTTATTAATGAAGCCGCTAGCGAAGTTTACGGTGATAATATAATAAACGAAAAACGAGAAATATTAAAAGGAAATAAAAACTCAGGCTTCAGTAATAATCAAATAATAATAGATTTTGTAGACGATTTATACTCAGATTACGACGTATATAATAACTATCTAAAGTTTTTTGATAAAAGCTTTGTTAGTCCAATTTCTAGAACTGGAATTCAAACTTATAATTATGTGCTTTCAGATAGTACATACATAGATAATAAATGGTGTTACAATATTATTTATTACCCTAGACGTAAAAACGAGCTTACATTTAAAGGTGATTTTTGGGTAGCAGACACCACATTTGCGCTTAAAAGTATAAATCTTCAAGCCTCTAAAAGTGCTAATATAAATTGGGTGAAAGAAATTTATATAGAGCAAGAATTTGAAGTATTAAACGACTCTGTGTTTTTAATAAAGCGAGATTACTTTATGTCAGATTTTGCCTTTAATAAAAAAGAAAAATCAAAAGGAATTTACGGTAAACGTACCACACTTTACGATAATTATAAGTTTGATCAACAGAAAGATCCTAAATTTTACAAAGAAAAAGTCTACAGCTTTGACCAAGATATTTACAACCAAGACGACAGCTTTTGGGAAAAAAATAGAATGGAATCTTTAAGTAAGGATGAAAAAGGCGTTTACGTGATGTTGGATTCTTTAAAGCAAACAAAAAAATTTAAACGTCTTTATAACTTAGGAAGTATTTTGGCGTCTGGTTATATCGAGTTTGATGATTTAAATTTAGACTACGGACCTATATTTTCAACCTTTGGATATAATGAAGTTGAAGGTGTAAGACTTCGTGCTGGCGGACGTACTTATTTTGGACAAAATGATTTGTGGCGTATCGAAGGGTTCACAGCTTATGGTTTTAGAGACGATAAATTTAAATATGGTATTTCAGGAAAATGGTTACTAGATAAAAAAAGTAGATTAATAATTTCTGGAGGAAACCGTCGTGATGTCGAGCAAATTGGTGCAAGCCTGACTAATAGTACAGATGTTTTAGGTCGAAGTTTAGCAAGTTCGTCCGTTGTAGGAACAGGAACCAACGATAAATTAACCAACATTAATTTAAGCACTTTAGCGATAGAAGCCGAACCGTTTAGAAATGTTGTAACACGATTAAGTGGTAGTTACCGTACGCTAGAATCGGCTTCAAAAACATTTAGCTTAGATTATTATACAGATGCTTCACAAACAACAACAAAATCCGAGGTAAAGCAATACGAAACTGCATTATCTGTATCCTATTTTCCTAAAAGAGAAATGACAGGATTTGGAGTAGAACGTCGTACCAAAAACGATGACTTTGCAAGACTATTTGCTCAAATTTCAGTAGGAGATAAAAGTATGTTTAATAGTGATTTTGATTATACTAAATTGCAATTTTCTTATTTGCAACCTTGGGCTTTAGGCGGTTTTGGTCGCTTGTATACAACTGTAGAAGCAGGGAAAACGTTTGGAGAAGTTCCTTTAGGTTTGCTTAGTGTTGTTCCTGGTAATCAAAGTTATTTTTCAATTTATAATACCTTTTCAAATCTTGATTTTTACGAGTTTGTTACCGATGAGTATGCAACACTTCATATAGAGCATAACTTTAATGGAAGACTGTTTTCTCGCATTCCATTCTTAAAAAAATATAATTTAAGAGCCATTCTAGGAGCAAGAGGTGTTATAGGTAATATTTCTCAAGACAATAGAGATATCAATGCATCCGGATTAATTTATGAAGCTCCAAATAAAAAACCATACTACGAATATAGTTTTGGCGTAGGAAATATCTTTAAAGTCTTTAGAATAGATTTTAATTTTAGAGGAAATTATAAAGATAAAATCTTATATCCAGAAGCCAGAAAATTTGGAGTTACAGGTAGTTTTGGATTTTATTTTTAGAAAACACAAGTTTTCTACATTAAAATCGTATTAAAACTATATTATTTTTACAAAGTCAAATACATTTCACTTGTCTAAAGGTAAATAATCCCTTACTTTTGCAGCCCTTATTTAGATAAGGTTTAAGTAAATAATACAATTTTCGCTGTCGCGGAAATTAAAAATATAATTTAGAATGAGCCCAAAAGGAAAATTAACATTTGACGCTTTAGTAGAAATACCTAAAGGAAGTAGAAACAAGTACGAATACGATTTTGATTTAAAAAAAATTAGATTTGATCGTATGTTATTTTCTTCTATGATGTATCCAGGTGATTATGGATTTATTCCACAAACACTTGCTCTAGATGGAGATCCTTTAGATGTTTTAATTTTAGGTCATGAGCCAACGTTTCCAATGTGTGTTGTAGAAGTTAAACCAATTGGTGTATTCCATATGGCAGACGAGAAAGGTCCAGACGAAAAAATAGTTTGCGTACCAGTATCAGACCCAATTTGGAATTCTAAAAACGATATTAAAGATATTAATCCTCATCGTTTAGACGAGATTACTCACTTCTTCCAAGTGTACAAAGATTTAGAAAAAAAGAAAGTAGATGTAGGAAGTTGGGGAGACGCTAAAGAAGCTTATGAAATTGTAAGCAAGTGTGTAGATAGATACGATAATAGCGAGCACAAAGCAAAAGGAGACTTTACTATTTAATTAGTATTTAGAGTTTTAAATAAAATTCACCCTTACATGTAACTATGTAAGGGTTTTTGTATTGACTTTCATTTTTATTACATTTACTATTAGTATAAACTAATCAAACAAAATAAATATGGAATCAAACATGATTTATGTGCCAATACTATTGGCAATTTTTGGACTTGTATTTATGTTCATTAAGATGGCTTGGGTAAAAAAACAAGCAGCAGGAAATGACAAAATGCAAGGCATTTCTAAAGCAATTAAAGAAGGTGCTTTGGCTTTTTTAAATGCAGAATATAAACTTCTAGCCATTTTTGTTGTAATTGCTTCAGTTGCATTATTTGGAATATCTCAAGTCGTAGATACCACTAGTGTGATGATAATTCCTGCATTTATAATAGGTGCTGTTTTTTCTGCGTTAGCAGGAAATATAGGAATGCGAATTGCAACAGATGCCAACGCACGTACTGCCGAAGCAGCAAAGACAAGTTTACCACAAGCTTTAAAAGTGTCTTTTGGTGGCGGAACCGTTATGGGATTAGGTGTTGCTAGTTTAGCAGTTTTAGGACTTAGTTTATTGTTTTTATTGTTTTTAGGGCAATTTATGGGTAATGAAGGTTCTTTCTATAAAAATATGACCATTGTATTAGAAACCTTAGCTGGTTTTTCTTTAGGAGCAGAATCTATCGCGCTTTTTGCACGTGTTGGTGGCGGTATTTATACAAAAGCAGCAGATGTTGGTGCCGATTTAGTAGGAAAAGTAGAAGCTGGTATACCAGAAGACGATCCTCGAAATCCAGCTACAATTGCAGATAACGTAGGAGATAATGTTGGTGATGTTGCTGGTATGGGCGCAGATTTATTTGGTAGTTACGTAGCAACAGTTTTAGCTGCAATGGTATTAGGTAATTATATTATTAAAGACATGGCAGATGCTGGTACTGTTTTAGAATCTTTTAATGGTATGGGACCAATCTTACTACCAATAGTTATAGCTGGTGTTGGTATTTTGGCATCAATAATAGGAACGTTTTTAGTAAGAATTTCTTCAAACGAAGCTAAAGAATCTCAAGTACAAAAAGCATTAGATTTAGGAAACTGGGTTGCTATCATACTAACATTAGTTGCAAGTTGGTTTTTAATAGATTGGATGCTACCAGAAACACTACAAATGAGCTTTTTTGGCGAAGGTGTAAAGGCAATTCCTTCAAGACACGTGTTTTATGCGGCTATGATTGGATTAGCAGTTGGTGCATTAATATCAATGGTTACGGCGCATTATACAAGTTTAGGTAAAAAGCCAGTTTTAGATATAGTAAAAAATAGTTCTACAGGAGCAGCAACAAACATTATTGCAGGTTTAGCAGTTGGGATGAAATCAACTTTTGCTTCTGTAATATTATTTGCAGCTGCAATTTATGGATCTTATGCGTTAGCAGGTTTTTACGGTGTTGCATTAGCAGCTTCTGCAATGATGGCGACTACAGCAATGCAGTTAGCAATAGATGCATTTGGACCAATTGCAGATAATGCTGGTGGAGTTGCAGAAATGAGCGAACTTGAGCCTCACGTAAGAGAACGTACAGATATTTTAGATTCTGTTGGTAACACAACAGCAGCAGTAGGTAAAGGATTTGCAATTGCATCTGCAGCTTTAACAGCGTTAGCGCTATTTGCTGCTTACGTAACTTTTACGGGTATAGATGGAATAAACATTTTTAAAGCAGATGTATTAGCTATGTTATTTGTTGGAGGAATGATTCCTGTTATTTTTTCGGCATTAGCAATGCAATCTGTTGGTAAGGCTGCAATGGAAATGGTGCAAGAAGTGCGTCGTCAGTTTAAAGAAATTCCTGGAATTATGGAAGGTACAGGTACGCCAGAATATGCAAAATGTGTAGATATTTCTACAAAAGCAGCATTAAAAGAAATGATTTTACCAGGATTAATCACGATTATTACTCCGATAATTATAGGATTAGTTTTTGGCGCCGAACCTTTAGGTGGATATATGGCTGGTGTTTGTGTATCTGGTGTAATGTGGGCAATTTTCCAAAACAATGCTGGTGGCGCATGGGATAATGCTAAAAAATCTTTTGAAGCTGGTGTTGAGATTAACGGTAAAATGGAATACAAAGGAAGTGATGCACACAAAGCTGCAGTAACTGGTGATACTGTTGGAGATCCTTTTAAAGATACATCTGGTCCATCTATGAATATTTTAATCAAGTTAACCTGCTTAGTAGGATTAGTAATTGCTCCAATTTTAGGTAATCATTCACCTGAAGAAGGATTAGCTACTATAGAAGTTGAAAAACATGTTTGGGTTGATCAAGATGACAATTCTCATGACTTATCAAATATCGATTCTAATGTAGAAATTAATGAAACTGTTAATGTTCAAGTTTTTATGAATAAAACCAATGATGGTACTGTAAAAGCAACAGTAACAACTACTACAGAAACTAATGGAGTAAAAGAAGTTAAAGAAGAAGTTTTTGAAGGTACAGAGGATGAAGTTAAATCAAAAATAGAAGCTTTAAAAGATGTGCAATTAAAAACAAAAGCAGTAAAAAAGGTTATTGCAAAAGAAAAGGTTAGACCAAATGCGTAACAAACTATGACTAAATAAAATTAAAACCTGCTAATTAACATAGCAGGTTTTTTTATAGTATATTTGGATTAGATATGAGCTGGTTTAAAAAAGATCCGTTACAAATAATTTCGTTTTTAAGTTATGGTACTAAAAATCATTTCTATATACGCGGTCGTGCATTAGAAGATGAAACCATTAATTTAGAAGAAAAGAGTCTTTGGAATTTAATTTTAAATACTTGGAAACGTTTTGAAACAGACGAAATTAAAAATACTAAACTTAAAATAACCTTGCCAGATACTAGTGTTTATTACACAAAAACAGATCGTGATGGCTACTACAAGATAGATACTAAAATCGAAAACTTAGACCATCTAATTAATGAAGAAGGTTGGTTAAACTTTGAGCTTTCTTATGTTGAGCCCAATATTAAGCGTACAATTCAAAAAGAAAATCGATTTAAAGGAGAAATACTCATTCCTGCAAAAAATGCTCAGTTTGGTGTAATAAGTGATATTGATGATACAATTATTCATACAGGTGTAGCTTCAATATTAAAATGGCGTGTTATTTATAATACTTTTTTAAAACACGTACAAAGTAGGACTGCTTTAGAAGGTGCTGCAGAGTTTTATCATTTACTACATAGTGGTAGTAATGGTAAATCTGCAAATCCTATTTTTTATGTTAGTCATAGTCCTTGGAATTTATACCGTTATTTAGAGTTTTTCCTAAAAGCTAATAATTTTCCTAAAGGTCCAATATTACTACGTAGTTTTAGAACTATTTTTAAGAAAAAATCGTCGACCTGTAAACCGCAAAAGCAATTAGAAATTGTAAATATTTTAAATACGTATCCGGATCTGCCTTTTATTCTAATTGGTGATAGTGGTGAGCATGATCCTGATATATATCTAGAATTAGTAAATGCGTATCCTAAGCGTGTTAAAGCGGTGTATTTAAGAAGTGTTTTACATAAACAGAAAATGCAACGTGTAAAAGCTTTATTAAAAGACTATAGTATTCCTGTAATTATAGTAGATAATAGTAAAGAAGCTATTGCTCATGCAAAAGGTCTTGGTATAATTAAATAAGACTCTACTTCGACTACGCTTGGTATAAACTCTAATCAGACTCGATAGGGTATCGCCAAAAATTAAAACAATCCGTTTATTTGCGCGTCTATTTTGTTTATTATATTACCTAAATCTTCAGGATTTGCAACAAAGTCTAAATTATCTACATCTATAATTAGTAAGTTTCCTTTATTGTAACCGTGTATCCAAGCTTCATAACGTTCGTTAAGCCTACTTAAATAATCAATGCTTATAGAATTTTCGTAATCACGACCACGTTTATGTATTTGAGCTACTAAATTAGGAATTGAGCTGCGTAAATATATTAGTAAATCTGGTCCAGGAACAAAAGTTTCCATAAGATCAAAAAGGGATTTGTAGTTTTCAAAATCACGATTTGTCATTAATCCCATTGCATGTAAATTAGGTGCAAAAATATGGGCATCTTCGTAAATTGTACGGTCTTGAATTATGTCTTTTCCACTTTCTTTAATCTGAGTGACCTGTCTAAAACGACTATTTAAAAAGTAAACTTGCAGGTTAAAACTCCAACGTTCCATCTGGTTATAAAAATCGTCTAAATATGGGTTGTCTACTACATCTTCTAATTGCGCTTCCCAATTAAAATGTTTAGCTAGTAATTTGGTAAGCGTTGTTTTTCCTGCGCCAATATTTCCTGCAATAGCAACGTGCATAGTTAGTCTGTTTTAAGTTGGTATTTATATAGAGTTTTAAGGGTGTAAATATACAGGATTTGATTGGTTACAAAAAACTGATTTATTAACATATTTGGTTGTTCGATCTCTATTTTTTGTTTGTCTTTTGAGTTATAGTAGCTTAACCCATTTTGGTCTTCAATAATTAAATTTTCTTTTGTTGCTTGTAGGTTTATAAAACCATTATTAGGTAGTTTGTAAACTAAACTTCCAAAATAATTATAGCAATAAAGATAGTTTTGTGTTAATAGCCAACAGTAATTATAGTTACTAGTTAAGGATAGTACTTTAGAACTTACAGGTATTGTTTTATAACGAGTTTTTAAAGTTTTAAAATCAAATAATTCTAATTGCTGAAAATCTTGATTAAAAACCCAAATTGTATTATCAAAACCTGTTGTGATATGGCTAATGTTTTTGTATTCTGGTATGGTGTTAAAGTCTACTTTAGCAATTTCAGCTAATCGGTTATCAAGTATTATAACTGTATTAAAATTAGAATAAAATAAATTAATCTTTAAAGGATTAAATGTATTTACCTCTAGATTGTTTCCTAATTGAAAATTGCTATAGCGTAATGTATCTAAAGCGGTAATCTTTATAAGCGAATTATCTTTAATAATATAAGTCGAATTAAAATTATCCTTACTAATAAATTTATCTGCAATTAGTGTTTCTTTATTTAGTAGTTCGCAAGATATTTTGTTTTGGCAATAACAAAAACAAGAGATGAAAAATAAAATTAAAGTATATGCTTTCATACCATCACAATGTACAAAAATTAAACCCAAAATTGTAACAATATTGGCTGCTTTTCGTCAAATAACCAAGACCTTTAATTACATGTTTTATTAGTAAATATTTAACATTTGTTAGTTAAACTAATAATTAATTTAAAAGTCTAATTACAAATACACCAAATTACTATTTTAAAATTACCGTAATGAAATTAAACTACGCATTAAAAACAATCACTTTAAGCTTATTCTTACTGTTAACATTACAAGTTACTGCACAAGCAGATTTTCAAGGAGAAGCAGTTTACATGTCTAAAACTACTGTCGATTTAGATAATTTTGGAGGAAGAGAATTAAGTCCAGAACGTAAAAAAATGATCATGGAACGTATGAAGTCTATGTTAGAAAAAACGTTTATTCTAACATTTAACAAAACCGAATCCATGTACAAAGAAGATGAAGCGTTAGAGTCGCCAGCGCAAGGAGGAATGCGTATGATGGGCGGAATGGGAAGCGTTGGTCCAGTTTACAAAAACGTTAAAACTAACGAGTATTTACAAGATCAAGAGTTTTTTGGAAAGCAATTTTTAATTAACGATAGTTTACCAAAATACGAATGGAAAATGACTGGAGAAACCAAACAAATTGGTCAATATATGTGTTTTAAAGCAACTGCAGTAAAACAAGTAGATGCTGCAGATTGGACAAATATGCGTCGTAAAAATAAAGACGAAGACAAGAAAAACGAAGATGAAAAAGAAGGTGCAGAAGTAGAAAAAGACTCTACAAAAAAAGACGAATTTAAAGATCCTTTTGATCAAATCGAAATCCCAGAACAAATAGAAGTTACCGCTTGGTACACAATGCAAATACCTGTAAGTGCAGGACCAGGAGAATATTGGGGATTACCTGGATTAATTTTAGAAATAAATTCTGGAAGAACTACAATTCTTTGTACAAAAATCACACTAAATCCTGAAGATAAAAAAGAGATTAAAAAACCAACAAAAGGCAAAGAAGTTGGTAGAGAAGAATATCAAGATATTGTAAAAAAGAAAATGGAAGAAATGAGAGCTATGTTTAGAGCAAGACGTGGCGGAGGAAGACGATAATCTACAACTTAACCAAAAAAATAAATGAAAAATCTAATTAAACTACTAGTCTTATTAGTAGCAAGCACATCTTTTGCGCAAGTCACATTTCAAGGTGTAATTAAAGATAGTACAGGCGTTGGATTAGAATTAGCCAATGTGGTTGCCATAAACCAAGCAACAAAAAATTTAGATGCTTACGGAATTACTAACGATAAAGGTCGCTTTAAGTTGAGTTTAGAAGAAAACTCAACCTATACAATTACGGTGAGTTATATCGGGATGAAATCTTTATCTGAAACTGTTGAAACCAAAGAAGCAACCATTGAAAAAGACTTCACAATGTCTTTTGATGATAGTTTAGATGAAGTGGAATTAACCTATGAAATGCCTGTAACTATTAGTGGTGACACCATAGTTTATAACGCAGATTCTTTTAAAAATGGTACCGAAAGAAAACTTGGTGACGTCCTAGAAAAATTACCAGGTGTTGAGGTTAATGATGAAGGTGAAATTGAAGTAGAAGGGAAAGCTGTTGGAAAAGTAATGGTAGACGGTAAAGACTTTTTTGATGGCGATTCTAAATTAGCGACTAAAAATATTCCTGCAAACGCGGTAGATAAAGTTCAGGTGTTAAAAAACTATTCAGAAGTTGGTCAACTTAGTGGTGTAACAAATAATCAGGATAATATTGCCATAAATATTAAGTTAAAAGAAGGAAAGAAAAACTTTTGGTTTGGTACAATTACTGGCGGTATTGGTGATTCGCCAGACAAAACATTATACCTTGCCCAACCTAAATTATTTTATTATAGTCCAGAAAAAAGTATCAACTTTATTGGAGATATAAATAATGTAGGCGAGTTAGCTTTAACACGTCGTGATATCTTTAATTTTTCTGGTGGTTTCCAAATGCCAAGTCAACAAAGTGGTACCAATATAAGTTTAGGAGATAACAATTTAAGTTTCCTTCAACTACAAAATAATCAAGCTAAAGATATTAATACAAAGTTTGGTGCTGCTAACTTTAGTATGTCGCCTAAAAAGACTTTAGACTTAAGTGGTTTTGGTATTTTTTCTAGCAGTCGTGTAGATCTTCAAGAAAATCAAAATGTAATTTATACAGACGAAAGTTTAAATATTCCAAACGAGCGAACAGAAACAAACACGCATCAAAAAAGTGATTTAGGGATGATTAAATTAAGTGCTAAATACAAGCCAAACACTAATAATCAATTAGATTATGATATTGTTGGTCGTACATCTAAAGAGTCTCAAGATCAAATGGTATTATCTTCTGTGGTTGGCGGTATTGACGAAAACCAAAACTCAAATCCATACAGTATAAATCAGAATTTAAATTACTACTACACGCATGACGAGAATAATATTTTTGCGTTATCTGCACAGCATTTAATTCAAGATGAGGATCCTTTTTATAAAGCCGTATTAGAAAACGATCCTACAAACAATGCAGATGCAGATAATGATGCTTTTGATAATACTGCATTTGCATTAGGTTTAAATACAGATCAAAATTTATATGATGTTAATCAAGAGAAGCGTGTAAAATCTAATCAGTTAGATGCAAAACTAGATTACTGGAATATTCTAAATAAGAAAAGTGACATTAACTTTACCATTGGTACTATTTATAGTAAGCAACAGTTTAACTCTAATATTTTCCAAGTGTTAGATAATGCTAGTGAGTTAGATACTACGCCAATTGCAGGTGTAACAGATATAAATGATACAGATTACACCTTTAGCGATGTATATTTAGGTCTACATTACCGTTGGAAAACAGGTAAGTTTACTATTAGTCCTGGTGTTTCTGCACATGCTTATAGCGCAGTTAATACACAATTTGGAGAAGAAACTAAAGACAACTTTTTCAGATTATTACCAGATTTAAATGTTCGAGTTCAGCTTAAACAATCAGAAAATTTAAATTTCAACTATAAAATGCAAACGCAATTTACAGATGTAAATCAGTTTGCTAGAGGATTGGTTTTAAATAACTACAATTCGACTTTTATTGGAAATCCAGATCTAGAAAGTGCGTTATCACATAACTTAAATTTAAGTTATTTCAGCTTTAATATGTTTAATTATACCAATGTTTTTGCTATGTTAAATTATACTAAGAGTATTGATAATATTAGAACAAGATCGGTGTTTCAAGATGGTTCTGTGATTAGAAGTAGTACACCTTTTAATTCTGGTTTTGAAGACGAATCTTTTACAGCAAGCGGACGTTTTCAAAGACGTTTTGGTAAGCTTCAAGGTAGTGTAAGAGGTAGTTTTGCTTACACAAAATTCAATCAGTTAATTAACGATATTGTTTCGGTTAACGAAAATTATAATCAATCCTACACAGCAAGTATACGTTCTAACTTTTTAGAAGCGCCTAATTTTGAAGTAAGCTACCGTTACAGCATTCAAGATAGTGATCAAGGAAGTACAAGAACAAAGTTTTATACCAATGCACCAACTATCGAATTTGACGCGTTAATTTTTAAGACATTAACTTTTAAAACAGATTACACGTATAGTAATTTAAGAAATGAAGATGAAACCATAAACTCTTTTGATTTATGGAATGCTTCTTTAGCGTATCGTAAAACAAATGATAGCAAATGGGAATACGAACTTAAAGCAACAAACTTGTTAGATACGGCAACAAGAAATCAAACTAATAATGGAACATTCTCGGTAAGTACAAGTGAGTATTTTATACAACCAAGGTTTTTAACGTTAAGAGTTATTTATAATTTATAAAATAAATTACATCCAATTAAAAAGCGCTTTGAAAAAGGCGCTTTTTTTATTACCACTCATTAATTCTATTAGAATCTAGCTTAATAAAAATGAATAACAAAATGGTAAATCCCCAAAGACCAGAGCCACCATAACTAAAAAACGGTAGCGGTATACCAATAGTTGGAATTAGTCCCATAACCATTCCAATATTAATCATAAAATGAATAAATAGTATTGCAGCTACAGCATGACCATACATTCGGCTAAATTGGTTTTTTTGTCGTTCTGCAAGTACAATAATTCGTGTTATTAATAATACAAAAACTAGAACTGTTAAAAAGCTACCAATAAATCCCCATTCTTCTCCAACAGTAGTAAAAATGTAATCTGTGTGTTGTTCCGGAACAAAATTTCCGGTAGTTCTTGTACCTTCTAAAAATCCTCTTCCTGTCATACCTCCATTACTAATTGCTTTTTCAGATTCGTTTAAATTATAAGCAATAGTTTGTTTCATTTGTTTTAGTTTAACAGGATCTTTTTCTAAACTAAGCCAGATTGTAATTCGGTCTTTTTGATGTACAGGCAATAAGTTGTCGTATACATATCTTACAGAAAACGCCAAAATGGTACTTAGAACAATAACCAGAATAGGTTTTAAAATAATTGGTCTTTTTTTTAAGGTGAAATAGTAAGTTAAAGTAATAAATACTGTTAACGTTAATGTGATGATAAGACCAAATTTTAAGGCTGCAATAGATAGTAAAACTAATAGTAGACCAACAATTAAATAAATATGCGGTAAACCTTCTCTATATAATACGAAAAAAAATGCGCTGTAAACCAGCGTACTTCCAGCGTCTTTTTGCAATAGAATAAGAAAAGCAGGAATTATAATTATAGCAAAAGTCCTAAGTTGATCGCTAAAATTTTTAATATCTGTATTTAAGTCGCTTACATATTTTGCAACAGCTAAAGCTGTTGCAGCTTTAGCAAACTCACTTGGTTGGAGCGTCATAGATCCTATGCCATACCAAGATGTAGCTCCGTTTATATTTTTACCAAAGACAAATAATCCCGCTAAAGATATACATGAAATTATATAAATTAAACTGGAAAACCGTTCGTAAAACTTGGCATCTACAGATAGAATTACAATAATTAATAATACCGAAAGTCCTATAAAGATTAACTGTTTACTATAAAAATTACTGAAATTTAAAAGATTGATAGTTTCTCCAGAATGTGAAGCAGATAAAATATTAACCCAACCAAATCCTACTAAAATAAAAAATAGAATAATGGTTAACCAATCAAATTTAAAATGTCTATCGGTTTCTCTAAGCATTTAATTAAGTTGATTTAATTTGGTTTTTAGTTTATTAAATTCTTCTGGCGGAATAACCTGAAGTTGCGTTTGTCCATTTATTTTAAATGGTTCTCCAGAGTAAGGCTTTGCGTACTCATTTTCTAGACTGTGAGATAATAGCCAATCTTCTAGATCTGTTCTTGTAATTTCGTTTTTTAAATGTTTTTCTATCATTAAACTAGCAACTTTACCCGCAAATCTGCTTCCCCAATAACCGTTTTCAACAAAAACAGCAATTGCAATTTTAGGATCGTCTTTTGGTGCAAAAGCGACAAAAATAGAATGGTCTGTAAGTTGTGTTCTAACACTATCTACAATAGCAAAATTTTCAACAGTACCAGTTTTTCCGCAAATTTCAATGTCTTTAACTTGTAAACTACTTGCTGTTCCAGTTTTATAAACCTCTAACATACCTTCTATAACAGGCTCGAAGTTTTTCTCACTTATTGTAGTGTATTTAGGTGTAGTAAAATTTTCTGGAATAGTTTCGTCTTCAATATGTTTTATAATATGTGGTGTATAATAATAACCTCTATTTGCAATTGCAGCAACCATATTTGCTAACTGTATTGGCGTAGTTGCAACTTCACCTTGTCCTATTGCATTAGATACTGTGTAAGTAGAATAAAAAGTGTTTGGATACAAATGTTTGTAATAATCGCGATCTGGTATTCTTCCCTTTTGACCAACATATAAATCGTTGTTTAAAAAATTACCAAGCCCAAAACTTTTAACATGTTTACTCCATTTATCAATACCAATAGACGCATTTTCGTATTTGTCTAAGATGTTTCTGTAAGCTGTAAGAAAATAGGCATTACAGGATTTTTCTATTCCGCCAATTAAATTATTTCTTGTTCCAGAAGGACAGTGACAGCCCATAAATCTGTTACCGTACTTGATACCGTGATAACAGGTTACTGTTTCGGTTGGAGACATCACTTCTTCTTCTAAAGCAATAAGAGCATTCATTAATTTAAAAGGCGATCCTGGTTCGTAAACACCTTGAATACTTCTGTTAAATAAAGGTTTTGCAATAGAATCGTTAAATAATTTAGTGAAATTTTTACTTCTATTACGACCAACTAAACTATTTGGGTTATAAGTTGGTGCGGAGATCATTGCTAGTATTTCACCAGTTTTAGGTTCTATAGCTATAACGCCACCACGTTTGTTTGTCATTAATAGTTCGCCATAAGCCTGTAAATCTGCATCAATTGTAATTGTTATGTCTTTTCCTGCGACTGGTAAAGTATCTAGTTTGCCATCTTGATACGGACCTATATTTTTATTAAATCGGTCTTTTTGTATAAATTTTATCCCTTTTTGACCTCTTAAAATAGTTTCATAAGACGCTTCTACACCTTGTTTTCCAATTAAATCTCCGCTTCGGTAGTAATTATCTTTATTAATCTCTCTGTAATTAACTTCTCCAATATCACCTAAAACATTTGCTCCAATATTGGTTTCGTATTTTCTTAAAGATCTTTTTTGGATGTAAAATCCTTCATATTTTCTCATTTTTTCTTGAAGAATAGCATAGTCTTCTTTAGATAAATGAGATAAAAATACCGATGGTAATCTTGGTGAGTAATGTTTTGCTTTTTTATATTTTTCTATTAAATGTTCTTTTTTAATTTTTAATAGCGTACAAAATTCTAAAGTATCAAAAGGTTTTACTTCTCTAGGTATAATCATTACGTCGTAAGACGGTTGATTAGATACTAATAATTTACCATTACGATCGTACACAAAACCGCGTTTAGGATAATTAAAAACAGGTCTAATAGCATTATCATCGTAAATACTTTGGGTATTATTATTTAAACCCTGAAGATAAAGTAATCTTCCAGTAAATATAATGCCAACAATTATTACAAAAAGAAAAAGTATAAATTTTCTCATTTAGTTTTTCTGCTAAAAATAGTAGTTATTAATATGCTTAGTAGTATAGTAAATACACTAGAAAATAACGTGTTTTTTAAGATTAAAATTATTTTAGAAATGTTAAAAAACTCCATTAAATAGAAAAAGAAATGATGTATTACAATTAAGATACTTAAGTAAACTAATTTTTGAGAGAAATTTATATTATTAAATTTTAAAGCATTATGCTCGTAAACAGCACCAAAACTGAATTTTAAAACAACAGGTCGTATAAAAGCTATAATTAAAAGAGCTGTTGCATTTACACCGCCAGAATCCATAAATAAATCCAGTATAAATCCCATTAAAAAACTTAAAAACAGGAATAGCATACGATTATTTTTTACAGGAAATAATGCCACAAAAAGTATGTAAGGATACGGGTTAATGTAGCCTAAAAAGTCTATTCTATTAAATATTAATACTTGTAGTAGTATTAAAAAAATAAATCTTAATGTATGTGCAGATAATAGACTATTCATTATTTAATAACGCTTCTATTAAAGATTTATCTTTATTTTCAATAACAATTACATGCTCTAAATTAGTCATGTCGTTAAATAAGTTAATATTAACGTCATAATAATTTTCAGTAATATCTAAATGAAAATCTTTAACCGTTCCTATTAAAATTCCTTTTGGGAAAATTGCAGATCTTCCAGAAGTAATTACAGTATCACCAACCTTTAATGGCGCACTTTTTTGTATGTCTGTTAATTGAATGATTTGCGGAGATTTTCCGTCCCATTTTAGTGTGCCAAAATGATTTGTTTTTTGTAACTGTGCACTAATTCTATTAGTTGTATTTAATATTGAAATTACTGTAGTGTATTTAGAATTGTAATTATCTGTAATTCCTATAATTTTATTATTTGCAATTACTGCTAAATCTTCTTTAATACTATCGTTTTGTCCTTTGTTAATTAGCAAAACATTTTGCTGTTTAGAGTAACTGTTTTTTATAATTCTAGCAGGTGTAAATCTGTAGTTTGAATTATAAAGTAAACTATCTGTATAAGAAGAAGTTGTTTGTTTTTTTGAATTTATTATGGCTTTAAGTCTAGCGTTTTCTTCGTTTAGTTTCTTATTTTCTTCTTTTAGATTAAAATAAGATGAAATAGAATGACTTGCATTGTATAAACCGCCAGTTAAGAAATTAGCCGAATTTATAAACTTACTTTTGTGATAACTATGTGATTGTATAGTAAATAACACCGAAATAAAAAGCAGCAACAAGAAAAACAAAAACGATTTGTTTCTTAAAATAAAATTTACAATTTGTTGCATAGTGTGTTATCCTACTTGATCAATACGCCTTTAAATTTGTTTATGTTTTTAAGCGTAATTCCTGTTCCTCTAACTACAGCACGTAAAGGATCTTCTGCAATGTAAACAGGTAAATCTGTTTTTTGCGATAATCTTTTATCTAAGCCACGTAACATAGATCCGCCACCAGCAAGATAAATACCAGTATTGTAAATATCTGCAGCTAATTCTGGAGGTGTTTGAGATAATGTTTCCATTACCGCATCTTCGATACGTAAAATAGATTTATCAAGTGCTTTAGCTATTTCTCTATACGAAATTTGTACCTGTTTTGGTTTACCTGTTAACAAATCTCTACCTTGAACACTCATGTCTTCTGGTGGTAAATCTAAATCTTCGGTAGCAGCACCAATTTGGATTTTAATTTTTTCAGCAGTACGTTCTCCAACATAAAGGTTATGTTGTGTACGCATGTAATAAATTATATCGTTAGTAAACACATCACCTGCAATTTTTACAGATTTGTCACAAACAATACCACCAAGAGCAATAACAGCAATTTCTGTTGTTCCTCCACCTATATCAACAATCATGTTTCCTTTAGGTTGCATGATGTCTACACCAATACCAATTGCTGCAGCCATAGGCTCGTGGATTAGGTAAACTTCTTTACCATTTACACGTTCTGCACTTTCTTTTACAGCTCGCATTTCTACTTCTGTAATTCCTGAAGGAATACAAATAACCATGTGTAATGCAGGTGTAAATAATTTTTTCTTTAATGCAGGTATGTTTTTTATAAACATACTTATCATTTGTTCAGATGCATCAAAATCTGCAATTACACCATCTTTTAAAGGTCTAATCGTTTTAATGTTTTCGTGCGTTTTACCTTGCATCATATTGGCTTCTTGACCAACTGCAATTATTTTACCAGAGATTCTATCTCTAGCAACAATGGAAGGCGCATCTACAACAACCTTATCATTATGGATAATAAGTGTGTTTGCAGTACCTAAATCTATTGCAATTTCTTCAGTTAAAAAGTCAAAAAAACCCATGTGTTTTGTGTAATTATTTACTATTAATATAAGTTGCCGTAAAAGTAAGAAAAATGCTTAAAATATTTTTAATTTAAGAGCATAGTTATGACTTAATTTTATTAAGATATAAAATCCTGTTTAACTAACTAAAATTTTCACCTTTTATTTTATTGGTTTTACGTTTTTTGAATAAAAAAAAGCTTCAGTAAAACACTGAAGCTTTTTGTATAAATTTTAAATGGAAATTAATGCTTAAAATGGCGTGTTCCTGTCATTACCATTGAAATGTTATTATCATTACAATAATCAATACTTAATTGATCTTTTATAGATCCGCCAGGTTGAATAACACTTTTTATTCCTGCGTTTCCTGCAATTTCTACACAGTCAGGAAATGGGAAAAAAGCATCACTTGCCATTACGCTTCCTTTTAAATCAAAATTGAAAGACGTTGCTTTATGAATAGCTTGATTTAAGGCATCTACACGACTAGTTTGACCAGTTCCGCTAGCGCAAAGTTGCTTGTCTTTTACTAATACGATTGTATTAGATTTTGTGTGTTTACAAATCTTTGAAGCGAAGATTAAATCTTCAATTTCGGCATCTGTTGGTTTTGTGTTTGTAGCATAAGTAAAATCTTCTACAACATCAGTCTTATTGTCTTTATCTTGAACTAAAACACCGTTTAAACACGTTCTAACAGTTTTAGCCGATAATTCTGTGTCTTTTAAAATTAAAAGAATACGGTTTTTCTTTCCTTTTAAAATCTCTAAAGCTTCTTCTGAAAATGAAGGCGCAATTACAACTTCACAGAATAAATTATGAATATCTGTAGCAGTGTCTGCATCAATTTCAACATTAGAAATTAAAATACCTCCAAAAGCAGAAACAGGATCTCCTGCCAATGCATCTGCGTAAGCTTGTTTTATGGTGCTACGTTGTGCAAAACCACAAGCATTATTGTGTTTTAAAATGGCAAAAGTTGGCGCTTCGCCTTTAAATTCGTTAATTAAATTTACAGCAGCATCTACGTCTAAAAGGTTGTTGTAACTTAATTCTTTACCATGTAATTTGGTAAACATAGCGTCAAAATCACCAAAGAAGAAACCTTCTTGATGCGGGTTTTCGCCATATCTTAAAACTTGACCTTTAGTTTCGCTTAATTTGTAAGCTGGAATATTTTCAGTGGTATTGAAATAATTGAAGATTGCCGAGTCATAATGCGATGAGACGTTAAATGCTTTTGCAGCAAAACGTTTACGGTCTTCTTCTGATAAGTTTCCTTTTTTATCTGTGATTAACTCTAAAAACTCAGCATAATCATCTACAGAAGAAACGCAAATAACATCTGCATAATTTTTTGCAGCAGCACGTATTAAAGAAATTCCTCCAATATCAATTTTTTCAATAATATCTTGGTTTGAAGCGCCAGAAGCTACTGTTTTTTCAAACGGATAAAGGTCTACGATTACAACATCTATTTGTGGTATGTCAAAGTCTTTCATTTCTTTAACATCGCCATCATGATTTTGACGATTTAAAATACCTCCAAATACTTTTGGGTGTAATGTTTTAACGCGACCACCTAAAATAGAAGGGTAAGATGTTACATCTTCTACAGGAATGACGTTAATACCTAAATCTTTAATGAATTTTTCTGTGCCACCAGTAGAGTAGATGGTTACACCTTGTTTGTCAAGTTCTTTAACAATTGGCTCTAAACCATCTTTGCTAAATACTGAAATTAATGCAGATTTAATTGTTTTGTTGCTCATTATAGTTGTGTTAATAAGCCATCAAATGTAATGAATTTCGTTATTTTTTCAAGTTGATTTACGGTACTTTTTTTAACTAAATTCTAGAAGTTGTTAACATGAAAAAAAGCAACTATTACTAATAGTTGCTTTTTGTAAGTCGTTGATTTGTTGTGTTATAGTAAGGTGGCTACTTTTTGACAAACAAATTCTAAAAAGCGTTCGTCTGCTTCTGTAAAAGGATCTGGAGTATTAGAGTCAATGTCTATTTGTCCAATATTTTCGCCATTAACAAAAATAGGAATTACAATTTCAGCTTTTACGGTAATGCTACAAGCGATATAGTTGTCTTGTGCAGACACATCTGGAACGACAAAATTTTTGTTACTTACTGCAACTTGACCACAAATACCTTTACCAAATGGGATAATTGTATGATCTGTTGGTTCACCAACATAAGGACCTAATTTAAGTTCGTTTTTATCACCGTTTTTAAAGTAAAATCCAACCCAATTATAATATTCTATATTGGTTTCTAGAAGTTTACAGATATTAAGTAGTTTTTCGTCTTTAGAAAAAGTCGAATTTGAAATTATGTTTTCTATTTCAGGTTTAAGCGCTTCAAAATTCATTTTCTTATTTTTTTTGGCAAAAGTATTTAAAAAGGTGTAATTTCAGCCAGTATTCTCACATAAATCTAAGTTAATATTTGAGTGTGTTATTGAATAAATATAAACCAGTTGTAAAATTTATTTTTACTTTTTTAGCTGTATATGGGATAATGTCTTTTGCTTACAGTTATTATTTAAATGCTGCAAAGTCTGGTATATATTTTCCTGATTATCTAACTAATTTAGTTGCACATCAATCTGAAACCTTGTTAAATGGATTAGGCTATGAAGCAAAAGTGATGCCGCATCCAGATGAGCCTTCAATGAAAATGTTAGTCAACAATAAGTACGTAGCTAGAGTGATTGAAGGTTGTAATGGCGCTAGTGTAATAATTTTGTTTGTTGCTTTTGTTGTTGCTTTTTCTGATAAGTTTAAACCTACTTTTATTTATATTTTTTCTGGAGCAGTTTTAATTTACGCAGTAAATTTAATTAGAATTGTAGTTTTAGCAATTGGTTTATACCATTACCCTTGGCGAGAAGAATTGTTACATTCTGTTATTTTTCCTGGAATGATATACGGAATGGTATTTTTACTTTGGATGTTTTGGGTTAAACGGTTTTCTGATAATAAAGTGAAAGATGAAAATTAACACTAAATACATCTGGATTGGGATTTTATTTTGCCTTCTTGCTTTAATACGGTTTTATGAGAAGGAATTATTTTATGATCCTTATTTGGTGTTTTTTAAAAATGATTATTTGTATTTAGATTCTCCAAGACGTGAAGTCGCAAAATTAATAGCGTTTACAACTTTAAGGTATGTAATAAATTCGGTAATTTCTATCGCGATTTTATATCTGTTTTTTAAAGATAAAAGTATTGTAAAATTTTCTTTAATTGTATACGCGGCTTCATATTTAATACTAATTATTCTTTTTTTATATTTTGTTCTAAATCCAAAACAAGAAGATTACTACGTGTTTTTTAATATCAGACGCTTTTTAATTCAGCCTTTAATATTGTTGTTGTTACTACCAGCTTATTATTATCAACGGTTGAAAGTATAAAAAAAGCCACTTCATTTTAGAAGTGGCTTTTTATATTATTTATTTGATGATATTACATCATTCCTGGCATTCCTCCGCCCATTCCGCCTGGCATAGCAGCAGGTGTATCTTCTTTAATGTCTATTAAAGCACATTCGGTAGTTAAGATCATTCCAGAAACAGATGCTGCATTTTCTAATGCTACACGAGTTACTTTTTTAGGATCTATAATTCCTGCTTTAAGCATGTCTACATAAGCATCAGATTTTGCATCATAACCAAAGTCTTTTTTACCTTCAATGACTTTTGCAACCACAACGCTACCTTCTCCGCCAGCGTTTTCTACAATAGTTCTTAAAGGCGCTTCGATAGCTCTAGCTACGATTTGTATTCCTGTAGTTTCGTCTAAATTATCTGTTGTAATTTTTTCTAAAACAGATTTTGCTCTTACTAAAGCAACACCACCACCAGCAACAATACCTTCTTCTACAGCAGCGCGAGTTGCATGTAATGCATCATCAACACGATCTTTCTTTTCTTTCATTTCTACTTCACTAGCAGCACCAACATAAAGTACTGCAACACCGCCAGCTAATTTTGCTAAACGCTCTTGTAGTTTTTCTTTGTCGTAGTCGCTAGTTGTAGTTTCAATTTGCGCTTTTATTTGGTTAACTCTGTTTTTGATTAAGTCTTTATCTCCAGAACCATTTACAACTGTTGTATTGTCTTTATCTATTGTAACACGTTCTGCAGTACCTAACATGTCAAGAGTTGTATTTTCTAAAGTGTAACCTCTTTCTTCGCTAACAACAGTACCACCAGTTAGGATAGCGATATCTTCTAACATTGCTTTACGACGATCTCCAAATCCTGGTGCTTTTACAGCAGCAATTTTTAAAGAACCACGTAATTTGTTTACAACTAAGGTTGCTAAAGCTTCACCATCTACATCTTCTGCAATGATTAATAAAGGTTTTCCAGATTGAGCAACAGGCTCTAAAACTGGTAATAAATCCTTCATTGTAGATACTTTTTTATCGTATAACAGGATGTAAGGATTTTCTAAATCTGTAATCATTTTTTCGCTATCTGTAACGAAGTAAGGAGAAAGGTAACCTCTGTCAAATTGCATACCTTCTACAACGTCTACGTATGTGTCTGTTCCTTTAGCTTCTTCTACAGTGATAACACCTTCTTTACCTACTTTATTAAAAGCTTTTGCAATTAAATCTCCGATAACATCGTCGTTGTTAGCAGAAATTGAAGCTACTTGCTTAATTTTTTCTGAAGAATCTCCAACTTCTTTAGCTTGCTTACCTAAATCTGTAACAATTGCTTCTACAGCTTTATCGATACCACGCTTTAAATCCATAGGATTTGCGCCAGCAGCTACGTTTTTTAATCCTTCTTTTACAATAGCTTGCGCTAAAACGGTAGCAGTAGTTGTTCCATCACCAGCAAGATCGTTGGTTTTTGATGCAACTTCTTTCACCATTTGTGCGCCCATATTTTCTAGAGCGTCTTCTAATTCTACTTCTTTAGCAACACTAACACCGTCTTTTGTTACTACTGGTGCACCAAATGAACGACTAATAGTTACGTTACGTCCTTTTGGTCCTAACGTTACTTTTACTGCATTTGCTAAAGCGTCTACACCACGTTTTAATCCGTCGCGAGCTTCAATATCAAATTTTATATCTTTTGCCATTTTTATTTAATTTTAAGTTTTTGGAATTGTTAATAATGAATTTTCTAAGCCTTAATTTTATGTTTAGAATATTCTTAAATAATTGCCATGATGTCGTCTTCGCGCATCATTAAATAGTCTTTTCCGTCTAATTTGATTTCAGATCCAGAATATTTACCATATAATACAGTGTCACCAACTTTAACAGTTAACGGTTCATCTTTTTTACCGTTACCAACTGCTACTACAGTTCCTTTATGTTGTTTTTCTTGTGCTGTATCTGGAATGTATAAACCAGATGCTGTTTGTGTTTCGGCAGGAAGTGGTTCTACTAGAACACGGTCTGCTAATGGTTTAATGTTTAAATTACTCATTGTAAATATTTTTAATTAATTATTAATAATGATGCTTTGCATTAAACCAAAAATGTGCCAACTAAAATAGACTGACAAACTTGCAGAAAACAAAAATGCCAACTGTAAAAGTTGGCATTTGTTATTTATATTAATCTACTGTTTACTGTCCAATAGTTGTTGTGTCTTCTGGAGTAGATGTGTTATCTGTAGAAGGTGTTGTAGCTGCAGGAATATCGATATTGTCATTCTCTAAGATTTTAGATTCTGATGTAACACCGTTTCTGTCTATTGCTAAGCTAGACGTTAAAATTAACGCTAATAAAACAACAGCTAAAGTCCATGTACTTTTATCTAAAAAGTCTGTTGTTTTTTTAACTCCACCTAATTGTTGGTTGCTTCCGCCACCAAACGTAGAAGCTAATCCGCCACCTTTTGGATTTTGTACCATAATTACAACTACTAGCAAAAATGCTACTACAATTATTAGGATTAAGAAGATTAAAAATGTATTCATTATATTATAAATTTAGTCTTGTAATTTTTGTATTGCTTTAATTTGGTCTGCAAAGAAACCACTTTTTTCTGGATATTTCAAACTTAATATTTTATAAGATTGAATTGCTTTTTTATAATTTTTTTGTTCTACATAAATTCTTGCTAAAGTTTCTGTCATTAAAGCTTCTGGCTGTATCATACGTTCTTTAGCTAAATTATGCTTTTTTGCTGTAGATTTTGCTGGTTCTAATTTAGGATTGTTAGCTATAAATTTATCTATTAGATCAAATTTTTTGTCTCGTTCGTTATCAGATTCTTCTTCAATAGTAGTGTCTACTATTTCTTTGTTTGTAGATGGTATTTCTCTATCAATAGGTTTAAAAGTGGTTAGTTTCAACCATTCGTTAAAGCTATGAGTTTCAGTTTTATCAAATTGTAATGGTTTGCCAATATTAAGAATTTGTTCCGGAGTTTGATCTTCATGTTTACTATCAACTGTTTCAGATTTACTGTCTGCTTCAGTTTGTTTTGGTTGAAACAAATCCGGATTAATAACGTCTTTTAATTCTTGAAGTTGTGCAGAAAAACTATCGTCTAAACTTGTGTTTTTGTTTACAGATATATCTTCTGCAGTTACTGGTAAATCGTTAATATAAGCTGTGTTTTGTTTTATATAATCAGAAATTTCATTTTGATTAAATGTGTCTGATGTAATAAAATCGAATAAAATACTTCTGTCTGTAGTGTAAGCTGCTGTTGTTTTTAAAGCCTGATTGTACTTAAAACTTTCTTTGTTTTTAAGTCCTTTTAAATGAACTGCTCTAGCCGATTGAAAGTACGGAAATTCTTCAATGATTTGATTTAAAGCAAAAGTTTGATCCTCGCTTACTGTTTGTGGTTTTTGGACTATATTTATGTATTCCTGTATTGTCATTATTACCAATTGGCTAACGATGCATTAAATATATCTTGTGTTAAACGCTCAAAAATTTCTTGAAAAGCTGTTTCTTTAGTTGTACCTGACAGTAATTGGCTTCCTGTATAATCATAAAAAAATGAAAATGATTTTTCAAAATCTTTTTCTTCATCTTCTTTGTTGTAAAACCTAACATTAACGCCTATGGTTAACCTATTTTGTGCTGCAGTACTGTTTGCGGTTGCTGTTGTTGGAGATATACGATATTCTGTAATTTCTCCTTCAAAAACTAAATCTCCGTTAGAATTTACTAAACTTAAATTTGTTTGGTTTTGGATTAAATCTTGTAAAGCTAATGTAAAATCTCTATCTAAACCTGGTTCTATTAGGTTAGCAGTGTATTGAAAATAATTGACTTGAAAAGTCTCTGCGTTTCCAGTATCTGCTCCAGTGAAAGAGTAGATGCCACATCCAAAACATAATAAGGATAAAAAACTGATGTATATGTAATTAAAAATTTTCATTTTATTTTTTTATGTAAAACGCATTTCTACAAATCGTATTGTTTAATTTTTCTATATAATGTGCGTTCGCTAATTCCTAATTCTTCAGCAGCTAGCTTGCGTTTACCGTTGTGTCGCTCTAAAGATTTTTTTATTAATTCTAATTCTTTGTCTTGTAAAGATAGTGTTTCTTCTTCTTCAATTTCTTCAGCAAAATGGTATTTATCTTCGGATGACGCAGATGAAACATTTGGAGAATTTTCTGGTATAGATAATATTTCTAAATCATGTACTTGTTCTTCAAACTCTGCATCGCTATCATTTTCTCCGTATATTTTTTGAATAAGACCTTCGTTGTTTTTTTGAACATCTTTAGCGTTTCCGCTTTTCATAAGCTCCATCGTTAGCTTCTTTAAATCATTTAAATCGGCTTTCATATCAAACAACACTTTGTATAAAATTTCGCGTTCGCTACTAAAATCACTTTCAGATTTTGTAGTGTTAACAACAGCTGGAAGATTAGTTGTTCCTGATGGTAAATACGTTTGTAAAGTTTGTGCACTAATGGTACGATTTTGCTCTAGTACAGATATTTGCTCTGCAACGTTACGTAATTGTCTAATATTTCCGCTCCAGCGATATCTTAACAACATATTTACAGCATCGTCTGTTAATTTAACGGTTGGCATTTTATATTTTAATGCGAAGTCACTAGCAAATTTTCTGAATAATATATGAATATCTTCCTGTCTGTCTCTTAAAGGTGGTAAATGTATATCTACCGTACTTAACCTATAGTACAGATCTTCTCTAAATTTTTCTTTTTTAATAGCTTCAAACATATTAACATTAGTTGCAGCTACTATACGTACATTGGTTTTTTGTACTTTACTTGATCCTACTTTTATAAATTCTCCATTTTCTAAAACACGTAATAAACGAACTTGCGTGGTAAGTGGCAGTTCACCAACTTCATCTAAAAAAATGGTTCCGCCATCTGCAACTTCAAAATAACCACTTCGTGTTTGTGTTGCTCCTGTAAATGCACCTTTTTCGTGACCAAAAAGCTCGCTATCTATTGTTCCTTCTGGAATTGCACCACAGTTTACCGCAATATATTTACCGTGTTTGCGATGTGATAATTGATGAATTATTTTAGGAATACTCTCTTTACCAACACCACTTTCTCCGGTAACTAAAACAGAAATGTCTGTTGGCGCTACTTGTATAGCTTTTTCTATAGCGCGATTTAATCCTGCGCTATTACCTATAATCCCGAAACGTTGTTTTATTGATTGAACTGATTCCATTTAATTGGTGTATTAGTTATTTTTAGATAAGCCAACACCTTCTCCTATAAGTGTAGCTTTTGTACAGTCTGTTATTTTTACATTAACAAAATCGCCAACATTATAATTGCCTTTAGGAAAAACAGCTACAATATTATGTTCTGTTCTTCCTGACCAATGTTGGTTAGATTTTTTAGATTCTTTTTCGATTAAAACTTCTACGGTTGTGTTTAAAAACTGTTGTGTTCTAAATGCGCTGTGTTTAAGTTGAAGTTCAATAATTTCGGCAAGTCTTCTACTTTTTACATCTTCAGGAATATCGTCTTCTAACTTTCTTTCGGCAAGTGTACCAGGTCTTTCAGAATATGTAAACATATACCCAAAATTGTATTTTACGTACTCCATTAAGCTTAATGTGTCTTGATGATCTTGTTCAGTTTCGGTAGGAAAACCTGCAATCATATCTTGACTAATTGCGCAATTTGGAATAATTTCTCTTATGTTATCTATTAAGGTGAAATACTCTTCACGCGTGTGTAAACGATTCATAGCTTTTAAAATACGATTACTTCCGCTTTGTACAGGTAAATGTATATGATTACAAATATTATCGTATTTAGCCATAGTTTTTATCACTTCAAGATGCATGTCTTGCGGATTAGACGTACTAAAACGGATTCGCATTTTTGGTTGCGCTTCGGCACAAAGTTGTAATAGTTTGGCAAAATCTGTTGCAGTTGCCTTTTGCATATCGGTAGCTTTGTCAAAATCTTTTTTAAGTCCGCCACCATACCAAAGGTAACTGTCTACGTTTTGTCCAAGTAATGTGATTTCTTTGTAACCTTTTAAAGCTAGATCATTAATTTCTTCAATAATACTTTGTGGATCACGACTACGTTCTCTACCACGTGTAAAAGGTACGACGCAAAATGTACACATATTATCACAACCACGAGTAATACTTACAAATGCAGTTACACCATTACTGTTTAATCTAACTGGTGAAATGTCGCCATACGTTTCTTCTTTAGATAAGATAACGTTTATTGCGTCACGACCTTCGTCTACTTCTGCAATTAAATTAGGTAAATCTTTATAAGCATCTGGACCCACAACAAGGTCTACGATTTTTTCTTCTTCTAAAAATTTACTTTTTAATCGTTCTGCCATACAACCCAAAACGCCAACTTTCATTTTTGGATTTATCTTTTTTACGGCATTATATTTTTCAAGACGTTTTCTAACAGTTTGTTCGGCTTTGTCACGTATAGAACAAGTGTTGACTAATACCAAGTCTGCATCTTCTAGATGTTGCGTAGTGTTAAAACCTTCATTTTGTAAAATAGAAGCTACTATTTCACTGTCACTAAAGTTCATAGAACAACCGTAACTTTCAATAAATAGTTTTTTACTGTTTTCTTTCTTAGAAGGTATAACTAGCGTTTCACCTTGTTTGTTTTCGTCAATTGTTTTTTCCATAGTATATATAAAATACTGCTTCTCAATAAGCATGCAAAGTTACGATTAATTTGAAAATATGACAATCTGACAGCTAGTTAAATTATGCTAAAAGTTATAAAATTAGGAAGATAAATTTTTTTTGATTTACCTTTGCACTCACAAAAATCTAAGAATGGCGAAGAATTTAGTAATAGTAGAGTCACCAGCAAAAGCAAAAACTATAGAAAAATTTCTAGGAAAAGACTTTAAAGTAGAGTCTAGTTTTGGGCATATTGCAGATTTACCTTCTAAGGAGTTAGGTGTTGATGTGGAAGGCGATTTTGAACCTAAATATCAAGTGTCTTCCGATAAAAAATCTGTAGTAAAAAAATTAAAAGACTTAGCTAAAAAAGCCGAAATGGTTTGGTTAGCAAGTGATGAGGATCGTGAAGGAGAAGCTATTGCTTGGCATCTTGCCGAAACCTTAGGTTTGGATAAAGAAAAAACTAAACGTATTGTTTTTCATGAGATTACAAAAGCTGCAATAATGAAAGCAGTTGAAAATCCGCGTAAAATAGATTACGATTTAGTAGATGCACAACAAGCAAGACGTGTGTTAGATAGAATTGTAGGTTACGAGCTATCTCCAGTATTATGGCGAAAAGTAAAAGGTGGTTTATCTGCTGGTCGTGTGCAATCTGTATCTGTGCGATTAATCGTAGAGCGTGAGCGCGAAATTCAAGCATTTCAACCAGAAGCCTCTTACAGGATTGATGCCGAGTTTTCTAACGAAGAAGGACAATCTTTTAAAGCAAAATTGCCTAAGACTTTTTCGACTAAAGAAGATGCTTTAGCCTTTTTAGAAAAAAATGCGACTGCAAATTTTAAAGTTGCCGACTTAACCAAAAAACCAGCAAAAAAATCGCCTGCAGCACCATTTACAACATCTACATTACAACAGGAAGCATCGCGTAAATTATATTTTTCGGTAAGTAAAACCATGACTATGGCGCAACGTTTATACGAAGCCGGTTTAATTACTTACATGAGAACAGATAGTGTAAACTTATCTGACGAAGCAAGAAAAGGAGCAGAAAAAGAAATTATAACTGCTTACGGTAAAGAATATAGTAAAGAAAGAAATTTTACAGGAAAAACTAAAGGTGCGCAAGAAGCTCACGAAGCGATACGACCAACAGATTTTTCAAGACATAGTGTAAATATAGATCGTGATCAAGCGCGTTTATACGAGTTAATCTGGAAGCGTGCTATTGCATCACAAATGAGTGAAGCGCAATTAGAGCGTACAAATGTAAAAATAGAAGCAAATACTCATGACGAAACCTTTACTGCAAATGGTGAAGTAATAAAATTTGAAGGGTTTTTAAAAGTCTATTTAGAAGGTACAGATGATGAAGATACAGAACAAGATGGTATGTTGCCTGCAATGAAGGTAAACGAAACCTTGTTAAATAATTATATTACTGCAACCGAGCGTTACACGCGTCCGCCATACCGTTACACAGAAGCTTCTTTAGTTAAGAAGTTAGAAGAACTTGGTATTGGTCGTCCATCTACTTATGCGCCTACTATTTCAACCATTCAAAATAGAAATTATATTGAAAAAGGAACCGTTGAAGGCGTAGAAAGAGAATACACGCAATTAACTTTAGCAGCAGGAAAAGTTGAAGACAAAAAGCTAACCGAAAAAGTAGGTTCTGATAAAGGAAAATTAGTACCAACAGATATAGGTATGATTGTCACCGACTTTTTGGTAAACCACTTCGAAAGTATCTTGGATTACAATTTTACAGCAAAAGTAGAAGATCAGTTTGACGATATAGCAGAAGGAAAGGAAGACTGGAAAAAAATGATGAAATCTTTTTACAAAAAATTTCATCCAGTAGTAGAAGACGTTAAAGAAAATGCAGATAGAGAATCCGGAGAACGTATTCTAGGAGAAGATCCAAAAACAGGAAAGCAAGTAAGTGTGCGTTTAGGTAAGTTTGGACCAATGGTACAAATGGGAACTGTAGATGACGAAGAAAAACCAACCTTTGCTAGCCTAAGTCCAGATCAACAACTTAATACAATTACATTTGAAGAGGCAATGGATTTATTTAAGTTGCCAAAGTCTTTAGGAGAATATAAAGGTGAAGCTGTAGAAGTAAACAATGGTCGTTTTGGACCGTATGTTAAACACGGAAAAAAATATATTTCGTTAGCTGCAGGACAAGATCCGTTAAGTGTAGAGCTTGATGATGCTGTAGAGCTAATTAAAGAAAAAGAAAAAGCAGATGCGCCAATATATACTTATAAAGGTAAAGATGTAACCAAAGGAAAAGGACGTTTTGGACCATTTATAAAATGGGATGGTATGTTTATAAACGTCAATAAAAAATACGATTGGGATAACTTAACCACAGAAGATATTGAAACACTAATTGATGAGAAAATTCAAAAAGAAATCGATAAAGTGGTTCATAACTGGGAAGAAGAAGGCATTCGTGTAGAAAAAGCTCGTTGGGGAAGACACAATATTATTAAAGGTAAAACAAAAATAGAATTACCAAAGACTGTAGATGCTAAAGCTTTAACTTTGGAAGATGTGCAAGCATTGATAGAAAAAAATGCACCAAAGAAAAAAACAACAAAAAAGAAGTCAACTAAAAAAACTACCGCAAAAAAGAAATAACCAATGAATTTTAATTTTTTGTCTCCTGTCTCAGATTCAGTATTAGCGCATAATCAATTGTTAGCGCCTTTAAGTTTGGGGAGAAAAATTAAAATTCATTCCGAAGCAGAAGGAATACCAGATTTAGAGCATGTTAAAGTTGCAATTTTAGGTGTTTTAGAAAACCGAAATGATGTAAATTATATAGGTGAAACTTTTAATTTAAATGAAATTAGAAAATCACTATATACATTATATCCTGGAAGTTGGACAACTGTAATTGCAGACTTAGGCGATATACAAAAAGGTGAAACAGTAGAAGATACTTATTTTGCTTTAAAGGAAACACTGGCTATATTAATTCAAAGACGTATTATACCTATTATATTAGGTGGTAGTCAAGATTTAACTTATGCAAACTATCGCGCTTACGATAGTCTAATGCCAATGGTAAATGTTGTAAATGTAGACAGAGCATTTGATCTTGGCGATTCATCTAAACCTATAAAGAATAATAGCTTTGTAGGTAAAATTATATTAGACGAACCTTACAATTTATTTAATTACTCAACAATAGGCTATCAAACCTATTTTAATAGTCAAGAAGAAATAGATCTAATGGAAAGGCTTCATTTTGAATCTTATAGATTAGGTGAAGTCTCTAATGATATTACTTTGGTAGAGCCAGTTGTACGAGATGCTAATATAGTGTCTGTAGATTTAGGTGTTTTAAAAGCAGCAGAAGTAAGTTTAAAACAAAAAGTATCTCCTAACGGTTTAGATGGTAAAGAAATCTGTGCAGTAGCAAGATATGCAGGAATAAGTAATAAAGTGTCATCTTTTGGGATTTACGAATATAAACCGTCGCAAGATGACGAAATAACATCTATGTTAATTTCTCAAATGATCTGGTACTTTATAGAAGGAGTTAATTATAGAGTAAAAGATGATGACTTTTCAGATGGTAATAGTCATCAAAAATTTATTACCTTAGCAGACTCACATGAGTTAATCTTTTATAAAAGTATTAAATCTGGGAGATGGTGGATAGAAATTCCATTTTTATCAAATGTTAATAATAAATTAAAAAAGCATACGTTATTACCATGCACGCATCAAGATTATTTAGATGCTTGCAACGATAAAATACCAGAGCGTTGGTATAAGGCATATCACAAAAATAGCGTCTAATGGAATAAAAATCGGATTAAGTGTCATTTCTTATCGTTTAAATGTTAAATTTGTACGATTAAGAGCGATATTTTTTCAGTAAATAGTTGTTTTTTAAAAAATATATAAATATGTTTACGCTCTTAAAATTTTAAGCGTATAAAATTAACCTCGAGTTTTCTATGAATATGAAGAAGTTTGTATTACTAACAGCGGTTTTCGCACTATTAGCAAGTTGTGGATCAAAAGACAAAGGACAGCTAGTTGGTGTTAAAGGAAAAAAATGGCATCCTGAAAAGCCATATGGTATGACATTAATACCAGGTGGAGCTTTTATTATGGGTAAAGCCGACGACGATTTAGCAGGTATTCAAGACGCGCCAGCTAAAACAGTAACTGTAGCATCATATTACATGGATGAAACAGAGATTACAAATAGTGAATATCGCCAATTCGTAGAATGGGTAAGAGATTCAACTATACGTACAAAATTAGCAATCTTAGCAGATGAGGTAGGAGCAACTCCAGGAGATGGAGGTATTGGTGACTTTGCATTTAAAGATGCAGAAGAAGGAGAACTTACACCATACGAACAGTACATGATTGATAATTATAGTGGTTTAGGAGAAACTGGTTACGAAGGTAGAAAGCTAAATCATGATATTGACTTAATTTTTGATACAGCTGAATATCCAGATGAATACTACGTAGAAGTAATGGATACTATGTATTTACCTTTAGAAGAGTCTTACAATGGTCAACGTACTTGGGATGTAACTAAGTTTAAATTCCAATACTCTTACATGGATATTGCAAAAGCTGCAAAAAATAAAAATTTAAGACGTAAAGACGTTATCGTTAAAGAAGAGGTAGAGATTTATCCAGATACAACGGTATGGATTAGAGATTTCGCGTATTCTTATAACGAGCCAATGCATAATGATTATTTCTGGCACGATGCTTACAGCGATTACCCAGTTGTAGGAGTATCTTGGAAACAAGCAAAAGCATTTTGTGAGTGGAGAACTTTATACCATAATGCAGAAAGAAAAAGAAGAGGTAAGCATTTTGTAGGAAGATACAGATTACCATCTGAAGCACAATGGGAATATGCAGCAAGAGGTGGTTTACAAGCAGCAACATTTCCTTGGGGAGGACCATATGCTAAAAATGACAGAGGTTGTTTTATGGCAAACTTCAAACCTTTAAGAGGTGATTACGCAGCAGACCAAGCATTATATACTGTAGAAGCTGACGCTTTCGAACCTAATGACTTTAACTTATACAACATGGCAGGTAACGTGTCAGAATGGGTAGATTCATCTTACGATCCAGGATCATACGAGTTTGCTTCAACAATAAATCCAAGTGTTAATGATCCTAATAACAAACGTAAAGTTGTAAGAGGTGGATCTTGGAAAGATGTTGCTTATTTCTTACAAGTAAGTTCAAGAGATTACGAGTATGCAGATTCAGCTAGATCATATATTGGGTTTAGAACAGTACAAGATTACATGGGCACAGATGTAACAGCAAACGCAAGAAATTAATAAAAAACTTAACTAAATTATAACAACCTACACAACGTAGAAAAACTAAAACTTAGAAATTATGGCACAAAAAGGAAAAATCTCAACAATGAATATGGTCTACGGACTAGGAGCTGCAATTGTAATTATTGGAGCATTATTCAAAATTCAACACTGGCCTTACGGTTCTTTAATCTTAACAATAGGTATGATCGTAGAAGCAGTAGTATTTACTATTTCTGCATTTGAAAAGTCTCAAGCAGAATTAGACTGGTCTTTAGTTTATCCAGAATTAGCAGGAGGACAATCTACTGGTAAAAAAGCTACAAAAGAAGAGCCAAAAGATGCTGAAGGATTATTATCTAAAAAATTAGATAACTTATTAAAAGAAGCTAAGATCGATGGTGAATTAATGGCTAGCTTAGGAGAAAGCATTAAAAACTTCGAAGGTGCTGCTAAAGGTATAGCACCTACTGTAGATTCAGTTGCTGCAACAAAAAAGTATGGTGAAGAAATGTCATTAGCTGCTGCACAAATGGAGTCATTAAACAGTTTATATAAAGTGCAAATGGAAGCTGCAAGCCGTCAAGCTTCTATCAACGAAGAAACAGTTGAAAATGCTGCTAAATTAAAAGAGCAAATGCAATCTTTAGCATCTAACCTTTCATCTTTAAATGGTGTTTATGGTGGTATGTTATCTGCAATGTCTAAAAACTAATTAGTAATTATTAACTAGAATTTATTAATTAAAAAAACTAATTAGAAATGGCAGGAGGAAAATTATCTGCAAGGCAGAAAATGATTAACTTGATGTATTTAGTATTCATCGCGATGATTGCAATGACAATGTCGAAAGAAGTACTATCTGCATTTGGGTTAATGGATCAAAAATTTGATAGAGCTAATACATTAGCTGCAAATTCAAATGAAGGTATTTTAAAGCAATTAGAAACTCAAGCTGAAGAAAAACCTGAGCAATTTGCTGCACCTAATGAAAAGGCTAAACAAATTAGTATTATTTCTGACGAATTTTACAAGTTTTTAGATGGTGTAAAATCTAATGATATTGTAAAATTAGGAGGATACGAGTTAGAAAACGGTGTGTTACCTTACGAAGAAATGGATAAAGGTGACAAATTAGATGAGTATTGGTTCTCTGGAGATAAATTAACTAAAAGAGGTCAAGAAATAATTGACAGAATCGAAAAATACAAGTCAGATATCAAAGCTGTCTTACCAAACGAAGGTAAATGGCAGCCAGTTATTACTAGTTTTGAAGAGCGCTTTAGTACTAGTAAAGTAGAAAATAATGACGGAAAGAAAATTGATTGGTTAAACTACCATTTCCAAGGTTTCCCTGCAATTGCATCTTACACTAAGTTAACAGCAATGCAAAATGATATTAAAGCTACTGAAACTAATATCTATAACGGATTTTTAGGAAACTTAGTTAGTGATGCTACATCATTAAAAAATTATCAAGCTATTGTATTAGCAGATAAATCTGCATTCTTTGCTGGAGAAAAATTCCAAGGTCGTGTAGTATTAGGTAAATATGCTAACGTTGTACCTACTAAAATGACAGTTGCTGGTAAAGAAATTGATTTAACAAATGCAATTGATTCAACAGGAGCAGCAAGATTAGATTTCAATGTTGGAAATGTTGGTGAGCATGATATTAAAGGTAAATTTACGTTCTTAGAAGATGGTAAACCTTTAGAAATTGATATTCAAGGTAACTATGTAGTAGTTCCAAGACCAAACTCTGCTACTATTTCTGCAGATAAAATGAATGTTGTTTATCGTGGTGTTCCTAACCCAATGACAATTTCTTTTGCTGGTGTACCAGACAATAAAGTTAATGCATCTGCTTCTGGTTTAAAGAAAGCTGGTGGCGTTGGAAAATACATTATGAATCCAGGTTCTGGTAAAGAAGTTACTATTAACGTAACTGCTACTTTAGACGATGGTTCTGCAGCAAGAGATAGTAAAACGTTTAGAATTAAAGATATTCCAAAGCCAACTGGTAAAATAGCTGGTCTACCTTCTGGGACTTTACCAAGAAACAACGTAGAAATTGGTACAGTTAAAGCAGAGTTAGAAGATTTTGATTTTGATTTACCATTAAACGTAACAGGATTTAAATTTAAAGTACCAGGTCAAGCTACAGTAAGAGTTTCTGGTAGTAAGTTAAACGGTCAAGCTAAAGCAGCTTTAAGAAAAGCTAAGCGTGGTGATGCTGTACAAATTTTCGATATTAAATCTAAAGCAAACTCTAGTGTTAATATCAAACCAGCTAGTCCAATTGTAATAGAACTAGCTAACTAATCATATTTGATTAACTATTTAAAAAATTTCAGATGAATTATAAATCTTTATTAGCAATCGTATTTGGAGTAGCATTTACAGCTCAGTTAAATGCTCAAGCTAACATTCTTAATGCAAAAGATCCAGAAGAGATTGGAGTAAGAACAGAAGAGCAAAAAGCTTTAGATAACGACAAACCATTAGAATACGGTTACGTTGATGATAGAGATATTATGTTTGCTAAAATGACTTGGGAAAAAGTGGTTTTAGATGAGCGTGTAAACTTTCCATTATACTATCCAGTAGATACTAATAATATTGGAAGTGATAGACGTTCTTTATTTGATGTGTTAACAAAAGCAGTAGATCAAGGTAAAATTACAGACGTTTATAGCGATTCTTATTTTACTGGAAAACGTACTCAAAAAGAACTAGATCAAATTAGAACTTCTGTAGATACAATGGATATTGGTTACGATCAATTAAACGCAGATGGTTATGTAGATCCAGAATATATCATTACAAGAACTATTTCTTCTTATAATGTATCTGCCTACTTAATTAAAGGGTTATGGTATTTTGACAAACGTCAAGGTGAATTAAAATATCGTATTCTTGCTTTAGCGCCAGCTGCTCCAGACGTTAACTTTATCGATTCTAACGATGAAGCTAACAACGAACCAATTCCTTTATTCTGGATTTTTTATCCAGATGCAAGAGATGTCTTACACGAAGCAAAAGCATTCAATACCAAAAATAGTGCAATGCCTTTCTCTTTTGATCATATTTTAAACTCTAGACGATTTAACGGTGTAATCTATAAAGAAGAAAACGTTTACGGAGATAGAGAAGTAAAAGAGTATATTGCAGAAAACGCATTAATGCAACTTTTAGAATCTGAAAGAATTAAAGAAAAAATTAGAAACTTTGAGTTAGACATGTGGTCTTACTAATAAGTCACTATAAATTATTAAAACGCTCACTAAATAAGTGAGCGTTTTTTTATACCCATTACTTACCTTTGTAGTTATGAATATAGATTACATTATAGTTGGATGCGGATTAGCAGGTATTGCTTTTTGCGAGCAGTTAAAGATTAATAATAAATCTTTTATTGTATTTGATGATAAAAGCCAAAAATCTTCTGTAGTAGCAGGTGGATTATATAATCCAGTTGTATTAAAACGATTTTCTAAAGTATGGAAAAGTCAAGAACAATTAAAATTGGCCCTACCAATCTATAATACTATTCAAAACAGATTACAAACAAAAATCGATTATAAAATACCTGTTAGGCGTAGATTTACATCTTTAGAAGAACAAAATAATTGGTTTGAGGCTTCAGATAAAGACGGTTTAAAACCTTTTTTATGTACAACGTTAATAGATAATCAAAATCCTTCTATCGATGCTAATTTTAAGTTAGGTGAAGTATTAGAAACTGGCCGAATAGATACAAAAGTATTAATTGATAGTTATATTAATGAATTGACATCTAACAATCAATTTATAAATACGTCTTTTAAACATGAAGATTTAGTCTTTTCAGAACATTCAATTCAATATCAACATATTCAAGCAAAATATATTGTATTTGCAGAAGGATTTGGATTAAAGCAAAATCCCTTTTTTAAAAACTTACCTTTAAATGGAACAAAAGGTGAATTAATTACTATAAAAGCTCCACAATTAGATTTAGATTATGTATTAAAATCTAGCGCTTTTATCATACCTCAAAAAGAAGATATTTACGTTGTAGGCGCTACTTACGAATGGGTAGACAAAACCAACAAAACAACAAATAAAGCTAAAGAAGAGCTTTTAAATAAGCTTAAAACCTTTATCAAATGTGATTTTGAAGTTATAGATCAAGTAGCAGGTATTCGACCAACAGTTAAAGATAGAAGACCTTTAGTTGGATCACATCCAAAGTATAAAAATATGTTTGTACTAAATGGTTTAGGAACACGAGGTGTTATGATTGGTCCTTATATAGCTAATCAATTGTATAACTTTATAGAAAAAGGTATTAGTTTAGATACCGAAATCAATATAGATCGCTTCCTAAATTAAAACAGCCAACTTATTTTTTGGCAAGACTTTTATCGTAACTCATAAAAATATTAATCCAAATATTTCTAGAAAGTCTAACAATTACAGGGTAAAATAAAATTAGAGCGCCAACTATAGCTATAAAAGCTGTTTTTAAGGTGCTTCCTAAAAATAAATAGCTAATTAGAAAAGCGGCAACACCAAAAGCTATACCAACAGCATAACTAACATACATGGCACCGTAAAAAAACGAAGGTTCTATCTTGTATTTTGTATTACAATTACTGCAACGTTCATGCATGCTAAATAGTTTTGTGATGTTATAAGGATTAGAATCTTCGTACATACATTCTTCTTGACATTTAGGACAAGCACCAGTTACTATAGAGTATATTTTAGAACCTTTTTTAAACATAATATTTGTGTACTTTTGCAAAGTTTAATACCACAAAATTAAAGCTTCTTTAGAAGATTATAAGTAACAAAAGTCACAAATCTATGCTTAACATACATAATTTATCAATTTCGTTTCAAGGAGAATATCTTTTTGAAGAAATAACATTTAAACTAAATGGCGGTGATAGAGTTGGGCTTATTGGTAAAAACGGAGCAGGAAAATCTACAATGCTTAAAATTCTTTCTAAAGAAATGGAGCCAGATTCCGGTCAAATTGCAGCAGATAAAGATTTAAAAATAGGCTTTTTAAAACAAGATATAGACTTTGTTTTTGGTAGAACAGTATTAGAAGAATCTTACCAAGCTTTTACCGAAATTAAAGAGCTAGAAGCTAAAATGCTTTCTATAAATACTCAACTTGCAGAACGTACAGATTACGAGTCTGAAAGTTATAATGATTTAATGATCTCGCTTAATGATGTACAACATCAATACGAAATTTTAGGTGGATATAATTATCAAGGTGAAACCGAAAAGATTTTACAAGGATTAGGATTTAAGCGCGAAGATTTTGATAAACTAACAGATACATTTTCTGGTGGTTGGCGTATGCGTATAGAATTGGCAAAGCTTTTATTACAAAACAACGATATTTTATTGTTAGATGAGCCAACAAACCATTTGGATATAGAATCTATAATCTGGTTAGAAGGATTTTTAAATAATTATTCTGGCGCAGTAGTTATAGTCTCTCATGATAAAATGTTTTTGGACAATGTAACTAATCGTACTATAGAAATTTCACTAGGTAGAATTTACGACTATCCTAAACCATACTCCAAATATTTAGTGTTGCGTCAAGAAATAAAAGAACAACAATTAGCAGCACAAAAAAATCAGCAAAAGCAAATAGAGCAAACCGAAAAGTTAATAGAAAAATTTCGTGCAAAAGCCAGTAAAGCAACTATGGCGCAATCGTTAATAAAAAAGCTAGATCGTATGGATATAATCGAAGTTGATGAAGACGATAATAGCGTAATGACTTTAAATTTTCCAGTTTCTATAACACCAGGAAAAGTTGTGGTAGAAGCAAATGATGTCTCTAAAAACTACGATAAAAAGCAAGTATTAACATCGGTAAATTTATTGATAGAACGTGATGTAAAAACCGCTTTTGTTGGTCAAAATGGTCAAGGAAAATCAACATTAGCAAAAATAATTGTTGGCGATTTAAAGCACGACGGTAATCTTAAAATAGGACACAATGTTCAAATAGGATATTTTGCTCAAAATCAAGCCGAATATCTTGATGGTAGTAAGACTGTTTTAGATACTATGATAGACGCAGCTAACGAAACCAACAGAAGTAAAGTGCGTGATATTTTAGGGTCTTTTCTATTTAGAGGTGAAGAAGTAGATAAGTATGTAAGAGTACTTTCTGGTGGCGAGCGTAATAGGTTAGCGCTAGCAAAACTTATGCTTCAACCATTTAACGTGTTAGTAATGGACGAGCCTACCAATCACTTAGACATAAAGTCTAAAAATGTACTAAAAGATGCTTTAAAACGCTTTGAAGGCACGTTAATTCTTGTGTCGCATGATAGAGATTTTTTACAAGGTTTAACCAATACAGTTTTCGAGTTTAAAGACGGAAACATAAAAGAATATCTTGGCGATATAGATTTTTATTTAGAACAAAGAAATGTAGAGAACCTACGAGAAGTAGAGAAGCGTACAATTGAAAAGGATTTACCAAAAGACAGTAATAAAAAGTCTTACGAAGAACAAAAAAAGCTAAAGTCTTTAAATAACAAGCTAAGTAATACAGAAGCAAAAATTAACCAACTTGAAAAAGAAATAAAAGAGATAGATGTAGACTTAGCTACTAATTATGACGAAGTAGTAAATCAACCTAATTTTTTTGATAAATACCAACAAAAAAAGGATCAATTAGCGCAATTAATGGAAGATTGGGAAGCTATTACCATTCAGATAGAAACCTTAGAATAAGTCGGTTTTAAGATTATTTTAAGAAATTAACGTTAAACTAAAAGTTAGTTTTGTAGTCTAAGTACTTTAAAAACTAACCAATGCGCAAAAATATACTAAGTATAATAGGTATAATACTAATAGGTGTTTCAATATTTATTGCAAAAAAGCTTATAGATAATAAAAACCAACCTAAGCCAGTAATTCCAAAAGTAGTTAAAACTGTTATTGTAGATACAGTACAAAATACAACAGTTCCAATAGTTATTCCAGCAAATGGTAATCTTACAGCAAAACAAAGAGTAGAGTTATACTCAGAAGTACAAGGTATATTTAAAACTGGTAAAAAGCTATTTAAAGCCGGAACAAAATATAACAGAGGAGAAACTTTAATTAGTATAGATGCTGCCGAATATTATGCTAGCGTACAATCTGCAAAAAGCAACTTGTATAATAGCATCGCTGCAATAATGCCGGATTTAAGATTGGATTTTCCAGACGTTTTTCAAAAGTGGCAAAACTATCTTAACAGTTTTGATTTAAATAAAACAACACCTAAACTTCCAGAAATTTCTAACGAAAAAGAAAACTATTTTATCACGGGAAGAGGTATTGTTAGCGCCTATTATAACGTTAAAAATCTAGAACAACGTTTAGCAAAATACCGTATTACAGCACCATTTTCTGGTATATTAACAGAAGCATTAGTAACCGAAGGTACTTTGGTAAGAAATGGTCAAAAATTAGGAGAATTTATTAATCCTGAAACTTACGAGATGGAAGTTGCAATAAGTAAATCTTTCGCAGATGTTTTAAAAGAAGGCGAAAACGTTAGCTTAAATAATTTAGAAAAAACCAAAACCTATCAAGGTATTGTCTCTCGTGTAAATGGTAGTATAGATGCTACAACACAAACCATTACGGTATTTATAGAAGTTTCTCATTCAGATTTAAAAGAAGGTATGTATTTAGAGGCAAATCTAAATGCACAAAAGGTAGATAATGCTATACAAATAGATCGAAATTTACTATTAGACAGTCAAGAGATTTATGTAGTCAACGATAGTGTGTTACAGGTTTTACCAGCAAAACCAATACATTTTTCAGATACAAAAGTGATTTTAAAAGACATACCAAACGGTACAGTAATTTTAAATAAACCAGTTCCTGGTGCTTATGCAGGAATGAAAGTTCAAACTTTAACACAAAAAAAAGATTCGATTAAATAATGAGAAAACTAATTGAATACTTTATACGATATCACGTTGCTGTATACGTCTTTTTAATTGCGTTTTTTGTTTTTGGAGTTATAGGTGCATTTTCATTAAAATCATCGTTTTTTCCGCTTACAGAATCAAAAATTATAAACGTTGCAATAACGTATCCTGGTGCATCACCACAAGAAATAGAAGAAGGTATTGTACTTCAAATAGAAGACAATTTAAAAGGATTAAAAGGAATAGATAGAGTCACTTCTGTGTCTAGAGAAAATAGCGGAACGATTACTGTAGAAATTGAAAAAGGCGAAAGCCTAGATTTTATGCTTCTTGAAGTTAAAAATGCTGTAGATAGAGTACCTTCTTTTCCAACAGGAATGGAGCCATTAGTAGTATCTAAACAAGAAGCGGTTAGAGAAACAATTTCTTTCGCGTTAAGCGGAAAAGACATTCCTTTAGTCACTTTAAAACAATTGGCAAGACAGGTAGAAACCGATTTACGTGCAATAGATGGTATTTCGCAAATTTCTATTTCTGGTTTTCCTGATGAAGAAATTGAAATTGCAGTTGACGAGCTTGATTTACTAGCCTATAATTTAACCTTTAACGATGTAGCAACAGCAGTTAGTAATGCCAATATTTTAGTAACTGGAGGAAATGTAAAAACCGAAGCAGAAGAGTATTTAATTCGCGCAAATAATAGAGAATATTATGGCAAAGAACTTTCTAATATTGTAGTCAAAGCATCTTCAGACGGAAAAGTGATTAGGTTAAAAGATGTAGCAATAATAAGAGATCGTTTTTCAGAAACACCAAACGCTACTTATTTTAATCAAGAATTAGCAGTTAATATAACTATAACTAGTACAAATAACGAAGATTTAATTTCATCTGCAGATAAAGTCAATGAGTATATAGAAACTTATAATCAAAAGTATGATAAAGTGCGATTAGATGTGGTAAGAGATTTATCTATTACCTTAAAACAACGTACACAATTATTAACAGAGAATGCTGTAGTTGGTATTTTACTAGTCTTAGTTTTTCTATCGGTTTTTCTTAATACAAGATTGGCACTTTGGGTAGCTTTTGGTTTACCAATTTCGTTTTTAGGTATGTTTGCGTTTGCAGGTCAATTTGATGTAACTATAAACGTACTTTCATTATTCGGAATGATTATCGTTATAGGTATTTTAGTTGACGATGGAATTGTAATTGCAGAAAATATCTATCAGCATTACGAAAAAGGAAAAAAACCAGTACAAGCAGCAATAGATGGAACTTTAGAAGTAATTCCGCCAGTAGTATCTGCTATAATCACTACGCTTTTAGCCTTTTCTTTATTCTTCTTTTTAGATAGTCGTATAGGAGAATTTTTTGGTGAAGTTTCGGTAATAGTAATATTAACGCTAGTAGTTTCATTAGTAGAAGCATTGATAATTCTACCAGCGCATTTAGCACATTCAAAAGCATTAAGAATAAAAAAGGAAGATATTCATGCTAAAAAATCAAAAGGTTTTTTTGCTATAATGCGTGGTATTAATAAAGCTGGAGATAATTTTATGTCCTATTTAAGAGATAAAATTTATGCACCAGTTATAGATTTTGTATTAAAATTTAAACTATTAACTCTAGGTATTTTTGTAGCACTTTTAGTGCTAACTTTTGGTGCACTAGGTGGCGGAATTATAAAAACAGCATTTTTTCCTAGAATAGCTAGTGACGCAGCAAATATAGAGCTAGTAATGCCAGCTGGAACAAATGTAAAAATTACAGATTCTATAATTTCAATGATCGAAGAAAAAGCATTTATTGTAAATGAAGAATTAACAGAAAAATTTTTAAAAGGAACAGGAAAACAACTTTTTGAAAACACGATTGTAGAGATTAATAGTAGCTCTACAGCTACCTTGCGCATTAATTTATTACCAGGAGAAGAACGACCAGATGCGATACAATCTTTTCTAGTCACCAATAGATTAGAAGAGTTAGTTGGTCCAGTAATTGGTACAGAACGATTAATTTATGGATCTGGAGGAAATTTTGGTGGTAGTCCTGTTTCAGTGTCACTATTAAGTAATAATATTGAAGAATTAAAAGCAGCCAAAAACGCTTTAAAAACCAATCTGCAATCTAATCCATTATTAAAGGATATTGGTGATAATGATCCAGCAGGAATTAAAGAGATTAGATTACAATTAAAAGACAACGCTTATTTGTTAGGTTTGGATTTAAGAACCGTAATGGCGCAAGTTAGATCTGGTTTTTTTGGTGCGCAAGCGCAACGTTTTCAACGTGGTCAAGACGAAATTAGAGTTTGGGTTCGTTACGATAAAAACAACAGAAGTTCTATTAACGATTTAGATGCAATGCGAATTGTTACACCAACTGGCGAACGTGTTACTTTAAAAGATATTGCAGATTATTCGATAGTTAGAGGTGATGTTGCTATCAATCACTTGGAAGGTAAAAGAGAAATTCAAGTTTATGCAGATTTAAAAGATCCAGGAACAAGTCCAAACGATATTTTAGACGATATAAAAAATAATTTTTTACCAACCTTACAATCTAAATATCCAACACTAACAGCTTCTTTTGAAGGACAAAATAGAGAGTTTAATAAATTAAATAGTTCTCTAGCAAAAGCAGGAATACCAATATTACTTTTAATATACATTACCATAGCATTTACCTTTAGAAGTTACTCACAACCATTACTGTTAATATTATTAATTCCGTTTAGTTTAACAGCTGTTGCATGGGGACATTGGATTTCTGGATTTCCAGTAAATGTACTTTCGTTATTAGGTATAATTGCATTAATAGGTATCATGGTAAACGATGGATTAGTGTTAATTGGTAAATTTAATAGTAATCTTAAAGAAGGTATGCAATTTGATCAAGCCTTAGCAGAAGCTGGAAAATCTAGATTTAGAGCCATTTTCCTAACGTCATTAACAACTATCGCTGGATTAGCACCATTACTATTTGAGCAAAGTAGACAAGCACAATTTTTAAAGCCTATGGCGATTTCAATTTCATATGGTATTGGTTACGCTACAGTATTAACCTTATTAGTATTGCCTTTATTTTTATCTTTTAGTAATGCTATAAAGAAAAATGTAAAATGGTTAGCAACAGGTAAAGATGTTACAAAAGAAGAAGTAGAACGCGCAATTATAGAACAAAACGATGTCAATAAACATTAAAATTTTAATCGCTACTGTATTAATTGTAATGTCAATTAATACAATAAATGCGCAAGAATTGTTAACTAAAGATGAAGCTATTCAAACCGCTTTAGAAAATAATTACGGCGTAAAAATTGCCAAAAACAATGTTGAAGTTGCTAAAAATAATGCAGAGATTTTAAACTCTGGATATTTGCCAACAGTAACAGGAACAGCTGGTGCAACTTACAATGTAGATAATACAGAAGCGCAATTTTCTAACGGTACAACAACAACATTATCTGGCGCAGAAAGCTCTAGATACAATGCAGGAATTAATCTAAATTATACCCTTTTTGATGGTTTTGGTAGACGTTACAACTACAAAATTTTAAAAGAGCAATATCAATTATCAGAGCTTCAAGCAAGAGAAACAATAGAAAATACAATTGTTCAATTATTAACTGTTTACTACAATGTAGCGCAATTGTCGGATAATTTAGAAACATTAAATCAAACATTAGCGGTAACAAAAGATAGATTAACAAGAGCTCAATACCAATTTGATTATGGGCAAAACACCAAATTAGAAGTTTTAAATGCGCAAGTAGATATTAATACAGATAGTATAAATATAATCAATACAAAACAACAAATTAAAATAGCAAAACGTGACTTAAAATTAGTGTTAGGCGAAGAGTTGCTTCAAGATTTTAATGTAGAAACCGAAGTAGATTTTACATTACAATTTAAAAAAGATAGTCTATATCAAAACGCTAAAAAACGTAATGTAGCTTTATTACAAACCGAAAAAAATATAGCGATAAGCCAGTTAGATATTAAAACAGGTAAATCGGGTTATTTGCCAACATTAGGTCTAACAGGATCTTACGGTTGGAATAAAAGTAATAATAATGCAGCTTCTTTTGTGGCTGTATCTACAAATACAGGATTATCTGGCGGATTGAATTTAACGTGGAATTTATTTGATGGTGGTACCACTATTACAAGAGTAAAAAATGCTAAAATTAATCTGCAAACACAGCAATTACAAAAAGAGAATATCTTACTTACAATAAAAACAAATTTTGAAAATGCTTGGGACGATTATCAAAATAAATTAGAGATTTATAATATACAGGAAACTAATATTTTAACAGCTCAAAATAACTTTGATAGAACACAAGAAAAATTCAAAATCGGACAGGTAAATTCAATCGAATTTAGACAAGCCCAATTAAATCTTTTAACTGCAGAATTAAGCCGAAATCAAGCTAAGTTTTCGGCAAAATTAGCCGAGCTTCAATTGCTTCAAATTAGTGGAGAATTGCTAAACGTTCCGTTTTAGTTAATTTTCACGATTAACTGCATGTTTTTATCGGTAATTGCAGAATAGTATATTCAATAAAACTAAAAACATCGACGAAATGCATGTTTTTTGAAACGTAATGTTAAAGTTTTGTGCATTTAATCGAAACGATTTGTCATTAATCTGCTTTAGAGCTACTTTTAATTAGTATTAGATTTAATTCTATAGCGATTATGAAAAACCTTAAACTAACCTTCATCTTTTTACTAACAACAATGTTTTGTTTTGCAGAGGTTTCTACTTCTGAAAAAGATGCCTTATTAGCACTTTACAATAGTACAAATGGTGCTAGTTGGAATACTACTTGGGATTTAGAATCACCAATATCTACATGGCATGGTGTTACTGTAGAAAATGCTCAAGTTATTGCTTTAGATTTAGCTTTTAATAACTTAGAAGGTCAATTACCAGAACAAATAGGAGATTTAGTAAATCTTAAATCTATAAAATTAGGATTTAATAAATTATCAGGTAATTTACCACAGTCTCTATCTAACTTACAATCACTAGAACATTTAGAATTATTTTTAAATCAATTTAATGGCGCTATTCCAACGTGGATTGGAGATTTAAAGCAATTACAAACATTAGCTTTATATAGCAATCAATTTGAAGGTGAAATTCCAAATTCTATTACAAACTTAACTAATCTACAAAGCCTAGAATTAGGAAGTAACTATTTAAATGGGACTATACCTTATGCAATAAATCAATTAACTCAACTTAAAAAATTAAGTTTATTAGATAATAAATTAAACGGAGAAATCCCTGAAACTATTGTAGAATTAACTAATTTAGAAGAATTAGTATTATCAAATAACGAGTTAACAGGTGCTTTACCATTTCAATTAGCACAATTAGAAAATCTAACTTTAGTTATGGTTAGTGATAATAATTTAAATAATGAGTATATTACTGTTGTAAATGACAACCCAAAAAAGGTGTCATTATTCTTAGAAAACGATACAGTTGTAGATAAAGATTAATTACTTTAATCCAAAACAAATCAAAGCCAATCTATAACAGATTGGCTTTTTTTATAATATATATGATAGAACATTTTTTTACATGTCCTTATTGTTGGGAAGAAATATCAATGTTGTTAGACTCTAGTGTAACAAATCAAACGTATGTTGAGGATTGTGAAGTATGCTGTAATCCTATACAAATTTCTGCAGTATTTGATGATTTAGAATTGGTTGGTTTTGAAGCAATTAATATCGAACAATAATTTTTTTAATATAAATGCTTGTTATATCTAAAATTGATTGTATATTTGCAGTCCAATATCGCGGGATAGAGCAGTAGGTAGCTCGTCGGGCTCATAACCCGAAGGTCACAGGTTCGAGTCCTGTTCCCGCTACTAAGCTTAAAGCTACTAAAATTAACGGTTTGTGTCTTCACAAACCGTTTTTTTATGCTTACTTTTCAGGAGTTAATACAAAGTGAATACGAAAGTGCATACGATTATGCATACGATTTAACTATGAAGAAGACTTATTCCGAGCCTAAAATTTATATGGGAAACAACGACTTATCAAAGCGCTGGTATGTCTATTTTTCATATGAAGATCCTAAGACAGGAAAATTAAAACGCCAAACGCCTATATATGGCAACGCAAATACATTTAAAACAAAAGAAGAACGCTTAGCAGTATTGTCTATTTATAGACGTGTTTTAGTTAAGTTATTAAAGCAAGGCTATAGTCCATATGAGGATAATACAGAACTGCATACAAAACTTAATACGCCAACACAATTAGATACAACCAATGTTGGTTCGGTTGTTTCTAATCAAAATTCAAAAACCGTTCAAAACAACGTAGTAGATAAAGCAGTTGTAACACCTGTAAATACGGTAGTTAAAGCTGAAAATGATCATCCAACATTAAAGGTAAATGATCACCAAAATGTAAATGAAAATCAGCATCAAGAATTAAAGCAAAATATTATACCCTCAGATAATCAGACCGAGGGTAAAGTGAATATTTTAGAGAAAAAAGAAGCAACGCAACAAATTCAGAACAAAAAAAATAAAACCACTATTGAAGAAGCAATAGAACTTGATTTAACGTTAAAAGAAAAATCTTTAAGAGCGACAAGTTTTCGAGGTTATTCAAGTAATTTAAGACGTTTTAAAAAATGGCTAGATCAGAAACAAAAACATCTAAAATATATTGAAGATGTAGATAAAGCTGTTGTGGTAATGTATTTAAATGAAGTATTATTAAGTTCTTCTGCTAGAAATAGAAATAATTACAAAGCCAGCATAAGCAGTTTTTATACAACGTTGGTTGATAATGATATTCTACCAATTAACAACATAAAGAATATTAAAAAGCTAAAAACGCAATCGGTTAGACATAAAACTTATACCGAAGAACAACAAAATGAAATTTTTGAATATCTAGAAAAGGAAGATCAAACTTTGTTACTTTTTATTAAATTTTTAAGCTACAGCTTTTTAAGACCAATAGAAGTTTGTAGACTTAAGATAGGAGACATAAATCTTAAAGAAAAAACGATTAGCTATCGAGCTAAAAATAAAAATTATAAAACTAGAATTATACCATCTATTTTGTATGATGTATTACCCGACTTGTCAAAGTGTAGAGCAGATGATCACTTGTTTAATAAACAACAAATTGGCGGCGTTTGGGATCTTGGAGACGACAGTAAAAGAGGATATTACACAACACGTTTTAAAACGGTGGTAAAAGATAAGTTTAAATTAGGTTCAGAATATGGTTTATATAGTTTTAGACATACGTTTATCACTAAAGTATACCGTTCGTTAGCAGAGCAGTATTCGCCTTACGAAACTAAAAGCAGATTAATGCAAATTACAGGGCATGAATCTATGGCTGCGCTTCAAGCTTATTTAAGAGAAATAGATGTAGAATTACCAGAAGATTATTCAAATTATTTTTAAAAATCAATGGGTCAAAATTTAAGTGAAATAACAACAAAATTGAATATTGGTTTAGTCTATGTTTCAATTATTTATTTACCACAGCGTTTTCTAAACTTTATAGATAAAGCTGAAGATGAACAATTATTGAAATTAGTTAATAAGCCTTTTATAATTGATAAAGATGGATATGATATAAAACCTACTGTAACGGAGGTTTTTAATTTATTAGGAAAATCATCTCTATTGAATCAAAACATTTTTTATTTAAATAATTTAAAACTAGAACATAACAAGGATAACTTTAATTATATATTAGATAAATATGTAGAGTCAATGAATGGTGCTATTTTTTTAGCTGAATATTTTTCTAAAAATATCTACACAGATATTCCTGAAGCAGAAAGTAATATAAAGTCATCATTTATAAATCAGTATCATTTTCTGATAAAACATAAAGAAGAATTTGATGCTAAATTTAGGCCACATAATTTCCCACCGCTTAATAACAATTCTTGGTTAAATAAAAACACATTAAATAATATAAAAGATACTTTTCCAAATTCTAAAATCAAAGATTTTGATATTGACAACTTAGATAAAAAACTAAAACCAGAAACAGTTGAAACTAAAGTTGTAAAAAAATCAAAAGCGGAATTAAAGAAAGAAAAATTAAAAGCTATTAAAGAGCAAGCAAACCAAGAAGCAGAGAATTATATACTAGAGCGTGTTTTTAATTTAAAAGTTTAGCATTAAAGAATACTTAATTAAAGTTGGTTATGTTGGTAGCGTTGGTTGAAACGTGAATTTAATGTTTTTTGGGTTGTTTTTTATCTTCTAACGTTGTTTTGATGTTGGAATTTAAGGTTGGTATATGTTGTTTGCTTTGTTGAAAATAGTTGTTTGCTATGTTGGTTTTAGGTTGTTTTAGTGTTGTTTAGTGTTGTTTTTCTGTTGATTTGTTGTTGATTTTTGTTGATCCGTTGTTGATCCGTTGTTGATTTCGTTTGAATTTTGTTGAGTGCTGTGGAATATCATTGTAATTATATGCAAAATTAATTTTAATGGTAATTAAATGCGGATTTAACTTTTTAAAGAGATAGAATTTACTTAGTTTTATTCCAACCAAACTATTTAATCGCTAATTAATCAAATGAAAAACCGTATCTACTCCATTAAGTATTTATTTTATTAAATCAATACGCCTTAATAAAAAGGTTAAATAATCATTATTAACATCTTTAATTTTTACGGTTATCCGTAAAATATATTCTTGTATTGTTGTTAAGTTTACTATCTATTAATTAAAAAAAATATGGGATTAATCAATAAAATACTTGGTAATGCTAGTGAAGCATCATCAGAAAAATTAAGTGAAAAATATTCAAGGCTCTTAATAAATGAGGAAGAGATAGAATTAGGATTTAAACTATTTAGAGACGTTTTTATGTTTACTAATAAAAGATTAATTCTTATAGATGTCCAAGGGTTAACAGGTAGTAAAATAGAATACAAATCAATGCCTTACAAAAGTATTTCAAGGTTTTCTTTAGAGACTTCAGGGACTTTTGATTTAGATGCAGAACTTAAAATTTGGATTTCAAGCGAAAATATACCTTCTGTTAGTAAGAAATTTAATAAAAGCATTGATGTATATAAAGTTCAGAAATATTTAGCGTCCAAAATCATTTAATTTTTAATCATTATTTATGAAAATATATTCAGCTTATTTAACCTTATTTTCTTTTGTTATTATAATTAGTTGTAAAAGAGATAATAGTTATGATTTAGATAATTATTTGAACAGGTTTGAGTCATTTGTAGAGAATACTGAAAACAACTACAATTCAGATGTAAGGAGTCAGAAGCTTGATTCTTTCAATGATTTTATTGAAAGAAAAAAGGATTTTAAACTTTCATCAGAAAATATTAGAACTATAAATTCTTTAGAAAAAAGGTTTGAAAATATACTTGAAAACACACCTTCCAAAGAAAATCCTTATAGTATTAATTTCTATTTCGAAAATTCTGCAAGTATGAACGGTTACCTCGAAGGAACAGAGTTTCTAAAAGTAATGTATAGAGTTGTAGGTAACATTCAAAATTATGATAATAAATCCTTCTTTGTAAACTCTAATGAGCATCAACAATCAAATATCTTAGAGAAGATAAATAAAAAACAAATTAAGGTAGGAGATATAAGCAATTCTGATCATCAATTTATTTTTTCAAACGCTATAAATTCTGCATCTGAAAATAATAGTTTAAGTATTGTTGTTACAGATGGGATTTATTCAGTTACTGATGGAAATATTGATATTGTTCCAATAAAAATAGAACAAGCTTTTCAAAAATCATTGAAAAGTAAAAATACAGAAACTGTAGTTTTAAAATTAACTTCAAAATTTAAGGGAACATACTATTCTGAAACTTGTCAACCAGGTAAAAAAGCGATTAAAATTAATCAAAGTCGTCCTTATTACATGCTATTATTTGGTGATAGCTCAGTTATAGATAAAGCTTTAAAAGACATAGTTAATGTTACAGAACTTCCTGGGTATAATGAGCAAGCAAGGTTTTTGTCTTCGTTACAATCCAAACCTATTTATACAATTTTATCTCAAGGTGAAGAAAAAATAGGGCATTTTAAACCTGCAAAAAGAGGAAGTAGTTTTTTTACAGAAATAATTGATGTGGAAAAATCTAAGGCTTCTAGATATAGTAAGGGAGAAAATAAAGAAAACGTATTTCAATTTGGAGTGGCTGTAGACTTTTCAAATACAGACCTGCCAAATTCTTATTTAGAAGATTTAGGGAATTATAGTATATCTCAAGAAATGGGTTATGAAATATTAGATATACAAAATATTGATGATGTTGAAAAAAACAGCAGGACTTATAAAGAGCTAAATAAAATTCAAGAAGCAAACAAAGTAGAATTTACACATATTATAACTGTTAGTGCGCAAACTAATTTGTTTGGAGAATTAGAAATTAGTTTAAATAAAAATTTGCCAGAATGGATAAAGGAATCAGGAACAACAAATGATTGTGAAATAAAAGGGGAAGAGAAAACAACCTTTGCTTTTGATCAACTGATTCAAGGTATTTCAAAAGCTTATCAAAAAAAATCCAATAATTCCAATTACTTAACTATTAACCTAAAAATAAAAATATAATGTTCAATGATTTTGTAGCTAGTCTTTACGACCCTTGGTTTAATTACGAATTGTATTCTGATTTATTAGATGCTGTATTTAATGCTTTTGATTTTCAAAAACTTGGAATTGCATACTTAGTGGTATCGTTTGTTTGTTTGTTGGTGTTTTATAAAGTATTAGATCCTATTAAAAAACCTCGCCTTAAATGGTTATTAACAACGGTTTGTTCAGGTATATTGATGCTTATAGTTTGTTGTGTGTTATTGTATAATAATAATGAAGTCCTAATGTCTATTGCAAGTTATAGCTCAAGCCAACCAAATGCTATTAATCCTGAATATTTTATTATTCAAATGGCTGCTATTACTTTTTTATACGGTGTTATTACTGCAATGCTTTTATCTGTGCTAATGAAATATTTAAGTGCAGCAAATACTAAAAATCCTTTTTAAATATGGCAAAATTATATGTATTCGGAATAGGAGGTACTGGGTCAAGAGTTTTAAAATCTCTAACAATGTTACTTGCTTCAGGTGTAAAACTTCAAAACGATTTTGATACGTTAGTGCCTATTATTATAGATCCAGATGCTGCAAATGGGGATTTAAATAGGACAGCAGATATACTAACAAAATATCAAAATATTTACAATTCGGTAGGAGAAGATAATCAGTTATTTGCTACTAAAATTTTAACCTTGAAGCAATTGTTAAATGATAAACTTCCAAGTGTTTCAGATCATTTTAAGTTCGGTATGACTAATACTGGTCAGAAATTTGGAGAATTTATAGATTATAATGGATTGGATAAAGAAAATCAAGCTCTTATTGATTTGTTATTTAGCAAAAATAATTTAGAGTCTGACATGACTGTTGGGTTTAAAGGAAATCCTAATATAGGTAGCATTGTATTAAATAAATTTACCGATTCACCAGAATACAAAGAGTTTACTAGATCCTTTAATCCAGGTGATGCAATTTTTATTATTAGTTCAATATTTGGTGGTACAGGAGCATCGGGTTTTCCTTTATTATTGAAAAATTTAAGACTCAATAAACCCGAGATAGAAAACAGTAACATAATTAGTAGTTCAAAAATTGGTGCAATATCCTATTTGCCATACTTTAAAGTTGCTAATTCAAATGATAATAGTAAAGCTATAGATTCAACCACTTTTTTTAGTAAATCTAAAGCAGCTTTGAGTTATTATCAGCATGCTATTTTTGATAATAAGGAAACCATTAACGCTTTTTATTATTTAGGAGATTACTCAAATAATAACATGCCTTATTCAGAAGGGAAAAGTGATCAGAGAAACAATGCTCATTTTCTTGAATTAGCAGGAGCTTTATCTATAATAGACTTTACTAAAGATTTTAACAGTCTAACTGAAAATGATTCAACAATAATAAAAGAATTTGGTATAGAACCACATGAAGGTAGTAAACTTAAGCTAGATCATTTGGGTCAGTGGTCAAAGAATCAAATAAGTGTTCCTCTTTCCAAAATGGTGCTTTTGTCAAAGTTTCTTAATAAATCTTTAGATGTTTTATTTCAAAATTTAGGAGAATTCAACAGAAAGGATAACGGGATAAGTCGAGAGTTTTATAATCAAGAATTTTACAGAAGTTATTTTTTGAAGTTCATTCAATACTTTGATGAATGGATGGATGAGATGGAAGATAATGATGTTTCTTTCGCACCATATCATGATAATCAAGAACACGATACGCTTCTAGATTTTGTGAAAGGGAAAGATGTAGAAAGAGGTGGTTTTTTGAAGAAGAATAAAGCGAGTGCTAATCAAATAATAAAAGAAGCTCATACAATTGCGAAAAGTAAAAAACATGATGACGAATCAGAACCTTCAAGATTCTTGAAAATTTTGGATGAAGTTCTTACTACACAAATAACTAAAATTCTAAATTAAAAGTAATGGCAAAAAAAGTTTTTCGAATTCATAATGAAGGCGCTCATAATACAGACTGGTTTACTTCAGATAAAATAAATGCCACATTAATAGACAATATAGTTACTGATGGTGGTGATGGCAAAAAATTACCAACTTCTATACCTAGTCCATTTGCAAGAATAGATTTAGTTAGAACTGCGTTCAGTGCTATTGGAGCCAATGGTAATTTAGATGGTATAACAAGAAATGGCAAGGCTGTAGCTAGCGATAATCACAAACTTGTTTCAGATGCTTTAGATATAGGTCAGTTATTTTTTAACTATGATAAACATCAAGATGATTTAAGTTTAATTGTATGGAATAAGGAAAAAGGGGTAAATACACTTTTAAGTTCAAATCAACATCAAAAGCATTTAGGAGAAACATTAAAGTTATTCTTTCAACAAGATAGTAATCAATATAATTTTAATGAATTTAATAATATATACATTTTACTTTATAGGCATAAAATTATTGGGGGAACTTCACCTAGGACACTCTTTTTTGCAGCACCAGATGCAATAGGGACAGATATAAGATTTGGTCAAGATACAATGCTAGATGATATGCTTTTACCTCTCTACAGGAGAGATCCAAATTATATAAAATATTTAGTAGCACTTTCTAAAAGACCTAATTTTAATATATATTTTCCTGAGTTTAATAGCTATATAAGAAAAACGATAGATAAATTATATAGTTATAATCCATCATTACATGGAGAATTAATGAATCAAGATGCAACATCTTATTTAGATTCTCTTAAGCCAATACTATATAATAATAACTTAGGTCAACCTGTTGAAGTAATTCAAAGCTTACTATTAAAACAGTTTAAAAAAGACCCTTCACTAATAGAAAAAGCAAGTGATTTTACTATAAAATCCAGTAAAAACATTGATGAGCTTACACCTTTGGTTTTACCTGTAGAAACCTTGAATTTACCATACATATATACAGAAGATAAATGGGATAGTAATACCAAAGTGCCATATCAAGATAGTAAGCCTTTAAATGAAAGGTTGTTACCAGATCAGGGAGATAAGTATCCTTATCTAACAATGAACGATTTTTTAGAAAGCACAATTATAAAACTGCCTTACAGTATAGATGAATCAAAATTCTTAACCTTAGGAAACGGTCAGTTTTTAATTCCATTAAAACCTCTGTTCTTCAAGTATTTTTCTGTTAACGATCTTATTGATAAAAGCTTGTTAAAAATAAAGGAACTTGCGGGTAGTAGTGTTCAGGTAGAATTAAATATACCGATCAAACAAGGTTTTATTTCTTATACAAAGATTTATAATACACGTTCTAATGTGACAGATGCAGTTCAATTAGATAAAGGGGTAATTTTAGAAAAGTCACTTGCAATGTGTATTTATCCATTTAATAAAAGTAATGAGGTGAAACTTAATTATACCATTGGTTTAGCTGATATTTTCCCTAATAATTCAACTAAGTTATCAGTTAATTTATATAACGATACTTCTCAAAATCCTTTAAAACCTAAAAAAAACAAGGAGAGATCTGATCAACCATATATTACAAGTCAAACCATTTTAGATCAAAATTTTGATGCTATAGGTTTAAATGTAGGAGAAAGTCAGAACTACATTATACCTCTTTGGAACAATTATACAATAACAGGAGGAGATGCATACAAATTCGCAATAGATTTCGGAACGACTAACACACATATAGAATATGCTATTGAGGGGCAAGGAAGTGCAAAAGCATTTGATATTTTAGATACTGAAGAGCAGATTGCTTTTTTATTACCAGCTTCAGCTTCTCGAAGAACAGATGCAGTTAGAGTAATAGATGATGGAGAATCACATTTAATGCAAGAAATAATACCTAAGCGAATAGGTAAAGATGAGATGGTAAAAATGCCATTCAGATCTGCACTACTTCAGAATACTAATGTTAATTATGATTTAGCAACATTTGTATTTGCAAATGCTAATATAGGTTTTGAATATGAGAAAAAACCAATCAGACCATACCTTAAAACATTTACAAATTTAAAGTGGTCACATGAGTCTAATAATGATAAGCAAGTAAAACATTACATAGAAGAAATTTTAATGCTTTGTAAAAACAAAGTTCTTAAAAATAATGGTGATTTGGCTAAAACTAAAATTATATGGTTTTATCCTGTTAGTATGACAACAAACCATTTGAATAGGTTTAAAAGAATTTGGTCAGAGTCATTTAATGCCATATTTAATATTAACGAAGAAAATTTAAGTAGTTTTCCAGAAAGTATTGCACCATTTTATCATTATAAGAAGGAAGAAGGTATTAGAACTGCAGCTAAACCTTCAATATCTATAGACATTGGAGGCGGAACAACTGATGTTATGGTCTATTTTGATGAGAAACCACAATTTATTACATCATTCAAGTTTGCTGGAAATGCCATTTTTGGTAATGGTTTTAATGGAAATATTAAGTCTAATGGTTTTGTACAAAAATATAAAGATGTATTTGAAAATGTTTTAAATCAAAACAAGCTTGTAGAGGAAGCAAATATTTTAAAAAGAATTTATGGAGATTATATGTCTTCTACAGATCTCATTAACTATCTGTTTTCTCTAAAAGAGAATAAGAATGTAGTTGAAAAACATCTTGATTTAGATCTTAATAAACATCTTGCTAATGATGATGATTTTAAAATCATCTTTTTACTGTTTTATTCTTCAATAATTTATCATATCGCTGAAATGATGAAGTTAAAAGGTGTTGATCAACCTAGAAACGTTGTTTTTAGTGGAACAGGATCAAAAACTTTAAAAATATTAGATGTAACATCTCAGCTTTCAAGCTTAACAAAAGTTTTTGAGGCAATTTTTAATAAAGTATATGGTAATGATTTAATTAATTTAGATGTGAAGTCTAAAGATAATCCTAAAGAAGTTACCTGTAAAGGTGGTTTTAGTATAGATAGTGATTTAGATGGTATTAAACATACAGATTTAATAGAGATTAATATAGGTAATGGAAATGCTCCAAAAATTCAATCTAAGTCTCGTTCTCAAAAAGAAGTTATTACCTATAAAGATCTAGATAAACAATATTTAGAAGGTGTAATTGAAAATGTTAATAGTTTCTATGATTTGTTTAATGATCTTATCCATGAATTAGATTTTAGAGGAGAATTTGGATTATCTAATAAATCTATAGAATTATTTAATCAAATAAAATCTTACGATCAGCTTGATTACTTGATGCAAGGAGTAAAAGGATTGTCTGATGATTCTATACCTGAAGAGCCTGTTGCTCAAAGTTTATTCTTTTTTCCTTTAACCGGACTGTTGTATGGTTTAGCATCATCAATTAATCAATCATAAAAAGATGAAGCTATCAATTTTTATTCAGGCTGAAATGGAAAGCCTAATACCAGAAGAACAAATAGAAAATGTAGATGTTTTTTTTGATTCTAAAACTATAGCCTTAATAGTAATAACTATAGTGTTATTTATTATTGCATTAACCTTTTTTCAACAGCTAAAAAAAGCTAATTCAAGAATTAAAGAATTAAATCAAAAAACAAACTTTTCTTCATTTGAAAGTGCAAAACAAAGTCGTGATCAAGCTGAGATAGTTAGTCTTAGAGCTGAGATAGTTAGCCTTAGAGAAGAAAATGAAGAATTAAAAAGACAACTTACAGATAAAAAACAAATACCTAATACTGAGAGAGTAAATGTAATTGAAGAGATAAAGGAGGAGAAACAAGAATTATTAGAAGAAGGTCCAATTGTTCAAAATTTAATGATAGAAAAACCAGAGGTTCTATTCTTGCCCTCACCTTTTGAAGACAGTAAGTTTTCAGCAGAAGATGTCAGTAAGGAAAGGGCACCATTTTCTTTATATAAGATAAAGCTTAGCTCCTCAAAAGTTTCAGGTGAATTGACACTTTTGGAAGATGCTGATTTATCAAGAGCTTTAAACTCACCAGATCATTATTTAGAAAAAGCATGTGTTTACGAAAATGCCTTTAATATTAATGCAACAAGCATTGAAGTCATAGAAGAAGGTGAAGTTAAATTAGATAATCAAGATTGGTTGGTTATAAGTAAAGTTAAAATTAAGTTTATATAGCTATGATCCAAGTTCAAACAATTGAGTATATATTAATAACAGTATTGATTTTATTTCAGATATATCTTGGAATTAAATTATTTATAAAGATTTCGTCTTATAAATCAATATTTAATTTTATGCCTACTATAGCTCAAAAACAAGTGTCTGTAGAGCTTTATAATGAAGGAGATGTTTCTAAAATACTCTCTGAAGAAGTAGTTGAAGATAAGTTGAGTACAGAAATAGCTTATTTGAAAAATCACTCAACTAATTCTACTCTTTCTAATATATCAACAACAATTAATACTTATCTTATTAAAAATAAAGAAGCCTCTATAGATTTTCATATTCTTAAAGATATATCAGATAGGTATATAGAAATTGTTGAAGATGAAATAAATAATCGAATTCCTGCTCCTCTTTATATTGGGTTAGCAGCAACCATGTTAGGTATTATTTTTGGGCTTTTCGCTATTAATTTTGACACATCTACTAATGAGAGTACTTCATTAGCTTTAGAAGCTATTAAACCATTGATAAATGGAGTTAAAGTAGCTATGGCTGCTTCTGTAACAGGTCTTGTTATAACAACATTGTTTTCTGTTAGTATTTTTAAAATCGCTAAATCTAAAGTAGAAGCAGGTAAAAATGAGTTTTTGTCTTTATTGCAATCAGAGCTTTTGCCAAAAATGAACAAATCAAAACTTCCAGAAGTTCAAACCTTGTCTAACAAATTAGATAAGTTTGCAAGAAGTACCACTGGTGTAGTCGCTCAATTAGGTAGTGTTGTTAAAAACTCTTCTCAAGCAATAAAAAGAGAACAAGATTTAATAGAACAAATAAAAGAACTTGATGTTAAAAAAGTAGCTTCAGTTAATTTAGACGTCTTTAATCAACTTCAAGGAATGATGGGCTCATTTCAAGAATTTGCAAAATATTACGAGCATTTAGATAAGTCTTTATTGAATACAACTAGCCTGTTAAGTAACTTACAAGTGTTCGTTGCAAATACACATAATATTAATGTAATATTAGAGGACATAAAAAGTACTGTTGCAAAAAGCAATCAATCAACAGAGTTTTTTAATACACATATAAAGTCTTTTGTTAATTATGAAGATGCTGTTAAAGAAGCTGTGGCAAATACAGATTCTAAAATGTCTAAAGCTATAGAAGAATTAACAAGTTCTGCTCATAAACAATTTGAAGCCTATAATAGTGTTGTTTCAGAATACGACTCAAAGCTATCTACTGCTTTTAATAAGTCTATAGAGTCTTTTACAGAGGTAATGACAAAACAAGTTGTTAGAACTGAAGAGGCTTTTAATACTGCAAGACCTAAATTTGAATTATTAAGCAAATTAAACAAGTTGGATGTAATTGAAGAGCGATTACAAAATTTAGAAAGTGGGTTAACACAAGTTATTTCTAATGGAAACAATTCAATTGTAAAAGCTATAGAGACTATTAATAATAAACCAATAAAAGTAGAATCAGAAACTAAAATTCCTGAATTAAAATTTCCTAATCCTAGTTTGTTTCAAAAACTAGCATCTTCACTTAGTGTATTAACATATGTTATCATAATTTCTGGAGCATGTTATTACATATATATAAATTTTATTAAATGAAAAAAACCGGTTTTTTTTGGATAAGTTTTGCAGACTTAATGACTAGTTTGTTTTTTTTAATGCTTGTCTTGTATGTAGTGACTTTTGTTATACTTAAGGTAGAACAAGGAAAAATAATAGCTCAAAATGAGCAACTCAAAAAAATACTACAAATAGAGGAACAGTTCGAGCCATTACAAAACGATAAAGATTTTTCTTATTTAGATGATTGTGAGAAGTATGTAGCTAAAGAGCTAATTGGTATTGAAATTTTTGAGCCAGACAAAACAGAAATTTTAGATGTTCATAGAAAAACGGTAGTCCAAGTTGGGCATAAAATAAACAAGTTTTTAAAAAATCTTAGAAAGCAAAATGCTCAGTTCAGTTACCTCTTAGTTATAGAAGGTAATATGGCTAACACCTGGGATAAAAAATTTAGCTTAGATTCAGATTATGGATATTCTAAAAGTTTTGAACGAGCTATGTCTGTATATAAACTTTGGAATAAAGAAGGTATTAACTTTAGAGGTGGCAATGTTGAGGTATTAATTTGCGGAAGTGGGTTTAATGGGCTTTGTAGAGACTCTAAAGAAGAAAATAATAAAAGATTCTCAATTCAAATTATTCCTAAAATAGAAAAGATAGATTATAAATGAGAAACAAACATTTGTTAATAATACTTCTAGTCTTAAGTGTTTTTTTGAAGTCGTGTGTAGGTTGTTCAAACTCTGGAAGGTCTCAATTAATAGCTAAAGCTAGGGAAGAAGCGTCTAAGAAAGAAACAATACCAGAACCAAATACAATTGATAAAACTGTAAAACCTAAAGTTGTTAAGATAGAGGATATTGTAACACCTTCAGAAAAACAATCAATTAATAAAAATTTGGTTAAAGATAGAATACCAAAAGCGCAAGGTAACTTAATACAGGTTGAAGGACTTGTTTTAAAGGAGGTAATGGAATTAAATATAAAACTAAATTCTGGTATATCACAAGTAGAACAAATTCTAGCCATGCAAAAACATGTTAAAGCTAATTGGCATTATATTTTTGATCCTGAAACAGGAAAAGATACTTGGAGATCTGCAGAAGCAACCTTAGCATTAAAATATAAAGGTCAATACTCTGGAGATTGTGATGATTTTGCAATACTAATGGCTTCTATGGCTAGACAAATTGGACTAAGATCTCGTATGATAGGTGGGTTTGATAAAGAGGATGGTCATGCGTTTGCAGAATTCTTATTGCCTCAAGATCAAAAAGAACATTATGGTCTTTCCAAATTTGATACAAGAAAAGATAGTAGTGGTACCTGGGTAAGTTTAGATTGGTTTGAGGGCTATCAGCATAACAGGTTTTTAAAAGATATAAGAGTATATGAAAATATTTAAAGGTTTATATTTTTTATTTTTTTTCTGTGCTATAAGTCTTGTTTTATCTTGCAAACCTAATTCAAAAGGTAATAAGTCAAGAAAAGTAATTCCAGAATTAGTTGTAGATTCTAAGGTTAAAGATTTTAATAGAGAGATTAAGTCTAATAGCAATACTTCTTTTGATTCTTTAAATCAAATTAAAATAATTAGTTGGAATATTAAAGATTTAGGTAGAACGAAATCTGATGATGAATTAAATCAAATTTCTAAGATTATAAATGTTGCAGATGTGGTCTTAATACAAGAAGTCGTTGGAAAAGATCCTGCAGGAGCTCAAGCTGTAGCAAAAATAGCTGATAACTTAAATAGAATGGGTTTTAAATGGGATTATTCCATTAGCATGCCTACTCAAAGTCCTTCGTCTCATATGAGTGAACGTTATGCTTTTTTATGGAAAACAAATGTTTTAAAATTAAAAAGCAAACCTTTTTTAGCCTCTAAATATAAAGATGTTATTTATAGAGAGCCTTATGTTGCTAATTTTCAAATTAAGAAAAATAATAAAACATTTAGTGCTATAAATTATCATTCACGTAAGCATTATGATAAACCAGAAATAGAAATTGTATACTTAAAAAATATTATTGAAGATTTAGATAATAATTCTATTATTATTGGAGGTGATTTTAACTTAAATGAAGAGCATGAAATTTGGGATCTTTTTTATAGTAATGGGTACTCAAATGCTTTAAAAAACACAAAGACCACAATAAAGCAAAAGTGTTCTTTTGGTAAATACTTAAGTCATTCTATAGACAATTTTTATTACACTAATATTAGTGTTTCAAAATCAAATTCTATAGATATTGTAAAAGATTGTGACAATATTAACCAAAGCAGACAACTATCCGATCATCTACCTATATTCATGTTCTTTAGTGTTAATTAGATTATAAACATCAGATGTTAACTAAACGCCTAACACGAAACATATTCCTCTTAATTTTTCCATTTTTAATAATGGTTTTTGTCAATGAAGTATATAGATTTAAGATTGCTGATCCACCTTATCAGTTTAATGGCGTTAAGGCAATAAATTCAGATATTAAATATTCTGATAAATGTTCATGGGTTGCACATCAAAACACAAGTTATTGTAAGACTCATCATGTAAAGTTTATAAAAAGATATTTAAATCAAACAGACATAATTTATTTTTCGATAATCCGATTGCTTCACGCTACAGGTGGATATAAAATGGCAAACATATTCTTTTTAGTGTTTTTGTTTCCTTTAATAATGTGGTTTTCATTAATAAAGATTTTGGATTATTATTTTTTGATTAAAAAGCTAAAAAAAAGAAATCTAAACAATGAATGATGAACTAGCCAACATAGTTATACAGTTATACATGTATTGCACAGATTTCACAATTAATCTGGCAAATCTTACAGGGACTTCGTATTACGAAGTAAATTTCTTTTTCTTTTGTGTACTTTATCCTTTATTGTTAATAATATTGCCTTTAACAGCAATAGTTTTAAGATATAGATTAAAACATCTTCAGCGGAAAACAAATAGATATAATTAATTCCATACGGGAATCCGTAATAATAACTTTAAAAAATACGATATATTTCTTTCCAAATAGTAAAGGCTTTAGTTATATTTATCCTATTGCTTTTTAAGCTAAAATTAAATTGAAATTATTTTAATTAAATGTCCGAAAACCAACAACAACTACATCAAACACTCTGGAACATCGCCAACGACCTTCGTGGTAATATGGATGCAGACGATTTTAGAGACTACATACTAGGCTTTATTTTTTACAAATACCTAAGCCGTAAAATGACGCTGCACGCTAACAAAGCATTAGCGCCAGATGGCTTAACTTACGACCAAGTAATGGGTCATGAGCAAGAAGAAGCGCTTATAGATGCATTGCGTACCGATGCGTTAGACGCTTTAGGGTATTTCTTAAAACCAACCGAACTGTTTAGCGAGTTGGCAAAACGTGGTAATTCTGGTGGTGTCAATAAATTTATACTTGAAGATTTACAAAAAGTACTCACTAGCATAGAGCAAAGCACTATGGGTAGCGAGAGCGAAGACGATTTTGGTAACCTCTTTGAAGATTTAGACCTTACCAGTAGCAAACTAGGGAAGACCGAAGAAGCCAAAAACGAGCTTATCGTAAAAATACTAAACCGTTTAGAAGCCATTAATTTTGATGTAGACAATGCCGAAAGCGACATTCTAGGTGATGCTTACGAGTATCTTATTGGACAATTTGCAAGTGGCGCAGGTAAAAAGGCTGGAGAGTTTTATACACCACAGCAAGTGTCTAAAATACTAGCGCAGTTAGTCACTACAGATAAAGACCGACTTAAAAGCGTGTACGATCCAACCTGTGGATCTGGTTCCTTACTACTACGTGTGGCAAAAGAAGTGAACGAAGTTGGCGCCTTTTACGGGCAAGAAAGCAACCCAACCACATACAACTTGGCACGTATGAACATGATTATGCACGATGTGCATTACAAACGTTTTGATATTTATAACGAAGATACCCTAGTAAACCCATCGCCAGTACATAGCGAGCTTAAGTTTGAAGCCATAGTGGCAAATCCACCGTTTTCTGCAAAATGGAATCCAGATGCTATTATAAGCGACGAGCGTTTTTCACCATACGGAAAAATGGCACCCAAAAGTAAAGCCGACTTTGCTTTTGTACAGCACATGATATACCAGTTAGATACCAATGGGACTATGGCGTGTGTATTACCCCACGGTGTTTTGTTTCGTGGTGCTGCCGAAGGTCATATACGTAAATACCTTATTGCAGACACCAACCAGCTAGATGCCGTAATAGGTCTGCCAGCTAATATTTTTTACGGAACCAGTATACCAACTTGTATTTTGGTGCTTAAAAAAGACCGTAAAACCAGCGCACGCAGTAACAACATATTGTTTATAGATGCCAGTAACCATTTTGAAAAAGTAAAAACCCAGAATGTACTACTGCCAGAACATATAGACAAAATCGTAAACACATATAGAACTTATTGTCATCCTGAACTTGTTTCAGGATCTCATGATACGCATCCAGCAACCATAGACAAATACAGCTATGTAGCCAGTCTAGACGAGGTAAAAGAAAATGATTACAACCTAAACATACCACGCTATGTAGATACCTTTGAAGAAGAAGAACCTGTAGACCTACAAGCCGTATCACAGCAATTACAACAGCTAGAACAAGAGATGGAAAGCACAGATGAAGTAATAACAGGCTTTTGTAAAGAATTAGGAATTAAAACACCATTTTAATATGCAAAATGGACAAAGCAGTATATACGAATTATTTAATGCTGATAGGATTTTTAAAATTCCTAATTATCAAAGAACCTATACCTGGCAAGAAGAAAATCTAAAAGATTTTTTGGATGATTTAGTAAATCAAAGAGGTAATAAATCTTACTTCTTAGGTACTTTTTTATTTCATAATCAAAATCGACGAGGTGATTATGAAATTTTAGATATTGTTGATGGTCAGCAAAGATTAACTACAATAATTATTTTTGCTAAGGTATTAATTGAGAGATTATTAGAGTTGTCTTCAGATAAAGTTTCTAATAAAACATACCGAAGATTTGTTAAGGATTCAGATGGTGTTTACAAGTTAGAATTGGATAATGAGGATAACAATTTTTTAAACACTTACATACTAGAAAACAATAAAGCTGATACTTTTGAAACACCAGCTCAAAAAAATCTGATACAAGCTAAGCAATACCTAAAAAAAGAGATTGAAAATATTTCTAAAACTTCACTTGAAAAAATTTTTGATCTTATAAGTAATGCTACTATTATTAATTATGTAGTACAAGATTTTTCTGATGCTACTTTAATATTTGAATTGTTAAACGATAGAGGAAGAAGACTTACAAACTTAGAAAGTGTAAAGAGTTTTCTCATGTATAAGGTAGGTTCTTTAGATATAAAAAACCATGAACAACCTTTAAAAGTTATACAAGATTGTATTGCAGCTATATATAGAAATGTAGAAAAATATAATCTAAATGAGAACGATGTACTAAGGTATCATACCATTGCATTTGAAAAAACTAACTCAGAAAATTTTAATAACCCTAGTAAATTTATCAAGAATCAAATTAATCAATTATTTATTGATAATGTTGAAGATGTTAAGATAAAAGAAACGATAGTAAGTTATATTACTAGACTGAAAGAGAGTTTTGATATTTTTATAAAACTAAGAAATAATGAAGTTGGTATATCGTCTTTAGACGATTTTCATATGATAGGCAAAGTAGGGCCATACTATCCTTTTCTTATGATTATTTACAAAAATGATAAAGATCGATTAGAGGAGTTTTGTAAAATACTAACAGCGTTTACATTTAGAGCTTCATTCATTAGACTGCAAAATAGAGATGAGAAGTTGTATGAACATATTAGAAATGATGATGATTTTTTCATTGTTTTTTCAAATATTTTACATCATAACTGGTGGAATATTAATAATCGAACTCAGGAAACATTAGATTACGACAACTACTATGAATGGGTAAAGAAAAATATGGTAAAATTTATCTTGTTTAAATATGAAAACCATTTAAGAAAAGAAGAAGGACATCCACTATTAACAATTCATAATTACTTTAGTCAAGATGCACGTACTAAGTATAATATTGAGCATATAAGCGCCAGAAAATCTCAATTAGAGTTTGACGAGGATTTTAATGAAAGTTACTTACACTCAATAGGTAACCTTGTTTTAGATACCGTATCATCAAATTCAAAAAAGGGAAGAAAAGGGATTGATAAAAAAATAGAATCTTATAAGGCTGCACCTTTAATGTCTCAAAATAAAATCAATAATGAAGAATTAGATTGGCAAAATACAGATTCAATACAAGATTTTATTATTCAAAGAGAAAAGGAATTAAAAACATTTATTAAACAAAGACTACTTCATATAAATGATTAAAGTAAACGACATCAATGTACCACAACTACGCTTTAACGAATTTGATGCTGAATGGAAGCAAAAAGAGGTTCCTGAATTAATAGCTCATCATAAAGGTGCAATGAAAATAGGTCCTTTTGGTAGTCAATTAAAAAAAGACACATTCGTTAAGAAAGGGTTTAAAGTGTACGGTCAAGAAAACATTTTTATTGATGACTTCAATTTTGGAGATAGATTCATAACAGAAGAGCACTTTAATAGATTAAAGACAAATGAAATTTATCCAGATGATTTTGTAGTATCAACAATGGGCACTATTGGCAGATGTACGGTTGTACCTGTAGGCATTGAAAGAGGTATCATGGATTCTCATATGATTAGGTTGCAACTAAATGAAAATGTAATAACACCTGATTTTCTTGCCCAATTATTTGGTTCCTTCAAAATGCTGAAGCAAGTCAAAAGATTATCTGTTGGAGGTATAATGGATGGGTTAAGCATAGGAATAATGAAGGAATTAAAATTTCAAGTTCCAAATATTCCCGAACAACAAAAAATAGCTCAATTTTTAACCGCAGTAGATAGCAAACTACAGCAACTCAACCAAAAAAAGGAGCTACTGGCGCAGTACAAAAAAGGCGTGATGCAACAACTGTTTAGCCAACAACTACGCTTTAAACAAGATAATGGTAGTGATTACCCAGATTGGGAAGAGAAGAGGTTGGGAGAAATAGCGGATAGAATTTCAACCAAAAATACTTCAAACGAAGTGAATTTTGTACTTACAAATTCAGCTACACAAGGCGTTGTAAGTCAGCAAGAATACTTTGATAAAGAAATTGCCAATCAAAATAATTTGGAAGGATATTATATAGTTTCAAAAGATGATTTTGTATACAATCCAAGAATATCTGCAAGTGCACCTGTTGGGCCAATAAAAAGGAATAAACTTCAAAAAGGAGTTATGTCACCTTTATATTCAATATTTAGGTTTAAAGAATCTTTATTGGAATATTTTGAACACTATTTTGAAACAACTAATTGGCATAAATATTTGCATAGTGTTGCAAATTTTGGGGCAAGACACGATAGAATGAATATAACAAATTCTGATTTTTTTAAAATGCCAATACCTATGCCTACTTATGATGAGCGAAAGAAAATCGCCAATTATTTAAGCGCTATAGATAGTAAAATAGAAACAGTTACCCAACAAATAGAAGCCACACAACAGTTTAAAAAAGGCTTGTTGCAGCAAATGTTTGTTTAATCACAGCTAACCAAAAATGTACAGAATAAGCAGAGAGCAAAATAATATCACAAAATTAGAAGAACGTAAATTTAGTGAGCTTCAATTTAGAGAACGTGAAAACTTACAAGAATGGATTGCTAAAAATCCAGAAATTCTTGGTGAAGACTTATTAATCATCCAAAAAGAGTTTGATGGTTTTAATGATACGCAAGAGCGTTTAGATCTTCTTGCTTTAGATAAAAATGGAGACATCGTTGTTATAGAAAATAAATTAGACGATACTGGTAGACATGTCGTTTGGCAAGCCTTAAAATACGTGTCGTATTGTTCTACATTGTCAACATCTCAAATTATTAAAATATACCAAGAGTATTTAGATGCTCAAAGTTTAAATGAAGAGGCTAAAGATAACATCTTAGAGTTTTTAGATATAGATGAAGATGGTTTATTGCTTAACCGTAACGACCAACGCATCATTTTTGTAGCAAATAACTATCGTAAAGAAGTTACTTCTACAGTATTATGGCTACTACAACACAGTGTAAATATTCAATGTTTTAGAGCAATTCCTTTTGGTAAAGGCGAAGAGTTGTTTTTACAAATAGAACAAATAATTCCGTTACCAGAAACCAAAGAGTTTATGATAGATGCTATGGAAAAAGAACTTGAAGAGAAATCTAAAAGTAAAAAAGTAGCAGAAACTGAAACAAGGTTAGTAGAGTTTTGGAATAAACTAAAAGCAGAACTTAAAGTTCGTAAAATGGACTTATTAGACAATGTTACAGCTAAGCCATATTTTAATATTAGCACTTTACGTGGTCGTGGTTCGTTTGGTTTTTGTATTGGTAGAAAAGGATACAGAGTAGAACTTTATATTGGACAAGATGAGACTAAGACCTTAATAGATGCTATGTTTCAATATAAACATGAGATTGACGAAAAATTTACATTAGGTGAAATTATTTGGGAACGTTTAGAAGGTAAAAAAGCTTCAAGAATTAAATTCGAAAAGTCGGCATTAGAGATAACAGGAGATATTGATGGTTGGCGTAATCAAAAAGATGAAGCTTTTATAGATTGGTATTGTCAATCTATGAAGTTGTTTTACGATATTTTGTTACCATATTGGATAAAAGTTAATAACGCAATAGAATAATGACCACACAATCTGAAGCTATATTAGAACAAAACTTAATAACTCAACTGGTTGGATTAGGTTACACGTCTGTAAAAATAACAGATAGTAATGCGTTGTTAGCTAACTTAAAACAGCAGTTACAACGTTTTAATAATCTAGTAATTAGTGATAAAGAGTTTGAAACCGTTTTAAATCACTTAGCAAAAGGTAATGTGTTTGACAAAGCCAAAACCTTACGAGGCAGGTTTCAGTTTACTAACGATGCTGGTGAGCCTACTTACATTCAGTTTTTTAATAGCGAAGATTGGTCTAAAAATCTATTTCAAGTCACTCACCAAATCACCCAAGACGGTGTATATAAAAACCGTTACGATGTTACGCTTTTAGTAAACGGTTTACCGCTGGTACAAATAGAGTTAAAACGTCGTGGTTTAGAAATCAAAGAAGCATTTAATCAAATTAACCGCTATCAAAAGCACACGTTTTGGAGTAACAATGGGTTATTTCAATATGTACAATTGTTTGTAATTAGTAATGGTGTAAATACTAAATATTTAGCCAATAACGAGTTGCAATCGGTAAAACAAACCTTCTTTTGGAGCGATGTAAATAACAAAAACATTACAGAGCTTACAGATTTTGCGGCTTCGTTTTTAAATCCCGATCATTTGGGTAAAATGATTGCCAAGTACATAGTACGTAACGAAACCCATAAAATACTTATGGTGTTACGTCCGTATCAATTCTTTGCAGTAGAGCAATTGGTAGAGCAAGTAAAAACTAGTAACGATAACGGTTATGTATGGCATACCACAGGTAGTGGTAAGACATTAACCTCGTTTAAAGCGAGTCAGATTTTAATGGATTTACCACAGGTAGATAAGGTTTTGTTTGTAGTAGACCGTAAAGATCTAGACTACCAAACTATGAAAGAGTTTAACAGCTTTAAAAAAGATAGTGTAGATGTTACAAATAATACCAGTAGTCTAGTAAAACAACTTACAGACGAATCTAAATTGGTATTAACCACCATACAAAAGTTAAACAACGCCATATCAAAAACACATTACGAAAACCAATTATCTACATTAAAAAATCAACGTATTGTTATCATTTTTGATGAGTGTCACCGCAGTCAATTTGGTAAAACACACGAGCTTATTACCAACTATTTTACAAACAGTCAGTTATTTGGGTTTACAGGAACACCCATTTTTGCAGATAATGCATCAAAAAATGATTTAGGTAAACGCACTACAAAAGACTTATTTGGCAAATGCTTACACAAATATGTGATAACAGATGCTATTAAAGATGGAAACGTACTAAAGTTTGGTATAGAATACATTGGTAAATACAAGCAAAAAAGCAATACGTTTATCGATATTGAAGTAGAAGATATTGATAAAGCAGAAGTGTTTCAAGATGAGAAACGCTTAGAAAAGATAGCCGATTATATCATTAACTATCATAGTTCTAAAACCTTTAATAAAGCGTATTCAGCATTATTTGCAGTAAGTAGTATTGATGTTTTGATAAAATACTACGACATATTTAAACGCAAAAAAGAAGCAGGAGAACATAACTTGCGTATTGCAACTATATTTTCATATGGTGCGAATGAAGACAGTAAAACTGCACAGGATTATTTACCAGATACAGAAGATGAATTTGATGCAGCAGCAGAACCAAGTGCAGTGTATGGTAAACATACCAGAGAAAAGTTAGACGATTACATAGCTGATTATAACAGTATGTATAATACTAGTTTTTCAACTAAAGACAGTAAACAGTTTGAGAACTATTTTAAAGACATTAGTAAGCGCTTAAAAGAACGAGAGAAAATCACTTTTAAAGACAAAGATCGATTAGATATTGTTATTGTGGTGAATATGATGTTGACTGGTTTTGATGCAAAAAAAGTCAATACACTTTATGTCGATAAAAATCTAAAGTATCATGGTTTAATACAAGCTTTTTCTAGAACCAACCGAATTTTAGGTGAACAAAAATCGCAAGGAAATATTATTTGCTTTAGGAATTTAAAAGGCGCTACAGATGAAGCCATCACGTTGTTTTCTAATAAAGAAGCCAAAGAAGAAATCATTTTACCACCTTATGAGTCTATCGCATCAAAATTTGATGAAGCCTTAAAAAACTTACTTCAAATTACACCAACCTACCAAAGTGTTGACGATTTACGTGACGAAAACCAAGAACTAGAATTTGTTACAGCATTCAGACGCTTATTACGAGCTAAAAACGTATTAGAATCGTATGTAGATTTCGATTGGGATGATTTAGGTATTGACGAGCAAACTTTTGAGGATTATAAAAGTAAATACTTAGACTTATACGATAAAGTAAAAACCGACAAGCAAAAACATAAAACGTCTATTCTTGATGATATTGACTTTGAGTTGGAGTTAATTCATCGTGACGAAATTAATGTTGCTTACATTTTACAGCTATTAGCTAAATTAAAAGAGTCAAAACCATCAGAAGCTAAAGCACAGAAAAAAGCTATTATCGACTTACTTGGTGGCGAAGTAGAGTTACGTAGCAAACGAGAACTTATAGAGAAGTTTATTGAAGAAAATCTACCACATATTGAAAATCCTGATGATATACCAGACGAGTTTGAAAAGTTCTGGCAACAAGAAAAAGTCATAGCATTATCAAAACTATGTGAAGAGGAAGGATTAGATCAACTACAATTTAACGCATTAATAGATAGCTATGTATATAGCGGTCAAGAACCTATACGAGATGAGGTTTTTAAATGTTTGGATAACAGACCAAGCATTTTAAAAGCAAGAGAGATAGGCGAACGTATCATTTTAAAAATGAAGGAGTTTGTTCAGGTCTTTTTAGAAGGGATGACTGGGTAATTTTTTACAACTATAAAATGTTTTAGTTGTAAAGTAAAATTTAGCCTTTCATTCTCAGCCAACCAACTATTCTGTCATTATCAATATACCATTTATTATTGTTGTGTTTAAGTCTAAATTTTTCTCTAGATCGAGTGCCTACGTTTTGTTGTATGACTTCTATTTTATTACTCTTGACTAATGAGATAATAGAAACATGACCAAAAGAATTTAAAGCAGAACCTTTGTAAACAACTAAATCACCAACCTTTGGTTTTGTTTTACTTGAGTTTGAGAACTGTACTAGATTACGATCATTATTAATTTTTCCATCAGAAACACCTTGTTTGTAAAAGTCTTTTGCATGTCCCCAACTATTTGGCATCTTGTGATTATAGTGTTTGTAGTAATACCTTTTAACAAATTCTACACACTGGTACTTTAAACCAAGATTATAGCCATCTGGAGTTGTATTACGACCAGATACATTCCTCATTGATCCATTGAAATAGACATAAACACCATTTAAACTATCTAATTTGCTTCCAGGACTATAATTATTACTGTTTTTAATTTGATCGCAACTGGTTACAATACTAAAGTTTATAAATGAAATTATTAGAAAAAAAATTCTCATGGTGAATGATTTATTTAATAACTAAAATTACCTAAATATGATGGATTAGTTGTAAGGTATTCCGTAATCAAATTGAGATTCAGTTAAAAAAACAGAGATAAATATTTATCTCTGTTTTTATAGAATTTAATCTTCTGTTGGTGGTGGCGGAGGTGGAGGTGGTATGTCTCCATCTTCTCCGCAACAATTTTCCATTTGGTTTAATTCTTTATACTCTTCTTTTAAACTTGTTGGTGTGCAAGAATTTAAAAAAATTATCATTGATAATAAAGCGATTGATTTTAATGTTTTTTCCATTTTAATGTGTTAAAATTTGACAATAAGGTTCCTGTCCGATGAATTCGGATTTTTAAATTTTACGCCAAGGCGTATGATGTCGGGAAAGCATTAATACAGAAGAAAAGTGTTGCTTTTTCCCGTGGAAACAATCGCTTTACTTTGTATTACAATTAGAGAATTGATATATTTCGAAATATTTAAATTGGGATCAATTCTATTTTCATTTCAAAAGAAGTACTATTCTTTTTTTTGTTATGGAAAAAGCATGGAAAAGACATGGAAATGTCTTGGTAATTAATTTCCTAAATTATAATTCGCTAATAATCAAAAAAATAAACCATATAAAATGTATAGCCAATTAATATTAGATGCTTTTGAAAAAGTCAAGAGTGAAGAAGGTATAACTGTGAAAACTAATATTTCAAAATTCTTATCAGATTATATTCAGGAAAATACTAATACAGTTTATGGAGAAAAATCGTTAAGAAATAAACACAACAAAGCAGTCGAAGGAGATAGCATAAATTTAAAACTATTTGTAGCGAATGGTCTAAGTATGTATTTAGGCTTTGATAATTATCATGACTATTATAGGAGTCACAATAATGGCGATTTTAAATTAACATCTAACACAATTAATAAAAACTCTAAAACTCTTATTATTGGAGGAGTATTAGCAATTTTAATAATTGTAGGAGTGGTATTCTTAAATTCAGATAGTAATAGATGGATGGTTTGGGAAAATGACCGCTATGTTGAGGTCAAATTTGATGCTAAGAAATATAACTTAAATCAGTTAAAAATCTACAAAAGTGATAGAATAGAAAATTTTAGACAAGTAGAATTAAACTGTGATTCAGATTTTTTTAATGAAGATGGATCGGTTAGATATTGGTATGGAAAAAATAAAAATAAGGAAATAAATTTTTTTTCTAGTTTAGGGTTACACCCATTAACAGGTAAAACATTAAAACCAATAACTAACTATATTATAAATAAATATGTTTGTCCAAATTAACAGAAAACAAGTTAATTTAATCCTTATTTTGAGATTTTAAACTGATATAAAAGAGGAACCAAAATATTGAAAATGATACTAATCCAATTAAGTTAAATTTTAAGTCTATTGGATCAAAGTTGCCATGTATTCTTTTAGTATAAAATGTATTTGAATATTCTTGAGCAAATTCTACCAAAGCACTGAACAAAAACAATAGACTTAAAACTAAAATGTGATCTTTAATAGTTCTAATTAGGAATAGAATATTGATAAAAGCAGCTGCAGAGAAATAAAATAGAGCATGTAATTCTGTATCTACTTTTCTAAAAGGTACAGGTAGTTTTATCATAAAACAATAAATAGCTACAATTAATGCTATTATTAGTATGATTATCCTTATATATAAATTTTTATTACTATATGTCATATGTTTTATAATTTAGATATACAATATTGCCATCTATCAAATCATAGTAGGGTAAAGCACCTTGCGCATTAGGTTGTAAATTTTTTACTAAATGATAACGACCTCCTAATTTTTGTAAAAGCAAATCTATATCTCCTTTAGTTGCTGGTTTGTTTTTTTCGTTTGTAAAAAGTTTTACAAGTCCTCCTGCAACCATAGATCCAACAGCAGCATTACCAACACCAGCTAAAGTCATTTTATCATTTTGTTCTGTAACAGGTTTTGTATTATTTGCTACAGGTAAATTATTTTTATTACCCTTTCTTAATTGATATGCAGAAGACCTGCAAGAATTACTACAGTATTTTTGTACACGACGTCGTTTTGGAATAAAATCCTGTTGGCAATAGTTACATGTATAGTGTTTTGGATCTAACATAGATATTTAGCGTAAATTAAACGTATAATTTACGCTAAACTAAGAATTATATTTATAATACTGATTTTTAAGGATTAGGCGAGAACAAGCAATTACTTATAGATATTGTTGTAAGTAAAATTTTTAATCTTTAATTACAGAAATTATATAAAATCATTTCTCCAAGTGTATCAGGAATAACATGTTTTAAATCTGCAAGTTTTCCATAATCAGATGAGGTTATAATATCACCATTTTCATCGTAGCTTATTTCAGCTAAAGTTCCAATCATTTTATTTTCACAATCAAACTCATGAAGCGTAAGAATTTTTTTTATTTTCTGTTTATCACCAAAAATAGTTTCGTTAATTTTTATCTTTTTATATTCAATCATATACCAGGCTGATTTTTTAGAATGATCTTTAATAAAGATTTTAAGTTCTTCATTTTCATTAAGCAATTTCCACCCTGTAGTTTGTGAATAAGCATTTAAGTTAAATGCAAAAAATAGAATTATTAAATATTTCATAGTAGTGCTTTAGTCTTGTTTATTTTACCTGTAAACAACTCTCATTCTATTAGATAGAACGGTTTTGTATGACAAATAGTTGCGAATTGGTTAAAACTAAGATAGCTAAAATTCCCGACTTTTATGCTTGCGCGGTTGTGTCCGCAGGACACGAAGCCTCAATTGTTGTTTTACGTTGTTGTAAATAGTACTTTTTTCATAATATTGGTTTTCTCATCGATGTTTTTCCATTCGATTTCTTGCCTGTTTTATGACAATAGTTTTCAGGAAAATCTTCATTTCCATATTCATTCCAAATTTTCCACGAATTTCTGCTCATAGGTTGTTTTGGATTAAATTTAATTTTTTCGCCAGAACGAATGCAATAACCAAAATCATTTTGTTTTCTTTTCTCTGATTCTCTCGCAGGTCTTTCTGAAAAGACTGAACCTAATTCAAGCTCGTCTGGAAAATCAGAAAGTCTTTTATCTTCTTCATTTCTTTTACGTCTATATCCGTAAAATTTATCGGTTGAGTCAAACAAAATATCAGATTTCACATAGCTTTTTCCAAGGTTGATAATCATCTTTTTGTTTTCAAACACAGGTCTTTTTATAAAGACAACATCATTAGTTTCTGCAATGTCGATGCATTTGTCCCAAGCATCTTTGTCCGCAGATTTAGTGAAATTATCCATTATGCTTTGTTCTCTGAAAACACCAAATTCTATGTTGTTTATAAAAGAGTAATCATATAAATTAATTGATGTAATTACTCCTTTCTTCTCATTTCCATAATATTTGGCGTGTAAGTTAGGAACGTAAATTATACTAACATTTAAAAATTTTTTGAAATAGTCAAAATCAGCTTTACTTAAACTTTTTTTAACTGCTCTTTCATTTTTACCGAATACTAAAATCAAATGAATCTTTGGATTGTTTTCATGTTTATCAAACAGTTTTTTAAAGTAATCGTCAAGCTTAATATATGGTGAAACAATTAATAAAGTTCGTTCCGTATCCCAAATTATATCACAAATTGCATCGTCTAGATCTTTGCCAGTTAAAAATTTACTCATTTATTCGTAATGTTTGTTTTGCATTATTTACAACGGTCTTGTATAAGAATAGTTGCGTGTTTGCGTGCGAGGAATTTCCGAAGGAAATTCAGATGTAGCAAATACGCAACTACCTTTATTTAAGCACAAAATAGCAATTATTTTTATACGTTGTTAGCCACAGTATTATTCACTAATTAATTCGTAAATATTATAATCGTCAATTGCAGAAATTGGCTTTAAATCCTTATCCACTTTCGTAGTTTTCTTTCCGTCGATTGTCGAAATTCTTTTTCCAGCAAGAAAGTTCGAACTAATATTTCCAGCTCCATCTTGCATAGCGTTTCCGTAATTATTGTATTCAGAACCAATAAGCATATAGTTTTTATATTTGCTTTCGTATCTGAATTTCAATTCATAATCGTGTCTCATTGATTGATGTTTAAGGCTGATAACGTTTTTATTGGCAACTTTTATTCTTTTGTTAGGATTCTTGTGTAAAAATGATGAAGTTAAGTTACCTGATTGACTCTTTAATTTATATGAACCATTATTTTGTCCCTCGAAAATCGCAAGTCGAACATTTTTTGAATTAGAATAATCTTTGTTGTTTTTTCCACTTGCTAATAAAACTACATAATCAGAAATTCCATCTTTATTTAAATCAGACATTATTTTATTCAACTCATTTCCAGATTCGACAATTTCAAATCCGCTCGGAATAAAGTCATTAATATTCTGCATTTTTATTTCCGTTTTTTCTTTTTGTTCTAATTTCTGTTTAAGAATTTCATTTTCCTTCGCAAGTTGATTCTCTTTTTCAGAGTTATTGCAAGAAATCAATAAGATTGAAATTAGTAGTAGTTTTAATTTGTTCATTATCGTTGGTTTTTATTGCGGCTAACGGTCTCGGCTATGAGTAGTTGCGTGGTTTAGCACGAAACTTAGCAAGTACACACCAAACTGAAAATCCACGAGGATTTTCAGAAGTAGGCGAGAACAAGCAATTACTTATAGCCATTGTTGTATGCAGTTATTTTTTATCGTTTATTTCTATAATCAGTTTGTTAAATTTAGAATTGTTATTCTGTTGAAACTGAAGTATTTCTTTTAAAGAACTTTCTTTTAGAGGAAAACATTTATTTTCTTTAAAGTTTTCATTGAATTCCTCTTGTTCTGTAACAATATTCCTTAATTCAATTTGATAGTTTCTCAAAACATCTTTATCAAGACCATATTTTTGGTTAACTATTTCCATAACATCTTGAGTTTTTATATTCATTAATTTAAACCATGGAAGAATTTGTTTTGGTCTTAATTTACCTTGGTAAAGTTCATTCAAAAACTTTTTGTATTCACTACGTAAGTCTTTGACTTCTTGAATTAAATGGTCTTTTAAGTATCTTTTGTTAGCAAGATTGTTTTGTAAGGTTTTCACAATCCAAATAGCAAGAAATGAATTTATTATGACTCCAATTATAGCAATTATATCACTTGCTTCTAGAGAAATTGAACTAGGACAACACATAATTAACTGTTTTTAATTGATAACTTACCATCAACTAATCTAAACCATTCTTTGTGTTCTTTAGTTTTTTTCGGTTCGTCATTATTGTTTCTTCTTTCTTCCCATTGTGGAAATGTTTCAGATATTATCATTTCTTTAAGGTCAGGCTCTTGCTCAGAGATTATTTCTAAATGATTATTGACTGTATCAATTCCAAAATCGTAGATTAAATTTCCAAAAGCTTCATCCAAAAAAGAAGGTGCGTATCCAGCTGTAAAATCCAGATTTAAAACTAATTTTTCTTTTTTTTCATAAGAGTTTTTAAATGCTTGATTTAGTATTGAATGATAATATTCTTCTCCGGAATCATCACTTATAGAACAGTGACGTAAACCTGGATATTCAGTAAAATCTTTTATGTATATTGTATTTTCCATTAGCTAGCTTTTAATATTGTATTTGCAGTTACCTCCCATCTATATAAAGTTCCACGAAATTCGTGTTTATCTAAAAGTTCCGATTTAAATTCATTGTCATAATGTAAGATTACGTTATTAGTAACTACTTTAAGATTTTGTATTATTCCGATATCACTTCCATTTTTAATTGAAGGTAGTCCTTTATTTCTATTTACTTTTCTTGAACTAGAACCATATTTTTTTATAAACGCACCTTGCAAAATTTCATCATCTTGTTTCATTAAAAATGTATCTCGTAGTTTATGCTTAAATTTTTTATTTAAGGTTTTTAAAATCCCTTTACCAACATCTGTAATTGTAAAAATAGCTTTATCATCATCATATTTTACGCCAAATAGCCATTGTTTATTATATGTCTCTGCCCATTCAATTGAATTACCACATATTTCTAAAAGTATAGTTCTTAATTTTGGTAAATGACTTTCATTACCAGTTAAATGTTTTACAACTTTTGTTACAGTTTTACTGATACGAATATTGTCTTCTCTAGACAACATTTTTGAACCTTTTTCAATAAATAGTAAATCTGATTTTTCGGATTTTTTAAATGGTTTACCATTATTGTCAAACATAAAAGTTAATATTCCTGATTCAATAATCTTATTTTTACATTCAAGATTATCTGGATAATTACCTCTTAATGATATTCCTTTTGACTTTAAATCTCTAATTATTGCAATTAAAACACAAATAGAGCTATAGTCAAATTCTTCAACTTTAGAAATGTCCATTTGTACAAAGCAATTTCTACCCATTTTAGAAATATTTCTCTCTCTTCTTAGTTCTCTGTAGAATTCCAATGATTTATGTGTTTCTGAAAGTAAGCAGATATTTTTTGGTGCAATTACTGGTTCTGCTTTTATAAATTCAATTCTAGAATTTTTATAAATCGGTAATTTGTTTGGGTCATAAGGTTTATTCCTTTTGGGTTTTTTTCCAATTTTTTGGCTTCTTTTATCGTGCCATTTTTTGTATTTAATTTTCTTGTAATTTTTTTTCATTTAGTTTGGTTAGTAATTGCATACAACTCATATTATCAATCAAATAATTCCTAATATCTAATAATTACAACAAGATATTATATATTCTCAAAAATAATACAAGCAATAGTTTTTATTTTACGGTAATCCGTATTAGGGTTATTGTTAATAGCTGAGATAAATATAGAAAAACAAATGTAATTAATATACAACGATCATAAATTAATCGATGTAATTAATATAACTAGGTACAATATGAATTTTAATCACGAGAAAAAAAACAATATAAAAAAAGCGGGTCATTGATCCGCTTTTTTGTTAATGTATTAAAACTTAATTTTTAATAAGTTTCATAGTTTTGCTTTTCTCTTTAGATTCTATTTGTAATAAATAAATTCCAGCTGGCTGGTTAAAATCAAACTTAAAAGTAGAACTGTTAATATTTTCTTTTTTATAAACAACTTGACCTAAAGTATTAATCACTTTTATTTTAACGTTTTTAGAATTTCCTAATTTTAAGTTCACAAGTCCATTAGTTGGATTAGGGTAAACTGAAAAATCAGTGTCAATATTTTGTTTAGCTACACTTAAAGTTGGTGAAGAAAAATCTAAAACATCAATCATTAAAAGCGAAATTGAACTTGAATTTCCGCCAGTAAATCTAATTTCGTCAATGTTGCTCCATGCTGCGTTAAAAGTTAATACACCGCCATTTGCAGCAGGATTTGCATCTTTTGTATAGGTTACAGAACCATTAGTGTCACTTACCGTAAAATCTATATTGTCTGTTGTAATTGCTGCACCATCTCTATAACCAGTGATAGTTGCTGTAAAAGCATAACCATTGGCAGAACTTTTAGCAGACATATCGGCTTCCATAGTTTCAATTTTAAATTCAGATCCATCTGCGCTTCCTATTCTGTAATCAAATGCGCCAATATTTGGTCCGTTAATAGTACCAGAGTTATCGATGTTAAATAACATTCCAAGATCTGTAGGTGTTGGAGTAATTATAAAATCAGAAGGTTCAGATAAAGAAGCCATTTGACTAATAGAGTTTGGAGAAATTTGCTGAAATCTAATTCCGTTTGTCGTATAATCCAAACCTCTAAGCGCAGGAGTTAAGGCATCAAAATTTTCGTCATTTACTTGAGCGAAAATAGCTGTAGTTGATAATAATGCTACAGTTAAATACGTAGCAATGTTTTTAAAGTAATTTTTTTTCATAAATAGTTTTAAAGTAGATTAATTTCGATTTGTTTTTTGCTAACGTAAAGGTATATAAAAGCTTCAATTTTTAGTGATAATTTTTAAATTTTAAAAAAAGTTTAATATTTCCCGATTTTTAAACCGTTTTTGTATTCAATTTAGATTGTAATTTTTTTCAAATTTTTAATTCTAATTAATGAAAAATTAATTTTAGAATTAGATTTTTATAAATTTTTAAACTACTGATATTTAAGCGATTAGGTGTTTTGAAAAAACTGCTAAAAAGCATCAAAATTAATCGAAAAAAATGTGTAGATTTGAGTAATTATTTATTGTAAAACAGAAGCGCAAATACGTTAAAAAAGTGCATACGATTATGCATACGATTTAGAATACGGTAGCTCTGGGAAGCCTTGTAAACAGGCGTTTTTCGGCTTTAGAGGTCAAACTCATAACCCGAAGCCATTTTTCTCCCCTTTTGTTAAGTCAATAATAACAATTTCTGTATAAATTATTCCTCAGTTTTCTTATTATAATTTATGGTTAATCAACACGTTTTTTCTATAAATTCATTAAAAAAATAGAAAATTCATCAATCATAATTTACTAATTAGTTCACTTTAGATCTTGTCGTTAAAAATGTATTTTTGCAACATGATTGATAATTTTGAAAACGAATATTTTGGAATAGGTATTCAAAACGGAAAAACACCAGAAAATCTTGGTGTTTTGTGGCGATCTGCTCAAAATTTAGGCGCAAGTTTTATATTCACGATAGGTAATAGGTATGCAAAGCAAGCTTGCGATACACATAATGCTGTAAAGGCTATGCCTTATTTTCATTATGAAAATTTTGAAGAATTTTATAAACATCTTCCTAAAGGCGCAAGATTGGTTGGTGTAGAACTTACAGAAAACGCTCAACCGTTAGAAACCTTTAATCATCCAAGACGTTGCGTATATCTGTTAGGTGCAGAAGATCATGGATTGTCAAATGCGGCTATAGAGAAAAGTCATTTTTTAGTTAAATTTAAGTCTGAATTAAGCTTAAATGTATCTGTCGCAGGAAGTATTGTGATGTATGATAGAGGAATTAACAAACCAAGGTCGTAACTTTGCAACCAAATAAAAATATAAAAATGAATCACAAAGCAGGTTTTGTAAATATTATAGGAAATCCAAACGTTGGTAAATCTACCTTAATGAATGCGTTTGTAGGAGAAAAATTATCTATAATAACATCTAAGGCGCAAACAACACGACACCGTATTTTAGGTATTGTTAACGGAGATGATTTTCAGGTAGTTTTGAGTGACACACCAGGAATTATCAAACCTGCTTACGAGCTGCAATCTTCGATGATGGATTTTGTTAAATCTGCTTTTGAAGATGCAGATGTGCTAATCTACATGGTAGAAATTGGCGAAAAAGAATTAAAAGACGAAGCCTTTTTTAAAAAAATAACTAATTCTAAAATACCTGTTTTATTGCTTATCAATAAAATTGATATTTCAAATCAAGAACAACTTGAAGAGCAAGTAAAACTTTGGGCAGAAAAAGTACCAAATGCGATGTTATATCCAATTTCTGCTTTAGAAGGATTTAATGTCAAAGAAGTTTTTGAGAAAATTATCGAATTACTTCCTCAAAGTCCGCCATTTTATCCAAAAGATCAATTAACAGATAAGCCAGAACGTTTTTTTGTAAACGAAAAAATTAGAGAAAAAATACTTCTTAATTACAAAAAAGAAATTCCGTATGCTGTAGAAGTAGATACAGAAGAGTTTTTTGAAGAAGAAGAAATTATAAGAATTCGATCTGTAATTATGGTCGAACGCGATACACAAAAAGGAATTATAATTGGGCATAAAGGCGCAGCGATAAAAAAAGTTGGTGTAGAGGCAAGGAAAGATTTAGAAATCTTTTTTGGTAAACAAATTCATTTAGAATTGTATGTAAAAGTGAACAAAAACTGGAGAAGCGACCAAAGACAATTAAAACGATTTGGTTACAATCAAAAGTAAATAGTAAACTTTAAATAGGTTTTAGGTAACTTTAAGTTAATGTAAGTGTTTCAATTTTGGAATTTAATAATTAATCCAACCAAACTAATGAAACACACTAAACACAATCTATTATTTTCTTCAACATTACTCTTAACACTTGCTTTAAATTTATGCTTATTTAATTGTGCAGACGATGATACTTCGGTAGAGGTTGATCAGCCAGAAGTAAACACAACAGTTAATTTTCAATATAAAACTACAATTCAAGTAGGCGGAGAAGCATCTGCCGAAATTTCAGCTTTTGATCCAATTACAAAAAAACTATTTGTAACAAATGCTCAAGCAAACGAAATTTCAATATTTGATATTTCAGAAATAAATAATCCTATACAACAATCGTCTATAGCGTTATCTGCACAAGGTGCTCCAAATAGTGTGTCTGTTTTAAACGGAAAATTAGCAATTGCTTTAGAAGCACCAGTAAAACAAAATCCTGGTTTTGTATTACTTTATGACACGCAAACAATGTATTTATTACAAACATTTACAGTTGGTGCATTACCAGATATGGTTACGTTTTCTAAAGATGGAAATTTTATTTTAACAGCAAATGAAGGCGAACCTAATGCAGATTATACGGTAGATCCAAATGGAACAATAAGTATTATAGATGTTAATAGTAATACGGTAACAACATTAGATTTTTCAAATTTTAATTCTGAAGAATTAGCGCTAGAATCTAATCATTTTAGAGTTTTTGGACCAAATGCTAGCTTAGCGCAAGATGTAGAGCCGGAATATATTGCAGTGTCAGAAGATTCTCAAACCGCTTGGGTTTCTTTACAAGAAAACAACGGAATTGCTAAGATTAATCTACTGTCTAAAACCATAGAAGCCATTTATCCTTTAGGTTATAAAGATCACTTATTAGCTCAAAATAGCCTTGATGCTAGTAATGAAGATAATGAAACTGTACTTAAAAATTGGCCAATTAGAGGATTGTATCAGCCAGATGCAATAGTATCTGTTAATATTAATGGTGTTGATTATGTAATTTCTGCTAACGAAGGTGATGCAAGAGAATACGAAGGTACGCCAGGTTATATAGGAATAGATAGAGTTAAAGACATAAATTTAGATCCTTCGGCGTTTCCGTTATCAGAAGATTATCAAAACGAAGCTAATTTAGGTAGATTAAACGTGATGTTATCTGAAGGTGATATAGATAACGACGGTGATTATGATTACTTATACTCTTATGGAGCAAGATCTTTTACAATTTGGAGTGCAAACGGAACTTTAGTTTACGATAGTGGTAATAGTATTGCTGCAGAAACACTAGCTACTTCACCATCTACTTTTAATGATGAAGACAAACGAAGTGATGACAAAGGTGCAGAGCCAGAAAGTGTAGAAGTGTTAAACATAGCTAATCAACGTTATATTTTATTTGTAGGATTAGAACGTACAGACCAAATCATGGTATACGATATTACTAATCCAAATTCGCCAACATTTTTAACTATTTTATCTCATGAAGGTGACGAAGCTCCTGAAGGATTAATGATTATTCCTGCAGAAGATAGTCCAACAGGTAAAGATATATTAGTAGTCTCTAACGAAGATAGTGGAACTGTTAGTTTTTATGAAAATCTACAATAACAGAATAAAAAAAGCTTCAGTATTTACTGAAGCTTTTTTGTTGTTTTAAATTTTAAACGTAAATCCTTCTTCTACTTTTTTCTTATACTTGGTTTCATCAAACATATATAAAAAAGAACCTTTTCTAGAAGAATTCATATCTTTTTCTTCCAACTTAACTAAGATATCAAGACCATTAATTTTGCTTGTAAAATTTCTTTTATCAAGTTTAGTATTTAAAATAGACTCATAAAGTTTTTGTAGTTGTTTCATGGTAAATTTCTCCGGAAGCAACTCAAAGCCTATTGGTTTATGTGTTGCTCTATAACGTAGTCTGTTTAACGCATGTTTAACCATAATGTCATGGTCAAAAATTAATTTTGGTATATCGTCTATAGCAAACCATTGCGCCGCATATTGTTCTTCAAGAGCGCTATGTGTTTCAATATTAATTAAAGCATAATAACTAACAGAAATTGTTCTATCTACAGGATCACGATCTACTTCACTATAGGCATTAAACTGTTCCATGTAAATATTATCATAACCAGTTAAGTGTTTTAAAACTCTATTACCAGCTTGGTCTAATGTTTCATTTTTTTTCAAAAAACCACCAATTAAAGACCATTTTCCTTTTTCGGGTTCAAAATCTCTTTTAATAAGTAATATTTTTAGTTGGTCTTTTTCAAAGCCAAAGATTATGCAGTCTACTGCAAGTAATACTTTGTCTTCATTAGAATAGTTATTTAACATAAATTGGTTTTTGTTCAAAATTTGAAGTTTAGTTGTTACAAAACAACACAAACTTAATGGTTTTACAAACTTAAATGTAAAAAATACAATTATCAATAATAGAATTTTTCAGCTATTTAATGTTAAATTAATAAAAATAAGTGTTAAAATTTGGTTAATTAAAAAAAATATGCTTCTTTTGATAAGTGTAAAATAAACACTTATAATTTTTTTCAACTAAAAACTAACAAATATGATAACAACTAAAAGTGGTTATGGTAGTCAATTAAAAGGTAAGCTAAAACAGGGATTACTTTTATTGGTTGCTGTTATTTTTTCTTCTAGCATTTATGCTCAAGAAAAAACAGTTACAGGAAAAGTAACGTCTTCTACCGATGGTATTGGATTACCTAGTGTAAATGTGGTTATAAAAGGAACAGATAAAGGTGTTTCTTCAGATTTTGATGGTAACTTTTCTATTCAAGCATCATCTTCAGATGTTTTAGTATTTAAATTTCTTGGATTTAAAGAACAAGAAATTGCAGTAGGTAATCAAACATATATCGAAGCTCAACTAGTAGAAGATGTTTCTAATCAGGAAGAAGTAGTTGTAGTAGGATATGGGACAATCTAGTAAATGGTAATGTAGCACAATGACTAGGCTGTAAATCTGCTATATCTTGAAAGAATGTGATAAATTCTTGACCTTTTATAGCTTCTACAGTCATTAAATGCGGATAAGTACGATGCCAACCTCGAGGTAAAGTAGCACCATGAAAATTAACTAGTAATTTATAATCTGCAGCATCTTTTAAAATATCGTGATAGTAGGCTATCATAGATTGACCATCGCCTCCAAAAAAGTCAATTTTCACACCAGAAATTCCTAATTTGTTCATGCGTTTAAACTCTCTAACTCGATCTTCGTGAGTCAATAATTTACTTTTTGGGTGATAAGGTGTTGTGTTCCAATCTCCAGAAGAATTGTACCAAACAATAAGCTTTACGTCTTTAGTTCTTGCATAATCTGCAAGTGCTTTCATCTTTTCATCGCCAATGGTTGTGTCCCAATTAACGTCTATTAAGCAATAGCTCCATTGCATGGTAGAGGCATAATCAATAAACTGTTTTGTGGTGTCGTAATTAACAGAATCGTCTTTAAGTAAAGCCCAACTCCAAGATGCTAATCCACTTTTTATAAAAGACGTATCCATGTTAATAGCTTTATCTGCTAAATCTGTTCCTAAAGTGCTTTCGGTGATAGTTTTTAGATCGCCAATAGCAATGACACGCCAAGGTGTTAACCAAGGTGTTTTTGATTCTGGAAGTAGTGCGCCATCTGTAAAAACTTCCTCTTTTTGAGGAAATGTTATCTTCAACGCTTCATCTGTATTGTTGTATTGTAATCTACTTCCACAGTAATTAGAATTTAAACCAGTTTCGGTAATCGCAATCCAAGTTTGGTTAGTATTAAATAGCGCAGGAAAAACCCAACCTTCTTTTATAGATGAAGGTTTATTAACTGGAATTTCCATATCGTAATGTTCTTCATAAGACGGATTAGTATGTTCCCAACCTGTTTTTGCTTTAGACATAGGTTGTAAAAAACTTTTGGTGTTTTTATTTAAGTTGAAGGTGGTTTTTTCGTCTTTAATTTGATAACTATTGTCTGAAGTTTTAGGAAATTCATATCTAAAAGCAACACCATCTTCAGATACATTAAAAACGATATTTAGTTGTTTATCATCTTCATTTTTTAACGATACGGTATATTGTTTTGCTTCGTAGGTGATTTCTTTTTGCTTACCATGAAATAAAGTGTATTGATCTTTGATAGTTTTTGCTTCAGAAACATTTAAAACAGATAAGTTACTGTAAAAATTACTGTCGCTTCGGTCTATGCCTAAATAAGATGTATCTAAAACAATAGAGTTTTTATGGCTAATTGTATAAAAAGGACGTTGGTTTTTGTCTAAATTAAAGGTTAAGGCAATCGTTTTTTCTTTGTTTTCAAAAACATGATTTTGTTTAGTTTGCTTGCATCCAAATATTGTAAATGCTAGTAGTGTAGTAGTTAGTAGTAAGTTTTTCATTTATAAGTGTTTGTTTTACACTTTTAAAATAAATAAAAAAAGGATACAGAATAAATTTTTAAAAGAATTTATTTTATAGATCTAAAATAGTACTCATGTAATTGTACAATTGTGTCATTTCTTTCTGGTTAGAAGTTTTGCTTAATCGACCAGCAAAATATAATACAAACCAACAGATTAGCATAGCTATCATGCCCCAAACTTGAAGGTGAATATCTGTTTTTAAAGCATAATTGGAATAAGCCCAAATAGCAAAAGCGATAAAAAATCCAGCTACAACAAAGTGCAAAAACATAAACATTGTCCATACGGTAGGACTAGGACCAAATAAACCGTAAACATAACACTTATGGTGTTCTGTATTATTAATTTCTAGATGAAGTTGAGGCGTAAAAAAACGTTGTTTAGATTTAGGAAATTTAATAAACACGTGATCATCTACTCTATTAACAATAAAATCACTGCTAGTATCTGTTTCAAAAGCGTTTAAAATAGGTTCTTTTTTAGAGTTAAGCTCTATCTTAAACCTAGGTCTTAGTACAACATCATTTAAATTTTCGTTCATAATTAATTCATTCTAGCCTAAAATACTATTTTTTCTCCAACTAAACACTACCTTTGCAATCGCTTACAGGATATGTAATGCAAATTAAAACAAAAAGTTATGAGTAGTATTGTTGCTATTGTAGGAAGACCAAATGTTGGTAAATCTACCTTTTTTAATCGATTAATTCAACGTCGCGAAGCAATCGTAGATGCTGTTAGTGGTGTAACTAGAGATAGACACTACGGTAAAACAGACTGGAATGGTCGTGAGTTTTCTTTAATAGATACTGGTGGATATGTTGTTGGAAGTGATGATATTTTTGAAGCTGAAATTGATAAACAAGTAGAATTAGCTATAGACGAAGCAGATGCTATAATTTTTATGGTAGATGTAGAATCTGGTGTTACTGGAATGGACGAAGATGTAGCACAATTACTACGTAAAGTGAAAAAGCCCGTTTTTTTAGTTGTTAATAAAGTTGATAATGGAAAACGTGCTGAAGATGCTGTAGAGTTTTATAGCTTAGGACTTGGTGATTATTACACAATTGCTAGTATAAATGGTAGCGGAACAGGTGATTTATTAGACGCTTTAGTTGAAGCTTTACCAGAACCAAAAGAAGATGAAAGAGAAGAAATCCTGCCAAGATTTGCTGTAGTTGGTCGTCCAAACGCAGGTAAATCTTCTTTTATAAATGCGTTAATTGGAGAAGATAGATATATCGTAACCGATATTGCTGGAACAACAAGAGATGCTATTGATACAAAATATAATCGTTTTGGATTTGAATTTAACTTAGTAGATACTGCAGGAATCCGTAAAAAATCTAAAGTAAAAGAAGACTTAGAGTTTTACTCGGTAATGCGAAGTGTAAGAGCTATAGAACATGCAGATGTATGTTTATTAGTGGTAGATGCAAACAGAGGATTTGATGGACAAGTTCAAAACATTTTTTGGTTGGCTGAACGTAACCGAAAAGGTATAGTAATACTTGTTAATAAATGGGATTTGGTAGAAAAGGATCATAAATCTACAGTAAAATTCGAAAAATACATTAGAGAACAAATTGCACCTTTTACAGATGTACCAATCGTGTTTATTTCGGCATTAACAAAACAACGTATCTATAAAGCTATAGAAACTGCTGTTGAGGTATATAATAACCGTACAAAACGTATTAAAACAAGTGAACTTAACGAGACGTTATTACCAATAATAGAAAGTTATCCGCCACCAGCATACAAAGGTAAATTTGTAAAGATTAAGTACATTATGCAATTACCTACACCACAACCACAATTTGCATTTTTCTGTAATTTACCGCAGTATGTACGCGAACCTTACAAAAGATACTTAGAGAATAAACTTAGAGAAATCTATGATTTTAAAGGTGTTCCTGTAAGCGTTTACATGCGTAAAAAGTAACTTTAATATAAATTTAAGTTTATTTTAAGATAATAAGTACTACAACTAATATATTTTCGTTTTGGTTTTAAAGCATTCCTAACTATGCTATTCTATCAATCAAAAAACAACCAATGCGTAAATTATTATTTGTGTTAACTACGTTATGTAGTTTATCTTCGTTTAGTCAGTCTAAAGACTTTAAAATTTCAGGAACTATATTAGCCGAAGAGGATAATTCACCTTTAGAAGCTGCAACGGTGTACTTAGAGAAAGTAAAAGATAGTAGTCTTGTTACCTATACAATCTCTGATAAAAATGGAAGTTTTCAGCTAGAAGACCAAACGTCTGAAGGATCTTTAAACCTATTAGTGTCTTATGTAGGATATCAATCTATTAAGCAAAATATTCAGTTAGATAAAAAAGTCATAGACTTAGGCGATATAAAATTAAAGGTAAGTAGTAATGCTTTAGAAGAAGTGTTAATAAAAACTTCGGCACCAGTAACTATTAAAAAAGATACCTTAGAATTTAATGTGAAATCTTTTAAGACTAAAAAAGATGCTACAGTAGAGGATTTATTAAAGCAATTACCAGGTGTAGAAATTGACGAAGAAGGAAAAATAAAAGTAAATGGTAAAGAGGTAAATCAAATATTAGTAAACGGTAAACCATTTTTTGGGAACGATCCTTCTATTACTACAAAAAACTTGACTAAAGAAATAATAGAAAAAATACAAGTAGTAGATACAAAAACTAAAAGTGAAGCATTTACAGGCGAAGAAGGTAGTAACGAAAACAAAACCATAAACTTAACTATTAAAGAAGAAAACAATAAAGGTGTCTTTGGTCGTGTAGCAGCAGGAGCAGGAACCGATAAAAGGTACGAGTTTGCAGGAATGTTTAATAGGTTTGATAATGACCAAAGGTTTAGTGTATTATTAGGTGGTAATAACATAAATTCGCCAGGATTTAGTTTTGGTGAGATAGAAAAAATGTTTGGTGGTAATGGTAGTCGTAGTTGGAATAGTAATGGTTCTTTTAGTATTAATGGAAGGCAATTTGGTGGCGGACAAGGGATTACTACTTCTAGATTAGCAGGTGCAAATTTTGCAGATAATTATGGCGAAACTCTAGAAGCATCGGCAGATTATTTTTATTCTGGTAGCAAGTCTGAAAATGAAACGTCTTCTCAAAGAGAAACTATACTATCAGATTCTAGATTTTTCTCAAATTCTAATTCTAGATCAGAAAATAATACAGATAGTCATACTGCAAATGCAGAATTCGAAATTGAAATTGACACCACATTTATGATCAATGTAAGACCAAGATTTTCGTTTTCTAATAGCAATACAGATTATGTAAGTTATGACGAAACTTTAGATCAAGAATTAAACTTAACTAACCAATCTAATTTAAGTTCGTTTGTAGAATCTAAAGCAAATACATTTGCTAACGAGATTAGTGCAACTAAAAAATTTGGTGATAAAGGTGCATTTTTAAGATTAAATATAGACAATAGTTTTAATAGGAATTTAAGTGATGATTTTATTAATTCTATCACAGAAGTATATGGTGATTCGCCGCAAACAATTATAAGAGATCAATTTACAGATGGCGACAACAAAAGTTCTAACATCGCTACAGACTTAGAGTATAGATTACCTATCAAAGCAAAAGAATTCTTTTTAAGATTTGGTTACGAGTTTGAATATAATAAAGATAAAAACAGACAAAGTACGTTCGATTTTAACAACACAACCAATAATTACGATGCTTTTAATCAAGCATTAAGTACAGATTTTGAATATACAGATTTAAGAAATGCGCCAGGATTAGAATTAAGTTATCGTAAAGAAAAGTGGTCGGCAAGAATTGGTGCAGATTATGTGTTAAGAACTTTAAAAAATCAAGATGGATTAAGACCACAATTTAATGTAGAACGAGATTTTAAAGCATTAGAATTAAACTCTAGTTTTAGATATAGTTTTAGTAAAAAATCATCTGCATTTATAGGCTATAATTTAAGAAATAGACCGCCATCTTTAAGACAATTACAAGCTTTTGAAGATGTTTCTAATCCATTAAATACAGTAGTTGGTAACCCAAATCTAGAGCCAACAAACCAACATAGTATTTACGCTAATTTTAATTCATACAATTGGCAAGAAAAGTCTGGTTTTTTCATGTATTCTAGTATATCTGTAGATAGAAATGCAGTAGTTTCTAGAACAACAATAGATCCAGAAACATTAACAAGAACAACAACTTACGATAATGTAAATGGTAATAAAAGCGGATATTTTGGATTTAGTTTTAGAAAACGCGTCAAATTAGATTCCTTACAATCTATTAGATTAAGAGTAGGAAGTTGGGGTAATTTTTCAGAAAATGTAAACTATAATAATAATGTGCAATACTCCAGTAAAGTATTAGGTGTAACTCCAGAATTAGGTGTAGATTATGTTTACAATAATATTTTTGAAATTAAACCACGCTATCGTGTATCTTTTACCAACAACAAGTTTGATATAGATGCTTTTGAAGATAGAAACTTTACATCGCATAATTTAGCTATAAACACTGCGTTTTTCTTACCCAAAGGTTTAGAGTATAGAAATGATATTAACTATAATTACAATCCAAATGTAGCAGATGGATTTCAAAAAGATGCATGGTTTTGGAATGCAAGTATATCATATTCAGTATTAAAAGATCAAGGATTACTAACTTTAAAGGTTTACGATTTACTTAATCAAAATACCAATGCAAGACGTACAGCAACCTTAGATTACATTCAAGATACGCAAAGTACAGTTTTAAAACAGTATTTTATGCTTAACTTTAGTTGGAAGTTTAATAGCTTAGGAGCTAAAGGTGAAAGTGGTGATGGCGGAATGTATTTTCTAGATTAATACCATTTACTTTTAACTGAATCTAAAGCGTGTATAACGCCTTTATAATACATCTGATTTTTAAAATTTGGAATAAGTGTAGATTCAATTAAATGATAACAAATACTATCGGTCAAAATAGTTTCAGTACCATATCCTGTAGCAAAAGCAACTTGTCTGTTATGTATAGCTATTAAAAGTAATAATCCATTGTTTTTATCTGCTTTTCCAACACCTAAGTTTTGCGCAATATTTGTCGCATGTCTTAAAACTTTTGTGTTTTTTGGTAAAGAATCAATGGTCATTACACAAATTTCATTAGTAGTTAGTTTTTCATAATTTAAAATGAAATTAGTAAGCGAATCCTGTTCAATTTTAGTGAAAATATTAGCGTAATCTTGAACAACTGCTTGGTTATATGTTGAGGTTTGCTTAGGTTTTGTTTTACAAGAAATACAAAAAATGAAAGCTAAAACAAAAATGAAATGTTTCATCAAAAGAATTTATATTGAAATTTAGAACTAATTGCAATTAAGACTATTAACTGCAACTGAGACTAAGATAAGACTACGACTGTAAAGAGAACTACCAACCACCAGAAGCGCCGCCACCGCCAAATCCGCCGCCACCAAAACCGCCGCCAAAGCCACCAGAACCAAATCCGCCACCAGAAGATCCACCAAAACCGCCACCAAAACCGCCAGAACTTCTTCTATAGCCGCCACGACCAGAATTACTTAAAATAATAGCTTCTAAGATGTCTCTTGTATCATTTCTACCGCCACCAAAGTTGTCGCCATTACCGCCATTTCGTTTGTGTTTAGATATGGATATAAGAATAATAATAAAGATGATAATCAAAAAGAAAATAACTCCAACAGGAAAATCACCACCAGAACTTTGTCTTGTGCCTTTATATTCGCCCTTTAAGACTTCAAAAATAGCATCCGATCCACGGTTTAAGCCGCCATAATAATCGTTTCGTTTAAAATAAGGGATAATGTCTCGCTCAATAATTCTGCGTGACATCGCATCGGTTAATAAATGTTCCACACCGTAACCCGTTGCAATCATTATTTTACGGTCATCTCTGGCTAATAAAATAAAGACACCATTATCTTCTTTTGCTTGACCAATTCCCCATTCATGAGCCCATTCTGTCGCTAAATAATTGATATATTCACCTTTAGTAGATGCAATGACAGCAACAACAATTTGTGTAGAAGTGCTATCAGAATATTTAACTAATTTGTTTTCTAAAGTGCTTTTTTCTGAAGCAGATAATAAATTAACGTAATCGTATACACTAGTTTGAAAATCTGGTTTTTTAGGAATTTCAAATTGAGCAGAAACTTTAACAAACGATAAGAAAGTGAATAAAAGAAAAAGTTTCAATACTCCTTTTTTAAGTAAGCGTAAAGATTGACTACTGACTACTGAATATTGCATACTTAATTTTATCCTTTAGAAATCGTATTAGAAAGTTGATTTGGATTATCGCTTTGGGAAGGAAAATGAACTTTTAATTCCTGACCAGCTTGTAAAATACCGTCTACTAATCCTTGTTTAAAATATCCTTTCTTAAAGTGGTTTTGTATGGTGTTTTTTGTGTTGTCCCAAAAGTTATTAGGTACAACTTTATTAATGCCTAAATCACCATAAATACAAAATTTATGATCCATAACAGCGACGTAAATTAACACACCGTTGCGCTGTTTAGTGTTATTCATCTTTAATAAAGAAAACACTTCTAATGCACGAAGTTCTATTGGTGTATTACAAGTGTTTTCTAGATGAACTCGTATTTCTCCAGACGTGTTTTTTTCAGCTATTCTTATAGCTTCAACAATTTCTTGTTCTTCAATTGTGGTTAAAAATGCTTCTACGTCTTGAGACATTATTATTTAAAATCAAATTCTACATCTGGTGCTTTATCGCTGCCTTCTTCAGCTTCAAAATAAGCTTTCTTTTCAAAACCAAATACGCCAGCTAACAAATTGTTAGGAAATGTTCTAATGTGTTTATTGTAAGGTTTTACAGTTTCATTAAATCTATCTCTTGCTACATTAATTCTGTTTTCTGTACCTTCTAATTGGCTTTGTAATTCTAAAAAGTTTTGATTTGCTTTTAGATCTGGATAACGCTCTACAGTTACTAATAATCTAGATAGTGCACTGCTTAATCCACTTTGCGCTTGGTTAAATTGTTGTAACTGTTCTGGAGTAATGTTAGTAGGATCTATGTTTACTGCAGTAGCTTTTGCTCTAGCGTTAATTACAGATTCTAGAGTGCTTTTTTCAAAATCTGCAGCGCCTTGTACTGTTTTTACAAGATTACCAATAAGATCACTACGTCTTTGGTAAGAGCTTTCTACTTTTCCCCATGCTTCTTCTACATTTTCTTCTAATCCGATGGTCGAGTTATATACTCTTACACCAAATAGTATTGCTAAAGCGATTAATATTATTGGAACAAGCCATTTTTTCATGATACGTTGGTTTTAAAGTTGTTCTTTTAGTTTTATAAGTTGTTGTTTTACACCTTCTAATTTAGATATTATTTCAAAATTATCTAGTGTTTTTTTCTTTTCTTCTTTTAAATGAATTTTTGCACCGTCCAAAGTAAATCCTCGTTCTTTTACCAAATGGTAGATTAACTTTAAGTTTTTTACATCTTCTGGAGTAAATTTACGATTTCCTTTAGCGTTTTTTTTTGGTTTTAAAACGTCAAATTCTTTTTCCCAAAACCGTATTAAAGATGTGTTTACATCAAATGCTTTGGCAACTTCACCAATAGAGTAATACCTTTTTTCTGGTAAATCAATTATCATTAGTCTAAAGATTGGTTTTCTAAAGAAGCGCGTTCTAATAATTTGCTAAATTCTTCTGGTGTTAAACTTCCGTAATAGAAGTTTATTGGGTTAATACGTTGGTCGTCTTTAAAAATCTCGTAATGTAAATGTGGCGCTTCACTACGTCCAGTGCTACCAACAAAACCAATTAAATCACCACGTTTTACTTTTTGGTTTTTCTTGACATTGTATTTGTAAAGATGCGCATATAAACTTACGTAGCCATAGCCATGATCTATTCGTATATGTTTACCGTATCCAGAACTATTACTGTCTGCTCTTACAATTACGCCATCACCAGCTGCATAAATTGGTGTACCTCTTGGAGCAGTAAAATCCATTCCCCAATGCATTTTACGTTGTTTGGTAAATGGGTCTGATCGCATACCGTAACCAGAAGCCATTCGGGTTAAATCTTTATTATTTACAGGTTGTATCGCAGGAATAGAAGCTAATAATTTTTCTTTTTCTTCTGCTAAAACAGCAATTTCATCTAAAGATTTAGATTGTACCACAATACGTTTTAAAAGCTTGTCTATACGTTTGTTGCTGTTAATTATTAATTCAGAGTTATCAAAACCTTCTAGTTTTTTATAACGGTTTACACCACCAAAACCTGCTTTACGTTGTTCTTCGGGTATTGGATTGGCTTCAAAATATAATCTGTAAATGGTGTTGTCGCGTTCTTCAATATTTGCAAGTACAGTTTCGGCTTGACTCATTTTTTTATTTAATAAGTCATATTGAAATTCTAAGTTAGTCAACTCACGTTTTAACGCTTTTTCTTTAGGCGATTCTATGTAATGACCAGCAATGCTAACAAATAAAAAACCAAATAAAGCACTAGCAATAAGAAATAAAGTAATGTACTTAATAGTACGTCTTTTTTTACGCTCTATTTTCTTGTAAGAAAGCGTTTCGGAATCATAATAATATTTTACCTTACTCATTACTTAATTTATACTATTTTTGCGTTCTAAAATATGATTAAGTTGTTGTTTAAAACAAAATTGTTAACGAACAAACTTACAAAAATATTTCAGTTTAAAATTAAGTAAATAAAACTAAAGTCTTTAATTTACATATAAATAGTTGTTATAAAGACCTTTTAAAATAATAATATGAATTCTCAAGACATTCGCTCTACCTTTTTAGATTTTTTTAAAAACAAAAAGCATAGCATTGTGCCTTCTGCACCAATGGTTTTAAAAGACGATCCAACCTTAATGTTTGTTAACTCTGGTATGGCACCTTTTAAAGAGTATTTTTTAGGCAATGCACAGCCAAAAAACAATCGTATTGCAGATACACAAAAATGCTTAAGAGTATCGGGTAAACATAATGATCTTGAAGAAGTTGGTTACGATACCTATCACCATACATTGTTTGAAATGTTAGGTAACTGGTCGTTTGGCGATTACTTTAAAAAAGAAGCAATTGCTTGGGCTTGGGAATTATTAACCGAAGTCTACAAAATAGACAAAGACATACTTTACGTCACTGTTTTTGAAGGTAGCGATGATGCAGATAACCTAAATATGGATACCGAAGCTTATGATATTTGGAAAGAATTTATAAGCGAAGACCGAATTTTAAAAGGAAATAAAAAAGATAACTTTTGGGAAATGGGAGATCAAGGACCATGCGGACCTTGTAGCGAGATTCATGTAGATATTCGTTCTGCAGAAGAAAAAGCAAAAGTAGACGGTAAATCTTTGGTAAACGAAGATCATCCTCAAGTGGTAGAAATATGGAATCTTGTCTTTATGCAATACAACCGTAAAGCAGATGGAAGTTTAGAAGAATTACCAAACAAGCATATCGATACAGGTATGGGATTTGAGCGTTTATGCATGGTGCTGCAAAACAAAACTTCAAATTATGATACAGACGTATTTACACCATTAATTAGAGAAATTGAAACCATAACTAATAAAGATTATGGTAAAGAAGATAAAGTAGATGTAGCAATTCGCGTTATTTCAGATCACGTCCGTGCTGTAGCATTTTCAATCGCAGATGGACAATTACCAAGCAATAATGGAGCAGGTTATGTGATACGTCGTATTTTACGTCGTGCGGTACGTTACGGCTTTACTTTTTTAGATAAAAACGAACCATTTATTTACAGGTTAGTTAATGTTTTAGTTGAAAAAATGGGGCAAGCTTTTCCAGAACTAAAAGCACAAAAACAACTAATAGAAAACGTAATTAAGGAAGAAGAAACATCATTTTTACGTACGTTAGAGCAAGGATTAACCATTTTAGATCGTATTGTAGAAACAGCAAAAACTAAAGAAATTTCAGGTTCTAAAGTTTTTGAACTTAAAGATACTTACGGTTTTCCTGAAGATTTAACTGATTTAATTTTACGTGAAAAAGGATTTACGTACAATAAAGAAGATTATAAAAAACGTCTTGAAGAGCAACAATCTAGAGGAAGAAAAGCATCAGAATTAAAATCTGACGATTGGACCATTTTAATTGAAGATGAAGAACAAGAGTTTGTTGGTTATGATACTCTAGAAACTAACGTAAAAATTACCAAATACCGTAAAGTTACCTCTAAAAAAGATGGCGAGATGTACCAATTGGTATTTAACTTAACACCATTTTACGCAGAAGGTGGCGGACAAGTTGGTGATAAAGGTTATTTAGAAGATCAGCATGGCGATGTAGTATATATTTTAGATACTAAAAAAGAAAACAATATCGCTATACATTTAACTAAAAATTTACCTGCTAATATCACAGAGAAATTTAAAGCAACTGTAGATGCTAAACAACGTTATAGAACCGAGTGTAATCATACAGCTACACACTTATTACATCAAGCACTTCGCGAAATTTTAGGTGATCATGTAGAGCAAAAAGGAAGTGCAGTGCATAGTAAGTATTTGCGTTTTGATTTTTCTCATTTTTCTAAAATGACTGTTGAAGAATTACGTGACGTAGAAAACTTTGTAAACGCAAGGATAGAAAGTAAATTACCATTACAAGAGCAACGCAACGTACCAATGGAAAAAGCTATAGAAGAAGGTGCTATGGCGTTATTTGGTGAAAAATATGGTGATGCTGTTCGTACCATTAGATTTGGACAATCTATAGAATTATGTGGTGGAACTCACGTAAATAATACAGCAGATATTTGGCATTTTAAAATCGTGTCAGAAAGTGCTGTTGCTTCTGGGATAAGACGTATAGAAGCAATTACTAACGATGCGGTAAAATCTTATTACCACGATAATAATCGTGCATTTTTTGAAATGAAAGATTTACTAAACAACGCAAAAGAACCAGTAAAAGCACTGCAAAATTTACAAGAAGAAAATACAGCCTTAAAAAAACAAATAGAACAGTTGTTAAAGGATAAAGCACAAAATATAAAGGGACAATTAAAATCTGAAATTAAAGAAATTAATGGCGTTAATTTCTTAGCCAAAAAATTAGATTTAGATGCATCTGGTATTAAAGATTTATGTTTTGAATTAGGAAATCAATTTGAAAATCTGTTCTTAATTTTTGGTGCTGAAAATAACGGTAAAGCTTTGTTAACATGTTATATTTCTAAAGATTTAGTAGAAAATAAGTCTTTAAATGCAGGAAAAGTTGTTAGAGAATTAGGACCTTTAATAAGAGGTGGCGGCGGCGGACAACCGTTTTTTGCTACTGCAGGTGGACCACATGTAGAAGGTATAGAAAAAGCATTACAAGAAGCTTTTAGATATATACAATAGCTAATCGCTGTTTTTATTTTAAATGAATTTTTACACTAAAATACCACTTAGTCCTATACCAAATAATCAAATAGATTATAAGTCTAAAGTGGTATTATTAGGTTCTTGTTTTGCAGAAAATATCGCAAAAAAGTTTGAGTATTATAAGTTTAATCATGTGGTTAATCCTTTTGGTATTTTGTTTCATCCAATTGCGATAGAAACCTTAATTAAAAAAGCATTAACAGATCAAAGTTATACCGAAAAAGATTTGGTGTTTAACAACGATAAATACCATTGTTTAAATGCACATTCGTCTTTAAGTAATACTTCCAAATCAGAATTAATACTTAGCCTAAATTCAATATTACAAACAACTAAGCAAGATGTAAAAGAGGCTTCGCATATTGTAATAACTTTAGGTACTGCTTGGGTTTATCGATTTTTAAATACACAACAAGTAGTCGCTAATTGTCATAAAATATCACAAAAACAGTTTAAAAAAGAATTACTTTCTACTGTTCAAATAGAACGAAGTTTACAAAGTTTAGTCTCTTTAATTAGTTTAGTAAATAAAAATGCGCGTATTATTTTTACAGTTTCGCCTGTAAGACATATTAAAGATGGTTTTGTAGAAAATGCGCGTAGTAAAGCCAATCTGTTAACAGCAATTCATGATTTTTTAGATAAAAGTATTGTCTTAAAAAAAGAACAACTGCATTATTTTCCTTCGTATGAAATAATGATGGACGAGCTAAGAGATTATAGGTTTTATAATCAAGACATGCTTCATCCTAGTGATTTAGCCATAGATTATATATGGCAAAAGTTTTTAAATGTTTGGGTAGATCCTAAAACACAATCAACATTACAATTGGTAGAAGATGTGCAAAAAGGCATTGCACATAAGCCTTTTGATCCTAGCTCTTCAGCACATGTAAACTTTTTGAAGCAATTAGAATTAAAAAAAAATCAACTAACAACACTTTATCCTCACATCACTTTTAGTTAAAATACGCCAAATGACGTATTTATAATCTTCCAGTTTTATTTCAATTTTGGACCATAATTTTTAATCTAATTTTGAAATGAAAACTTTACAAAAATTACTTTTTCTATTATTATTTAGTATTACAACTCAATCTTTCGCACAAGATAAGTTAATGTCTCCAGAAGATGTGACTTCTAGTAGTCTTGAACAATTGTTTAAATCTGCATATATAAAAGTTTCAGAAGTAAAAGACTCTTATTTAAAAATAGAAGATGCTAGAACAGTCTATCTAGATATAGATAACAAAAAAAGATTTATAGGATTAAATACGGTTTATAATCTTCAAGACAATGTTTCAAAATCCGAAATCTTAGACATTTTTAATACCATAAATAAAGAAGTATTAATGGTCAAATGTTATTATAATGAATCTTCAAATACAGTTTCTTTTTTCTATCATTTTTGGATGGATGGAGGATATTCAACAAAAACATTAGTTAGTACAGTAAAATTGTTTCAGCAAGCAGTTAGCCTAGCATTAACAAAAGATGTTGAAAATAAAATATTTTAATACGTACAAGATCATGAATAATTTAAAATTACTTTTAATCCTTTTTTGCACGCAAATAGTATTTGCTCAAAGGGCAGAACAACCAGATCAAACTTATAATCTTGGTGCTTCAATAAACGAAATGACATTAACCGTTGGTGGCGTTTTAGTGGTTGCTACAAACGATGGGTTAGTAGGTATAAATCCAGAGACAAATTCGCCTGTTTTTACATTTAATAATTTTGGTAAGTTAACACCAGAAGAAACGTTGTTTGTAGAAGATTCTCCTTACATAATAGTTTCTCAAGGTGCAAACTCTAAATTAGCAGGGATAACAAAAACCAAAAGAGCGGTAATTAATTATGTGTCTGGTAAGGTTATCTTTAATTCTGAAGACGATAACTGGAACCAAATTTATACCTGTAACATCATTTTACCAGACAATAAGTTAGTAGTAAGTGGTATACAAAAAACTGGTACAAAAGCCGAAAAGATGACACCTAAAGTAGCTGTTTATAATTTAAGTAATCAGCAATTAGATTTTAGTTTTTTCTTAGATAAACCAGGTAGAGTTGGCGTAGCAAAAGATTTTAGTGTTACAGGTGTACCTTTGTTGTTAAAAGATTTTTTAATCGTGCCAACAGCACAAGGTTTAATAGCAAAATCACATTCAGGACAAGATTTATGGACTACTAAAATTAAAGGCATAAATTGGATGGTGTCTGATAAAACTGAAAAAGAAATTTACGGTTTTGAGACTACAGTAAATGGAAAAAATACAAGAATTCATAAAATAGGAGCCGATGGTAAAGCGCTTTGGCAAGACGATAGAAAAGTAAAAGGTATTGTTTCTAATTTTGAAATTTTACCACAAGGTATTGCTGTAGTAAGTAATAAAAGTGATGGTGGAGACAAAAGTGTGTTTTCTCAAAAAAACGAATCTGAAATCGCTTTTTTAAGTGCTAGTACAGGAGAAGATCTTTGGGAAAAAGCACCAAAGACCAAAGGTTATGTTCAGCATTTTTATGTTCAGGAAGATGGAATTTTATTTGGGATACAACAAGGCGGAATAAACAAGATTTCTTTTAATGGCGAAACATTATTTAAAAAACCATTAAAAACAGGAGAAAATATAATGGTTATGGCAAATTCGCCGCAAGGATTAATATACATTACTAGCGAAGATGCAAATATTGTAAACTTAAAAACAGGAGATCAAGTTTGGGATAAACCTTTAAAATATAAAAATTCATTATCTGTAGCATCAACTTTTGATTCGGCAAATAATAGATATTTAATTGCAGCAGATGGTACAATTTTTAGTATAGATGCTAACTCTGGTGATGCTCAAGAATTTTCAAAAGTAAAATTTGAAGAAAAAGAAGAGCCTAATGAAATGGAAATGAGAAACGGAAATATTTATTTAGCGTCTTCACAAAATATGATGGTTTTAGATAAAGATGGTAATCAAGTGTATCATCAATACTATAAGTCACCATCAAAAAGTGGTTTCATGAAGGTTTTATCTGGTGTAGTTGCTGTGGCATCTACAGCTATGACTATGGCACATTCATATCAAGCAGGATTAAATAAAACAAGATATGGAAGCGCAAATAATTTAGATAATTACAACGATTTTGGTAAAGAAAATAAAAGAGCTGCAGATATGTTTGCATCTATCGCAGATCAATCTTTTAAGATCATGTCACAACGTTTTAAAGCAACAGCAGCAACCGAAAATTCTCAATTTATCCTAACTAAATTAGACGATGGTGTTGGATTAGTAAAAGTAAATAAAGATACAGGTAAAGTTGATAAAGAAATTGTGTTAAAAGATAAAAAACCAGAATATCATGTAGATGAAATTGCTGGCGTACTTTTCTACAAAGCCAATAAGGATACCATTTATGCCTACAAATTATAAGCTGTAAATGTAAACATATAAAAACGCGCTATTAATCGGTAAACACCAACAAAAAAGTAAGTTAATCTTACAAGTTGGTGTTTATTTTTTAGTTTTTTTTGAAATCTAAATTTATTAAACTTTCTTTATAAGCCTTTAAACTAACTATTTATGCATCGCTTTACAGTAATTTTTTTCATTTTATGTCATTTTTTAAATGCGCAAACTAATTCAACTACAATAGATAGTTTATATACTTCTTTAGATACGCAACAACCTAAACAGGTAATACAACAAATAATAGATTTACCTTATGGTACTTTTGTATCTCAAATAGATAAATCTGAAGTTCTTTTTAAAAGAGGAATTGAATTAGCAACAACAACTGGCGATAGTGTTGCTTTGGGTGAAATATTATTTAAATACGGTCAATTAAAAGCATATCAAAATAAATTTGATCAAAGTTTAAACTTAACACTAGATGCTATTCGTATTCTAGAACAACAAAACAGCTTAACAAAAGCAGGTATTGCTTATGGCGGTTTAGGTTACAATCTTAAAACTAGAGATATGCAAAAAGGGTTGTATTATATGCGTAAAGGCATAAAATATTTAGAAGAAGAAAACAACCTGGAAGCTATTAATCCTGTGTATGATAATTATGGTGTTTTATTAAGTATGTCTAAAAAAGTGGATAGTGCTTTGTACTATCAAAAAAAGTCTTTAGCAATTAAAAAGACGCTAAAAGATAGTATTGGTTTGGGTTACGGTTATGCCAATATTGCAAATACTTATGCCGAAAAAAGTAACTATCAATTAGCAAAAGTTTATGTAGATAGTTCTTCTTTAATAAGAACTAAAATCGCAGATAATTATGGAATTACTGTTAATTATGTTCATAAAGCTGAAATATTTCAACAAGAAAAAAACTATAAAAAAGCTATAGAATATTACAAAAAGTGTGCAGCATTAGCTAACAAGTATAACTACAAACACTTAGAACAATATTGTTACCAATACATTGCTTATTGCTATAAGCAGATGGATAATTTTAAAGATGCTTTGCAATATAAAGAGCAATATCAAGCATTAAAAGATAGTACAGATAATGTGCAGACAGAAAACAAAATACAAGAGCTGCAAATTCAATTTGAAACCGAAAAAAAAGAAAAGCAATTAGCGCAAGCCAAGTCGGATATTCTAGTTAAGGAAGCAAAAATTAAAAAGAGAACAACATTAATTTATTACGCTTTAGGATTAGCCTTGTTTTTAGGGTTAATAGGATATTTGGTCTATACACAGCAACGCTTAAAAAACAAACAGATAATAAAAGAAAACCAATTAAAACAAGCCTTAATAAAAATTGAAAATCAAAACAATTTACAAGAACAACGCTTAGCAATTTCTAAAGATTTACACGATAATATTGGTTCGCAATTAACTTTTATTATTTCGTCTTTAGATAATTTAAAATACTTCGATTTTACTAAAGAAAAATTGTATTCTAAATTCGATTCAATTAGCACATTTACAAGAAGTACAATTACCGATTTGCGCGATACAATTTGGGCAATGAATAAAGAAGAAATTACTTTTGAAGACCTAAAATCCAGAACAACCAACTTTATAGAAGCAGCAAAAACCTCTTTATTAGGTATTGATTTTGAATTTAATTATCCAAAAAATACCGATAACGTTAAACTTAATTCGCTACAAGGAATAGATGTGTATCGCATTATTCAAGAGGCAATAAACAATGCGGTAAAACACGCAAAAGCAACCAAAATAGTAGTCAATTTTGAGATTGAAGGTAATGATTTAAAAATCTCGATAATAGACAATGGAAAAGGGTTTGATCAATCAACAATAGAAGCAGGAAATGGTTTATCATCAATGAAAAAAAGAGCCAACGAAATTGATGCAGAATTTGAAATGAAATCATCCAATCAAGGAACACAAATTACTATAAAATTTGAAATGTAAACTATTAAATAGGGCAATTGCCTTATTTTATTTTTATGTTTTCAATTTTAATTTTGAGAGTAATATTTTTTAATCCTCTACAAAATGATCACTCTGTATGTTTTTTCTCTTGTACTAACAATTACACTAGTTTGTTGGCACAGTTTAATTTTAAAAGCAGCTCAGAACAAACATGAAATTTTAGTGTTGAGGTTATCAGAACAAATTAAAAGTCAACAAGAAAAAAAAGCATATTTAGATAAACAAAACTCTAACTACCATTTAAAAAATATTAATTTTAAATTGTCAGTTATCTTAAATCAACTAAGAGTATTGGAGGAAATATCTAACGCTAAATAATTTTAAAAAATGAAAATTGCTATAATAGACGATAACAGTTTTTTAATTTCTTCTATAAAAGAAAAGCTGTCTTTTTTTGAAGAAATAGATATCAAATTTACTGCCTTAAATGGAGCCGAGTTGTTAGAAAAGTTAGAGAAAAACCATAACCTTGATGCCTTATTAATGGATATAGAAATGCCTGTTTTAAATGGAATTGAAACTACTTTGGCAGTTAAAAAAAAGTATCCTCAAATAAAAATTATCATGCTAACCGTTTTTGATAACGACGAGAATATCTTTAATGCCATTAAAGCTGGAGCAGATGGTTACTTACTAAAAGATGTAAATCCTCATGAACTTTTTAATGGAATTGTTGATACATTAAATGGTGGCGCAGCAATGAATCCATCCATAGCTTTAAAAACATTAAAGCTTTTGCGTAATCCGGTAGATTTTGATCAAATACCAAAAGAAGATATACACTTAACAAATCGTGAAGTAGAAGTTTTAGAACAATTATCTAAAGGCTTAAGTTATAAGGTGATTGCAGATAATTTATTTTTGTCCCCATCTACAGTTAGAAAACACATAGAGAATATCTATTCTAAACTACAAGTCCATTCTAAATTAGAAGCCGTACAAAAAGCAAAGCGTAATAATTTGATTTAGAGGTAACTATTAAAACCGTAAATAATTGTAAGGCATTATTTACATTTTGTTAATTAAACTAATTAATACTCATTTTATCGAAAAAAAGCATAATCAATAAAAGATAATAGTAAATTTATAATGCTATTAATCAATTTTCATACAGCACCAATAAGACTAATTTTCAATCGGTTATGCTTGTTTTGGTGCTTTTTTTTATTTCGATTTTAAATCGAATATTTCTTCTTTAATCAAAGCTATACTTATTTTGTTTACTTTTAAATTATGAAAAAAGTTATACTTGGTATTTGTCTTACTTTGGTCGTTTTATTTGTGTTTAACAAATGTAAAAATGACCAAAAAACAGAAGTTATAGAACATTCTGCATTAATCGAAAAACAACTTAAAAATGTTAGTAAGTTGGTAGTGACAGAAGGTAACTTTAGTGAAGTATTTAGCTATAAAAAATCTAAAGCAATTTTTGGAGACTTGATAGAAGTAGAAAAAAAAGCTCTTGTCGTTGTTAATGCTGAAGTAACAATTGCTTACGATTTAAGTAAAATTGAATTTGATTTAGATGAAGAAAATAAGGTATTGACCATTACAAAAATACCAGAACCAGAACTTAAAATATATCCAGAATTAGAGTATTACGATGTACAAGCAGATTTTTTAGATCCTTTTCAAGCCGAAGATTATAACGCTATTAACAAAACGGTTAAACAGCAAATAGCAAAAAAAATAGAAGCGTCTAACCTTAAAAATAACGCTAAGGATAGATTAATTAGCGAACTTTCAAAATTTTATATTCTAACAAATAGTTTAGGTTGGACTTTACAATTTAACCAATCACCAATTAATAATCCTGAAGATTTTAATACGCTTAAATTATAAATCTAATTTTTTAGCAAGGTTAAGCCAGCCGCCACCATTAATAGCTTCAATTCCGTTTTTACTTAAAATTGCAGCAGCACTTCCAGATCGCATTCCGCTTGCGCAACAGGTAATTACCGGTTTGTTCCACTTCTTTATATCTGTTATTTTGGTAGGTATAGATTGTAAAGGAATATGCTTAGAACCAGGAATTGCACCAGAATCATATTCAGCTTTAGATCTCACGTCTAAAATAATAGCATTTCTATTTTTAAAATCGTTTAACTTTTCGTTTTTATTACCAAATAAGAAACCAAATAATCCCATAATTGCAGTTTAAATTTGTTACAAAAATACAAATTACAAATACTAATACTGTAACAATTGTTACTTGTATTTTAAACCCTTAAATTTGTAATTAAATAACTAAATTTAAAATTATGGCTCAAGCTTACGTCAAGCAATCACTTGTAAATCAAATAGCATTTATCGAATTTTTCACACCAGAACACAATGCTATGCCAAGTCCGATTTTAAAAGAATTAGCACAAGTAATCACTAACGCAGGACAAGATAAAAACGTTAAGCTAATTGTATTAAAAAGTGGCGGTGACCGTACGTTTTGTGCTGGAGCAAGTTTTAAAGAGTTAATTGCGATAGATAATCTGGAAGCAGGAGATTTATTTTTCTCTGGTTTTGCTAACGTTATAAATGCTATGCGTACCTGTGGTAAAATTATTATTGGTCGTGTGCAAGGTAAAGCTGTTGGTGGCGGCGTTGGTCTGGCTTGTGCAACAGATTATTGTCTAGCAACAAAATATGCAGCTATTAAATTAAGCGAAATTAGTATTGGTATTGGACCATTTGTGATTGAGCCAGCTGTTTCTAAAAAAATAGGAGCAACCGCATTTTCGCAAATGACTATTGATGCCGAAAACTTTTATTCGGCAGAATACGCTAAAGACAAAGGACTTTATGCAAATGTTTTTGAAACCATAGAAGAATTAGACCAAGCAGTAATCGAACTCGCAAATAAATTAGCCAATTATAATCCAGAAGCGTTATCAGAACTTAAAAACGTACTTTGGCAAAACACCGAAAATTGGGAGACGTTACTTAAAGAACGCGCCAAAATTAGCGGTAAATTAGTGCTAAGTAGTTTTACAAAAGAAAAGCTAGCTAGTTATAAGTAATTTAACTTAAAACAACTTCTTCATTTACAATTTTAATACCGTCATCTATTAAATGACCAATTTTAGGTCGGTTTTGTTTAATAGTTTCTAGATGGTTTAAAATAGAAGTACATAATTCTTTTTCATTGCCTTTAAAAGCTAATTCATACAACTCGACAGGTAAAAGCCAATCGTTAGGAAATTTATCTTGTAACTGCTCTAAAACTTTAGTTCTAGAAATGGTCTTATTTGTACCTTCTCTGTAATCTCTAACTTGTTTGTAAAGTGAAATAAGTTCAAGCTTTTCTGGCGATTTTTCTTCGTGAATGGTATTGCTACTAATTTTATGAGAAATCAGATCAAAACTATGCAAATCTGCAGGTCCAGAATATCCAGAAATAACCTCTTTTCCTACAGCCATATCATATTGTCCCCATTCAGGTTTAAATAAAACCGTATCGTTGTGTTTTACGGTACAGTTTTTAAAGCTTATTAATATAATTTTTCCTTGTAGGTTTCTAGTTCCCGTAATAATTTCTCCAGTTACGGTAATATTACCTTCAAATTCAAGCGTTACCGTTTCACCTTCATAAATGTCATATGCACGTAAATCTCTTGGCGACATATCTTCAATAGCAAGATTAATACCTTTTAATTTTCCTATTGGAGATCCAAAACCTTCTGGATGTTCTAAAGTACTATGTCCTACTAATTCTTTATCACGATTAGCCAATGCAGTTTTACCAGTGGTTTGTATGTAATGTACTTTTCCGTTAGTTTCTATAACATTAGTAAAAACTCCTGAAATTTGTAAACCTGTACTTAATTCTATTGTACCTAAAGCGTTACTTTCTATTAATTTATTTACTGCGCTTGCGCCACCAGTACGTAATGCCATAGTATTTGCAAACTCTTCTAAAACTAAGCTTAAGTGCGCAAAGTCAGGAGTGACAAATAGTTGTGGTTGCGGTTTTGTAATATCAAAATCTTGAAAAGTTGCCTCTATAGAATAAGGTAATTTTTTTACCTTATCGGTCATGCACCAAGCACTTTCACCAATAGAAGATAATAATCCAGCGCCGTAAATTTTAGGTTGTTCAATTGTACCAATTAAACCGTATTCTACAGTCCACCAATGTAAATTTCTTATTAAAGCCATTTCGCTTGGTTTGCCCATATTATGTTGTAAGTCTTCAACTTTTTTTTCGGCTTTATCAATCTCGTCTTTTGGCGTATTTGGCGCTTCTTTTATTATAGAAAGATGTCTTACAGCATCATATAATTCGTAATCTTTGGCGCTACTTATAGCTTTGCAACCAATTTCACCAAAACGTCTTAAATATTCTGCATATTCTGGATTTGCAATAATTGGTGCATGTCCTGCACCTTCATGAATAATATCTGGAGCAGGCGTATATTCAATATGTTCTAATTGTCTAATATCACTAGCAATAACTAAAACATTATAAGCTTGAAATTCCATAAAAGCATTAGGTGGAATAAATCCATCTACTGCAACTGCAGCCCAACCAATTTCTTTTAAAATACGATTCATCCCATACATATTTGGTATAGCATCAATACTAATTCCTGTTTGTTTTAAACCGTCTAAATAAGAATGATGAGCAACTTGGCTTAAGTAATCTACATTTTTTCGCATAGCATATCTCCAAACAGCTTGGTCTATTGCACTATAATCCTCATAATCTTGAGGTTTTATAAATTGCGTAAGATGTTTTGGTAATCGCTCTAAAATAGGATTTGTTTCGATATTTTTTAATGTCATTACTATAGGCTTTGTAATAGGTAAAAATACTAAAATTTACATAAATAGTGACCAACAAATAAAACTATAGTAAACTAAATAATTAATTTTATTTTTGTATTCTAAACACTTATAATATGTTAGTTCCATTAAAGTTTGTTCCGTTATTTAAATATAGAATTTGGGGCGGAGAAAAATTGAAATCTGTTTTAAATAAAGATTATGATAGTGATGCTATTGGCGAATCTTGGGAAATTTCAGATGTACCTAATGATGAAACTATCGTCGCAGACGGACAATTTAAAGGATATACTTTAAAGCAGTTAATACAAGAGTTTAAAGGAGAATTTCTTGGTGAAAGTGTTTATAAACAGTTTGGTGAAGCTTTTCCGTTGCTAATTAAATTTATAGATGCAAAAACACCGTTATCTATTCAAGTTCATCCAAATAACGAGTATGCAAAAACTCACCATAATTCTTTTGGAAAAAACGAAATGTGGTATATCATGCAAGCAGATCAAGACGCTAATATTATTGTAGGTTTTGAAAAAGAAATTGATAAAACACAATTTAAACAGCATTTAGAAGATAAAACTGTTTTAGATGTAATGCATCACGAAAATGTTACAAAAGGTGATGCGTTTTATATTCCAACTGGTCGTATACATGCAATTGGAGCAGGAGTTATGTTGGCAGAAATACAACAAACGTCAGATGTCACTTATCGCGTTTACGATTACGATCGTGTAGATAAAACCACCGGAAAAACAAGAGATTTACATACAGATCAAGCTTTAGAAGTACTAGATTTTAATGTAGAGAATAGCTATAAAACACTATATGATAAAGAATTAAATAGATCAAATACGCTAATTCATTCGCCTTATTTCAAAACTAATTTTTTACCTGTTAAGGGTGAAGTAACAAAAGACTATACAAACACAGATTCATTTGTAATATATATGTGTGTTTCTGGAGCGTTAAGTATTACACATGCTGAAAAAGAGTATGTATTACAAACAGGAGAAACCATGCTTTTTCCAGCGTCTATTAATCAAGTTTTGTTAAAGTCTAATAATGCAGAAATTTTAGAGGTATATTTTTAAGGACTAAACAAACAACTTAGTATATTTGTAGCATGATAAAGGCAACAACATTTTTATTTATAAGTACTCCAGAAGTGTTTTTTATTCTTGTGGTTGTAGTCATGTTATTTGGTGCTAAAAACATTCCTGAAATCGCTAGAGGATTAGGTAAAGGAATGCGTACACTTAAAGATGCGACTAACGATATTAAACAAGAAATTACCAAATCTGCCGAAAATCATGGCATCGATACCAGTATCACTAAAGATGTAAACGAAGAACTTAATAAAGTTAAAGACGATTTAGAACAATTTACTGGTTCTATAAAACGTAATAAGTAATTTTGTTTTTCGTATAAAAACTTCAGTTAAATTAATTAATTCTTAATTTTAATCAATTATAATTATTAAATATTCATATATTTAGGTAATTAACCATTTAAACCTATATGTATGAAAACCTTTTCCCTTAAACTTTTTACTTTACTTTTTGTATTCCTTACAATTCAATCTTGTCAAGACGAACCCATTCTTAATGATCAAGAAGAATCATTATCAGAAGAAGCAAAAGAGCCATTATCTGTTCAAGAAATAAATACTATTATAACAAATAGTTTAGAAACTACTGGTGATTTTGATTGGAGCCAAGTAGATGCACATACACTTTGGAGTGCAGTTACACACGGTAATAATATTTTAACAATAGGTTATGGTCAAGAAGACGAATATTTTAGTGAAGTAAAATCTGAAAGACTAAAACAAAACCTAGAAAATATTCTTCAAATTGTAGAAGCTACAGAAGGATATAAACGAAGCGAAAAAACATTAGTAGAGCACGATATTATTAATGTTATCGATGTTCAAGTTGAAAATTTTGAAACAATAAAACGCTTAAAATCAATCAATGGTGTTAGGTATTTAGAGCCTAATGGATATAACCAATATTATTCTACTAACACTAGTAGTCAACGATCTTTGTCAGATTCTGGCTGTTCTAAAAATGGAGAAACTATAAATTCTGCACATTATTCTACAGTAGCGCCAAATAATGCGCAAGTGTCTTGGCACTTCTATCAGCACAATATTCCACAAGCATGGAACTATTCAACAGGATCAGGTATTACTGTAGGATTAATAGATACAGGTGTATCTCAATCTCAAACATTATTAAATAGTTCTGGATTTAACGACGGATATTCAAACGGTCGTTTTGTTCAAAAATATGGAACATTTATAGATTCTTCTTGGTGGTGGAGTAGCAATTATGATGGTCCACATGATAAATGTGGTCATGGTACACAAATGGGATCGACTATTGCAGCGCCACGTAACGATAACGGAATGCCAGTTGGTGTTGCTTATAATGCAAACCTTGTGGCTTACAGAGCTACGGAAGATGTAGTTTTAAATGATTATCACGAGCGTAAAGGTGTAAGTGATGCATTAACTCAATTAGGAAACAGAAGTGATGTTAAAATAATCTCGATGTCAATAGGTTATCCGTGGTCAATTGGTAATATAAAAGATGCAGTTAAATACGCATACAGTAAAGGAAAATTAATTTTTGCTGCTGGAGGAACATCAACTAGTTTTACCAATTGGTATGGTGTTATTTTTCCGGCAACTATGAGCGAAACAGTTGCAGTAACTGGAATTACAGATGGCGCTTATTATGAAACTTGCGATGTTTGTCACGAAGGTGATAAAATAGATTTTACTATCGTAATGGAAGGCGATAACAATACAAGTAAACATCCGCCAGTTTTAGGATTTTATAACGGACAAAGACAATATACAGGCGGATCTTCTGTAGCTACTGCAACAACAGCTGGTATTGCTGCATTAGTTTGGTCTAAATATCCAAGTTGGAGTAGAAGCCAAGTCTTAAATAAACTAAAACAATCTGCACATCTATATCCAAATAAACATTCTAGTTTTGGTTACGGAACAATAGATGCTTTACAAGCTGTACAATAATTAAATTGAAATAAGTCACAAAAAAACCTCTTCAAGTTGAAGAGGTTTTTTTGCTTTTAAAGAGAGTAATTACTCTTAGTTTTAATTGAATTGTTTAGGATTTCTTATATAGCAAGCAAAAATGGTTGAAATCACAATTAATGCTGCGACCTCAAAAGGTTTATCCTTATAGATATGTATAAATACTATAAGAGTCATGTAAAGAGATAGTAAAAAAGTTCCTATAAACATCGTCTTGTTATAAAAAAATAATATCACTGAAACAAGTAAGAAAATCCCAGTAGAAATCATAACACTTGAATTAGAAATCACCTTTTCGGTCTGATTTGAATCAATAATTTTATCTACAGCATTTAATATATAAAAAATAGAGATTGCTACTGTTGGTAGCCATTTCAAAATTAATATTATGATATCTCTTAACTTCATAAAACCTATTTTTTTCTACTAATAGTCAATCCATCACGTATTGGTAGTAAGACAGTTTCTATGCGATGGTCGTCTTTTAAAAGTGTATTAAACTCTAAAACAGCTTTTGTAGATGTGTCTTTTTCGTTTAAAGGCTCAACCACTTTACCGTGCCATAAGACGTTATCCGATAGAATAATTCCGCCAGGATTTAGCTTTTCAATAATTAAATGAAAGTAATTTACGTAATTAGGTTTATCGGCATCAATAAATACTAAATCAAATGTCATATCTAAAGCAGGAATAATATCTAAAGCACTTCCTGTATGCTGAATGATTTGATCTCCATAAGCCGATTTGTCAAAATATTTACGCTGAAAATCATGCAATTCTTCATTAATATCTATAGTATGGATTTGACCATTTTTATCTAAACCTTCAGCTAAACAAAGTGTAGCGTAACCTGTAAAAGTACCTAATTCTAAAATAGTTTTTGGACGCACTAATTTAGAAATCATGCTTAACACACGACCTTGATACGGTCCAGAAAGCATAATTGGTTGTAAAATTTTTTGGTAGGTTTCTCTAGTTAGTTGTTGTAGTAATTCAGGCTCTTCTTCAGAATGTGCAACAACATAATCGTCTAATTTTTCTGGTAAAAAATACATTATCCTAAAATTCGCTTATATAATTTATCTTTTTCAGCTTCATCATTTCCGCAAAGCCAACGTATTACATTGTCTTCCCATATTGCATCACGTTCGGTTTCATTAATAATATCTCTTTCTATAGCTAGATCTAGTATTTTACCAGGATAAGAACTTTGTTTTACGCTTTCCATTTCACCTAAAGGATATGGATCGTCTAATCCCATTAAGACTTGTTTAGATGTTTGATTTTTAATCAATAATTGAAGTCCGCCAGTATCATGTACCAATGTATCAAAGAAAATATTAGGATGCGCTACAGCTTTTCTTGGGTGATGTTTACCTTCAAATAAATCTGGTCTCCCATCAAAACCTTGTATGCGTCGTCCTAAATTAATCTGTGCCAATTGTCCGCCATGCGCAAAACAAGTTCGCATGTTTGGATATTTATCTTGATAGCCATTTAAGGTTAAAAAGTGATACGCATCTGCACATTGTGCTAACATCCAAATCAAATGAAATCGCCACGAGGTATTTTCTAATTTAATAAATTTTTCACCATCGTACGGGTGAATTTCAACAGCTAAATTATATTTATTGGCCAATTCAAAAATAGGTTCGTTTTCTTCATCAAAAATACAACGCCAAGTCCCAATCGTATCCATGTAATGCGTTGGTAGACACAATAAACGCATACCTAATTCTTCCACACAACGTTCAATTTCCCAACAAGCACCACGTACAAATCCTGGATGCACTACAAATCCTGTCGTAAATTTACTTGGATTTTCATGCTGAATTTTAGCATTAAAATCATTTTGAAAACGTAAGGCTTGCTTCATTTCTTCAACACGCAAACCATTACCATATAACTGAGATAAGTTTAGCACAACTGCATGGTCTATTTTGTTGCGCTCCATCCATTCTAATTTTTCGTTTAAGAAAAAACTAGAATCTGTAATAGGTCTATTCCAATCTTTTTGAAGCATGTATTTACGGTCTTTATCTACCCAAAAAATACCTTTATCCTTCATAAATTGCGGAATTTCTTCCGGATAAGGCAGTAAGTGTGAATGACCGTTAATTCTTAGTTTGCGTTTGCTCATTTGTTTAAGGGATTACCAAATCTTAAATTTTAGTAACTGTTTTTGTGTTGATTAGATGTAATTTGATTTATTTTTTAAAAGCACCTTTTTTAACCATATCGTTATAACGGTCAAAAATAGCAGGCATATCAGTTTCTATATTATCAAGCATAAATTCTTCTTCATAAATCAAACTTGTATCTTCATCCGAGTACCATTGTAACTTATCCATAACACCTTCTGGTCTTGGATATTCGATCACCAAACCAACAGTGTTTGCACTACGTTGAGGTGAATGTGGTACTTTTGGCGGTAACACAAAAATTTCACCTTCTTTAATATGAATATCTTTTGGTTTACCATCTTCAATCACTTTTAAGACCATATCACCTTCAATTTGATGGAAAAATTCAGGTGTTTCATTATAGTGATAATCTTGTCTATCGTTTGGTCCACCAACAACCATAACAATAACATCGGCATCTTTCCAAACCACTTTATTACCAACAGGTGGTTTTAGTAAATGACGATTTTCTTCAATCCATGCTTTAAAATTAATAGGCGGAAATAATTTGCTCATAATATAATATTTTGGGCGTTACCCTATCGGGTCAGGCTTTCAAGGCTCGCTCTCTGCGAGGAGCTCAAACAAACCTTTCAATCCTTAACGCAGATTCATCAATTCAATAAAATTAAGAATAATATTTTTGAAATATTAGGCTTATAAACTTTTTGTTCTACCACCATCAACCGGAAGGTTAATTCCGTTAATGTAACTCGCTTTATCACTTGCTAAAAAGGTGATTGCTGCAGCTAATTCTTCTGGTTTTGCAAAACGTTTTGCTGGTACAGCGCTTTTCATAGCATTAGCAGATTCTTCTTCTGTTTTACCAGTTTTAGCGCTTTTGTTTTTAATAATTTCAGTTAAACGTTCTGTTCCTGTTGCTCCAGGTAACACATTGTTTACAGTAATACTAAACTGTCCAAGCTCGTTAGCCAAGGTTTTGCTCCAGTTGGCTACAGCACCACGAATGGTATTACTTACACCAAGTCCATCTAATGGCTGTTTTACAGAGGTAGAAATTACGTTAACAATACGTCCATATTCTTCATCTTTCATAAACGGAACAACAGCTTGTGCCAATACATGATTACATTTTAAATGTTGTGTAAAAGCGCTTTCAAATTCTTCAATTTTTGCATCAAAAACTGGTCCGCCAGCTGGTCCACCAGTATTGTTTACCAAGACATGAAATCCGTGATTATTCTTAATATAGCTTTCAACTTTTTCTTTTAATTCCATCGGATTAGAAAAATCGGCTACGATATAATCGTGGTTTCTGTGTTTTGGTAATTCGTCTAAAACAGCTTTTAGCTTGTCTTCGTTTCTTGCTACTAGTGTAATATTTGCACCTTCTTCAGCTAAAGCTAAAGCAGTTGCTTTACCAATACCTGCTGTGCTACCACAAACTAGTGCGTATTTGTTGTTTAGTTTTAAGTCCATAATAACTTCCTGCGTAGGCAGGAATCTTTTTTAATGTTAATTGGAAGTTATATTTAATTGACTTCCAACTGTAATAATAAATACTTTTTATATCCAAAGGTTGTCCTATATAGAGTTGACCCTTTACCTTTCATTAACTTTATATCGATATCTTCTATAAGTTCTACTTCTAAGATATTTGAAGTACACCAATCAATTTTTGCTTGAAAATAATGTTTACCATAAGGTAACTCTAGTTTTTTTATTTCGCCATTATTTATTTTTGTGAATAATTTACCATTCACTTCTAACCGAATTTTCCTAAATCTATTTTCGTATTCACTTATTCTATTAAACGTAACAGTAGGCATTAAAATAGAGTTTCAAGTTGAAATTTAGTTAAACAATTTTTAATAATTAAAAATTTAGATTCCTGCTTTCGCAGGAATGACATTAATACTTTATACATACATTTTTAGCCTCAGTAAAAAAGCGTAAAGCTTCAAAACCACCTTCGCGACCAACACCGCTTGCTTTAACGCCACCAAAAGGTGTGCGTAAATCGCGCATCATCCAAGTGTTTACCCAAACTATTCCAGCTTGTAGTTGGTTGCTCATTCTCATCGTGCGTTTTAGGTTATTCGTCCATAGCGTTGCTGATAATCCATATTTCACCTTATTAGCCATTTCTAACACGTCGTCTTCAGTTTTAAATGGCATAATGGTCACTACTGGACCAAAAATTTCTTCTTGGTTTACACGACAATCGTCTGTTTTAACTTCAATAATTGTTGGTTGTAAATAGTAGCCGTTTTCATAACCTTTAACAGTAACTTCGTTTCCGCCACATAAAATAGTTGCACCTTCTTCTTTAGCAATTTCGATGTAGCTTTTCACTTTTTCAAGGTGCGGTTTTGAAACTAAAGCACCTATATTCGTGTCTTTTTCTGAAGGATGACCAACTTTCAAGCTTTTAACTTTTTCGACAAAGTCGGCTTTGAATTTCTCATAAATAGTTTCCTCTACAAAAATTCGGCTTCCACATAAACAAATCTGGCCTTGATTAGCAAACGACGAGCGTAACGTTGTGTTCAGCATATCGTCATAATCGCAATCGGCAAAGATGATATTTGGGTTTTTACCTCCTAATTCTAAAGACAATTTTTTAAACATTGGTGCGGCAACTTTGGCAATATGTGTGCCAGTTGCTGTTCCACCAGTAAAACTAATAGCTTTGATATTTGGATGCTCTACTATAGCTTGACCTGTCGTAGTGCCTAAACCATGAACAATATTTAAAACGCCTTTTGGTAAACCAGCTTCGTTACAAATTTCTCCCAACAAATAAGCAGTCATTGGTGTAACTTCGCTTGGTTTGGCTACAACGCAATTACCTGCAGCGATTGCTGGTGCGATTTTCCAAGTGAACAGGTACAAAGGTAAATTCCAAGGACTGATGCAACCAACAACACCAATAGGTTGGCGTAGAGTATAATTTACAGCATTTTGACCAACGCTTTCGTGGCTTTCACTTGCAAATTGGGTAATGGCATTTCCAAAAAATCTGAAATTACTTGCAGCTCTAGGTATATCGACCATTTTGGCGAGACTTACTGGTTTTCCGTTGTCCTTACTTTCGGCTTCTGCAAAACGGTCTAAATTGGCTTCTAATAATTCTGAAATCTTAATTAGAATTCTGCTACGTTCTTCTAAAGTAGTTTGACTCCAACTAGGAAAAGCAGATTTAGCACTTTGATAAGCTTGTTCTACGTCTTCTTTTGATGAGTTTGGGATTTGTCCATAGACTTCTCCATTTGAAGGGTTGTAGTTGTCAATCCACCCATTAGCAATGGGAAGAGAGAAATCTCCGTTTATGTAGTTTTTGATGTTCATTTTATTCACAGATAATAGAGAAAAGAATATAGAAAATAGAGTTTTTGTCTTTTCTCTCTGTTCTCTTCTCTTTACTCTTTTCTTTTGTACGCCATCACCTTAATCTCAACCAACAAATCTGGATGCGGTAATTGGTGTACAGCAACGGTTGTTCTTGTTGGTCCTGTTGCTTTTTCAAAAAACTCGGCGTAGGCTTTGTTGTAACCTGCAAAATCGTTCATATTTACTAAAAAGGTAGTTACATCAACCACGTCTTTCAAGCTTGCACCAACGGTTTGTAAATTTTTATCGATGTTTTTTAAAACTTCTCTAGTTTGAACTTCGATATCTAATTTTTTGGTGTTCATTTCGTCAATAAGTTCTACACCAGCAATCGTATTGTCAGCGCGTCTTGAACTGGTTCCTGATACGAAAATGAAATCGCCGACCATTTTCACGTGAGGATATGCGCCTCTTGGTGTTACTTTAGTTCCTTCGTTTGTGTTCATATTGATTGTCATTCTGAACTTGATTCAGAATCTATTTTTTGATTATTTTATCTTCCTGAGACTTCTCGACTGCGCTCGAAGTGACAGTTTATTCTTTTTTATGAGATTCCTGCTTTCGCAGGAATTTAGTGATGCATCGTTTTTGCAACGTTGTCATCGTCTATAATATCGTTAGTTTTTTCTTGTACTTTTTGTAAAGCCTTTTCTAATTGCTCATAAGTCATATCTGCTGATATCGATATCTCGTTATCTGCAATCATATTTAAAATGGCTTTGTCTTGCGCACGACCTTTGGTCATGGCTTCGTGATAACCAATATTTTCATTGAATGTTACCATCGAATATTTTGAAAAATAATGTTCTGGGAAATGCTTTTCTAATTGCATTTCTAATTGGCGCTTTGTCTTAAACATTGGGGTAGCAACATGATCGCGCATTTCGTAATAATTCTCTTCGGCTAATTCGCCAATAGCGTCTGCATCTGCTTTTCTTACCGATTGATAGGTTTTAAAAATGGTTTCCCAATCGCCTTCATGTTTATCGATAATGCTATCTAACACCGCTACATCTTCAAAAGAAGCATTCATTCCTTGTCCGTAAAACGGAACAACAGCATGCGCTGCATCACCTAAAATTAAAGTTTTACCTTGATAATGCCAAGGTGAACATTTTATAGTCCCTAACGCACCTGTTGGATTGTTTGCAAATTCATCAGCAATATTTGGAATTAGCGCTAAAGCATCAGGAAATTGCGCTTTGAAAAAGGCTTTTATGTTGTCTTCTGTATCTAAATCTTTGAAATTATACTCGCCTTCTTCATGTCCTAAAAACAACGTCACAGTAAAACTTCCATCTAAATTGGGTAAAGCGATAAGCATATATTCACCTCTTGGCCAAATGTGTAAATAGTCTTTACTGATTTGATGACTTCCGTCTACAGCTGCAGGAATTTCTAATTCTTTATAACCGTGTGTTAAGAAATTTTGAGAAAAACTAAACAAGAATTTACGCTGTAAAAAGTAGCTTTTTCTTAATTCTGAACCTGCGCCATCAGTACCAAAAATAACGTCTGCATTCACGTTAAAAGCTTCATTTGTATTACGATTTTTAAAATGAACGGTATTGGTGTCTAGATCTACCGTTTCGCATTCTGTATTAAAATGAATGGTTAGATTGTCGTATGTATCGGCTTCGGTTAGTAGCATTCCGTTTAAATCACCTCTTGAAATAGAGTTGATGTATTCGTTGTCACGACCAGAATAGTTGGATGCAAAGGTATTACCTTTGGTATCGTGCATTAATCTACCTTTCATTGGGATACAAATCTCACGCGCTTTATCTTCAACATTAGCTAAACGTAAGGCTTTAAAACCGCGATCTGATAAGGCAAGGTTGATAGAACGACCTGCAGAAATATCTGTTGTACGTAGATCTGGTCTGCTTTCGTAAACATTAACGTTATAGCCACGTTGTGCTAAACGTAGTGCTAAAAGTGAACCGCATAAACCTGCACCAATGATTAATATATTTTCTTTTTGTTTCATTATTTTATCCTTGTTTAATCAAGTGTCTAAATATTATGATTCAATACTTTCTTTATTTTTTGAATTTCTTCATATGATAATCTAAGTCTATTTAAATTTAATTTTTGTTCTTGATTATCAATGTTTTTATAAGAAAAAATATCGTTTTTAGAATTAAATTCTAAGGTTGAAAAATCACTGTATTCAGCAATTTTTATTAATTTATCTTTTATTACATAAACTATTTTTTTGTCAGTTATTATAAAATAGTCAAAGCTTAAATTAAAAAGATAATAGAACAGACCTAAAATTTGATATTCCCAAAAACTTGCTTCAGATTTCTTCTTGATTTTGAGTAAAATATTTTCATCCTTTATTAGTGAAAAAAAATTTTTCATCTACAAAATTTCTTTCAACTTTTCTACCATTTTAAATACATCTTCAAAACTGTTGTAAAGTGGTACTGGTGCGCAACGTATTACATCAGGTTCGCGCCAATCTGTAATAATATTAGCTTCGGTTAATTTGTGATGTAAGCTTTTATCGGCATCTTTAACTTGAATCGATAATTGGCAACCACGTTGTTTTGGATCTGTTGGTGTGATTATTTTTATTTTATCGTTGTTTAATTCATTAATTAAAAATTCAAAATAACCAGTTAGTTGTTCAGATTTTTTGCGTAACGCTTTCATACCAACCTCATTAAACATATCTAATGACGCTTTTATGGCAGCCATAGATAAAATTGGCGGATTACTGAGTTGCCAACCTTCGGCGCCAGGTGTAACGTCTAATGGCTGACGCATGTTAAAACGCGTGTCTTTATTGTGACTCCACCAACCTGCAAAACGTTTTAACTCTTTATTGTGCGCATGTTTTTCGTGAACAAAAAGTCCGCCTAAACTACCTGGTCCTGAATTTAAATATTTATAAGTACACCAAGCTGCAAAATCGACTCCTGAGTTGTGTAATTCTGGTTGAATATTTCCTGCGCCATGAGCTAAATCGATACCAACCATACAGTTTTTGGCGTGACCTAATTCGGCAATTCGTTTTAAATCTAAATATTGACCTGTGTAATAATTAACGCCACCAATTAGAAGCAAAGCGATTTCATCACCTTGTTCATCTAAAATGGTTTCTAAATCTTCAATGTTTAGTAATTCTTCGCCTTCGCGTGGTTGCCATTCAATTAAACCTTCATTAGCATCAAAACCATGAAAATCTAGTTGTGTTTGTACAGCATATCGATCTGACGGAAACGCATCACTTTCAATTACAATTTTGTATTTGGTCTTTGTTGGTTGATAAAAACTAACCATTAGCAAGTGTAGGTTAGTGGTTAGCGTGTTCATCACCACAACTTCAATAGGTTTTGCACCTACAATTTTTGCCATACTTTCAGTTAAGAATTCGTGGTATGGCATCCAAGGGTTTTTGGCTTCAAAATGACCTTCTACACCAAGATTTGCCCAATCGTTTAACTCTTGTTGAATGTACTTTTCCGTGCTTTTTGGTTGTAGTCCAAGCGAGTTTCCTGTAAAATATAACCAATCATTTCCCTCTTTGTCTTTAGGAATATGAAATTGATTGCGGTACTGCGCTAATGTATCGTTTTGATCTTGTGTTTTTGCGTAATCAAGACCGGTTTTATAGTCAGACAATGTGTTTGGTTTTAGTTGATTTTTGTAATCTGAGTATAAAAATAAGGATAATAAATCAAAAAAAGAGCGCTTCATTTTTTAAATGAAGCGCTTTGAATATATAGAGACGCATAACGCGGAATTTTAACTTTGTTATGCTTTATATACGTGGTACTTTTTTATGTTGGATGTTAGTTAGTTTGGGTTTAATATTTATTTAACAACCTTAATATTTGTAAAGTAAAGTTTAAAATTTCCTTCTTTGTTTTTATGTGTTAAACTAAGGTTTAATCCATTAAAATTTTGATAATCTTCCCAAGTATTAATCATAGAAGGTTCATTGCTGTTACCTTGTCTAAAAACCCATTCTGTGATTTGGTAATTATCGTCAAAATAAAAGTCGTAAGCATCACCAGGTGTGTAACCACCTTTATCTGGATAGGTTAACGTTATTTTGTTGGATTCAACATTGCTAATTGGTGTATTTTCTTTTGAAAATTCACTAATTGTAGCGCTTTTATCCCAGATTAACTGAAAAGGTGCCAGCAACCAAAATTTATCATTTATAAATCCTTGATCGGCTTTTATGTTTGTGCTATCAACAGATTTACGATTATAGGTAATTGTGTCTTTTGTGGTAATTAAGGTGACTTCGTTAGATTTTGGTTTCCAAATCCAAGAACGTTCAAAATGCGAACTATCTCTATCTACATTAAAGGTGAAACCGATTTCGGTAATGTCTTTAAAGTGTTTAAAACCGTAATTGTTTGCAATTTTTTCAGCAGTTGTAAGCGGTTTTGTTTCTTCTTTTTGGGCTGGTTTAGTTTCGTTTTTACAACTAAAAAGTAAAAAAGAAAGGATAGAAATTGTGTAAAGTAATCTCATAAGTTTTTGTGTAAAGTTACGTAATTGAAATTTTGAATCACTTTTTTAGTTTAATTTAGATGAAATTTATCATCAATAATTTACAATAATGAAAGACCTAAACGACGCCTTTAGTACAAACAAAGCCACTTGGAATGAAAAAGTAAAAGCGCATGCCAATAGTGATTTTTACAAATTAGACGCATTTATAAATGGTGAAAACTCGCTTAATGCATACGAGTTAAACGCTCTGCCAGACGTAAAAGGTAAGTCGTTATTACATTTGCAATGTCATTTTGGTCAAGATACTTTAAGCTGGAGTAGGTTAGGCGCAAAGTGTACTGGAGTAGATTTAAGTGACGAAGGTGTTAAACTAGCACAGCAATTAAATAACCAGTTAAAATTAGATGCCAACTTTGTATGTTGTAATGTTTTAGACACATCGCAACATGTAAAAGAACAGTTTGATATTGTTTTTACCAGTTATGGCGTAATAGGTTGGTTGCCCGATTTAAAACCTTGGGGAAAAATGATTGCAGAGCGTTTAAAAGATGGAGGTACATTTTATATGGTCGAGTTTCATCCAATAGTTTGGATGTTTGATTATTTAGACGGACAACCAAAAATGAAATATGGTTATATGCAAGATGAAGCCATTTATGAAGAATATGAAGGAACTTACGGAGATACTAACGCTAAAATGATAAGTAAAGAATACGGTTGGAATCATGGTTTAAGCGAAGTTATTAACGCCTTAACCGAAGCTGGTTTACGTATTGATTATTTAAACGAGTATGATGAAAGTCCGTATAATGTATTGCCGAATTTAGAAGCAACTAAATCGGGAACATACGTTACTAAAGACAAATTGTATCCTTTAATTTTTGAGATAAAAGCTAATAAGTTTTAAATAAATTATAAACCACATTTGAATAATTCATCTTTATTTTCTTTTTTGATGAATTGTTTTAGCTCCTCTTCAGGAGATATGATAGAATGACCTCTAATTAAAAATGAATCGAAAAGATTATCATCTGAAATAACTATGTAGATACTTGCGTTAGAATTACTCTCATAATTTTTAAAACTGTAAAGAATTATTTTAGTCGGATTTTGGTTACAGTCACTTATAATTTTACTTGCTGTAAAATAATTTTTAATATCAAATTGCTCTTGAAATTTTTCTTTAATGTTAGAAACATAATAATATTCTTTAATTCCAGTAATTGCATATTCTAAATATAATTCTTCATTGTATTCAAAGTCATTTATTTGACCAAATGAATTTATGCTTGTTAAAAATGTTATAGTAATTAGAAATAATATTTTTTTCATAAAATACGGACTAGGTTTATTTGGGTTGTGCTTAACTTAATACAATTTAATGCTTTTCCTTTAAAACTTCTGGCATTTTAGCTTGAAATTTTTTTAAACGCGGTATAGAAACGTTTTGTATATACGGATTTTCAGGATGTAACTTCTCATAATTTTGGTGATAGTCTTCTGCTATCCAAAATTTTTGAAACGGATAGACTTCAGCAGCAATTGTAGCGTTTAATTGTTTTGCTAAAGCAGATTTTTTCTGTTCTATTATGTTCTTTTGGGCTTCATTTTGATAAAAAATAATAGAACGGTATTGAGATCCACGATCTGGTCCTTGTCCATTAACTTGTGTTGGATTTTGTGATGCGAAATACACATCTACTAAGGTAGAAAAGCTAACTACTTTAGGATTATAAATAACTTCTACAGCTTCGGCATGACCTGTTAATCCAGTGTTGCTTTTTTCGTAAGTTGGATTTTGTGTATGTCCACCAGAATAACCGCTAATAGCTTCTTCTACACCTTTAACGCTTTCGTAAATAGCTTCTACGCACCAAAAACAGCCACTAGCAAAATACGCTTTTGCTAATCCGTTTTCTAAAGGTACTTCTTTGGGTTTAGCGTTTTTTACAGCATCTTGTTTTGGATTGGTTTGTGCTTGATTATTACAGCTAAAAAATAATGTTAGTAATAGGATTGGAATTAATCGTTTCATTTGAGAATTTCTTTTTCATGTTTAGACGTATAAATTACTAAACCCTTAATTTATTTTTAATAAAATTGTCTTAAAATAAAAAAGCCTTCAAATTATTGAAGGCTTTTTTTGTATTAAAGAGATTATTAGACTTAAGATAACTTAGCAAATAATTTTTCCATTTTTTCTTTTTGTTCTTCGGCAAGAGTTGGATCTACAAGTATACGTCCACTATGCTCATCTGTAATAATTTTTTTACGAGAAGCAATTTCCATTTGTACTTGTGGAGGAATTGTAAAATAAGATCCACCAGATGCACCTCTTTCAACAGGAACAACTGCTAATCCATTTTTTACATTAGCTCTTATTCTTTCGTAAGCTTTTACTAAACGCTCTTCGATTTTCTTTTTAGAAGCTTCAGATTTTTCTAATAATGCTTGTTCTTCTTTTTCAGTTTCTTTTAAGATAGCATCTAATTCACCTTTTTTATGTTTTAGGTGAGTTTCACGATCTTTAGCGTGTTCTTTAGTTTTAGCAATTACTTCTTTCTTTTGCTCGATTTGAGCTTTAAATTCTCTAATGTGCTTTTCAGCTAATTGAATTTCTAATTCTTGATATTCAATTTCTTTGCTTAAAGAGTTAAATTCTCTGTTATTTCTAACATTTTTTTGTTGCTCTGTATATTTTTTAATTAAAGCTTTAGATTCTTCAATTAAATTTTTTCTTGCGCTAATTTCAGAGTCAATATTAGCAAGACTGTCATCTAGTTTTTCTAGTCTTGTTTTTAAACCAGCAACTTCATCTTCTAAATCACTAACTTCTAGAGGTAATTCTCCACGAACGTTTCTTATCTCGTCTATTCTAGAGTCGATTAATTGTAAGTCGTATAATGCTCTTAAACGCTCTTCTACTGTTGCTTCTTTTGTCTTTGCCATATTTTAAAAATACTTAACAGGATTGGTATTTGTGTTTGATAAAACGAATGCAAAATTAGGAATTTTTTTTGTAAGTATTGCTACTAAACCGTTTTTTGTGTACTGTTCACTTTCGTAATGGCCAATATCTACTAAAAGAATGTTGTTTTCGGCTTGAAAAAAGTCGTGATATTTTAAGTCTGCAGTTACAAAAGCATCTGCGCCAGAAGCTTTTGCAGCGCCAATTGCAAAGCTGCCAGAGCCACCTAAAACAGCAACTTTTTTAATTTTTTTATTTAGTAATTGCGTATGTCTTACGTAAGGTGCTTTCATTTTATCTTTAAGATAATTTAAAAAGTCTTTTTCTTCCATTTCTTGCTCAAATTGAGCTATCATACCCATTCCTATAGATTGGTTTGTGTTTTCTAATGTAGAAATTTCATAAGCAACTTCTTCATAAGAATGTGTTTTAAATAACGTGCTTAAAATTTTAGTTTCTAAATGTTTAGGAAAGGTGATGTTTATTTGAGTTTCGTTTTCGTAATGTGTTTCGCCTTTTTTACCAATTGTAGGATTAGCATCTTGGTTGGCATTAAATGTCCCAATACCATCTACATTAAAACTACAATTACTGTAATTGCCAATACTACCTGCTCCAGCATCAAATAAGGCATTACGTAATTGTTCTGCTTCTGCTTTAGGAACAAAAGTTGTTAGTTTTTTTATGGTTTGCTTTTGCGGAATTAATATACGCTGATTAATTAAGTTTAATTGATCGCATAGCATAGCGTTAACGCCTTTTTTGTAGTTGTCTAAAGCGGTATGAATTGCATAAATTGCGATATCGTTTTTTATAGCTTTTAATACAGCACGTTCTACATAGTTTTTACCTGTTAAGCTTTTTAAACCTTTAAAAATGATAGGATGAAAACTTATTATTAAGTTGCAGTTTTTTGCAATAGCTTCGTCTACCACAGCTTCAGTTGTGTCTAGCGTGATTAAAGCCGATGTTGCTTTAGTATTTTTATCGCCAACCAAAAGACCAACATTATCAAAATCTTCTGCGTATTGTAATGGTGCATCTTTTTCTAATGCTTCAATAATGTCTTTTATTAGCATACTTTTTTATGTTTAATAATTTAAAACAAATATAAAATATTTACTTTCGTTACTGTAATCTGTTAAAATAAAACAGAAATTTTATCCTGAATGAAGTTAATAAGACGCTTACTTTTTCCTGTTGTACCTATTTACTATTTGGTAACTTGGTTTAGAAACTTAGCTTATGATAAAGGTTGGAAATCTTCAAAATCTTACGATTTTCCTGTAATTTGTGTAGGTAATTTAAGTGCTGGCGGAACAGGAAAAACGCCAATGGTTGAGTATTTAATCAGACTGTTAAAAGATAAAACTAACTTAGCTACTTTAAGTCGTGGTTATGGTAGGAAAACAAAAGGATTTTTATTAGCAGAAGACAATATTACAGCGACTGAATTAGGTGACGAGCCATTTCAATTTTACCATAAATTTAAAGATGAAATACAAGTTGCAGTAGATGAAAATAGACAACATGGAATTGCACAATTAACTAAAATTTGTAATTCGCCTTTAACTATAATTTTAGATGATGCCTACCAACATAGAAAAGTAACCGCTGGATTTAATATATTGCTAACGACTTTCCATAATTTATTTGTAGACGATATTGTTTTACCAACAGGAAATTTAAGAGAACCAAGATCTGGTTATAAAAGAGCAAATGTTATAGTTGTAACAAAGTGTCCAGAAACTATTAGTCAAGAACAACAGGAAGCAATTGTTTTAAAATTAAACGCAAAATCTTATCAAAATGTGTTTTTTAGCTATATAAGTTATGCCGATTTTGTACTTAATAACTCTAGCAAAATAGCATTAAAAGATTTACCGGATTTTACTTTAGTTACTGGAATTGCAAATGCTACACCTTTTGTTGATTTTTTAAATAAAAATACACTTAAGTTTAACCACTTAGCCTATAAAGATCATTATAATTTTACTGCAAATGATATTAAAAAGTTATCTGAATTAGATCTGATTGTAACCACTGAAAAAGATTACATGAGATTAAAAGATGAATCTTTATTAAAAGATAAACTGTATTATTTACCAATACAAACAGAGATTATTAATTCTGAAGCTTTTGATAGTTTAATCAATAAGTATATAACAGCTTAAGACGATTTTTTATCTGTAATCATAAGCGCATTAAATAATTTACGCTCAAAATCTTCTTGTTTAAATGGTTTAGGGATAATGTCTGTAAAACCAGCATCTTCAAATTCTTGCATTTTATCCTCGATTGTTACAGCAGTTAATGCAAAAATGGTAAGTTCTTTATCAAAAGTTCTAATAATTCTAGTAGCTTCCATACCACTAATGCCTGGCATATGAATATCCATTAGTACAACATCGTAGTTGTTGATTTTTACCATGTCTACAGCTTCTTCACCATTGTCTACAACATCGCAATACAATTTCATTTTGTTCAGGATTTTTTTAGTAATCATTTGATTAATTTTATTATCCTCTACAACTAGTATTTTTATATTGCTTAATTCGATTTCGTCTACGTCTTTAAAGAAGTTTGTTTTAGATACTTTAATTTCTTGGTGGCTCTTTTTCATAGGTAATTCAAAGAAAAAGGTTGTGCCTTTACCAAGCTCACTTTTTAGATAGATTTTTCCTTTTAAGATATCAATTAAACCTTTTACGATAGATAATCCTAATCCGGTACCACCATATTTTCTGTTAATTTGAATTGAGCCTTGAGAAAAACTTTCGAACATATTTTGTTGTTTTTCTTTGCTAATTCCTATACCGTTATCTTCAACTTCAAATCTAACTTCTAGATTATCTCCAGCTTCCTTTTGTTTAATTATTCTTATCCAGATGTCGCCATCTTTTGTAAATTTAATCGAATTACCTATTAAGTTGATTAGTATTTGAGAAATTTTTAACTGATCGGCATCAAAATTTTCTGGTAATTCTCTATCGTATTCAAAATGAATCGTGATGTTATTGTCTAAAGCCGAATTATTTAATGCTGATATGACATTTTCTACCTTCTTTTTTAGATTGAAAACTTCCGGTTCGATATCTACTTTATTGGCTTCAATTTTATTTATTTGAAGAATATCGTTAATGAAGGTTAGTAAATAATCTCCAGAAAATTTTAAAGATTTTAAATGCTGTACTTGTTCAGGTTTTGGGTTTTCTTCAAGTAACATATTTGTTAATCCAGTTACAGCGTACAAAGGTGTTCTTAGCTCGTGCGTTACGGTAGATAAAAAGTTAGCTTTTGTTTTTGTAGCTAATTCTGCTTTTTCCATTGCAATGGTAAGCTCGGCATTTTTTTTATGTAATATATTATTAGATTTTAATCTAATATTATTGTTTTTGTACAACGATAATGTTAAAAGTGATAGTATTGTAATTAAAGCTATACTTAATATGGTAGTAAGCTTTTCTAACCAAGAACTGCTAACTTCTTTTTCTAGATTAGCTTCTCGTTCTTTTTGATAATCTATGTGATTATCAAACATAAAAGTTAAACGCTTTTCTGGCGCTAGATAAGAGCGTTTTGCCTTTAGTAAAGAGTCGTTTAAGGCTAGATGTTGTTTTAGTAGGTAATTAGCCGATTGAAATTCTCCAGCTTCTTCTTTAATCTGACTTTTTATTTTAAATCCTAGATTTAAAATGTGTTTAAAATTATTTTTTTCGGCAATTTGAAAACCTAAATTAGCAAGACTATCGGCTTCTTCTAATTTGTCTAAAGCAGCTTTTACATTAGCTAGTTTGATGTAAGTGCTACTAAGTACTTTGTTGTTTTGGTATCTTTTAGAAATACTAATAACTTCTTCGTATAATTCTTCTGCAATGGTATAACTTTTTAAAGCTGTATACGCATCTGCTTTATACATTATAGTTTCGGCTTCGTATGCATGTAAATCTTTATCGTCAAAAATGGTAATAGCAGAATTGAAATAGTCTATAGCCGAATTGTATTCCTTTTTATAGTTTAAATAAACTAGACCTAAAGTTTTGTAAGTCTCGGCAATATTAATATTGTCTTTAGAAAAACGTTGTTTTTCTATAGCTTTTACAAGTACTTTAATAGCTTCTTCTGGATCTTCTAAAATGTAGTTAAGTTTACCAATTTTAGAATATATTAATCCAATGCTTTTATTATCGTTAATTTGTTTGGCTAATTCTAACGCTTGGTCAAGATCGTCTTGCGCTTTGTAATATTCATTGTTATTGATATTTTTTTGAGCAAAATTAATATCAAAAGCAATTTTGTTTTTAATCGCATCAATTTCCTTTTGACTTAAGTCTTGTGAATACGCAAAACTAAAGTGCAAAACTACTAAAAACGGAATAATGTATGTTTTGAAAAGGCTAGTCATGTTATCTTTAAAACACACAAATATAATTATTTATCCGAAAAATCTTAACTTTCGTCCGATAAATTGATAATCAAGTCAATTAGTCTACTGGAATATCCAGTTTCATTATCATACCAACCAATAATTTTTACCATATTACCAATTACAGACGTCATTTGTGCATCAAAAATGCAAGAATGTGTATTACCTACAATATCTATAGACACAATCGGATCTTCTGTATATTCAAGTATACCTTTATAAGTTGTTTGAGCAGCTACTTTAAATGCGTTATTTACTTGATCTATGGTCACAGTATTTTTTACATTAAATGTAACATCTGTTAAAGATCCATTTGCAACAGGAACTCTAATACCGCAACCACCAATTACATTAGATAAATCAGGAAATATTTTGGTTAATGCTTTAGCAGCACCAGTTGTGGTAGGAACTATACTTTGTCCTGCAGCTCTAGCACGACGTAAATCACGATGTGGTTGATCATGTAAACTTTGATCTGTAGTGTAGGAGTGTACTGTAGTTATATAAGCTTGGTCTATACCACATAAATCGTTAATAATTTTAAACATTGGTGCAGCGTTATTTGTCGTGCAAGATGCATTAGAAATTATCTTTTCGCTACCATCCAAACTATTTTGATTGACGCCTAAAACAATTGTTTTTATCGTATCGTCAATTGGCGGAACACTTAAAATTACTTTTTTAGATCCGTTTTTAAGATGAAATTCTAAATCTTCGGAAGTTTTAAATTTACCAGTAGATTCAATGACAAAATCTGGTTGTAGTGTAGACCAATCAATGTCTTTAGGATGTTTTTTATTATCTAATGGAATTTTTTTATTGTTTACTACTATGGAATTTTCAGTAGAAAAAATTTCAGCAGGAAAAACACCATGAATACTATCGTATTTTAATAAATGTGCTAATGTTTTAGCATCAGCCAAATCATTAATAGCAATTACCTTTATAGATGGATGATTGTGTAGTAATCTAAAAACACGCCTACCAATACGACCGAAACCGTTAATAGCAACCGTTATCATTAATTTATATGTTTTTGAGCTTTATATGAAGATCTAACTAAGGCGCTACTTTCTACATGTCTAAAACCAAGTTTAAGACCAATTTCTTCGTATTCTTTAAATTCGTCAGGCATCACAAAACGTTTTACAGGTAAATGTTTTTTACTTGGTTGTAAATACTGTCCAATAGTAACAACATCTACGTTGTTTTCTTTTAAATCGTGTAAAGTTTCAATTACCTCTTCTTTAGTTTCGCCTAAACCTAACATTATTCCAGATTTAGTACGACGTTGTCCTTGCTGTTTTAAATAATTTAAAACTTGCATACTACGGTCGTATTTTGCTTGAATACGTACTTCTCTAGTTAATCTCCTAACGGTTTCTATATTATGCGAAACAACTTCTGGAGCAACATTAATAATTCTATCAAGGTGCATTTCTATACCTTGAAAATCAGGGATTAAAGTTTCCATAGTAGTTTCAGGATTCATACGTCTTACAGCCTTAACGGTTTCTGCCCACATGATACTTCCCATGTCTTTAAGATCATCTCTATCTACACTGGTAAGAACAGCGTGTTTGATTTTCATTATTTTTATAGATCTAGCAACCTTTTCTGGTTCGTCCCAATCTACAGTTTCAGGTCTACCAGTTTTAACACCGCAAAAGCCACATGATCTAGTGCAAATGTTACCAAGAATCATGAAGGTTGCAGTACCTTCGCCCCAACATTCGCCCATATTTGGACAGCTTCCAGAAGTACAAATTGTATTAAGTTTGTATTTGTCTACTAAGCCTCTTAACTCGGTATACTTTTTACCTGTAGGTAATTTTACACGAAGCCATTTTGGTTTAGGTTTTCTTTCTGGTAATATATTTGAAGTATTCTCTGTGTTCATATCTAAATAATCAAGTCACAAAGATACGAGTAAATAATGTGAATAAAAACTATAGTGTTGTTAAGTACCAAAAGCTAAATCCAATTAAAAATAATATACCAAACCAACTTGTTAGTTTAAGTTTTAAACTTGGATGCCAATTTAACGGAGTATGTTTACTTGTGATTAGTTTATAGTTAGCTATAGCATAAAAAGGCGCAGTTATAAAAGATAAAATGGTTGCAATTTTAATTAGTAAACCCATTTCTGATTGTAAGCAGAAAAACACTAATACAGTACCTAAAACTAATAGTATTAACCAAAATAAAAATCCGTTTTTAAAACTGGTGTTAAAAATAAGTTCTGCAGTTTTTGTCATCGCTCTAGGAGATGCATCTAATGTAGTTAGTGTAGTGCTAAACATAGTTGTAAATGCTGCTATACCAATAATCACATACGACCAATTACCAAGCTGTTTTGTGTATAATTCTATTAATTGATTGGCAAAAACAGAAGCTAGCGGACTTATGGTTTGGCCAGAATTAAACATTACCAAAGCGCCTAAAGCTATAAATCCTAAGCCAACAAAAATAGCTGCGATAAATCCAATATTAAAATCGAATAATCCAGTTTTTACATCATAATTTGGATTGTTTTTTTGTTTCTCTATAGCCCAAAGGGATTGCCAAATAGAGACATCTAAAGGTGCTGGCATCCAACCCATAAACGCAATCAAAAAGGCAATACTTTTGGCGTTTTCTGGTATGATTTGCGTTATTGTTATGGGTTGCGTATTTCCTTTAAGAGCTAAAATTACAGCAATTATAGTACTTATGGTTAAAGTAATTACAATAACCTTCATTAGTTTGTCAAGTACTGTATATTTTCCTCTTAAAATAATTAATGCGCAAATTATTAGGATAATTACTGTCCAGATTTCTACAGAAAAAATGCTACCAAATAATGAACTTGCTAATCCTGCTGTGACAATGGTGACTGCAGTTTGAATGGTAAACATGGTTAGAAAGGTTAAAATAAAATAGGTGAATAAAATACCTTTACCTAATTTTTTGTAGCCTTCTAGTAAACTTTCTCCTGTTGCCAAAGCATATCTTGGTCCAAACTGAAAAAAAGGATATTTTATAAGATTGATTAGTAATAAAGCCCAAATAAATCCAAAACCAAACTCTGCTCCAGCACGTGTAGATTGTACTAAATGCGAAACACCTATTGCTGCTCCAGCAAATAATAAACCAGGACCAAGTTTTTTTAAGTTGAAATTCATTATTGTTTTTGAATAATCTCGGCAAGCAGTTTTTTAGCTCTTAATAACTTAACTTTTACGTTGTTAATTGGCTCGTTTAAATGCTCTGAAATATCTTTATAACTTAACTCTTGAAAATATCTTAAGTTAATAACCTCTTGATAGTGCAATTTTAGCTTTTTAATATCTTTTAAAAGTTGAGCCAAATTTTGTTCAGTAATAAGTTTATCTTCTGCCGAAGGTGACTCGTCTAAAACTTGATAAACCTCATCGTCTGTTCTAGTTAAAGCTTGTTTGATAGAGTGTTTTTCTTTTCTTACAATATCAATATGAATATTTTTTGATATGGTAATAAGCCATGTGCTAAAGGTGTAGTTGTCGTTAAACGTATCTATTTTATCAAACGCTTTAGAAAAGGTTTGAATTGTGATGTCTTCTGCATCATTTTCATTTTCTACGCGTTTAAGCTGAAATCCATATACTTGATCCCAATATGTATTTAAAAGGTATTTAAATGCTTTTTGATCGTTGTTTTTGGCTTTTTGTATAGCTTCTTTTACTTCCAATAATTTGGTTTTGAAATTAGATTATTTATAAAGATACAGAATTGCAATATAAGTAAGAAAATTTCTAAAAAAGGTAACATTAAAATTAAATCTACTTCTTTAAGTTTTTTTGCAGCATATCCTAAACTTAAAAACTGAATAATTAGCCTAATAATACATATGCCTAATACAAAAGGCCATAAATGTAAGGTAGACAATAAAAGTATACCAAATACCCAAAATAAAACTTGGCTAATGTAAAATAACGCTAATAAAAACTTGTGTTTAAATTTATAATGTTTTGCAGTAGAAACATGTCTTCTTTTTTGTCTAAACCAAGCTTTAAAACTTGTTTTTGCTATAGATGTTGTGAACGACTTTGGGTCTAATGCTAAAGCAGTATTTTTTGCTGTTGCGACTTCATTAATAAAAAGGTCGTCGTCACCAGATCTTATTTTTATGTGGTTTATAAAACCATTTGCGTTAAAAAACTCGTCTTTATGATAAGCTAAGTTGCGACCAACGCCCATATATGGTAATCCTATTTTTGCGTAAGAAAAATATTGAACAGCTGTAAGTAACGTTTCAAAACGTATTAGTTTATTTAATATCGATTTTTTTACTGGCGTATAACTACCATAACCTAATACAATAGTTTTTTGATCTGAAAAATAACCAGACATTTTAGTAATCCATTGTGTAGATAAAGGTTTACAGTCGGCATCTGTAAAAAGTAAATGATCAAAACTTGCTGCTTTAATTCCTAATGTTAGAGCGTATTTTTTGTTTCCCCAAAATGCTTCGTTATTTTCAACATTAACTATTTTTATATTGTTATGTTGCGCTTTAAAGCTTTCAAAAACATCTAAAGTTTCATCAGAACTAGCATCGTTAATTAATACGATTTCAAAATTTGGATAATTTTGATTTATTACTGAAGGTAAAAATTGTGAAATGTTTTCAGCTTCATTTTTTGCACAAATGATAACCGAAATAGGTAGGTTTTTACCTTTGGGTTTTTCTGCTTTAGAAAAAGCGAAACTTCCAAAAAGTACGCCGTAATATAATACTTGTATTAGGACTACAACTACAAAGCTGTAGAATAAAACATCAAGTATTATCATGTAATTTAAGAGTGTTGAGGTTGATTACAAGAATCGAATTGATCTGGTGTTTTACCACAAAATCCACAAGCATCACCATCTTTATTTAACATAGGATTTTGACTTGCGCAAGTTCCAGCAAATTTACCGTCTTTTTTTGCCCAAATTTTGATTGCAATTCCTGCAATGCCTAATCCTAAAAGTAATAATGTAATTAATAAAAGTTTCAAAATATTTTGTCTTTATATTATACTGCAAAGATATTATTTAATTACTAAATTTTATAATAAAAAAGCCATACTTTAACGTATGGCTTTTTGTTAGTTTTAATTTATAAATGAATTTAATCATTTAATTTTAAAGAGATTTCGGCAACAGGTGTATCGTTAGAGCGTTGTAAGCTTCCGCCTTTTGGCTCTATAGATATACTCAAACCTAGCGCGTCTTCAGTGTAAGGTATCTCTTGAAGCTTTCTATCGGCTTCGTTTAGTATTCCTAAGCTTACCATTTTACCTTGTATGTCTGCCCAAATTTGGTAAACTTTATCGTCTGGTAATTGTGGTAAAGAAACAACATCTATCATAGATCTTTTTTCTTTAGGATTTATATATGCTACAGTTTTTAGGTCTTTTGCGCTTCTATTACCTTCTAGTACGTATTTTTCGGTCTCTGGATTATTTAATTGTTTAAATTGTTCTAAGATGTCGTTTAACTTATTATTGTTGTTTGTAATGTCACCTCTTAGATCAAAAATCTCGTCTACAATTACTTGATTTTCTTTAGAAAGCTGATTGTTTTGCATGTATAAATACGCAGAACTTCCAGCAAATAGTAATGCTGCAACACTTGCTGCTATTGCTAAACTGTACCATTTTCTTTTTGGTTTTGTGTTTAGTTTTACAACAGGAGTTTCTTCAATAGAATTTAAAACAGAATCTAAAACATTTTTTGGCGCTTTTACAGCATGTAATTGTGCTGTAAACTCTAATTGTTCTTCAAGCTTTTTGTAGGCTTTGTTAACTTCTGGAGATGTTTTTAAATAATGTTCTACTTCTAAAGTTTGCGACGTATTGGTTTGGCCAATTAGATATTGTTCTAATAAACCAGAGTTTAAAAAAGTAGTTATTTTTTCATTTACATTCATCACATTATTAGATTAAGGGTTGTAAATTTTTTTTAATTCACGTAATGCTATTTTTAATCTAGATTTTATTGTACCTAACGGTATGTTTAATTCTTCACTAGCTTCTTGTTGGGTCATACCTTCAAAAAACAGTGCATTTATGACTTCTTGATATTTAATGTCTAAGGTGTGAAGGTGCTTTTTTATATCCATCACATCTTCGTTTAAACTTTTGGTAGTCAGTTTATATACGTTTGAATCTTCAATTTGGATTTCTTTAGAAGATTTATTGTTAACAGATCTAATTTTATCTATTGCAGAATTGTAAGCAATACGGTAAAGCCAAGTAAATAGTTTTGCTTTTTCTGGATCATAACTTTTACCTTTTTTCCAAACTTTTATAAGTGTTTCTTGAAGTACATCTTGGGCTAGATCGTCATCACTTATTACTTTTTTTATTACACCAAAAAGTGCATCTGCGTAATTTTCGTAAAGTAAATTAATTGCAATTTTGTCTCCATTTTTTAAATGGGTTATTATACTATCTTCAAGAGAAAAATTCAAAATTTTAAGTGTAATTAGTTAGTTTATCTATTTTTAAATGAAGATTTTATTTTTAAAAAATATTGACTTCTGCTTCAATTGAAATATTAAAGATACGATAAATTGTTTTTTGTATCAATTTTGATAATTCTAAGATTTGTTGTCCTGTTGCGCCACCATAATTAACTAAGACTAATGCTTGTTGTTTATGTACGCCGTAATTATCAAAAGTTTTTCCTTTAAATCCTGCTTTTTCTATTAGCCAACCAGCTGGAATTTTTATTTCTGTATCAGAAATGACGTAATGTGGTAAGTTAGGGAAATTCTTTTCTAAATCTTTAAATTGATGTTTTGAAATAATTGGATTTTTAAAAAAACTTCCTGAATTACCAATCTGTTTTGGATCTGGTAATTTACTTTTTCTTATAGCAATTACTGCGTTAGATACGTCTTTTATTGTTGGATCTTTAACTTGCATAGCTTCTAACTGTGTTGTAATTGCGCCGTAATTTGTGTTTAACGAATGATTGCTAACAGTTAGTTTAAAGGTAACACTTAGGATGATGTATTTTCCTTTGGCTTCATTTTTAAAAATAGAATTTCTATAACCAAAATTACAAGCTTTATTGGTTAAGGTTTCTATTTGTAAGTTTTCTAGGTTTAGTACTTCACACGAATAAAAAACATCTTTTAATTCTACACCGTAAGCGCCAATGTTTTGTATTGGTGCTGTACCAACATTTCCAGGAATTAGAGACATGTTTTCTAATCCGCCATAATTGTTATCTAGTGTCCAAAGTACAAAGTCGTGCCAATTTTGACCAGCTTTTACGTTTATATATACAAAGTTGTCTTCTTTTTTTAAAATTTGTATGCCTTGTAAATTTAAGTGAATTACTAAAGCATCTATATCTTGAGTTAAAAGCATATTGCTACCGCCACCAATTAAAAACTTTTTAGGGTAATTATTGTTTGAGTATAATGATTTTAACTCTTCAATAGTTTGGATAGATGCAAAATGTTTTGCTTTTACATCTATTCCAAACGTATTATATGGTTTTAAAGATATGTTGTCTAATATTTGCACTAATCTTTATAAACTTTAAGTGCTTCCTTTAAAATATTTACAGCTTTAATTAAACTGTCTTTGTTTAAAACATAAGCGATTCTAATTTGGTTTAGTCCAACACCAGGCGTACTGTAAAAACCTGCTGCAGGAGCAACCATTATAGTTTCTTTATTTACATCAAAAGATTCTAATAACCATTGTGCAAATTTATCTGCATTTTTAACTGGTAACTCTGCAATACAATAAAATGCGCCTTTTGGTTTTGCTACTTTTACGCCTTCTATTTTACTTAACTCTTCGATTAACACGTTACGTCTTTCTACATACTCTTCAATAACTTCATCAAAGTAACTTTGCGGAGTTTGTAATGCAGCTTCACTTGCGATTTGAGCTAAGGTTGGTGGACTTAATCGTGCTTGAGCAAATTTTAAAGCTGTTGCTATAACTTCTTTGCTTTTAGATACTAAACAACCAATACGTGCGCCACACATACTATATCTTTTTGATACAGAATCTATAACAATTGCATAGTCTTCTAAACCTTCTTCTTGTAAAATAGAGAAGTGTTTTGCTCCATCGTAAGCAAATTCTCTATAAACTTCGTCTGCTATTAAAAACAGGTCATGTTTTTTTACAATGTCTGCTAGTTTTTTAATTTCTTCTTTAGAATATAAATATCCTGTAGGATTTCCAGGATTACAAATAAGTATTGCTTTTGTTTTAGGAGTAATTAATTTTTCAAACTCTTCTATAGCAGGTAATGCAAAATTGTCTTCAATTTTAGAAATTACAGGAACAACTTTTACGCCAGAAGCAGTAGAAAATCCGTTGTAATTTGCATAGAATGGTTCTGGTATAATAACTTCATCATCTACATCCATGATACTTCCAAAAGCAAAAAGTAATGCTTCACTACCACCAGTAGTTACTATAATGTCGTCGTGATTAACATGAATGTCATTTTTTTCGTAATAGTCGGCTATTTTTTTTCTGTAGCCTTCAGATCCTTCAGATCTTGTGTAAGCTAATATGTCTAAAGAGTGTACTTTAACAGCGTCTAAAGCAACTTGCGGCGTTTTAATATCTGGTTGACCAATGTTTAAATGGTATACAGTTTTTCCGTCTTTATAAGCTTGTTCTGCAAATGGTACAAGTTTTCTTATTGGTGATTGAGGCATAGATTGCCCCTTTTGTGAAATTGCTGGCATTTTTACTTTTATTTGTCATGCAAATTTGCGAAAATTATTATAATTAATTCTAAATATTAGGTGTTAAAAATTAAAATCTAAATAAAGATTTGTAAATTTAAGAAGACGTCTTTTTTCTGCTTTTTAAATGCTTGTTAGATTATTTATATACACCATTTGTCTTTGCTTTGTTGGTAAGCTTTATTCTCAAAGTCAATATGTTTTGCCTGATGATATAAGCTATGATAAAATTGATTTTGAAATGATTAATAACGTCATTTTAATTCCCGTAGAAGTTAACGGTTTACAACTAAAGTTTTTATTAGATACAGGTGTTAGCAAACCAATTGTGTTTAATTTTTTAAAAGCGTCAGATTCTTTACAGATTTTAAATGCTGAAAAAATTGAAGTTAGAGGCTTAGGAAATGGCTCTAATCTGCAAGCTTTAAGGTCTAGTCATAATGTTTTTAAAATAGGAGAAGCAGTAAATAAAGATCAGGCTTTTTTTGCTGTATTTGATCCCGATTTAAATTTTGCGCCAAAATTAGGTAAAGCAATAGATGGTATTATTGGATATGATGTTTTTAAGGATTTTGTAGTGCAAATCGATTATAATAAAAAGCATATTAAAATTTATAAACCAGAACGCTTTAAATATAAAAACTGTAAAAAATATCAGTCTTTTGATCTAACTTTTAATTATAACAAACCGTTTTTAAGTGCAAAAGTAGATTTAGAATCTAAAAAAAACATACCAGTTAATATGTTATTAGATTCTGGTAGTAGTGATGCTATTTGGCTTTTTGAAAATGATAAAAAGCAAATAGTTGTTGGTACAAATTATTTTACAGACTATTTAGGTGCAGGATTAAGCGGTAGTGTTTACGGTAAACGCTCTAAAATAGAAGCTTTAAAATTAGGAGATTTTGTAATTAAAAACCCTAAAGTTGCTTTTCCGGATTTATTAACTGTGTCTTCTGTTCAGTCTTTTTATGATAGAAATGGTTCATTAGGAGGAGAAATTTTAAAACGTTTTAATTGTATTTTTGATTACCCAAATTCTAAATTATATCTTAAACCTAATTCTAATTTTAGAGCACCTTTTAGTTACAATAAAAGTGGACTTTTAGTTGAACATAGTGGAGTAAGAATGGTAATGGAAATAGATCCGTACAACAATCCTACTATAAGTTTTAGCGATAGGTATCATGTAAATGTGTCTGGAGTAATTAAGTCCAATTATAGATATCAATTAAAACCAACTTACGTGATTTATCAAATTGTGCCTGATTCTCCAGCTGAAAAATCAGGTTTACTAATAGGCGATAGGATTGTAGCAATTAATAAAAAGCTAACCGAAAATATGAGTTTAGATAAATTAAATAGTTATTTCTTTCAAGAATCTGGTCAAATATTACAAATAAAAGTAGATAGAAATGGATTTGAAAGGCAATTTAAGTTAACTTTAAAATCACCTTTAGAATAAAAAAAGCCGAAACTTAAGTTTCGGCTTTTTTTATGTATTATTAAAAGTATTATTGTTCCATAACACTTTTTTCTTTCTTAGTTAAAACACTAGTTTTAGAAGGATCTATAACATTTCCTTTAATTTTTAAAGAAACTGTTGGTGTGTCTGCATTAGATAAAACAGTAATAGTTTTTCTAATAGGCATAACTCTGTTAGTATCGTACTTTACTTCAATTTCACCAGATTCACCAGGCATAATTGGATCTTTTGGTTTTTTTGGTACAGTACATCCGCAACTAGAACTTACCTTAGATATAATTAATGGTGCATCACCTGTATTGGTAAATTCAAATGTTCTAAAGCCATTAGCTCCTTTCTCAATAGTACCGTAGTCAATTGTGGTTTCTTTAAACTCAATCTTAGCTACTTTTTCTTGAGCATTTACAGATAAGCTAATTAATCCAATAAACAGAATTGTCATTAATTTTTTCATTGTATAAAATTTTATATGGTTTGTAAATGTAATTACTTTTTATTCCAGTAGCAAAATTATTAGACGTAAAGCATACATACAAATACTTTTGAATAATTTAACTATACGTAATTCATTGTTTAATAATTTCTATAAAACAGAATAATAAGTATTTTTGCCAATTATAATTCAAAAACTATTCCAAAGATGAGTATTCCATCAAAATATGATGCACAACAGGTAGAAAACAAATGGTACGACTACTGGATGAAACACAACTACTTTCATTCTACACCAGACGAGAGAGAACCATATACCATAGTTATTCCACCGCCAAATGTCACAGGAGTACTTCACATGGGACATATGTTGAATAATACCATTCAAGATGTGTTAATTCGTCGTGCGCGTTTACAAGGTAAAAACGCCTGTTGGGTTCCAGGAACCGATCACGCATCTATTGCGACCGAAGCCAAAGTTGTTGCCAAATTAAAAGCGCAAGGCATCGATAAAAACGATTTAACACGCGACGAGTTTTTAAAACACGCTTGGGATTGGACGCACGAATATGGTGGCGTAATCCTTGAGCAGCTTAAAAAGCTAGGTTGTTCTTGCGATTGGGATCGTACCAAGTTTACTATGGACGACGATATGAGCGAAGCTGTAATAAAAGTGTTTGTTGATTTGTACAACAAAGGACTTATCTATCGCGGTTACCGTATGGTAAATTGGGATCCAGAAGCAAAAACAACACTATCGGACGAAGAAGTTGAATATGTAGACAAGCAAGGAAAACTATACCACATAAAATATCAAATTGAAGGTAGCGACGATACGTTAACTATTGCTACAACGCGTCCTGAAACTATTTTAGGTGATTCGGCAATTTGTATCAATCCAGAAGACGAGCGTCATTTCAATTTAAAAGGAAAAAAAGCGATAGTGCCAATTTGTAATCGTCTAATTCCTATAATTGAAGACGATTATGTTGATGTTGAATTTGGTACAGGTTGTTTAAAAGTAACGCCTGCACATGACGAAAACGATAAGGTGTTGGGCGATAAGCACAACCTTGAAGTGATCGATATTTTTAACGAAGACGCTTCATTAAACAGTTACGGTTTACATTACGAAGGAAAGGATCGTTTTGAAGTTCGAAAAGAGATTGTAAAAGAATTGGAAAGTTTAGGTCTAATTGAAAAAATTGAAGACCATAATAACCGTGTTGGAATTTCTGAGCGTACCAAAGCCATTATCGAACCACGATTAAGCGACCAATGGTTCTTAAAAATGGAAGAGTTGGTAAAACCTGCTATTGAAGCAGTTTTAGGAGAAAACGCAGATATAAAACTATTTCCAAAAAAGTTCGAAAACACGTATCGTCACTGGATGGAAAACATTCGCGACTGGAATATTTCTCGTCAATTACTTTGGGGACAACAAATTCCTGCATTCTATTATGGCGACGGAAAAGAAGATTTTGTAGTTGCTGAAACTCTTGAGCAAGCTGTTAAGCTTGCGCAAGAAAAGACTAACAACCAACAACTAACAACTAGCGACTTAACTCAAGAAACAGACGCACTAGATACATGGTTCTCATCATGGTTATGGCCAATGTCGGTGTTTGATGGTATTCGCAATCCAGAAAACGAAGAAATTAAGTACTATTACCCAACAAACGACTTGGTAACAGGACCGGATATTTTATTCTTTTGGGTAGCACGTATGATTATTGCTGGTTACGAGTATAAAGATGAAAAGCCTTTCCAGAATGTATATTTAACTGGATTGGTACGCGATAAGCAACGTCGTAAAATGAGTAAATCTTTAGGAAACTCGCCAGACGCATTAAAACTTATCGAAGAATATAGCGCCGATGGTGTTCGTGTTGGATTATTATTAAGTAGCGCAGCAGGAAACGATTTATTGTTTGACGAATCACTATGCCAACAAGGAAAAGGTTTCGGTAACAAAATCTGGAATGCCTACCGTTTAGTTGATGGTTGGGAAGTTTCGGAAAGCATAGAACAACCAGAAGCAAGTAAGATTGCGATAGAGTGGTACGAATCTAAATTCCAAAAAGCATTAATCGAGATTGAAGATCACTTTAGTAAATACCGTTTAAGCGATGCGCTAATGGCTATTTACAAGTTAATTTACGACGATTTTTGTGGTTGGTTACTAGAAATGGTAAAACCAGCATACCAGCAACCAATTGATGCTAAAACATACAATGCAATTATTTCTGTTTTTGAAGATAACTTAAAAATTGTACATCCGTTTATGCCATTTTTAACAGAAGATTTATGGCATTACATAAAAGATCGCACGCCAGAAGAGGCGTTAATTGTAGCGAGTTGGCCAACAGCAAAACCAATAAACGAAACCTTGATTTCAGAATTTGATTTTGCTTCGGAAGTGATTTCAGGAATTCGTACTATTAGAAAAGAAAAGAACATTGCGTTTAAAGATGCGATAGGATTTTCGGTAATTAATAACGAAAAATCATCAACTACGTTTGATGCGATTATCCAAAAAATGGGTAATCTAGAAGCGATTGAATATGTAGATGAAGCAGTTGAAGGAGCTTTAACCTTTAGAGTAAAATCTAACGAATATTTCGTGCCAATGGTTGGCGCTATAGACGTTGAAGCCGAAATTAAAAAGCTAACCGAAGAGTTAAATTATACCGAAGGTTTCTTAAAATCGGTACAGAAAAAACTATCGAACGAACGTTTTGTAAACAATGCGCCAGAGCAAGTTGTAGCTTCAGAAAAGAAAAAAGAAGCAGATGCATTGGCTAAAATTGAAACGTTGAAGGCGAGTTTAGCAACACTTAAATAGGTAAAAATATAATAGAATATTAAAAGCTCTAAAGACTTAGTTTTTAGAGCTTTTTTGTTTTGAAAAATTAAATAAAAACACATTTTTAACATAAAATTTTATACAAAAGTTAATAAAAATTGAGTTTATGTTAATATTCGTCAAAAATTTAGCATTAGTTTATACTTAAAAATTTCTTCAGATTAAGTAATCGTAATAGTTTTGGAATATATAAACCAAAAAACTAAAAACTATGAAATCAATTAAGTTAATAACAACAACTTTAGTAGTATCTAGTGTAGCTTTTATGTCTTGTAAAAGCGATTACAAAACTGCAGATACAGAAGTAGATACTGTAGAAGAACAAGTAGAAGAATTAGAAACAGAAATGGATAATGCTACAGATAACAATGCTGAAAGTGATTATATCATGGATTCTAATCAAGTGATGTCTAAAGAGTACGCCATGAATGATGGTAGAAATATCAATTACCAAACTACCGAAGCAGGAATTGTAGGCTTCGACGGTTGGCAACAATTCAACATTCTTACTTATGAGTTAGATGAAATGAAAAAAGCAAACATTTACACTAAAGAAAGAGTAGGGAATTTAAGAGGTGTAATTGCTACTTTAGACGAAAGTATTCCTTCTTGGTTAAAAACTGAAGAAGTTATGGAAGATGTTGCAGATATTCAAAAAGAATATAACGAATTGATGGCAGAACCTAATGCTACCGAAAAAGAATACAAAGAAAACTTAGAAGAAGTTTCTGAAAAGTATGCTGATTTGCAAGAAGAATTAACCGAAACTGTTGAGAAATACATTAAAGTTAATGAAAAAGCAATAGAAAAATATAACGAGCAAATAGAAAAAGGAAACATCGAAAAGGCAAATAAAAAATATCAAAAAGAAATTGATAAGCTAAATAAAATTGCCGACTACGAAGATAAACAGTAGAATTACTATAGCTTAAAAATTAAGCCTTTCTTAAACAGAAAGGCTTTTTTTATAGCCATTATTTAGTATTTTGCGACAAACGTTTAATTATGAGTAAACGCACAAAAATGTCCATTTTATCTGCAATCCTACTAATTGCAGTTTATCTTGCTAATCATTATTTAGATAATAAAGAGAAGCAAAGTGTTGTAAATACTGGTAAAGAGGTAAAAGTTAATACAAAAACATTTTTTTTACCTACAAGTACAACAGGACAAATCGTACACCATAATGGCTATAGTTTAAGTTATAGCGAGCCACATGAGCAAGCAGAATGGGTTGCATACGAACTTAAAAAATCACACATTAGTAAAAAAGAACACAAAAGACCATATTTTGAAATTGATAACGCCATAAAAACTGGTGCTGCGCATTGGCGTAATTATAAACAATCTGGTTACGATCGTGGTCATTTATGTCCAGCTGGCGATAAAAGATATAGTAAAGAAGCTCATGACGAAACGTTTTTAACTAGTAATATATCACCTCAAAATCATCAATTTAATTCTGGAATTTGGAATACATTAGAACAAAAAACAAGATATTGGGCAGTAAAATATGATGGTGTTTTTGTGATTACAGGAGGAATTTTAAAAGGAAATTTAAAAACAATAGGTGAAGAAGACGTTGCTGTACCTAATCAATTTTATAAAATATTAATGGATTACAATAGTGGTAAACCAAAGGTGATCGCATTTTTAATGCCTCATCAGGACTCAGATTTACCATTGTATAAATTTGTAACTTCTGTAGATCACCTAGAAACACTAACAGGAATAGATTTTTTTCCAGAATTAGATGATCAAATAGAAAATAAATTAGAATCTAACTCTGCTTATAAAAATTGGAGTTTTTAATTTCAATCTATAAAGTCTAAAGCAATTTTTGCTTAATACCTTTCCATCGCAATTGTCTTATAAATTTACCTTGGTCTTTAGTAATAAGACGATCTGGTTTTTGCATAACAGCTTTAAAATAACCTACTAAATAGTTGTAAAAGTAAGGCCAACTTTTCTTCTTTAAACTCATTTTAACAGCAGTTAGAAACGTAAGTAAAAAGCCGTATCGCATTTTGTACATCGCTTCACCTTGCAAATGTTTTGCAGCTTTATTGTAGCTTGCTCCAGTTGGTTTTAAGTGTTTGACGTGAAGGTTTTCGTCTAAAACCATTTTAAAGCCAAAATATTTTGCCAGTAACTCATCAATAGTGTCCCAACCCATAGAAGATTTAAGTTGTCCAATTGCTTCAAAACACGATTTTGTGTACGTTTTTAATGCACCTCTTATGTGATCTTTACCAGTAATTGACTCTAAAATCCATTGGTTGTTTTTTTCGATATAACAATATCCCGCAACCATTCCTATAGTTTCATCTTTATTAAAATGAAATGCTAACTGTTCTAAATAATTAAACGGAAAAATTAAATCGGCATCAAACTTACAAATCACATCAAAATCTTTGTTTGCAATCTCATAACCTTTATAAAATGCATTAATGATTTTTGTGCCGGGTAAATGTAGATTTGATGAGGTGTTATTTACCAGTTTTATAAAGTTGAATTTTTGCTGAAAACCTTCAACAATCTTTTTAGTTTTATCAGTAGAATTATCATTTACGACAATAATTTCTTGTGGAAGCAACGTTTGTTTTGCTAAAGAATCTAAAGTTAATCCAATAGAATCTTCTTCATTATGTGCTGGTATGATAATGCAGAATTTCATGTTTAAATTATTTTGAAATTCGTTCAGCGTAAACAATATAATATCTTGGTGTAAACCATCTTAAAATTGGTCTAATACCTAGTTTTTTGGTTGGATTAGTCCATTTTTGTCGGTCAATAATCTTCCAACCTGTTTTTTCTAGTAGCCAGTCTAATTGCCAATCTTCAAACTCGTGATAATGTCTGTCCCACATATCGGTTTTACTTCTGTAAGCAGAAGAAAACCATAAACGCAATGGGACGCTAATCACTAATTTGTTGGCTTTTATCCTTTTTAAAACGGTAAAAGGCGAGAGTAGATGTTCAAAAATTTCGAAAGCGGTAACTACTGTAGCGTCTGAATTTTCTATAGTTGAAGTATCTATATCTAAATCTTCTCCTTTAGTGTTTTCAACAGAAAATCCGTTACCCTTTAGAATTTTGGTAAACGGATTTTCTACACCTAAATCCAAAATGGTTTCGGATTTAGAAATATGTTTTTCTAAAAATTGAAACGTAAGCTTATATCTTTTATGCGGAAATGTGTTTTCGTACATCAGTTATTTTCCGCGAAAGCGGATTAATATTTATAAACAATAGCGTTAATGTGCATTCCTGCACCAACGCTAGCAAATATAATAACATCTCCTTTTTCTATCTGCTGATTTTCTAATTTATTATTTCTTATTAAGTCAAAAAGTGTTGGTATGGTTGCAACCGAACTGTTACCAAGTTTATGAATACTCATTGGCATAATGCCTTCTGGAACTGGAGTTTTATAAAGTCTGTAAAAACGTTTTATGATAGCTTCGTCCATTTTTTCGTTAGCTTGATGGATCAATACTTTTTTAACGTCTTTAATATCTACGCCACTATGGTCTAAGCATTCTTTCATGGCTTTTGGTACATTGTTTAGAGCAAATTCATAAATCTTACGACCATGCATTTTTATGTACCTAGTGTCTTTATCTAATTCTGGATTGTTAGAATTTCCGAAGAATAAATAATAGGCTTCATCGTATGTAAAACTAGCAGTGTTGTGTGCTAGAATTCCGCCTTCTTCATCTGTAGCTTCAATAATTGTTGCGCCAGCACCATCACTGTAAATCATGCTATCACGATCGTGTTTGTCTACAACTCTAGATAAAGTTTCTGCACCAATGACTAAACATTTTTTTGCCATTCCAGCTTTTATAAATGCTTGCGCTTGGATAGTGCCTTCAACCCAACCAGGACAACCAAATAAGATATCGTAAGCAACACATTTAGGATTTTTAATGAGTAATTTATGTTTTACTCTAGTTGCTAAACAAGGTAAAATATCACTTTGGATTGCATCTTTTTTAACGTCTCCAAAGTTATGTGCTACGATGATGTAATCTATATTTTCTCTATCAATTTTAGCGTCTTCAATAGCTTTTTCAGCAGCTAAATAACCTAGGTCTGATGCGATTAATTTATCATTTGCATAACGACGTTCTACAATACCAGTAATGTCCTTGAATTTTTCAACAATAACTTCGTTTGGGGAATTGATTTGGGAACCGTCTACATTTAAAAACTCATGTTGATGAAAGTCTTCGTTCTTCTCAATATTTTCTGGAATATAACTTCCAGTTCCGGTAATTTTTATAGTCATAAAAAAAATCTGCCTTTTTATTTTTACTAATATACAAATATACTAGCTACTAAATAAAAAGACAGATTTGAATTTATATTATACGATGCCCAAAAGCAATTATGCTTCCATGTATTCTTCTATTGGCGCACAAGTACAGATTAAATTACGATCTCCATAAGCGTCATTTACACGACGTACAGTTGGCCAAAACTTATTGTCTTTTACGTAATCTAAAGGATATGCTGCTTTCTCACGAGAATATGGTAGTAACCATTCGTCATTAGTTAGCATGTCTAATGTATGTGGCGCATTTTTAAGAGGATTATTATCATCATCTTTATCTGCGTGATCAATTTCTTTTCTAATTGAAATCATAGCGTCACAAAAACGATCCATTTCTGCTTTGTTTTCACTTTCGGTAGGTTCAATCATCATAGTTCCTGCAACAGGGAAAGATACCGTTGGCGCATGAAAACCATAATCCATTAATCGTTTAGCAATGTCTACAACTTCAATACCATTAGCTTTAAACGGTCTACAATCTATAATCATTTCGTGAGCTGCACGACCTTGTTCTCCAGAGTATAAAGTTTCAAAAGCACCTTGTAAACGATGTTTTATATAGTTAGCGTTTAAGATCGCTATTTCGGTTGAAGCTTTTAATCCTTCAGCACCTAACATTTTTATATATCCGTAAGAAATTAAGCAAACTAAAGCACTTCCAAAAGGAGCTGCAGAGATTGCAGTTATGGCATTGTCACCGCCAGTTTTTATAACTGGATTACCAGGTAAAAACGGTGCTAATTGCTTGGCAACGCAAATTGGTCCAACACCAGGTCCGCCGCCACCATGAGGAATAGCAAAGGTTTTGTGTAAGTTTAAGTGACAAACATCTGCACCAATATTACCAGGATTTGTTAATCCTACTTGGGCATTCATGTTGGCACCATCCATGTAAACTTGTCCGCCATTATCATGGATAATTTTTGTAATGTCTTTAATTGCCGACTCGTAAACACCGTGAGTTGATGGGTAAGTTACCATCAAAGCAGAAAGGTTTTCTGCGTGTAATTCGGCTTTTTCGCGTAAATCTTCTACATCTATATTTCCGTTCTCGTCTGCTTTTGTCACGACTACTTTCATGCCAGCCATTACTGCACTAGCAGGATTTGTACCGTGAGCAGAACTTGGAATTAAACAAATGTTACGGTGATGATCGCCACGAGATTCGTGATATGCTCTAATTACCATTAATCCAGCATATTCACCTTGTGCACCAGAGTTTGGTTGTAAAGATGTTGCTGCAAAACCAGTAATTTCTGTTAATTGATCTTCTAACGCTTTTAATACCTTTTGGTAACCTTCAGTTTGCTCTATTGGAGCAAATGGATGAATGCTTCCCCAATTAGTTTGGCTTAATGGTAACATTTCTGAGGCTGCATTTAACTTCATTGTACAAGATCCTAAAGAAATCATAGAATGGTTTAATGCTAAATCTTTGCGTTCTAATTTTTTGATGTAACGCATTAATTCGGTTTCAGAATGGTAAGCGTTAAATACTTCTAGAGTTAAAAAGTCGCTTGTTCTGTTTAAGTCAGTATCTATATGATTTGACTCGGTTAATTCAGAAATTTCTATAGCAGATTTGTTTTCCGCTTCAGCGAAAATTTTAACAATTTCATTTAAATCTGAAATAGAAGTTGTTTCGTTTACAGAAATTAAAACCGTGTTGTCATCTTCGTAGAAGAAGTTAACCTCGTTGTTTTCTGCAACTTCTTTTACTTTAGCAGCATTAGCCTTTATTTGTAAAGTATCAAAATATGACGTGTTAACTTGCTCGATACCCATTTTTGATAGCGTAGAAGCTAAAGTTGACGCGCTATTATGAACTTTGTTTGCGATAAACGTTAAGCCTTTTGGACCGTGATACACAGCGTACATACCAGCCATAACAGCTAATAACACTTGAGCTGTACAAATGTTAGATGTTGCTTTATCACGTTTAATATGTTGTTCTCTTGTTTGTAGCGCCATACGTAATGCACGATTGTCGCTAGCATCTTTGGTAACACCAATAATACGACCAGGAATATCACGTTTGTAAGCCTCTTTTGTTGCAAAATAAGCTGCGTGTGGACCGCCATAACCCATTGGAATTCCAAAACGTTGAGTTGTACCAACCACGACATCTGCACCAAATTGTCCTGGAGCTTCAAGTTTTATTAAACTTAAAATATCTGCAGCTACAGCAACTTTTATATTGTTATCATTGGCTTTAGCAATAAAAGATTTTATATCTGTTATTTGCCCATTTTTACCAGGATACTGTAAAATAGCGCCAAAAAATTCTGAAGAAAAATCAAATGTATCTTCATCACCAATGACTAATTCAATACCAATTGGGATAGCTCTTGTTTGTAATACAGAAAGCGTTTGTGGTAATATGTATTTAGATACAAAAAACTTATTAACGTTTTCTTTTTTCTGCGCTCTTTCTCTAACTGCAAAAAGTAAGCTCATAGCTTCTGCAGCAGCAGTACTTTCGTCAAGAAGAGATGCGTTAGCTATTTCCATTCCAGTAAGATCTGTAATCATGGTTTGGAAATTTAATAAAGCTTCTAAACGACCTTGAGCAATCTCTGCTTGGTATGGCGTATAAGCTGTATACCAACCTGGATTTTCTAAAATGTTACGTTGTATTACGGCAGGTAAAATAGTTGGATGATATCCTAAACCAATGTAAGTTTTAAATGTTTTATTTAGTTTAGATAGGTTATTAATATGCGTTGCATATTCATATTCGGTCATTGCAGGATCTAAATTTAGATCGCTTTTAAGACGAATATTTGCAGGAATTGTCTCTGCGATAAGTTGTTCTATACTTTCTGCACCAACAGTTTGTAACATTTGATTAATGTCATGCTCTCTAGGTCCAATGTGGCGCAATGCAAAAGCGTTTGTGTTCATTTGTGTTGTGTTGTTAAGTGCTCTAATTTTAGAGCATTACAAATTAGTTTTGCGTTTTATTTTGCGTTTTTTACGCGTTTGCAAAATTAACGAAATCTACAACGATTTTTTAGTTAAAAATTGAAAGTTTTTAACCATTTAACCGCTTTATTAACAGATTGATTATTTTTGTTTAATGAAGATAGCCAAACAGCTTTTAGATTTTTATATAAATAGTAGTATACACGTAGCTTTATCAGTGTATGCTTTAAGCTGGATTACACTTCTAATTTTTAATTTACCTTACGATGAAAATATCCTGTATTTTAATTTTTATGCGACAATTACAGGCTATAATTTTGTCAAATATTTTGGAATTGCAAAATGGCACCATCGTAGTTTGGCAAGATGGCTAAAAGTAATTCAAGTATTTTCTTTTTTTAGTTTTTTGTTGATGGTATTTTATGCCTTAAAATTAGAGGCTAACGTACTATTCATTTTAGCAGGATTAGGTATTATTACTTTTTTATATGCTATCCCAATTTTACCTAAAAGAATATATTTAGACGAGCAACAAAACTTAAGACAAATAAGCGGATTAAAAGTGTATATTATTGCTGCAGTTTGGGCATTTACAACCGTAGTTTTACCAGCGCTAAATAATCATCAAGAATTAACATCTAAAGTCTGGATTACAGTCCTTCAAAATTTTGTGTTTGTATTAGCTTTAATGATTCCTTTTGAAATTAGAGATCTTAAATTTGATAGTATAAAACTTGCGACAATTCCGCAGCAAATTGGTGTAAAAAAGACCAAAATACTTGGTGTGTTATTGCTTTTAATTTTTTTAGGGTTGAATGTTTTTAAAGAAGAAATTATAACTATATACCTTTATAAGGAAATAATTATGACTTTTATTTTGATGCTTTTTATTCTGTTTTCAACAAAATATCGAAACACATATTACACTTCTTTTTGGGTAGAAGCTTTACCTATTTTTTGGTTAATTTTGATGCTTTTGTAATTCTTTTTCAAAAGCTTTTTTAAGTTGTTCTTTTTCTTCTGAAGATAAAAATTGGAATTGTATTTTTTTTATCAGCTGACTTAATTTTTTATTTGTTGCAGAGTGTTTTCGGCATGCAGAACAATACATTAAATGAATATTCAACTTTATTTTTTCTTTAGTTGAAGCTTCTTCGTATTGATGTTTATCACAAACATGACCAGCTTCTTTACATTTTATAAAAAATAAACCCATAATTAAAACCAATTTTTTTCTAGGCAACTTGCTAAAGCGACTCTTGCTCTATGTACAATTACCCAAAGGTTAGACGCAGTAATATTTAAATCCTTACTAATTGTATCTGTATCTTGATTTAAAATAGTTTTCTTTTTAAAAACTTCGGCTTGTTTTTTAGGAAGTTTAGCCAAGCAATTTTGGATTGCTTTTGCTAACTCTTCGTTTTCAATTGTATCTTCAGCAGTTTTGTCAAAAGGATCTGCAATTTGTTGTTCTAGCCAATCACCTTCAAGATCGCTATCGTTGTAATTAATTCTAACTTCGGCTTTACCTTTGTTAGAATTAATCTTACGATAATAATCAATAATTTTTCGTTTTAAAATAGAAATAAGCCAAGTACGTTCTGATGCTTGACCTTTAAAGTTTTTCATAGCGTTTAACCCAGCCAAAAAAGTTTCAGATACTAAGTCTTGAGCAATCACACGGTCGTTTACACGTGTTATGGTGTAATTAAATAAGTAATCACTGTAAAGATCTATCCAATTATTTGGGTTTAAATTGTGTTGTGGCATTAGGTTGGTTTTTCTTTTTCTTTATCAAAAATAACTAAAAATGAGATGTTTTTTTGCTTATTTAACACTATGATAAGAGTTGTAAAACAAAAAGCGGAAATTTAATAATTTCCGCTTAGTATTCATTTTAGCTATTTATTTGTGGGTTATAAACTCTTTTAGTGATAGTTTTTGATTTTTTTCTTCCTCTAAAAAATAGAAACAGATTAAAAAATAGCATGACACCTAAATAGATGGTAAATCCGCCTAATTTTTTACTTAAAATTTCTATTAGCGTTTGTGAGCTCATAGGATCACTTCCGTAGTAAAAAATCTTCATTGTAAAAAGAGCAAAACCAATGTTTATGAGGTAAAATCCTATTTCAAAAAGTTTGTTGGTAGCTAAAGCAATATCCTCTTTTCCTTTAAAAATATCTATCATAAAAAGCTTTCCGTTTTTAAAAAGCATTTTAGAAACAAATATGGTTAGAGCAATAACAATTGGTAAATAAATAAAGTAACCGATAATGATTTTTGAATGTTCCATAATTTATTGTTTTAAAAATTTGTGTTTATGTGTTAATTGAAGCCAAAAAATATTGTTGTAATGTAATGTTGCGAGTATTAGTATGATTTTTCCTAAAGTAAAGGTGAGGCTACTTATTATTTCGACTACATTATGTATAGTTTCCCAATAAGAAATGGTAATTATTGCATAGCCTATATTAGTTAGGTAATATCCTATAAGTAATAGATTGTTGATAGATTTTACTAAAGATTTATCTTCAAATAAGGTGTATAAAAACAACTCTCCATTTTTATAGCACAACCATCCAATTCTTACTGTTATAAATACAATTATTGGAAGGTAAATGGTGTATGTGATGATGTTTAAGTTCATACCTGTTGTATTTTAAAAAGCACGATTGTGAAATATGTCCCGATAATCATTGGTGTTACTAATAACAATGGAATAAATACGTTTTGTAAATCAAAAATTACTTTGATTAAAATTGTTGTTGAAAGCCATAATCCAATTAATATCCAATAGATATTTATAAGTTTTATTGAATAGTTATTTAATTTTTTTATATTACTATTTATTGAAATTGCTATCACAATTTGGATTATTCCTAATATTATTTGAATTAGTGCACCATAAATAGTTTCATATAAATAGAGGCTTAAAGTGAATAAATAAAATATGAGATTTAAATAAGATTTTATTTTCATAATTCTATTATTTTGAAACTTTCAGAAAATATTGAAAGTTAAGTTTAAATTTTTTTATTTGATTAGTTTTAATAAAGACTTAGTAATCCAGTTTTGTTTTTGGTCTACAAGTTTGTTCATTAAAAGGTCTAAATTATCAGTAAGTTCTTTTAAGGCTTTTGTTTGCTTAATTAATTCTTTGGTTTTTTCTGTGCCATCATCTTTAATAGAAGAGACATCGCTTAATACTTTAATAATTGGTTTTATTTCACGTCGGCTACGTTCTTTAGCTACAATTCTAGCTAATTCTTCAACGTCTTTTTCTGTGGTGAAAAAGTCTTTACGTTCACCTGGAATAAGCTCTTTGGTTACAATTCCCCAATCCATTAATTGTCTAAGATTCATGCTTGTGTTACCTCTGGATATTTGAAGTTCTTCCATGATTTCTTCCATAGATAATGGTTTTGTCGAAATAAAAAGCAAAGCTTGTATTTGAGCCATAGCTTTGTTTATGCCCCAAAGCGTGCCCAAACTTCCCCAAGTGTTTATAAATTTATCTTTTGCTTCTTGATATTCCATGACACAAATATATTAATAATTTTTAAACTTTCAATAATCTTTGAAAGTTTATTGAAAAAAATATCATTCTGAAGAAGTAGAAACAACTAATGTTTTAATTATTTACTACCTTCAGAATGACATAATATATTACTTAATCAATCCAGCACGTTTTAATAAAGCTTCTGGTTTTGGGTCTTGACCTCTAAAGCGTTTGTATAAAATTAATGGATTTTCTGTACCGCCTTTTGATAGTACATTATCTTTAAATTTTAAAGCAATATCACGATTAAAGATTCCGTTTTGTTTAAAATAGTCAAATGCATCTGCATCTAAAACTTCTGCCCATTTGTAACTGTAATATCCAGAAGAATATCCGCCTTGAAAAATATGAGAAAATGCTGTGCTCATGCAATTTTCTGCCACATCAGGATATAATTGTGTGTCTTTAAAAGCTTCTTTTTCGTGTGCTTTTACATCTGTAACTTCTGTTGGGTTAATACCATGCCAATGCATATCTAATAAGCCAAAACTTATTTGACGTAAGGTTTGCATACCTTCGTTAAAAGTAGCACTTTCTTTAATTTTTTCTACTAAATCCATTGGGATAAGTTCTCCGGTTTCGTAGTGAGTTGCATATAATTCTAATGCTTCTTTTTCGTAGCACCAATTTTCTAAAATTTGACTAGGTAATTCTACAAAATCCCAATACACGCTTGTTCCTGAAAGGCTAGGGTAAGTTGTATTAGCAAGCATACCGTGTAATGCATGACCAAACTCGTGAAACAATGTGGTAACTTCATTAAAAGTTAGTAAAGATGGTTTGGTTTTAGTAGGTTTAGTAAAGTTGCAAACAATAGATACATGAGGTCTTTCATTAACGCCGTTTTGTACAAATTGAGGTTTGTAAGACGTCATCCAAGCACCGTTACGTTTTCCTGCACGCGGGAAAAAATCTGCGTAAAAGATTGAAACTAAGTTATCGTTTTCGTCTAAAACCTCGTAAGTCAATACATCTGGATGATATTTGTCAATAGTATCTATTTCTTTAAAAGTTAATCCAAATAATTTATTGGCTACTTTAAAAGCACCATCAATCACGTTTTCTAATTTAAAGTATGGTTTAAGTTTTTCGTCATCTAAATTGAAAAGCTTTTGTTTAAGCTTTTCGCTGTAATATGCGCCATCCCATTTTTCAAGGTGATCGATACCATCTAATTCTTTTGCAAAATTTTGAAGGTTGGCAAACTCACGTTCTGCAGCAGGTTTTGCTTTGTCTAATAAATCGTTTAAAAAGCGTTCTACTTTTTCTGGCGTTTGTGCCATACGCTCTTCTAAAACAAAATTGGCATGTGTTTTATAGCCTAATAGATTAGCACGTTGGTATCTTAGTTTAGCAATTTCTAAAACGTTATTTTGATTGTCTAAATCATTATTGTTAAATCCTTTACTTCCAAAAGCAATAGAGAGTTTTTTACGTAATGCTCTGTTTTTTGCATAAGTCATAAATGGAATATAGCTAGGATAATCTAAAGTGATTAACCAGCCTTCTTTACCTTTGCTTTCGGCTAATTGTTGTGCTGCTTCAATTGCGCCTTCTGGTAAACCGTCTAAATCTTCTTTATTGGTAATATGCATTTCAAAAGCATTGGTTTCTGCTAATACATTTTCGCCAAATTTTAATTTAAGCGACGCTAATTTTTTATCAATTGCTCTTAACTGTTCTTTTTTCTCTTCAGAAAGGTTTGCACCATTTCTAGAAAAACTTTTATATTTTTTATCAAGCAAAGTTTTTTGTTCCTCAGTAAGATCAAGCTGCTCTTTTTGGTTGTAAACTTCTTTAATTCGAGCAAAAAGTTTTTCGTTTAAAGTAATATCGTTACTAAACTCGGTTAAAAGCGGAGAAATATCCTGAGCAATCTTTTGAATCTCTTCATTTGTTTCAGCAGAATTTAAGTTGAAAAATATACTTGTAACTCGATCCAATTGTTGACCAGCAAATTCTAAAGCTTCAATTGTATTTTTAAATGTAGGAAAATTCTCTGATTTTGAAATAGCTTCAATTTCAGCTTTTGTTTCTTCAATTAATTTTATTATAGCAGGTTTAAAATCTTCATTTTTAATAGATTGAAACGGAGCTGTTTGATATGGAGTTTTAAATGTATTTTGAAGTATTTTCATACCGAAATCGTTTTAGATTATATTTTTTGTTAAAAAAATTATATTTAGTTGCTTTATATTGCTGATTTGTATTATTTTTGACTCGATTTTTTCCCGTGAGCTGGTTACTCACATAAAAATTATTGATTAATAGCGATAAAAAGCCTCAAATTTATTTTGGGGCTTTTTTTCTTTATAAACCCAAAAACGAATGCATTTGGTCTGATATTTTTGCATTTCATCTAATTTCTTAAAATAAAATTACTCAATTCTTTCTTTAGCTATAAAACTTAGACATTTGCCTTAGTTTTTTTGATGTGAGTATAACTCATATAGAAAGATTAATAGCGATGTAAAGCCTTGACTTCCTGTCAAGGCTTTTTTTATGCTATTTTTTTATGTCTTTTGCGGCTTGTACTACTTTTAATTTTAAGCCTTCTTTGTAAGTAATTATTTTATCTAGAACACATTTATCTGTTGCGCCTATAATTTGTGCTGCTAATATTCCAGCATTTTTAGCACCATTTAATGCTACGGTAGCAACTGGTACGCCGCCAGGCATTTGTAAAATTGATAATACTGAGTCCCAACCATCTATAGAGTTGCTACTTTTTACTGGTACTCCAATTACTGGTAACGGACTCATGGATGCAACCATACCAGGTAAATGCGCTGCTCCTCCAGCACCAGCAATTATTACATTAATACCTCTTTTGTGTGCATTATTGCTAAAATCGAATAATTTTTCTGGTGTACGATGTGCAGAAACAATATCTACTTCAATTTCTATATCAAATCCGTTTAAAATATCAATAGCGTCTTGCATTACTGGCATATCGCTATTACTTCCCATTACTATGGCAACTTTACTCATCTTATTCGCTTATTACTTGTATTGTGTTTTTTACTTTTTCGGCAATTTGTCTTGCCTTGCTTAAATCTTCATTAACTATGGTTACGTGTCCCATTTTTCTAAATGGACGTGTTTGCTTTTTACCATAAATATGTGGTGTAACACCTTCAAAAGCCATAATGGTTTCTATGTTTTTATATAACACATTTCCAGTATGTCCTTCTGCACCAACAAGGTTTACCATTATACCTCCAACTTTACTTTTAGTTTCACCTAAAGGTAAATCTAAAATGGCACGTAAATGTTGTTCAAATTGACTAGTAAAACTAGCTTCTATAGTTTGATGTCCAGAATTATGTGGTCTTGGCGCAACTTCATTAATTAAAATTTGGTCGTCTTGTGTTTGAAACATTTCTACAGCTAATAATCCAACATGGTTAAAAGCTTCAGCTGTTTTTAAAGCAACGTCTTGTGCTTTTTTTGCGACGTCATCAGAAATACGTGCTGGACATATTACATATTCTACTTGGTTGGCTTCAGGATGAAATTCCATTTCAACAACAGGATACGTTTTAATGTCTCCAGATACGTTTCTAGCTACAATTACAGCAAGTTCGTTTTTAAATGGGATCATATTTTCAGCAATACATTCGCCAGCAGGCAAACCTTCTAGATCACTTAATTGTCTTACAATTTTTACACCATTACCATCGTACCCAAATCTTGCAGCTTTCCAAACAAAAGGAAATTCTAAACCGCCATTATTTATAGCGTCTTCTATTTCAGATAAATAAGCAAATCTGCTAAAAGGCGCAGTTGGAAGATTGTTATCTACGTAAAATAGTTTTTGATTGGCTTTGTTTTGAATTTGGCGTAAAGTTTTTGAAGACGGATATACTTTTATGTTTTCATTTTCTAGCTGTTCTAAAGCATCAACATTAACATTTTCAATTTCTATAGTTAGAACATCAACTTGTTTTCCAAAGTTGTAAACCGTATCAAAATCTAACAAATCGCCATTTACAAATTTATCGCAAGCAATTTTACTTGGAGCTTGATCACTATTATCTAAAACAAAAGTTTGAATATCAAATTTTCGGGTATTATAAAGTAGCATTTTACCAAGTTGTCCGCCACCAAGAATACCTAATTTAAAGTCTGAAGAAAAATAATTCATTTTTAATATTAGTTGTGTGCAACAAAAATACATTTTAAAAGTAAAATAGCCTTTAAAAAAACAAATCAAATATCGTTAAGCTATTTCAAATCATTATATTTGCCTTTTAATATTGGAGAATGAAAACCATTAAGCTTCACGATAAAGAATTTAGACCATTTATTTCGGCAAAAGAAATTGATTTTGCTGTGACTAACATGGCAGAGCAGTTAGCCAAAGATTTAAAAGACGAAGTACCAGTTTTTGTTGGGATATTAAATGGATCATTTATGCTAGTAAGTGATTTTGTAAAAAAATACCCAAAACCTTGTGAAGTTACGTTTATTAAATTAGCATCTTATGAAGGTGTAAAATCAACAGAAGACATACAAAGATTAATTGGTTTAACACAAGATTTAACTGGTAGAACTGTTGTAATTCTAGAGGATATCATAGATACGGGTAATACCTTAAACGAAATTCATAGAATTTTTAAAAATGAAAACGTTAAGCAACTTCTAATTGCAACATTATTTTACAAACCAGAAGCATATAAAAAGGACTTTAAATTACATTATATAGGTAAAGAGATTCCTAATAAATTTATTGTAGGCTATGGATTAGACTACGATGGATTAGGAAGAGATTTACCAGAAGTATATCAATTAAAAACAACACAACACATGACTAACTTAGTATTATTTGGTCCTCCAGGAGCAGGTAAAGGAACACAAGCCAACTTTTTAAAAGAAAAATATAACTTAGTACACATCTCTACAGGTGATGTATTTAGATTTAATATTAAAAATGAAACCGCTTTAGGTATGTTGGCTAAGTCATACATGGATAAAGGCGAGCTTGTACCAGATCAAGTAACTATAGACATGTTAAATGCAGAAGTTGAAAAAAATGCAGACGCTAACGGATTTATATTTGATGGTTTTCCGCGTACAAATGCTCAAGCAGAAGCTTTAGATAAATTAATGGATACTAAAGATTCTCAAATTAATGCAATGATAGCTTTAGAAGTAGACGACGAAGTTTTAGTACAACGTCTTCTAGAACGTGGTAAATCTAGTGGTAGAGCAGACGATGCAGACGAGTCTATTATTAGAAATCGTATTAAAGAATACTACAACAAAACAGCTATCTTAAAAGACTATTATTCTGCACAAGATAAATATTACGGTGTAGATGGTGTAGGAAGTATAGAAGAAATTACTGAGCGTCTTTGTGCTGTAATCGATAAACTTTAAAATTAATTAACTAGTTTAAACTTTAAACTTAGAACTTTAAACTCAAAGCATGACCGAAGGTAACTTTGTAGATTACGTAAAAATGCATGTCTCTTCAGGAAAAGGAGGGAAAGGATCTGCGCATCTTAATCGCGAAAAATATAACGCAAAAGGTGGACCAGATGGAGGCGATGGTGGACGTGGCGGACACGTAATTATTAGAGGTAACGAAAACCTTTGGACATTACTACATTTAAAGTTTCAACGTCATATTCGTGCAGGTCATGGTGGCGATGGTAGTAGTAATCGTAGCACAGGATCAGATGGAGAAGATTACATTATCGAAGTACCATTAGGAACCGTAGTGAGAGATACAGAAACTAACGATATCCTTTTTGAAATCACCGAACAAGGTGAAGAAAAAATTGTTGCCGAAGGTGGAAAAGGTGGTTTAGGAAACTGGCACTTTAAAAGCAGTACCAATCAAACACCACGTTACGCGCAACCAGGTATTCCGTTAGAAGAAAAAGACATAACATTAGAACTTAAAGTTTTAGCAGATGTAGGTTTAGTAGGTTTTCCTAACGCAGGAAAATCTACTTTACTATCTGTAATGACCGCTGCAAAACCAAAAATTGCAGATTACGAGTTTACAACGTTAAAGCCAAATCTAGGAATCGTAAAATATCGCGATTATCAAACTTTTGTGATGGCAGATATACCAGGAATTATAGAAGGAGCTGCCGAAGGTAAAGGCTTAGGTTATTACTTCTTGCGTCACATAGAGCGTAATTCGGTATTACTATTTTTAATTCCAGCAGATGCGCCAGATATAAACAAACAGTACGAAATTTTGTTAGACGAGCTTAGACGTTACAATCCAGAAATGTTGGATAAAGACCGCATGATAGCCATCTCAAAATGTGATATGTTGGATGATGAGCTTAAAGCCGAACTAAAGCAAGAGTTAGATCAAACCTTACCAATTCCATATTTATTTATCTCAAGTGTAGCTCAACAAGGCATTACAACGCTTAAAGATAAATTATGGGACATGCTTAATTAATTTTATTTTGGCGTTACCCTAAAGGGTCAGGCTTTCATTACTCGCTTCCCAACTAAAAAGATGGGAGAGCTCAAACATGCCATTCAATCCTTAACGCGGGTATGTTTGCTGTCTTAGTGTTTAAGTCAGAGATTATTTCAATTTTATAAATATCCTAACATTTTAAAATTCGACTTGCGTCGTAGGTTTTGTAACTTTGGGTTTCAACCAAAAAAATAAAATTCTATGAGCAATTTAAATAATAAAGTAGCCTTAATAACAGGCGGATCAAAAGGCATTGGATATGGTATAGCCTATGCATTAATGCAACAAGGTGTTAATGTCGCTATAACCAGTAGAAGTGTAGCATCTGCAGAAAAAGCAGCAGAACAACTTAACGCAAATGTATCTTCAGCAAAAGCAATCGGACTAGAAGCAGATGTAAGACAATTAGAAAGTCAGCAAAAAGCTGTTAAAACAACTTTAGATACCTTTGGACAGTTAGACATTGTTATAGCCAATGCAGGATTAGGACATTTTGGTAGCATAGAAGATTTAACTTCACAACAATGGAATGAAGTTATAGATACCAACCTAACCGGTGTTTTTAATTCGATTAAGGCAAGTGTAGATGCACTTAAAGCAACTAAAGGGTATTACATTACTATTTCAAGTTTAGCAGGTACCAACTTTTTTGCTGGCGGATCTGCGTACAACGCTAGTAAATTTGGTGTTACAGGATTTACCCAAGCGGTAATGTTAGATTTGCGTAAATACGGTATAAAAGTTAGTACGATTATGCCAGGATCAGTTTCGACTTACTTTAATGGTAACGAGCCAAGTGATGAAGGCGCATGGAAAATTCAAATTGAAGATATAGGCGAGTTAGTCGTAGATTTATTAAAAATGCATCCCCGTACGTTGCCAAGTAAAATTGAAGTACGACCAACAACGCCACCAAGTAAATAAAAACAGTAATAAAAAAGGCTTCCAAATCTGGAAGCCTTTTTTATTACTTTATTTTAAGTTTTAATATTCTAGTGTTTTTCTTTCGTTTACCAGTTAATATTACTGTTTGATCGTTAAGGTTTACATTACCATTATTAACTTTATAGTATACTTTAGAATCTTTATCGTCTATTAATTTTTCAAAGTCAAATTTTCCATCATTATTTATTTTAATCATATATAAGTTAGATCTTTTAGCTTTTGTTTGTTTAAAAGCAATACGATCTGCACTTAATTTTTTAATATTATCAGAGCAGTTTATAAAGAAATAAGAGTTGTCTCCAACAGGTATAGAGGTAAAAGAGCTAGTAGCAAAACCAGTTTGTCTTTTATTAATGTTTCTAGCCCAAATTAAATCTCCGTCTTTATTCATCTTAAGACTCATAATATCATCAAAATGGTAAATAGTATATGTTGTCATTCCTCCATTACCATTCATAGTTGTATGCGTAGTTATGTAAAATTCTTCAGCATTAATAATGATGTCTCCATTAGCTAACATATACACGCCTTTAAAGTCTATATTATTAATTCCTTTTTTCTTTTTACGTTCTTTTTTACCTTCTCTGTTTCCGTATTTATCTGTTAAAAATTCATCAGAAAAAGGAGTAAATTTTTTATTCTGCATACTTAAGCTTTCAGGATCTAAATTAAATAAACAAGCGCCATTAATTCTACCTTCATCTTTTTTTCCATAGAAACCAACACAAGCAACGCGGTTATTTGATTTTATTAATTCTAAGGACGAAATAAACTTATCTGGATTTTTAAAACTTACGCTTGATTGACCATTAGCGTTAGCTTTGTAAAGTTCAAAATGGTAATTAGTTTTACCATCTTTTTTAGATCTTCTTGATTCATTTTCAAAAGATTTACCTAAAAAATAAACAGTACCATCGTTGTCGTCTATATCGATACTTTCGTAATCAAAATATTTATCTTTAATATTTTTCTGAATCGTTTGCTCATAAACTTTTTCAAAATTGTTATTGAATACAAAAACTTTGTGAGTTTCTTGATCCTTGTTATTAATATCAAAGTTTATTACAAAATAATTATTGCCACTTGACATTACAACTTCTCCAGCATGGTTACTGTCATATTGAGAAAAGTTGCTGATTATTATAGGGAAAACTGCAAACCCAAAATATTTTTTTTGATTTTCTTCAGAAAGCGATAGAATCTCTTTAGAGTTAAATTTTAAAGTTTTTAGGTCTGCTGATAAGGCATTAAAACTAATTTTATCTGCCTTCTTGTCAAACACATATTCTATTAAATGAAGTTTACCATCTTTGATAAAAGCATTTTTTATTGTATTTTTATCTACTTCAAATTCTGTTTCTTTTAATAATTTTAAATTAGAGTCAAAATGCTGAATGTAATAGCCTTTTAATTTTCTTGCCATTCCGCCATAAAAAGCTCTAATTGTTACTAATCCGCCATTATCATCTTCTAAAGAAAACTTTAAAGAGCTACTTTTTTTTGAGTCTTTAAAAATGGCACTTTTAGTCATTGATACATCTTGTGCGTTACCGATAAAAGTGACTAATAATAAAATAATTACTGTGATTTTTTTCATTTGTTTACTGGTTTTATGGGACAAATATAATTTTTTAAGACTTATTAGCTAATTTCTTACAAAAAGGCTTCCAAATTTGGAAGCCTTTTTTGGTTTTCAATATTTACATTTTTATTCAACATCAATTCTTACGCCTTCACTATGACTACTAAATTCAGGTGCGTACATGCTTTGTATAGTAGTTATACCATTACTCATGTTACCAGCATTATTAACACGTAAGTCATATTCAAACACATAAACGCCTTTTGGTAAGTAATCAAAAAAGAAGTTTGTACTTGCGTCTTTTGTGCTTTGATAATAGCCTAAACCATCTTGCCATTTGTATTGACTAATCACATTGGTCGGCTCTAAACCAGCTGCACGCATATCTTTCATGTGGATAAATTCCATATTTCTGTCGCTTCTTAATTCGATTCTTACGGTTACTAAATCGCCAACTTTAAGTTTGGTTGCTTTAGTAATTTCGGTAAGTGCTTTACCAGTATCTGTATTTGTTTTTAAGAATAATTTTTTCTTTAGTTGAAGTGGCGTTTCCGCAGAGGTAATTTTATCTAAATCTTCAAAATACTGCCAGTATAAACTTCCCCAAGCAATACCTTTTCCTTTTTTAGAAATTTTTACTTCCGCCATTTTAGGCGAAATTTCGTTAGCAGACCAAGACGTTTTAAAATAGCCAGTACCAGCTTCAACTTTAACGTCTTCCATAGTATTAGGATCTATTTTTTGATTACCTAAAACAATGTCTACCATATCGGTTACACTTAACCAATCGCTACCTTGAAGTAATAATGCGTAAACAGCTTCGGTAGTAGCTTTTGTTGTTTTCCAACGGTTGGTTTGCTTGTTTTTAAGTAACCAGATTTTAAGATTATCTATGGTTTCTAAATTCTTCGTTTCATTTTGAATGACATTACCAGCTTCAGTAAATGTTTCAATTAGTAACGCTTGTGTTTCAATTGGTGCTTGATACCAATACCAAGAATTTTCGTTAGACTTCCAATACATACCTAATTCTTCACTAGTAATACTGGTTTCTTTTAATGAATTTAAAATTTTAGACGTGGTATTAGTGTCATTATTTCTGAAAGAAATTAAAGCCATTAATCCTTTGTTATATAGACTTCTGCTTAACCAATAATTTTGAATTTGGGACTGATAATAATCCATTATAGTTTTTACCTCTTTAGACGTTTTTATTTCTGGGAAAAAGCTACGCATATACAAGTAATGAATTTGCATATGACTTAAATGGTCTTTGCTTAAATCTACATCTTTATTGTATTTAGTTAAGTTGTTGTGTTCTTCTATAAATTCAGAATCTAAATATTGGATTGCTTTTCTGATCATTGATGCTTCGCTGTCGCTTTGAGTAACATCAAGTTGTTTTAAATGTCCAAAACCAGTGATAATGTGTTGCGTAATAAAACGGTTTGGTCGTCCGCCATTAAACCAAGCCCAAGCACCATTAGACATTTGGTTTTGTTTTAATTTGTTTTTAGCGTTTTGCAATTCGTTATTCATTTTATTTAAGTCGAAAAGCAACGCTATACGTTTTTTCTGTTCGGTTTCGCTTTGCGCATCGCGTAACCAAGGTGTTTCTTGAATTAAAATAGATTTAAGTTCTTGGTTTTTTTCTAAATTACTAATCAACGCATCGGTATTTTTCCATTGATTAAATACCTCTTGAATACGCGGATTGCTATTTGCAATATGACTAGCCAACGCATTAGCGTAATATCTACTAAAGGTTTGCTCGTTGCAATCGTAAGGATATTCCATCAAATAAGGTAAAGCTTGTACCGCGTACCAAGCAGGATTGCTAGTCATTTCTAATGTTAATTTATGATGTTTTAAAGTTCTTGATGAGGTATTTTTAAGCTTATCTAGTGTAAATGTTCTAGTCTGGTTACTTCTAATCCACATTGGTAATGTTTCGGTAACTAACATTCTGTTGGTTAAAACTGGTAAAGCACTTTGTTCGCCATCACTAAAATCTCCTGCTTTTGCTACAATTTTATATTGAACAGCATTTACCGTATCTGTAATAGATAGTTGCCAAGCGACTTGTGTGTTGTTGTCTTTGTCTACGGTGAAGTTTTGAATAGTAGTAGAAGGCGAATTGTTATTATCGTTTCGACTACGCTCAACGACCAATTTATCTGTAATATCTTCACCAGAAACCGCATCAGTCAATATTAATTTAGCTTGTCCTGATAAATCGTTATTAGATAAGTTGGCAATTTTAGTGCTAATGGTTATTTGGTCACCTTGACGTAAAAAACGTGGTGCGTTTGGTATAACCATAAGCTCTTTTTGCGTCACTGTTTCTAAAGTTGAAACTTTACTTTTCAGAGTTTTTGTATGCGCTAATAATTGTAGTTTCCATGTAGTTAATGCTTCTGGTGTTGTAAAATTGAAACTAACGTTACCATCTTTGTCTGTTTGTAACTGCGGAAAGAAAAATGCTGTTTCTTGTAGGTTTTTACGAATTGTAACAGTGCTGAAATCTGTTTTATTATCATTTGTTTTTGTTGTTGATTCAGTAATCAGAAATCCTCCTGATGTTTCAGTTTTAGTTGAATAAATCAAAGCCTTTTTTTTGTCTTTGTCATAAACAATTGAATCAGCTGTTTTGAAAAAGACTTCATCATTTGGAGCAGCAAATTCCATTATAGCTTTTTCTTTAACAATAAAACCTGAAGATCTTCCTCGTAAAGCATCATATCTATAATTATTGCCAAAACTCAACCCAAACCAATTAATTTGGTCGTATTGTTGTGTTGGATAGCTATAGTAATTCTTGTTGTTATTGATGACTCTAAATCCGCGTTGTCCAAAACTGTTTCCGTTGTTTTTGTTATGATTTGAATTGTAAGTAGGTTGGTACAACGGATTAAAATCCCAATTAAGTGATTTAAATTGGTCTAAAGAGGCATCGTACATGCTGGCTAATAATTCTGCTGAGATTTTTTCGCCTTTTGGACCTTTAATTTTGAAGCTCCAAGTTTCGTCCGTTCCTGGTTGTATTTTGTCTCTAAAGGTTGTGGTTTCTATTTCTAAATCGGTTTTTGGATATGGCACAGAAATAGCCAATGTGTTAGTGGTATAGCTATTGAAAACAGCAATACTATAATGTACAGCAAAACCACCAACATCTTTTTCTGTAATAGGAATGCGTATGGTTTTCTTTTCGTTGTTTAACTCATATTTATAGGTATTTATGATGCGTTTATCTTTTTCTATATCAATAAAAACAGTAAGGTTTGTCGCTGCACTACCAAATGTGATTATTGCAGTGTCGTTAGGTTGGTAACTGTCTTTATTTGTAGTAATGGTAAACAATTGGTTGTCTGAAACAGTTTTATCTTTTTCATTGTAAAGTGTTGTTCTAGTTTCATCTTTCACTAATTGTCCAAACTTATCTTTGCTTTCTAAAACGATAAGGTATTTACCAGATTTCCATTTTTTGATATTACCAAGTTTAACGTCTTTAGTGTTTTCAGTATTGAATTCTTCAGAAAATACCAGTTCACCTTTATCCCAAAATTGGCTATCGTCTTCATTGTTGTAAGCATCATGTGGAAAAAGCGTTTTAAATTCAGTTTCACTTAAATTATGATAATCTGGTGAGTCCCAAGGACGATGTCTTAATACTTGATTTGGCGCTTTAAGTTTGTAGATTTTAATGGTGCCTTTTGCAGGAACAAATTCGCCATTTAAATTTTTAGTATCGATTTGAATTACATGCTCTTTATTGCTTTTATCTAATTCACTTTTTACAGACATAGTTGCTGTTAAAGCATGATAGCCAACGTTGACGATTGTAGTTGAGCTTCTGGTTTCACCATTAATATCGGTGACGTCTGCAGTGACTTCGTAATTAAAAACAGGTTGTGATTTTTGATCAACACTTTGGTCTGGTATGGCTTTAAAGGTAATATCAAATTCACCTTTATTATTTGTTGTGGTTTCACCGTGTGTAATTTCTTGAGACTCGCTATTAAAATAAGGTCTGCGCCAGTACCACCAAGTTGGATATTGTACTTTGCGTTTTACGGTGTAAGTGACTTTAGCATCGCTAATATTACTACCTGCGTAGGCTTTTGCGTTACCTTTTATGGTAATGCTATCGTTAATTTTGAAGGTTTCGGTGATTGGATTAAAATTAGCCTCAAATTTTGGACGCTTGTATTCTTCAACAGAAAAATAATGTCTGCCATTATCAAAGGTGTGATTTTTTCCTAAAATTTGAATTTTGTATCGTCCGTTTAAACCTGAATTTGGTAAAATAAACTCGCCAGCAACCGATCCAAAATCGTTAGTTTTTAATTCTAAACGACCAACTTCTTCATTGTTTACATTATAAAGAATAGCGTAAACAGCTTCGTTTTGTAACACTTCAGATTTCTCGTTACTTGTTTTTATGGCGATTGCCTTAAAATAAACAGTTTGGCTAGGTCTGTAAATACTTCTGTCTGTAAAAACGAATGTGTTATAACGTGTTTCTTCTTTGTTATTATTATTGTATGTTCTGCCAATGTAATAATCCCCAAAATAAGCGGTTTGGTTGTTGTGGACAACTTCTGCATTAACGTCTGAAAGATAAGTTGGTGTTTTTTTTAAGGTAGCTTTACCAAATACGTCGGTTTTTAATGTCGAGTTGTGGTATTTGTTTTTGTAATTTTTTCGATACGTAATATTTAAAGTTGCATTTTGAATAGGTTGCCCGTTATTTCTGTCTATTAATTGAAAAATAACGTCGTTATTGGTTTCCATTTCGGTTAGCGCAAAATCGGTAATTTGAAAGATTTGTGTAGCGTACAAATCACTATTGGCTCTAGCAAGAATTAAATAGCTACCATTAGATAATTTTGGTACAACAACTTCTGTTGTGTGTGATTGGTAATCGTTTTCATTTTTTAAGTTGCTACTCCAATTATTATGTTGTTTTAAGGATTTAATAAAGGTTAAACGCTCGTCTTCACGATAGGTTTTGTTGTATGTTTCTAACTGATTTTTTGATAAATTGTATAGCGTGAATTCAAGATTTTCTACATTTTTATAACGTACCAAAAATCGGCTGTTTTGCTGAATCGGAATATACGTTTCGGTAGTAATTTGTAGTTCTTTATTTAAAATTTGTTGTTTTAAAATTGTACTGTTTTTAGCAGCTTTACTATCAGGAAAACGTTTAATAATATTGTCTACAATCGCTAAAGCTTCTTGTATTAGCCAACGATTTTCGGTATTAGATTTTGCATCGAATTGTAAGCCATTTTGAAAGGTTTTTTCGGCAATTTCAAATTCGTAAAGCGCAGCTGTTTCATCTGTTTTTATGCTAAAAATTTCATCTTTTAATGTTTGAAGGTAAATTTCATCTTTATTATTAAACGTTGCATGTTGTAAGACATAGTCAAGACGCTGAATATTAACATCAACTAACGCTTTAAAATTTTTATTTCGTTGATGAAATTGAATTAGTTTTTGATACACTTTTAAAGCCTGTAGTTGTAAAGATGTACTGTCTTTAGCGTCAAGTTTTAGGGTAGAAAATTGTGATGAAGCACTTAAATAGATTTCGTTATCAATTTCAAATTTATATGCTGGTTTTGTAATGCTGTTCTCGTCTGTTTTAAAAAAGTCTAATGCATTATGCGCCAATAAATCATATAACTTAGGTCTATATGTTTGCGAGTTTTCGGCAAGTAAAATTATGGCTTCAAATTGATTAATTGGCGTTGTTTTTAAAACGCTTTCGTCTTCTAAAGATTGATTAAAAAGCGTTTGTATTTGAGTAAATAAAGTTTCTAAATCCCAAGTTCTAAAATCTTCGTTATCAACTTTGCTTTCGGTTTTTGTACGATTATAAAATTTATATCTATTCTGATTAAAATATTGCCAGTACAAATCGGCCAATAGGTTTTGTAATACGTTTTTGATAGGCGATTGGCTGTTAGTAATTTCAGTTTTAAAATCGTTAATAATGCTTAATTGCGCGTCTTCTTCTAAAATTAAAGCGTATTTACTTTTAAAAAATAATGTCTTTATAAACTGGTCGTTGTCTTTGTTTTTTTTAGCTAAGGTTTCAATCGTTTTTACAACGTCTAAAGCGCTTTTTGGAAGTCCGTTTTGTTCATGTTTTTCTACATCTTCCCATATTTTTTTATAATTATTTTGGGCGTAAGTAGAAGCAAAAAGTAATATCATTATTAGTGCAGATAAATGTTTCATTTTATAATTTTTTATACCAAAGTATTTTTAAACATTTAGTTTTAAAATACTAAATGCGTAAATGTGTAGTTTTGATTAGTAAAACTGTCTATTTTTAAAGTTAACCATAATTAATGCAAAAGAATCAAAAACAATACCAAGAGAATGTTAATTTTGTAACTATGAAAATTAATTCTATGCGATTATTAATAATTTTATGTTGTTTTCCTTTTGTGTTATTAGGTCAGTCTACTTTAGAAAAAAGTCGAGCTTTTATTGCAAAAAAACTATTTACTAAAGCGGAAAATGAATTAGTAACTTTTGTGGATAATAACCAAAATAATCTAGAAGCAATAGAATTATTAGGCGATGCATACGGACATCAAAAAAAATGGGACGATGCAGCAAAACAATATAAAAAGTTAACCGAAGCTAAACCAACCGAAGCCAATTACCATTACAAATATGGTGGCGCTTTAGGGATGAAAGCCTTATCTGTAAGCAAATTTAAAGCATTAGGAATTATAGATGATGTGAAAGCAGCATTTTTAAAAGCTGCCGAATTAGATCCAAATCATATCGAAACACGTTGGGCTTTAGTAGAGTTATACATGCAATTACCAGGTATAATTGGCGGTAGCAAAAGCAAATCTTTAAAATATGCTAACGAGCTTGAAAATCTATCTAAAGTTGATGGCTATTTAGCAAAAGGATATATTTATGAATATGATGACGAGCCAGAACTTGCCGAAGATTATTACCTAAAAGCGATTAAAGTTGGCGGCTCTATTACGTGTTACAGTAAATTAACAAGCTTTTACGAAAACCAAAAACAACCTGAAAAGGCAATTAAAAATATTGAAAACGAGCAAAGCGTACATTTTAGAAATAGTTTGCGCTACCAAATTGGAAAAGTAAGTGCAGAATATAATGTGCAATTAGATAAAGGTGAATCGTGTTTAAAAAGTTATATTTTTAACTATTCGGCTAAAGATGGTGTGCCAAAAGCTTGGGCAAATTACCGTTTAGCTCAAATCTATAAGCATAAAAAAGAAACTAATAAAGCTTTAGAATATATTGAATTAGCTTTAGGTGAATTGCCAGACATTGATGTGTTTAAAGAATTTAAGAAAAGTTTGCAGTAAGCAGTAAGCAGTAAGCAGTAAACAGTTTTTAGTCTTTAGTTGAAATTAAGCTATCTAATTATTTTATTAGTGAATATTCGTGAAATTCGTGTCAAAATTATCTCAAAAATTAGCTAAAGAGTTAATAAACATTAATATCTCTGTAAAATAATCAAGTTTATTTCGTCATTTAAATTATTCGGGAATTAGTATCAAAACAACTATCTTTGAAACATCTTCAAAAATAAACCATGAACGTACATTTTATAGCTATTGGCGGAAGCGCAATGCACAACCTTGCATTAGCATTACATAACAAAGGATATCAAGTAACAGGAAGTGACGACACGATTTTTGAACCTTCAAAATCACGTCTTGAAGCTAAAGGATTATTGCCAGAACAATTTGGATGGTTTCCTGAGAAAATTACCGAAAGTTTAGATGCTATCGTTTTAGGAATGCACGCTAAAGCAGATAATCCAGAGTTATTAAAAGCTCAAGAATTAGGCTTAAAAATATACAGTTATCCAGAGTTTTTATACGAGCAATCTAAAGATAAGACTAGAGTTGTTATTGGTGGTAGTCATGGTAAAACCACAATAACATCTATGATTTTACACGTTATGCATTACCATGATCGCGATGTCGATTTTATGGTTGGAGCACAATTAGAAGGTTTTGACGTGATGGTAAAATTAACCGAGGATAACGATTTTATTGTTTTAGAAGGTGACGAATATTTAAGTAGTCCGATAGATAGACGACCAAAATTTCATCTATACAAACCCAATATTGCATTGTTAAGCGGTATTGCTTGGGATCATATTAATGTGTTTCCGACTTATGAAAATTATGAAGAACAGTTTAAAATCTTTGTAGATAGTATTGTACGTGGCGGAAGTATAAATTTTAACGAAGAAGACGAAGCTGTAAAACGCATTGTAGAAGCTAGCGAAAACCCAATTAGAAAATTACCATATCACACACCAGAATATACTGTTGAAGATGGCGAAACATTGTTAGAAACTCCAGAAGGACCAATGCCAATAGAAGTGTTTGGTAAGCACAACTTAAATAATTTGGCTGGTGCAAAATGGATTTGCCAACATATGGGAATTGATGAAGATGATTTTTACGAAGCTATTTCAACATTTAAAGGCGCAAGCAAACGTTTAGAAAAAATTGCCGAAACCTATAATAGCGTTGCTTATAAAGATTTTGCACATTCGCCAAGTAAGGTAAGTGCAACAACAAAAGCAGTTAAAGAACAATACGCAGATCGTACTTTGGTTGCGTGTTTAGAATTACATACTTATAGTAGTTTAAATGCCGAATTTTTAAAAGAATATAAAGGCGCTTTAGATGCAGCAGATGTTGCACTAGTATTTTATAGTCCGCATGCGGTAGAAATTAAAAAACTAGAAGCGGTAACACACAAACAAATAGCAGATGCTTTTGAGCGTGACGATTTAATTATTTATACCAATCCAGACGATTTTAAAAATTATCTGTTCTCTCAAAATTTTGATAACAAAGCTTTATTGTTAATGAGTAGCGGTAATTATGGCGGATTGGATTTTGAAGAATTAAAAAGTTTACTATAAATTCTATAATTTAAAAAAAAATAAAATGAAAGCACTACATAAATTTCTAGTAATTCTATTATCAATTATTGGTTTCAATTCATGCTCAAATGAAGAAAATTCTATTAAAACAGTAGAAAGTCAAAATATAGATCCATCGATAATCTCAATTCAGTTAATAGAAAATGGTTCTTCAAATGATTTGCAACAAAATAGAATATTATTATCTACAGACAATATATCTATTACAATTTTAGAAAACCTTGATATTAGTAGGACAGATGTTTTTATAGATGATAATTTAGTTGAATCTTTTGATGAAGTACCAACAGATTCATTCAATATTCCTGTACAAGATTTTGAAGATGGAGATCATGAGTTAACAATTAAAATTTTATCTAACACATCTGTATTGGCTTCAAAAAGTATTGATATAAAAATAGACAACACAGGTCCAATATTAGATTTAAACTCAATAGCTAGCACAATATATTATTGTAGAGAAAACGCAGTGATTTACCCTAGTGTTTCAGATGAAATTGCAGGTATAAGTAGTGTGAAAGTGTATATAGGACCTACTTTGATTTCTGAGTTTAATGGTAATGATAATTTTGTCTTAGAGTTAGATACTCAACTTTACGAAGGAGCACAAGAACTGTCTTTTGAAATGACTGATATTGCTAATAATACATCCAATCAATCAGTAAGTATTGATGTTGTTTCCTTATTTGTGGTAAACATAGATTTTCCAGACAACTTTACTAGACCTAATATAGATACATTTCATGTTATTCTTTCTGACGAAAACGGTAATTATTTAGATAGTGAAACACATTCTGATTTTTCAGAAGTAATTAAACTATGTACAGAAGATTTAAATTTTACTGATAATGCAAAGTATACATTAACATTTATAGAAGAGTTTGAAAATGCTATTTATAACATTTATGTATACAGTGACTTAACTAAAAGTATTGTTGGTAATACAATTACATTTCAACCAAGACCAAATGCTCTTAGCGTAGATACTAACGTAATGGATTTACCTTTTTATCAAAATGGATACATGATTAAATCGGCAGGAAGAGGTTATAATTATGTTTATATAAATGATGAGTTATCAGGTCACTTCTCAACGTCTTATAATGATAACCTAGGATCAAATAAAGCATTTATACAATATTACAACACCAATGATAATTCAGATTATCAATGGATGTTTGTAGATAACCCTAACTTAATATCTGTATTGAATATTTCTGATTTTACAACTAGTAATGTTGTAAACAGTAGTGTTCAAATAAATAATAGTAATGATACTCCGTTTTTAAGTATATATGGTTTTGAAGATACAGTATCTTATAATGATATAAATGGACATCAAGTGTTTTGGGATGCCTCTTTATCGGGTAGTAATAATTTATACAATTATTCATATGCAGATATTTTTAATGATAATTTTTATTCTTTAAGGGTTGGTAATTACTGTAAAGAAGGTGTTGGTTTACCACCATCAAGTATAAGTGTACCAAATCTTAATGTTAGTTTTAATTATACTGGTAATACAATTAATTTTAATGGTGTTTCTGGATATGAAGTAGGAAGAGCGAGATTAGCTAATCAAAATGTTAAAATTGAATTTATATTTGACGGCAACTCTAACCAGATAACAGTACCTACAATACCAGATGGGTTAATAGCTTCAGATATTACAGAACTAATAAATAATGGAAACCTAGACGCTGTACAGGCTGTATCCGAAGATTATTCTGATTTTTATTCTTATTCAGATTACATATCTAATGTTTTAGTAACATCAAACCCATTTTATATTACATCATCAGTAAGAGAGAGAATATTTATTAATAATAACAGTAATTCAATATTCCCTATTTTCGAATTTCCTTATTTTGAAAGGTTTTAAAATTAAATTATACTAATAATTAATTAGCAGTAATCATAGCGGATTGGATTTTGATGCTGTAAAAGGATTGATTGAGTAGTGTTTTTCCTGCGTAGGCAGGAAACTTTAAATGTGCCGAATATATTGGATTTCGTATCGATTGCTGAATGACAATTTAAATAAGGTTACTCATTTTAAGTAACATATACTGTGTTTTTAGTACTTATATGAAAAGACTTTATGTTTTCTAGACTATTTTTTGACTCTAATTTTTATCCAAATACTTTTAGTAAGACCAGAATTGGATTAGCCATTTGTTATGGACTATTTAGTGCTATAGTCTTATACTCTTTTTTTTATGTCTTAGATCATGTTTTTAGATTAATTGAATTAGGTTTTATAGAATTTCCTCAAGAAATTTCAGAGTCCGAAAAATACAAGCATAACTTGTTTTACGCTGCAATTTCTGTAATGATAGGTAACTCTGTTTTTATAAGTTATCTTTTTTCAAGACCATCAAAAGCTTTAAATAGAAGAAGTTTTAAACAGAAACGCATTTTAAACGATCAAGTATTTTTAGGTGCTAATTTTGTACACTGGTTTTTAAGAATTGGAGTTGTTTTTGGAGTATTTGCAGCAAACGGAATCAATTTTAAAAACGAATTTTTTTACTATCCAATTCAAATTTTAATCATAATCGTTCTATATCTAGATATTTGGAAAACATTAATACAAATACTTAAAAAGCGTAAGTATAAAATTTTATTCATCCACTTTATAACCACTGTGATTTTAATACTATCACTAGCAAAATTTGACGTTACAGATTATAAACGATTGGAAAAAGTCGCTTTAAAATACAATCCAATTATAGATTTACCTTACTCTAATTATTCAAGTCCCAATTATTATCAAAGGTTTAATGTTATCAATTTAAGATTAAAACTTAATTCAAAAAAAGAACTAGACATTTATGTTGAAAATAGAAGGCTTTCTGAAAAAGAAAAAATTAAGTTGAATGAACTACAGGATATTATTTCAAAAATGAAAAGTAGTGTTAGGGAAGAAGTTGTTTTAAGACTGACAGTTAATCTTTTTGCAGATGCTGATTTGAAATTATTATATATAAAACAGTTAGAAGTGCAACTTTTAAAAAATAATATTTCGAGAATCAATTATATAGCGGTAGACAGCAAAGAGCATTTTAACGAATGGGAAAGTAAAAGTATATTCAAAACAATATCTTTTGATGTTTTAGACATCGAAAATAAAAGGAAAGGCATTAATCGTCCGTTATCTCCAGATTATTCCCAAATAAGAAATTACTATAAAAATCATTTTAAAGATTCCTTATTGATTCAATTAAAAAAAGAAATCGAGGTTGATGGAGAATTAATTACTAAAAACAATCTTTCTACTATTCTTAAGAACAAAATAAACGCTAAGACTTACATTAAATACATTTATGATGATAATACTACATATCAAGATTATATAGATATGCTATCTATCCATTATGAAACAGTAGAAAAATTAAGAGAAAAAGAACAAAAGAATTTTAAGGTTTATCCACAATCTAATAATGCTGTAGGATTTGGATCTGAAGCTTACAAAAGAGAATATAATAGATTAAAAAAGATGTACCCAATACATATTAGAGAATCTTTTTAGTAACTAAGAGACTATTTTTTTTCTGTTTAGAATTAGAGATGTTAAAGTAACGTATAAAGATAATTTTTAAATTGAATTTATTTAGTTCATCTCACGATAAGAGTTTTCACTAATGTTAAAAATCCCTTTTTCAAATTCGTCAGTTAGGTTTTTAAATAACTCAATTATAGGCTCAATAACTTGGGTCCAGTTGTTAAATTCTAGATGGTATTTTGTGATTATTTTTTTCTTTTTATTATCAGAATATGTATGTATTAATGGACTAAAATTTTCTTTTTTTGCGATTTTATTTAATTGTTTAAGTGCTAAGTTATTCTCCAGAAAGTAATTTAAATTTTTGTTTTCACTTTTAATTTTAAATCGGCTTTTCTTTCTTATAAATAGATTTAAAAGATGTGAAATCGAAGTGATTTCAAAATGTGTAATTGGAGTTGTAGATGGTAAATCACAACTAATTTCGCCAACATAAGCAGCGCCTGTTCTATTGTAAATGGTAAAATAACTATTGTTATATTCAAACTTAATTATATAGATAACATTAGGAGATCTAACACCAAGACCAATCGAAATATCTTTATCTTCAAAATAAAATTTTCCGTTTTCTTTTTCTGCAATTCTTTTAAATTCGCTCTTAAACATAATTTATTTGATTAACACCAATAAAATCCCAATCAAAGCCGGTAAGGCTTGCACAAAAAATATCTTTTTAGATGCGGTTAATGCGCCATAAATACCAGCAACAGCAACGCAACCTAAAAAGAATAATGCAATGTTAGATTTCCACGTTGGGTTAGTGATAAAAAACGTCCAAATTAATCCAGCAGCTAAAAACCCATTATATAATCCTTGGTTTGCCGCCAATGCTTTGGTTGGTGTAAATAAATTTTTAGGAAACTGCCTAAAAATTTTTGGTCCTTTGGTTTCCCAAGCAAACATTTCAAAATATAAAAAATAGAGGTGAAGCAAGGCTACTATGGCTATGATAATGTTGGTTAGTATATTCATGATTTTAATTTTTAAATACTTTATCCAAAAACGCCTTAATACTATCTTGACTACTTTTAATTAATTGTTGTCTGGCGTTTTCTTTGTCTTTTGGTAGTTTGTCTTGAGAGAGTTTAAACTTGCCTTCCCAAGTTTTAATATCTATTTCAAACAATTTAATATAGTCTAAATTTTTATCTAATCTTGGGTTGTCAGGCTCTAAAACGTAGTTGTGTTCTGGCGCTTCTAAAAACTTGGTCATCGTAATTAAAGACTGTTTTAAAGCAGCTTTGTCTTCAATTCTGGTAACAGTTCCGGTAAGGTGTACTTTAATGTAATTCCAAGTTGGTAATTGTGTTGTCGTATAAATACTTGGCGAAATGTAACATTGCGGACCAGAAAATATTATGGTCACTTCATTTTCATGCTGAAGCAAGTCCGTTTGCGGATTATAAATATCTATGTGTCCTATAAGTTTACCATCGGTTTCGCGATAAATTAAAGGCAAATGCGTTATCAAAGGTTGATTATCTTTTACCGAAATTAATGTAGCTAACGGATACGTTTTTATCACTTCAATATGATGAAGCTGGTCATTATCTTGGTGTTTTTTTGGAGGATACACTTTTTAAGTTTGAAAGTATTTAAAGTTTTATTTTGTCACACTGAGCTTGTCGAAGTGTTTTTAAGCTTTGACAAGCTTAGTGTAGTCAAATTGATAGCTGAGCATAGTCAAAACTACACACCAAATTGTCTAAAGTGATGATCTAAATGTTTGTAAGCACTTTTTCCCCATTGGTCTGCTGTAAACGTACCAAAAATTGGATGTTTCTTTTTAGGTTCAAAATAGTCTTTAGATGTGCTCATGGTTTCAATTTTAGACTTTAATTTATCTTTTTCGGAGCTAAAAGCTTCAGTGTTAACTATAATAAATTCTTTAGCGGTTGGTAAACCTTCTTTCCAAGGTTTATCGTTGTAAAGGCTTGGCGCAACAAGTTTCATCATCATACCCATTAAAAAATTAGGTTTTTTAATAGTGCTTTCGCCTAGAGCTAATTCGATAGGTTTTTGACAATGCACGAGCATTTGGTTAACGTTCATTTTTCCCCATTTAGCAGAAGATTCAGCCTCAAGATTTTCTAAACGGTTTAATAGTTCAGCTTTAGCTTCGGTTTCAAAAATAGATTTCATATAAAGATAATTAGTTGGTTTTTTGATGTTTAAAAATTACAAAATATTGTGTAGTTTTATCAAATGTCTGAAAAAAAGCCATCTTTTTCAATAAAAAACTGGTCGGAAGACGATCAACCACGAGAAAAGCTTCTAAAAAAAGGAAAAACAGCCTTAAGTGATGCCGAATTAGTCGCTATTTTAATTGGATCAGGAAACCGCGAAGAAAGCGCTGTAGATTTATGTAAACGCATTTTATCTAGCGTAGATAATAACTTAAACCAGTTAGGAAAATTAAGCATTAAACAATTAATGCAATTTAAAGGCATTGGCGAAGCTAAAGCTATTAGCATTGCTGCAGCTTTAGAATTAGGACGACGTAGACGAGCAGAAGAAGCCTTACAGCAATTTAAAATCACCTCTTGCAAATCTGTTTTTGAGTTAATGCAACCAATAATTGGCGAGCTACCACATGAAGAATTTTGGATTATTTACCTTAATAATTCTAATAAAGTTATTGATAAATTACAGCTAAGTAAAGGCGGAATTACAGGTACTTTGGTAGATACGCGTTTGGTCTTAAAACAAGCGCTACAAGTAGGTGCAGTTGCAATAATTATGGCACATAATCATCCTTCAGGAACCTTAAAACCTAGTCAAGCCGATAAAGATATTACCCAAAAATTAAAATTAGCTGCTCAAAGTTTGGATATACGTGTTTTAGATCATTTAATAATTACAGAAAACGCTTATTTTAGTTTTGCAGATAGCGCATTACTATAATTTTAAAATTGTATTAAAGTTATCTAGCATTGCACTTAGATTAAGAATGAAAATGGTACTTTTGAAGTTGAAATTTTAAATAGTAATGTTACTAGTCTACACACATAAAATAACGCCTCGTATTAAATATACTTTTAAACAAGTATGTACAAGGATTTTAGGTATACCTGTAGATTTTACAACAACTATAGAAGATTTTATAGCACATGACAGCCTTAAAATGTCTTACGCCAAACAACCTTTAAGTAGCGAAGTGTTTATAAGATCTAATGATTTGTTATTTGAGCAAGGGTTATCAGATCTTGACATAAATATTTACGATTGGGAAGACACTAAATGCTTTTTCCCTACAGGAGAAAAAAGTGCTTTACCGTTTGATATTTTTGCAGCAACGTTTTATTTAATTAGTAGATATGAAGAATATTTACCACACGTAAAAGATAATTATGGACGTTTTCCTGCTGAAGAAAGCCTTGCTTACAACAACAACTTTTTAACACAACCAGTTGTTGATATTTGGGCTTATAAATTTAAAAATTTACTGCTTGAGCATTTTCCTGATTATGTTTTTGAAGAAAAAAAATATTCTGTAACTCCAGTTATAGATGTTCCATCTGCTTATAAATACAAGTTAAAAGGAATTATGAGAACTTATGGCGGAACATTTAAAGACTTTTTTGCATTCAGATTTAAAGATGTTTACGAGCGTTTTGGTGTATTATTAGGCATGCGTAAAGATCCTTACGATACTTACAAGTACATACTTAACAGACAAAAAAAGCAATCTTTTAAATTTATTTTTTTCTTTTTAGTTGGCGATTATTCGACATATGATAAGAATATAAATAGTCAAAAACAAAAGTTTGTGTCGTTAATAAAACATGTTGCAGACTATTGTAAAGTAGGGATAAAATCGTCTTTTTTTGCACTTACAGATATCGAGTTACTAAAAAAAGAAAAGAGTAGGATGGAGGCAATAATTAACACTAATATTGCAGGTTCTAGACAATCTTTTTCTAAAGTAAATTTACCAGAATCTTACCGTAATTTGGTAGAATTAGAAATACCAGAAGACTATACAATGGGTTATGTAAACCATTTAGGTTTTAGAGCAGGAACATGTACTCCGTTTTTTTTCTATGATTTAGATTACGAAATACAAACGCCACTTAAAATAGTTCCTTATCACGCTTTAGATTTTGCTTTTTTAAAGCACAATTCGTTATTAGATAAACAAGAAGTATTACAAAAGTTAATCCGTCAAATAAAAGCTGTTAACGGTAATTTTGTTCCTGTGTTTCATAACTATACATTTAGTAATATACCGCGTTGGAAACATTTTAAAAGCTTATTTAATATTATTTTAAAATCTGTAAATGACTAACATAAAACACATATTTTTTGATCTTGATCATACCCTTTGGGATTTTGATAAAAATTCGGCTTTAACATTCGATTTCATTTTTAAAAAGAATGATTTACAAGTGGACTTACCACAGTTTTTAGAAGTTTATCAACCATTGAACTTACAATTTTGGAAACTTTATAGAGAAGAAAAAGTAAGTAAAGAACATCTAAGATTTTATAGATTAAAAGATACTTTTGATGCGCTAAATATTGAAGTAGAAGCAGAGGTAATTAATCAATTATCGGATGATTATATAGACAATCTGTCAAATCATAATCATTTATTTGAAGGTACTTTAGAGATTTTAGACTATTTAAAACCTAAATATCAATTACATATTATAACCAATGGTTTTGAAGCGGTACAGCATCATAAAATGAAAAAAGCCAACATCATCCAATATTTTGATACTATTACAAATTCTGAAATGGTTGGTGTAAAAAAACCAAATCCTAAAATATTTAATCATGCTTTAGATTTGGCCAATGCTAAAACAAGCAATAGTATTATGATAGGTGATAACTATGAAGCTGATATTTTAGGTGCTTTAAATATTGGTCTAGACGCAATTTGTTACAACTACCATAACGAAAAAATTGATCAATCAATAAAAACAATTAATCATCTATTAGAGATAAAAACATACTTATAAACTCATGAAAATTTTAAAAATAGTAACCATAATTACAGTTTTATTTACTACTGTATTGTCTGCACAAGAACAATTAAATAATTATAAATATGTAATTGTAAAAGAGCAGTATGATTTTCAAAAAGAACCAAACCAGTATAGACTAAATGGTTTGACAAAATTCTTATTAGAAAAACAAAATTTTAAAGTACTTATGGAAAACGAAACACTGCCAGAAGATGCTGTAAAAGACAATTGTTTGGTTTTAAGAACAAGTGTGATAGACGAGTCTGGTATGTTTAAAACAAAACTAAAGTTTCAATTTAAAGACTGTTACGGAAAAGAAGTTTACACAACTGATATTGGAGAATCCAGAGAAAAAAAATATATAGTTGCATTTAACGAAGCTGTTAGAAATGCTTTAAATAGTCTGTCTAATTTCACACATAAATACGAAGCAAAAGAAAACAATGAAGCAGAAGTTGTTGTTACTACAGTACCTAAAGTAAAACAAGAACCAATAAAAGACACTGTTGATAAATCTGATGCAGAAGATACAAAGACTAAATCTCCAGTTAACAACACCAAAAATAATATTGAAAACAACACATTAATAGCCGAAGCTTTTGGAGTTATAAATTATAATTTAAAGAACAGTAATGGTCAAACCGTTTACACTATTTTATATTCAGGTAAAGAGGATTTGTATATTGTAAAGGGTAAAGATGCTGTGCTTTATAAGATTAATAACAATTGGGTAATTGCTACACAAGTAAATGGTAAATTAGAGCTAGAACCTATAGCTATTAAATTTTAATTAATAGCCGTATTTATCTTTCCAACGTTGTTTTAAAAATTCGCGTTGTGCATTTTCTCTAGCGTTATTACCAGGTTGATAAATAGTTGTGTTTACTATCTCTTTTGGTAAAAACTCTTGCGCTGCAAAATTGTTTGTATAATTGTGGCTGTATTTGTAATCTTCGCCATAACCAATATCTTTCATTAGTTTTGTTGGCGCATTGCGTATGTTAAGCGGTACACTTAAGTCACCAGTTTGTTTAACTAATTGCTGTGCTGTGTTAATAGCCATATACGCAGCATTACTTTTTGCAGAACATGCTAAATACGTTGCGCATTGACTAAGTATAATTCTAGACTCTGGATAACCAATGGTAGATACCGCTTGAAACGTACTATTTGCAATAACTAATGCAGTAGGATTTGCATTACCAATATCTTCACTAGCTAAAATTAACATACGTCTAGCGATAAATTTCACGTCTTCGCCACCTTCAACCATTCTAGCAAGATAATACACTGCAGCGTTAGGATCGCTACCACGAATTGATTTTATAAAAGCTGAAACAATATCGTAATGTTGTTCACCAGTTTTATCATATCGTACCGTATTATTTTCAACCTTATCCATAACCATCTTATCGGTTATAATAATCTTTTCATTAGTTTCGGCATTTACAATTAATTCAAAAATGTTAAGAAGCTTTCTAGCATCTCCACCAGAAAGACGCAATAACGCACTAGTCTCTTTAAGTTTTATGTTTTTTTGAGATAAGATTTCGTCTTTTTCAATAGCACGTTTTAAAAGTGCTTCTAAATCGTTTTTTTCAAAAGCTTTTAAAATATAAACCTGACAGCGTGACAATAATGCCGAAATGACTTCAAAACTAGGATTTTCGGTAGTTGCACCAATTAATGTAACCCAACCTTTTTCTACAGCTTGTAGTAAACTATCTTGTTGAGATTTGCTAAAACGGTGGATTTCATCAATAAATAAAATAGGATTTTTAGCAGTAAATAATCCGCCACTTTCTTTAGCTTTTTGTATAACATCTCTAACGTCTTTTACACCAGAAGCTATAGCACTTAACTGGTAAAAAGGTCTATTAGATGTATTAGCGATAATATTGGCTAAGGTTGTTTTTCCAATACCTGGTGGACCCCAAAAAATCATCGATGGGATTAAACCTTGCTGTATATGTTTAGTTAACGTACCATTAGGTCCAACAAGGTGTTGTTGGCTAATGTAGTCTTCTAGATTTTGAGGACGTAAACGTTCTGCTAGTGGCGTATTCATATTGTAAAATTAGTATAAATCTTTTAAAACATGACACAACTTTTAGTTAAGATAATATTAGTTATGGCGTAACTTTTCTTGCCTTAAAGCAATAAAAGTCGGGTTATCACTACTCAATCTTTTGCAAGCAAAAGGATTTCAAACAAACCGTTCTATCCCTTACGCTTGTATTTGCTGACAATTTTTCAATCTTTTAAACTTGGATAATTATTTGCTATCTTAATTACATGAAATCTAATCAACAATTTAAATTTAGTCCAGAAGTTATATTATTCCCGTTGGGATTTATAATGTTTTTATGGTTAATTTTTGCAATAGAAATTAGATTTGGTTTAAACTTTAATTCCTTTGGTATATTCCCGCAAAAACTAATTGGATTAAGAGGAATAATTTTTAGTCCTTTTATTCATGGAGGAATAGAACACCTTTATCACAATACAATTCCTTTATTTATATTATCAGCTTCCTTATTTTATTTCTATAAACCAATAGCTTTCAAAATAATAATTTATGGGATATTATTATCCGGGTTATTTACGTGGATTATTGGTAGACCTTCTTATCATATAGGAGCAAGCGGATTAATCTATGTTTTGGCAAGCTTTATTTTTTTTAAAGGTGTTTTTGCAAAGCATTATAGATTAATTGCATTATCTCTTTTAGTTGTGTTTTTATATGGAAGTATGGTATGGAATGTTTTACCTATAAAAGATGGCGTATCTTGGGAAGGACATTTATCTGGTTTGGTAATTGGGTTTTTATTTGCTCTTTTATTTAAAAAACAAATTGCAAAACCAAAAAAATATAAATGGGAACAACCCGATTATAACGAAGAAGAAGATGAATTTTTAAAACACTTTGACGAAAATGGTTACTTTATAGAAAGTTTACCAGAAGAGAATAGTATTGACGAAGATTTAGAAATCACATCAAATAATACGTTCTCTACACCAGTAAATTATGTGTTTAAAAAAGATAAAACTGAAGACTAACGTCTTTGTCTTATTGCTTCATATAAAAATGCACCGCAAGCCACAGAAACATTAAGAGATTCTATTTCACCTAAAAGCGGTAATTTAGCTTTTTCATCAGCTACTTTTATTACCGATGGATTTATCCCTCTACCTTCAGAACCCATAATAATTGCACAAGCACCTTTAAAATCTACATCGTATAATGTATTGGTTGTTTTTTCAGTTGCTGCAATTACTTTTACATCAGATGCTTGTAAAAAAAACACAGCGTCCTTTATATGCGATACTTTGCAAATTGGTACTTTAAATACTGCTCCGGCACTAGTTTTTATAGTGTCTCCATTAACAGGAGCAGATCCTTTGGATTGAATTATAATTCCATTTACACCTGTACATTCTGCGGTTCTAATAATTGCACCAAAATTTCTTACATCACTTAATTGGTCCAATAATAAGTATAGTGGAGTAGTGGTTTTCTCTAACACTTTTTCATGTAAAGATTCCAACTCATAAAATTTAATTGGCGCAATTTGTGCAACAGCACCTTGATGATTATTGTTAGTTAGTTTATTTAACTTTTCAACAGGTACGTAAGAAGAATTAATTCTATTACTATTAATTAAGCTTTCTAGTTCTTTATATAAATCTCCTTTTAAACCTTTTTGTAAAAAGACCTTATCTATATTTTTATTAGAATTTATAGCCTCTATAATTGCTCGAATACCAAAAATCTGAGTTGTTTTTTCCATGGGATAAAGGTAAAAAAAAAAACAGCCTGATAAATCAGGCTGTTATAAATATATTATTTAGTCTTAAATTAGTTACCTAATGTAAAACCTTCTTGGTATTGCGAACCGTAGTTACCAGAAACTTCAACTAATACTGTACCATTACTTGTTAAAGAAACAGTCCCATCTTCTGGATAAGATAATCCATCACCGTAAGAATCTACAACTAAGAATGTATAATCTCCATCTTCTAGACAAAATTGTTCTGAAGTAGAAGATACTCCTGCAGCATAAGAGTTTGTTAGTAATAAGCTACCATTAGAATCAAAAATACCCCATTGTAACTCTTCTGAATAACCATCAAAAGTTATATTTAAGTTTACTAAATTAAATAAACATTGTTCTAATAAACTTAAAGTTATACCATCTCCTAATGATAATCCGTTTTGTTCACTTAAATTTAAAACTAAAGTTTTAGCGTTTGCTAAGTCTAAATCTATATCAGTCACAGTTAAAGATAATTTACCTACATTTGAGTTAGCTGGTATAGTCACAGAAGAACCTAATGTATAACTAGAAGGATCTGCAGTAGAAGCATCAGAAACATTAACATTAAATGTTCTGTCATTTCCTACCACGTTAGCTGCATATACCATTACATCAAATGATGAAGTCCCATCAGGAGTAACTTCTAATGTTCTATCAACTTCAAAAGTAACATAGTTAGTGTTTTGCGGCTCTAATTCTTCCTCACAACTTGTAAGACCTATCAAAGCAACTAATGATAGTAAAAATAGTTTAAAGTTTTTCATAATTATTTGATTTTTAAAAGCACTACTACCTTAGTAGTAGTGCTATTTACTATTTATTGATTTTGATTACTTAAGAATGGATTATTTTGAATTTCATCTTGAGGGATTTCAAACTGCATTCTTTCATCATTGTAAGGAATTGGCTCTCCTACAAATGATAAGTGATTTCCACCACGTACTGTAGTAGCTTGATTTCTTTTCATTGCTAAGTAACTTTTACCTTCACCCCAAAGCTCTATTCTTGTTTGTAAGTATATCTCATCTCTTAAAGCTTGTCCAGTTAAAGCATCAACATATGCTGAACTAGGTACTCTTAAATCTAATAATGCTTTTAAGCTAGTTCTAGCAGCTGCTTCATTAGGAATTCTAGCATTTGCTTCAGCATTTAATAAAAACGCCTCTTCAACTCTCATGTATACATAATCAGCAGTAACTGTTTGCGATGCTCCTCCAATTTGGTCTGAAGCAAAAAACTTAAATAATGGCTGTAAGTGTCTTCCGTTTGAAGGATTGTTAAAGAATTGAGCTTTTCTTACATCGTTATTTGGAATAGCTGCATATAAATCTGAATCGATTACTTTGTAATCACCAGCCCATGCATAACTATAAGACCAAGCATCAACTTGTCCCCACCATGATACTAAATCTAAACCATTGTTTTCAGTTAGGTCAATTCCCCACATCCAACTATTATTGTTTACATCAGCAAAACCATTAGTAACATCTGTGTTAGGTAACATAGTGTGACTAGTAGTATTTATAACATCTTGTGTTAAGTCAGCTACATCTTGCCATCTATCTCCTTTAGCACCAAGTACGTAAGCTAAAATCATTCTAGCTACATTTTGATCTACTTGGTTTTTTGCAGTTCTATTAAAACCATCTAAAAGAGAAATTGCATCAGTTAAATCAGACTCCATTAAGTTGTAAACTTCTTCAGCTGAAGACTTAGGTAAGTTTTCAGATAAAGGTTCAGTATATAATGGTAATATAGCTTCATTAGCAACATACTCTTTTTGGAAATACTGAGTTAAGTAAAAATATGAATGAGCTCTTAATGCTTTAGCTTGACCCATAGAGTATTTATTAGCATCTAATTCTGGTACAGCGTCATTACCTCCTAATGACTCAATAACGTTATTAGCAGAACGTACAATTCTATAATAATATCTCCAAACCATTCTGTTTCTACCTCTTGTGAAATCTAATGGAGCTTGGAATTCTGTAATATCAGCTCTATACCATCCATATGTACTTACGCTTAATGCCATATCACCGCATAACATGTCACCGTAAATATCATAACCTTTTTGACCAAAATCATCATGGTTTAAGTCTGTTCCTCCTGATCCAGTTTGAATCATTTGTGCATAAATACCATTTACTGATGCAGCTGGTATATCAGTATTAGTTAATGCTGCCTGCTCCACTTGAGCAGAAGTAAATGAAGCTGTTGGTTGGCTTTCACCAGCAACACCAGAGTTATCTAAAAACTCTTCGCTACAGCTTGACGATAATCCTATAATAGCTATCGCTAAAGCTTTTGTTAATAAATTTTTCATATTCAATATTTTTTTTTTAATTAAAATTTAATTCTAGCACCTAAAGTTATTGTAGTTGCAGGTGCATAGATTTGTCTACCAGAGTTACCATTTTCTCTAATAGATGGATTAAAACCTTCTCTTTTTGTTTTAATCATTAAGTTATCTCCAGATACCCATAAATTTAATGCATCAATACCTGATTTAGATATTAATTTATTAGGTACTGTATAACCTAATCTAGCATTATTTAATGCTATATAATCCGTGCTTATGATAAATCTTGATGAAGTAGAAGTACTATTAGTAATAGCATTATCTGATAATAATGGTACGTCTGTAATATCACCTGGTTGTTGCCATCTGTTTAAAATATCTGAATGATAGTTGTTACCTGCAGCACCAAATCTGTCACTCATTAATTCTGCATATTGTGCATCATAAGCATAACCTCCTAAACTATAAGTGAATTGAGTTGAGAAATCAAAGTTTTTAAAAGATCCAGTTAATCTGAAAGCTCCTCTTAAATCTGGAATAAAAGATTTATCTAAATATACTTCAGTCGCTTCTGAGTAGTTTTTAGTAACAGCTTTTTTGATGTTAGCATTTGAAACTTTTTGACTATACTCAAATAATGAGTTAGTACCATTTAAGTTATTACCCATACCATCGTCTATTGATAAATCACCTTCACCAGCGTCTAACACACCATTATTGTTAGCATCATCATAATATTGATACCACATTGGAGATCCATCAGCAGGATCTACACCAGCCCATTCTCTCATATAGAAGTCGTAAATTGAACTACCTACAGAATATGCGTAAACACCTTGAACATCAAGAATTTTTTGCTCACCAGTTGATACATCAATAGGCATTGCTTTAAACTCATTACTTAATATTTCACCATTAACAGAAACATCTAATTTAAAATCTTCTTTTTGTATTAAGTGAGCTGTTAAGTCAAATTCTAAACCATTATATGCTACTTCTCCATCATTAACTAATATTGAAGCAAAACCAGCAGAAGGACCTCTTCTTTGATTGAAGAATAAGTTATCTGTGTTTTTGTTATAATAATCTATATTTAAATCTAAGTATTTACCAAAAGAAGACTCTGCACCAAATTGAATCATTTTTGATTCTTCCCAAGTTAAGTCAGGGTTTCCTGGTCTTACTTCAGGTAATGATAATGCTCCTCCTACAAATTCTCTACTGTAAATTGTGTATCCAGAAACTGTAGAAACACCCTCTTGATCACCTGTTACACCATAAGAACCTTTTAATTTTAAATAAGATAAGAAACTATCTTGCATGAAGTCTTCTTCACTGATAACCCATGCTCCACCAATAGAACCAAATACACCCCATTTATCATTTACAAATCTTGAAGAACCATCTGTTCTTAAAGAACCAGTTAAATAGTATTTACCTTTATAGTTATAATTAACTTGTCCAAAATAAGATTCAATAGCTGATCCATCTGTAGTTCCAATTGCAGGAGAAGTACTTTCAGCATAGTTGCTTAAGTTGTAAACACCTGGTTGGAATACATTTTGTTTAAATTGTTGAGACACATCCGATCTTTGCTCATTAGATTCATGAGCAACTAAAGCCTCTAAATTATGATTTCCAAAAGTCTTGTTATATCTTAATAACTGTAAGAAACTTGTATTCCATAACTGCGTATCGGTAATAGTTATAGTACCATTTGAGTTTGCTGCAATACCGTAATTGTTATTTCCAACATTGTAAAATCTTTGGAATCTATATTGAGCTCCGTATCTTATTTCTGCTTTTAAATCTTTAGTTAAAGATATATTAGCCGTGAAATTACCATTTAAAGCGTGGTTATCTCCTCCATTAAAATCTAATAATGCAGACCCAACAGGGTTAAGTAAGTTAGCATTTGGTCTAGCTCTGTCAAATTCACCTAAAGATGGATCTATAACACCATCACCATTTAAATCACCTGTAGGAGATCCATAATCAAATTGATTACCTCCGTATATAGGGTCAGCAATTAAAGTACCTGAATTAGGGAATCTAGCATATACAGGATATATAGGAGCCATCTTATCTGCAAATTCAAATAAGTTTTCAGAACCGTTAGTTTGACCATTGTTTGTGCTTTCTGAATATGCATAGTTTACATTAGCACCTACTTTTAACCAATCTTTTATATCTGTACTTAAATTAATTAATCCAGTATATCTTTTGTAATCAGAATTAATTATATATCCTTCATCATTTAAGTATCCTAAAGATACGTAGTATCTAGATTTGTCACTACCTCCACCTAATCTAATGTTTGCTTCAGTTCTAATACCAGTACCAAATGCTTCATCAGCAAAAGATTCTGGAGTGAATAATCTGTTTACACCAGGTCTTACGGTTCTTGTTACAGGGTCTATTAATTCTCCACCTGTAGAAACATCCCACATATTATAACCGTCTCCAATACCATTGTTACCTAATAATGTAGTGTTTGCAAAACCTACTGGATCAGGATTTCCAGTTACAACACCTCTGTTGTATAATCCTTCCCATACTAATCCTATGTATTGCTCAGGAGAAGATATAACATTGTATCTTGGAATTATTTGATCGTTTATACCTGTTTTTAAATCTACTTCAATGTAAGACTTATCTACAGAAGAACCACTCTTAGTTGTAATTACTACAACTCCATTTGCACCACGAGATCCATAAATCGCAGTAGCTGTTGCGTCTTTTAATACTGTAGTACTTTTGATATCAGAAGGGTTAATTGTATTTAGTGCAAATGTACCTGATAATGGAACACCATCTACTACATATAACGGGTCTCTATTCCCATTTGGAGATCCATAACCTCTTACACGAATTGTACCAACCGTACCTGGTTGTCCAGAAGTATTAATAACAGTAACACCTGCTACCTCTCCTGCTAAAGCTTGTGTAACGTTGGCAAATGATTTTGCTTCTAAAACGTCACTTTTTACCACTTTAGCGGTACCAGCGTAAGCTCTTTCAGTTGTTGTACCATAACCTACGACAATTACTTCATCTAAAGTATTATCTGGTTCTAAAGTTACATTAATTGAGTTAGAGGCTCCAACTGTGATATCTTTAGTAGCATAACCTACGTAACTGAAAGATAAAACATCGCCTGTAGATACGCTAATAGTATAGTTACCATCAAAATCAGTTGATGTACCATTAGATGTACCTTTGACAGAAACAGTTGCTGATGGTAATGGTAATCCATTATCATCTGAAACAACACCTGAAACTGTTTTTTCTTGCGCAAATGATATTTGCACAACAAACGCTAGTAATAGCGTTAAAATTCCACTAAACTTTGTTTTCATTTTATAATTTATTTGAATTAGTCTATGCCAAAAATCATAATAAAATCTTAATATAACAACTTTTTTTTCCTAAAAATGTAATTCTTCTTAAAAATAATTAAATCGCATCTGTATAGTTTTATACTTTAATAAATAAAAAAAGCCTCAAAATATTGAGGCTTTTTAAAGTTATTTTTTTGGGGATATTAATTTAAATCCCAAAATAATTTTGTGGTTTGCTCATCGCCACCAATAGCGGCAGATGCAGCACTCCAGTTTGTTTCATTTAGATTCTGCTCGTTAACAGGGTACGTATATCGAGTAGGAACTGGATTTGAAGTTACTGCAGGTAGATTAAATGTTGGATTGTCATATTTTCTCCAAACTGTCCATCCTTCAAAACCTCTGTTATACATTGCTAACCAGAATTGAGTTCCGATTTTCTGTCTCCAGTCTCCTTGAGCTGTTGTATAGGCTACTTCTGGATTTGTTAAATAAGATGTTACGTCACCAGCATTCCAAAATTCAAAAGAAGCAGTTATACCATTGTTGTAATGTTGTTCTGCAGTTCCACCTACTGTCCAAGTTCTATGAGCAGCTTCAGCTAAATAAAATGAAACTTCAGCAAAGTCTAATAGTACACCTGGTAAAGTTGGATCTAACATTAAATCTCCAACATGAGTATAGCTATTGTAACTATTATTGTCACCGTATATTCCTCCTGAATATGTATTCATTCCTAAATTATCATCAAAATACGCACTTCTTCTAGGGTCATCAAGATCATTCATTACATCTACTATTGTATTCGCAGCAACAAAATCTGATCTTCCAGATTGTACTAAATCAACCCAAAGCGGATTTGTGTTAGGAGTAGAAGATTCATATTGAAATAAAGCATTATCAGCATTAGAAGTAAAAACTCCTGCAGAGTAAGCTTCTTCCACAATTGTTTGTGATAGTGACGTGTTAAAATCTGACAACCTTATTCCTAATTTTAGTTTTAGCGAATTTGCAAATTTATTCCAAGCTGTCATATCTCCACCGTAAATGTTGTCAGCTGATGTAAAACCTGTACCGGTTAAATTAGGTATAGTAGCATCTAATCTATCTAATAAACTTAAGTAAATAGCTTCAGCGTCATCATAAGCTGGTAAAGTTTCATCACCCAATGCTTCAGTGTAAGGAATATCTCCAAATGTGTCCACAAGTTGCTGCCAAGTGTAAATTGATAACACTTCAATTTGTGCTAATCTTGCGTTCTTTTGTTGTTGTGATAATGCAGAAGCGTTAACTACGTCTTTTGCTGTGTTAAAATCTAATAGAACGTCTCTATACATTTCTGACCAATGATTTTGTGGGATATTTCTACCTGTAAAATCATAATTAGCCTCGTCTGTATAAGTTGTTTCAGTCCAATATTGCCCTAGTAATCTAAAGATGTTATTATTAACATTTGTATTAGTCATTTGATCTACTAAGCTTTTGGTAGCTGAATTGTATAAAAACTCTGCTGCAACATCAGTAGGGTTTTTAGGGTCTCTGTTTAAATCTTCATACTGTTCGTCTGATTGACAACCAAATAAAACAGATAATGAAAATATTGTTATAAGTATTTTTTTCATAATCTAATTTTTTAGAATTGTAATTTTAAAGATGCTCCAATTTCTCTAATTGAAGGGTATGAACCTGATTGGTATCCTTGAATATTTCCAGAACTTAAACCAGCTTCTGGATCTGCATAAGGAACATTTTTATCTATAATCCAAAGGTTTCTACCTATTAGAGATAAAGATGCATTTGTAAATGGAAGTTTGTCAAGCATTTTATCTGTAAAAGAATAAGTTATACTAGCTTCTCTTAATTTTACAAAACCTGCATCATATACGTGTTGTTTGTTTGCAGCACGTGCCCATCCCCAAGGGTTTGCATACCAACCAGCATAAGCTCTTACATCATTAGTAGAACCATCTGCTTGTACTCCAGGTAAGATTACACCTCCGCTATCTGCCCCAGTAGTTACTGGGTTTCTTACAGGGTTACCAAGATCGTTTAATCCTGCTGTAAAGTCATATAAACCTGTTCCGTAGCCGTACCATGTGTCAAGAGAGAAAACATCTCCTCCTTTTTGAATGTCAATTAAGAAACTTAAGTTTATGTTTTTATAAGTGAAACTATTATGGATACCAGCTGTCCAATCAGGATTTATGTCTCCAATTATTTCATTATTAGTTGCAGTTTTTAAATAGTATCCGTTTGTTCCAACAATAGGCTGTCCATTTTCATGATACACTAAGTTAGTACCTCTTATTATACCATAAGGTTGTCCTGGTGTTGCATTTAGAGATACACCACCTTGGAATGATCCTAATTGTAAATTGTCAATACCATCCGCTAGAGATACAACTAAACTTTCGTTTTTAGCCCAGTTTAAGTTAACATCCCATTTAAAATTATCTGATTGTAAAGGTCTACCGTTAAGTTGTACTTCCCAACCTTTATTTGAAATAGTTCCAGCGTTTAATAATACAGAAGAATATCCTGTTGAGTTAGAAACTGGTACACTTGTAATTTGATCAATATTCATTGTGTCATAGTAAGATACATCAAATCCTAATCTTCTGTTTAAGAATTGCATTTCAAGTCCTATTTCCCAGTTCTCTTGTCTTTCAGGTCTAAGATTTAAATTGTTTTTAGCACTAGGGTTTGAAGCAGATCCGGTTCCATTAAATGGAGTGTTAATTCCGTAAGTATTGAATACTCTGTATGGGTTTGTGTCTGATCCTACTTCAGCATAGTTACCTCTAATCTTACCAAATGATAACCATTCTGCATCAAAAAGTTGAGAGAATAGTAAACTACCTGTAATAGAGAAATATCCATAAGTATTGTTGTCTATTGGTAAAGTAGAAGATCTATCTCTTCTATATGTACCTTCTAAGTAAGCAAACCCATCATAACCTAAACTTGCTCTAGCATAAAGACCATCTACTTTAGATTTAGCTTCATATTCTGAAGGAGCGTTAATAGGATTAACACTATTTGACAATGCATATAAGCCTGCTAGGTTTAATCCTCCATTAGTTTGCGCAAAGATGCTGTTTCTTTCATTCACTCTTAAATTGAATCCTAAGTTTCCGTCAAGGTTTAATTTTTCAGTTAAATCTCTATTAAAATTAAGGATTAAATCATAGTTATACTCAGATACATTATTGTTGTATCTGCTGTAAGAAGAAACGTTTGCACTTCCAACATTTGTTCTTTCTTCTTGTAATTCAGAGTATGTGTCAAAAGTAAATCTACCTAATACGCTTAACCAATCATTTATTTCGTAATCTAATACTAAGTTTCCAAAGTATCTGTTTCTTTCGTCAGTTTGGTAATTTTCATAAAATGTCCAATAAGGGTTATCAGAATAAATTGGACTTAAATCTGTAGATGAATTTGGATTCCAGGTAATATTGTCTCCTGTTGCAAAATAAGCTTGTTCTTGTTCAGCAACATCTACGTTTACTTGCCACCATTGTCTAAATTGTTGCATTACGTTATTTGCATCATATCCAGTACCGTATCTTCCTTTTCCACCAGTATTTGTGTATGTAAAAGTTGTTGAAGCTGTTAATTTATCAGTTAAATCTTGTGAGCCAGAAAAGTTTATTGTGTTTCTTTTAATCTCACTATTAGGTAGGTTACCTTCTTGTAGTAAATTAGTAATTCCTAATCTAAAAGTACTTTTATCTGTTCCTCCATCTAAAGACACAGAGTTAATTCTTGTAGCACCAGATTTCCATACATAGTTTGGATCGTTTTCACCAGCTACCCATGGAGATGCTTGTTGATAAGTGTCTAATTGAGGATAAATTGAATTCCATTGGAATACTTGTAATGAAGGATCAAATGCTGCTCCATAAGATGCATCTTCAGTAAATGGAGTTGTTAAATCTGGGTTACCGTCTCCATCAATATCTTCGTATCCAAAATATCCTGATGGGTCATCATAAAATTGACCATATCCTGCACCGTATTCTTTTTGGTAAACAGGTAATGTTTCCTTATCCGCAGAAGTCACCATATAACTAGAAGTTACTGTAACTCCAATCCCTTTTCTTTTTTGACCTCTTTTTGTTGTAATCATCACTACACCGTTAGAAGCTCTAGATCCATATAGTGCTGTTGCTGCTGCACCTTTAAGAATGTTTATAGATTCTATATCATCTGGGTTAATATCTGAAGCTGCATTACCGTAATCGTATCCACCACGACCAGTAACCTGACCACTTGAATTAGAGTTTCCGTTGTCAATTGGAATTCCATCGATTACAAATAGGGCTTGGTTATTTCCAGCAATAGAAGAATTACCTCTAATAACCACGTTTGTTGATCCTCCTAATGTACCAGAAGATTTAATATCTAAACCTGCTACTTTTCCAGAAAGAGAATTAACAAAGTTTGAAGCTTTAACCTTAGAAACTTCATCTCCTGAAACTTCTTGAGTTGCATAACCTAAACTTTTCTTTTCTCTTTTAATACCTAAAGCAGTTACAACTACTTCATCTAATGTGTTGTCTGGTTGCAGACTTACATTTATGGTATTTGAAGATTCTACTGTTACTTCTTTTGTTCCATAGCCGACGTAACTAAAGGCTAATACTTGACCGTTATTTACAGATATACTGTAATTACCGTCAAAATCTGTTGTTGTTCCGTTTGAAGTTCCTTTTACAGAAACGGTTGCCGATGGTAAAGGCAAGCCGTTTTCGTCGGAAACAACTCCAGAAACAGTTTTTTCTTGCGCAAATGAAAGTTGCACAATAAACGCTAGGAATAGCGTTAAAATTCCACTAAACTTTGTTTTCATGTTGTTATTTATTTGAATTAGTCATTGCCAAAAATGATAATAAAAAGTTAATAAACCAATAATAGTTGGTTAAAATTTAATTGTGGTTAAAGATTTGATTGAAAAATCGTTCAACTATTAGAAAGTTGTCGATAGCTTCAAATGGATTTTTGAATTATTCAATTTGAATGGAGTGTTTTCGTTTTTACCGTTTGCGTATATGAATCTTAGAAGTCCTGATTTGGTTTTTAAGCCAAAACCAAAGCCAAAACTGTAAAGATTTTCATTTAAGTTTAAGTTGTTGTTTTGGAAATTGGCAAAATCTGTAATGCTGTTAACAAATAAGTTGTTACTAAGAATGTATCTGTATTCTGTGTTTATAACTAATAAAGAATTAGCTGTTAAGGTGTTTTCAGAGAATCCTCTAATTGAATTTATGCCTCCAAATCTAAAAAGTTCATTTTCTAAAAAATTGTCAGATAGCAGAAGTTGAGTGTCTAAGTTTATGTAGATGTTATTAGATTGGTTTAATCTAAATATATGATTTCCATTAAATGTTATTATCTGTTGTTTGTTTGTTGTTAAGCTTGTTTTTCTGTTACCAAATCCTAAGTTTAGGCTAAATCTGGTTTTAGTATTAAAAAATAAGTCTTCTTGATTTAAAGTGAATGTGTAATTTAAATTGGTGAAGTTAGATTGGTAATTTAATAGGTTGTTTTCTGTTGTGTTACTTAGGTTGCTTGATATAGTAGTTAGTAATCCTGCGCTAATGATGTGTTTATCGTTAATAGGATAAAATAGATTGATTTTTTGGGAATTATTAGAGAAAGTTGAATCTATTTTAGTGATATTTAAACCTATATTTAATCCTACAGGTGAGTTTAGAATATAGGGTAATTCTGTGTCGATATTAAATATAGTTTGATTGCTTTCGTCTTTCTTGTAATTTAAAATTAATTTTTCTCCAAAATTTAAGTTGTTGATTAACTCGACGTCTAAGTATCCATTAAATTCTATTTTGTTAGTATTTTCGTTTGTTGTAAACCCTAGAAAACCATCAAAATTGTTGCTTTTTGTTTTTTCTAAATACATATATAATATAGAAGAGTCTTTAGTGAATAAAATTTCGGGCTCTTTTATTTGTCTTGAAAATGATAAGCTTTTTAATCGATTAAGTTTTTTTCTAACTTGTGTTAAATTTAAATTCTTACCATTTTTAATTTTTAAAAAATGATTAACGTAGGATTTAGGAAACTTTTTGTAACCTCTAATTTTAATTTGATCTATTTTTCTTTTATTTCCATTTTTTTCAATTATCAATTGTGCTTTTAATGTGTTTTCATTCTTTTGTTTAATTTCTGTTAATTTTAAATTTAAAAATGGATAGCCTTTATTGCTTAGTTGGTTGCTTAGAGTCTGTAAATTTTCTTCGACAGTTTCATAATTAATTATTAAGTCACTTGGAAGTAAGTATGTTATTTCTTTCAAAAGAAAATTGTCTTCAATGAATTCTAAGCTAATTTCTATTTTTTCAATTTTATGTCTAGTTTGATAATAATATATAGTTGTGTTCGTATTTGAGTTGTTTTCTTTTTCAATAGAAAAATTAATGTAGCCTTCGTTGATTAATTTTTTTGTAAAGTCATTAAGTAGACTATCTTTTTCTGAAGAATTGGAATATGTTCTAATTATGTCATATTTGTTATTCGCATCTTTATTTGTTGAGTCTATGTTTTTAAAATGAAGATTTTTGCTTTGTCCTATAAGAAAAACAGGGAGATAAAATGCGAAAAGAAATAGAAATAAAGATGAAATTTTCAATACTCAATTTTTAGTTAAATAATAAATGTAAAATTAGATGAATTAATTCAAATGAAAATTTATTATCTATTAATAAGTAAATTCCTTTGAAAATTAATGCTTTAAGATTTGAATTATTAAATTTAATTTCTACCTTTGCAGCCCTCTAAGAAGAGGTAACGAAAAAATTATATATAAATTATATGCCAACAATTTCACAATTAGTACGAAAAGGAAGAGCCAAAATAACCAAGAAGAGTAAATCGGCTGCTTTAGATTCGTGTCCGCAAAGACGTGGTGTATGTACTCGTGTTTACACAACAACACCTAAAAAACCTAACTCAGCAATGCGTAAGGTAGCAAGGGTTCGTTTAACAAACGGTAACGAGGTTAATGCATACATTGGTGGAGAAGGTCACAATCTACAAGAGCACTCGATAGTATTGGTTAGAGGTGGAAGGGTAAAAGATTTACCAGGAGTTAGATATCACATCGTTCGTGGTGCTTTAGACACAGCAGGTGTTGCGGGTAGAACACAACGTAGATCTAAGTATGGTGCAAAACGCCCTAAGAAGTAATTTAAAACTTTAAGAAGAAGACATGAGAAAAAGACAAGCGAAAAAAAGACCGCTTTTACCAGATCCGCGTTTTAACGATCAGTTAGTTACTAGATTCGTTAATATGATGATGTGGGACGGAAAAAAATCTGTTGCTTTCAAGGTGTTTTATGATGCTATTGACATTGTAGATCAAAAGAAAACAGATGATGAAAAAACAGCTTTAGAAATATGGAAAGATGCTTTATCAAACGTAATGCCTCACGTAGAAGTGCGTAGTCGTCGTGTTGGTGGTGCTACTTTTCAGATTCCTAATCCAATTCGTGCAGATCGTAAAGTTTCGACTGCAATGAAATGGTTAATAGGTTATGCTCGTAAAAGAAACGAGAAATCTATGGCTTTAAGATTAGCTTCAGAAATTTTAGCAGCGTCTAAAGAAGAAGGAGCAGCTGTAAAGAAACGTATAGATACTCACAAAATGGCAGAAGCTAATAAAGCATTCTCTCACTTTAGATTCTAAAAAAAATGGCAAGAGATTTAAAATTTACAAGAAATATAGGAATTGCTGCTCATATTGATGCTGGTAAAACAACAACAACAGAGCGTATTCTTTACTATACAGGAGTTTCACATAAAATAGGTGAAGTACATGATGGTGCTGCAACTATGGATTGGATGGAGCAAGAGCAGGAAAGAGGTATTACAATTACTTCTGCTGCAACTACTTGTACTTGGAACTTCCCATTAGAAAATGGACAACCAACACCAGATACAAAAGGGTATCATTTTAATATTATCGATACTCCAGGTCACGTTGATTTTACTGTAGAGGTAAACCGTTCATTACGTGTATTAGATGGTTTAGTGTTTTTATTTAGTGCTGTAGATGGTGTAGAGCCTCAATCAGAAACTAACTGGAGACTTGCAGATAACTACAAAGTACCACGTATCGGTTTTGTTAATAAGATGGATCGTCAAGGATCTAACTTTTTAGCAGTATGTCAACAAGTAAAAGACATGTTAAAATCAAACGCAGTGCCAATTGTATTAAATATTGGTGATGAGGCTGATTTTAAAGGAGTTGTTGATTTAGTTAAGAACAGAGCAATAGTATGGCATGACGAAACTCAAGGGGCAACTTTTGATGTTATCGAAATTCCAGAAGATATGAAAGAAGAAGCTCGTAAATATCGTGCGCTTTTAATAGAGGAAGTTGCAACGTATGACGAGAATCTTTTAGAAAAATTCATGGAGGATGAAGATTCTATTACAGAAGAAGAAGTGCACGCTGCATTAAGAGCTGCTGTAATGGATATGGCTATAATACCTATGGTATGTGGTTCTTCGTTTAAAAATAAAGGTGTACAGTTTTTATTAGATGCTGTTTGTCGTTATTTACCTTCTCCATTAGATAGAGATAATATTATAGGAACAGATCCGAAATCTGGAGACGAAGTAGTTCGTAGACCAGACGTAAACGATCCGTTTGCAGCATTAGCATTTAAGATTGCTACAGATCCATTTGTTGGACGTTTAGCATTCTTCCGTGCATATTCAGGAAGATTAGATGCAGGTTCATACGTTTTAAATAACCGTTCAGGTAAAAAAGAGCGTATCTCTCGTATCTATCAAATGCATTCTAATAAACAAAATGCAATTGAATATATTGAAGCTGGAGATATAGGTGCAGCTGTAGGATTTAAAGATATCAAAACAGGAGATACTTTATCTGCTGAAAATGCACCAATTGTTTTAGAATCAATGGAATTCCCAGATCCAGTAATTGGTATCGCGGTTGAACCAAAAACTAAAGCAGATGTTGATAAATTAGGTATGGCTTTAGCAAAATTAGCTGAAGAAGATCCAACGTTTACAGCAAGAACAGACGAAGCTTCAGGTCAAACAATTATATCAGGAATGGGTGAGCTTCACTTAGATATTATTGTAGATCGTTTAAAGCGTGAGTTTAAAGTAGAAGTAAACCAAGGTCAACCTCAAGTAGAGTACAAAGAAGCTGTTACTCAACGTGCAGAACACAGAGAAGTTTACAAAAAACAATCTGGTGGACGTGGTAAATTCGCAGATATTGTATTTACATTAGAGCCTGCAGAAGAAGGAAAAGATGGTTTAGAATTTGTTTCTGAAATTAAAGGTGGTAATGTACCTAAAGAATTCGTTCCTTCAGTAGAAAAAGGATTCAAAGAAGCAATGAAAAATGGACCTTTAGCTGGATACGAAGTAGATGCTATGAAGGTTACTTTAACAGATGGTTCATACCATGATGTAGATTCTGATCAATTATCATTCGAATTAGCTGCCAAATTAGGGTTTAAAGCTGCTGCAAAAGCTGCTAAAGCTGTAATCATGGAGCCAATGATGAAATTAGAAGTAATTACACCAGAAGAAAACATGGGTGATATCGTTGGAGATTTAAATCGTCGTAGAGGTCAAGTAAGTGATATGGGTGATCGTAACGGAGCAAAAACTGTAAAGGCAGTAGTGCCATTATCAGAAATGTTTGGTTATGTAACTACTTTAAGAACTTTATCTTCAGGACGTGCAACTTCAACAATGGAATTTTCTCATTATGCAGAAACTCCATCTAACATATCTGAAGAAGTAATAAAAGCTGCTAAAGGCGTTGAATCGTAAATCTTAAGAAAATGAGTCAAAAAATCAGAATAAAATTAAAGTCTTACGATCACAATTTAGTAGACAAGTCTGCTGATAAGATTGTAAAAACAGTAAAAAGCACTGGAGCAGTTGTTACAGGTCCAATACCTTTACCAACTCACAAAAAGATTTTCACTGTATTACGTTCACCACACGTAAACAAGAAGTCAAGAGAACAATTTCAATTAAGCTCTTATAAGAGATTATTAGATATCTACTCTTCGTCTTCTAAGACAATTGATGCTTTAATGAAACTTGAATTACCAAGTGGAGTTGAAGTTGAAATTAAAGTGTAAGTAAGATACAAATCGTTTAAAGGATTTAAGCGAAACATGTCCGGAGCTGCGAGCGAAGGAAAAACGGAAAAAAATACAATTCAAGGCTGAAACGTATTTTCAGCCTTGAGTTTTAATAAATAAATTAATAACTAAATAAATAATTATGTCTGGGTTAATTGGAAAAAAAATCGGTATGACCAGCATCTTTGATGAAAATGGAAAAAACATTCCATGTACAGTAATCGAAGCAGGTCCATGTATCGTTACCCAAGTCAGAACTGAAGAAGTTGATGGCTATAGTGCTGTACAATTAGGTTTCGATGACGCGACAGAAAAAAGTGCTACTAAAGCAGACTTAGGTCACGCTAAAAAAGCAGGTACTTCTGTAAAACGCAAATTAGTCGAATTCAAAGGTTTTGAGGAGGAGTACAAATTAGGTGATGCTATTACAGTAGATCATTTTGTAGAAGGAGAATTTGTTGATGTATCAGGTACATCAAAAGGAAAAGGATTTCAAGGTGTTGTTAAACGTCATGGTTTTGGTGGTGTAGGTCAAGCGACTCACGGTCAGCATAACCGTTTAAGAGCTCCAGGATCTATTGGAGCTGCATCTTACCCTGCTAGAGTATTCAAAGGAATGAGAATGGCTGGAAGAATGGGAGGAGATTCAGTAAAAGTTGAAAATTTAAGAGTTTTAAAAGTAGTTCCTGAAAAGAACTTACTAGTGGTTAAAGGTTGTGTACCTGGTCACAAAAACGCTTATGTAATTATCAGAAAGTAATGAAAGTAGCAGTTTTAGATATAAACGGAAAAGAAACAGGAAGAAAGGCAGACCTTTCTGATGGTGTTTTTGGTATAGAGCCTAACAACCACGCTGTTTATTTAGATGTAAAGCAGTACTTAGCTAATCAAAGACAAGGTACTCATAAATCTAAAGAAAGAAGTGAAATTGCAGGTAGTACTCGTAAGATTAAAAAACAAAAGGGTACAGGTACAGCAAGAGCTGGTAGTATTAAATCAGGAGTTTTTAAAGGTGGTGGACGTATGTTCGGTCCAAGACCAAGAAATTACTCTTTTAAATTAAATAAAAATTTAAAGCGTTTAGCAAGAAAATCTGCTTTATCAATTAAAGCAAATGAAAAGTCAATTATTGTTTTAGAAGATTTCAATTTTGAAACACCAAAAACTAAAAACTTTACAGCAGTATTAAATGCTTTAGATCTACAGAATAAAAAATCTCTGTTTGTGTTGGGTACGTCAAATAATAATGTATATTTGTCGTCACGTAATTTAAAAGGTTCTGAGGTTGTAACTACTTCAGAATTAAACACTTACAAGATTTTAAATGCAAATCAAGTAGTTCTTTTAGAGGGTTCTCTAGAAGGAATTGAGTCGAATTTAAGTAAATAAGAAACAAAATGAGTATCTTAATTAAACCTATAATCACAGAAAAAGCAACTGCAAACAGTGAGTTAAATAACTGTTACAGTTTCTTCGTGAACACTAAGGCGAACAAGGTAGAAATCAAAAAAGCAGTAGAAGCTGCTTATGGAGTTTCTGTTGAAAAAGTTCGTACAATAAATGTCCGTCCAGATAGAAATACTAAGTATACAAAAACTGGTATTCAACATGGTAAAACAAATGCTAAGAAAAAAGCAATTGTACAACTGGCGGAAGGTGAAATGATTGATTTATACACTAACATGTAATTAAAGACAAATGTCAGTAAGAAAATTAAAACCAATCACACCAGGTCAGCGATTTAGAGTAGTAAATGGGTTTGACGCCATTACTACTGACAAGCCGGAGAAAAGTTTATTAGCTCCGAAAAAACGAACTGGTGGTAGAAACAGTCAAGGACGTATGACTATGCGCTATAAAGGTGGTGGTCATAAAAGAAGATATCGTATTATTGATTTCAAAAGAGCTAAAACAGGAATACCTGCAGAAGTAGCTTCAATTCAATACGATCCAAACAGAACAGCATTTATAGCTTTATTAAATTACCAAGATGGTGAAAAAGCTTACATTATTGCTCAAAATGGATTAACCGTAGGTCAGACTATAGTTTCTGGTGAAGGTGCTTCACCTGAAATAGGTAATGCAATGCCTTTAGCTAATATTCCATTAGGGACAATTATTTCTTGTGTTGAGTTAAGACCAGGTCAAGGTGCTGTTATGGCTCGTAGTGCTGGAGCTTTTGCTCAGTTAATGGCAAGAGATGGTAAGTTTGCTACTGTTAAGTTACCTTCTGGAGAAACTAGATTAATATTAGTTTCTTGTATGGCTACAATAGGAGCTGTTTCAAATTCAGATCATCAATTATTAGTTTCTGGTAAAGCAGGACGTAGTAGATGGCTAGGTAGAAGACCAAGAACTAGACCGGTTGTAATGAACCCTGTTGATCACCCAATGGGTGGTGGAGAAGGAAGATCTTCTGGAGGTCATCCTCGTTCTAGAAACGGTGTACCTGCTAAAGGATTTAGAACACGTTCTAAAACTAAAGCTAGTAATAAATATATTGTAGAACGTAGAAAGAAATAATAAGACATGGCAAGATCATTAAAAAAAGGACCTTACGTTCATTATAAATTAGAAAGAAAAGTTGCTGCAAATGTAGAAGCTAACAAAAAGACTGTAATCAAAACTTGGTCAAGAGCAAGTATGATTACTCCAGATTTTGTTGGTCAAACTATAGCAGTTCACAACGGTCGTCAATTTGTACCTGTTTACGTAACAGAAAACATGGTAGGACATAAGTTAGGAGAATTTTCACCTACAAGATCATTTAGAGGTCACGCAGGTGCTAAAAATAAAGGTAAAAAGTAAGCTATGGGAAGTCGTAAAAAACAAATGGCAGACGCTATTAAGGAAGCGAAAAAGCAAGTTGCTTTTGCAAAACTTAATAACTGTCCTACGTCACCAAGAAAAATGCGTTTAGTTGCTGATTTAGTAAGAGGAGAACGCGTAGAAAAAGCACTTAACATTTTAAAGTTTAGTCAAAAAGAAGCTTCAAATCGTTTAGAAAAATTATTACTTTCTGCGATTGCTAATTGGCAAGCTAAAAATGAAGATGCAAGTATTGAAGACGCTGAACTTTTTGTTCAAGAAATTAGAGTAGATGGTGGATCTATGTTAAAAAGATTAAGACCAGCTCCTCAAGGACGTGCACACAGAATAAGAAAACGCTCAAATCACGTAACAATCGTTGTAGGAGCAAACAATAAAACACAAAGCTAAGATAGATATGGGACAAAAAACAAATCCAATCGGAAATCGCTTAGGAATTATCAGAGGATGGGAATCTAACTGGTACGGAGGAAACGATTATGGTGATAAACTTGCCGAAGACGATAAGATAAGAAAATACGTTCATGCACGTTTATCTAAAGCTAGTGTATCTCGTGTAATTATAGAAAGAACTTTAAAACTTGTAACCGTTACTATCACTACTGCTAGACCTGGTATTATTATCGGTAAAGGAGGACAAGAGGTAGACAAGTTAAAAGAAGAGCTTAAAAAGATTACAGGAAAAGAAGTTCAGATCAATATCTTTGAGATTAAAAGACCTGAATTAGATGCATTCTTAGTTGCTTCAAGTATAGCTCGTCAAATAGAAAATCGTATTTCTTATAGACGTGCTATTAAAATGGCTATTGCTGCAACAATGAGAATGAATGCTGAAGGAATTAAAGTTCAGATTAGTGGACGTTTAAACGGTGCTGAAATGGCGCGTTCAGAACACTACAAAGAAGGACGTATTCCTTTATCAACTTTTAGAGCCGATATTGACTATGCTTTAGTAGAAGCACATACTACTTATGGTAGATTAGGTGTTAAGGTATGGATCATGAAAGGTGAAGTATATGGAAAAAGAGAGCTTTCTCCTCTTGTTGGATTATCTAAGAAGCAAGGAAAAGGTGGACGTGGAGGAAACAGAGACAACAAATCACGTCGTAGAAAGTAATTTTTTAAAGCACAGAAAAAATGTTACAGCCTAAAAGAACAAAATTTAGAAAACAACAAAAGGGACGTATGAAAGGTAACTCTGGAAGAGGTCACCAATTATCTAACGGAACTTTTGGAATAAAATCACTAGATTCTAACTTTTTAACTTCACGTCAAATAGAAGCTGCACGTATAGCCGCTACACGTTACATGAAAAGAGAAGGTCAATTATGGATTAAAATATTTCCAGATAAGCCAATTACAAAGAAGCCTCTTGAAGTACGTATGGGTAAAGGTAAAGGTGCTGTAGAATATTGGGCAGCAGTTGTTAAACCAGGAAGAATTTTATTTGAAGTTGGAGGTGTGCCTTTAGACGTTGCTAAAGAAGCATTAAGACTTGCAGCTCAAAAATTACCAGTAAAAACTAAGTTTGTAATCGCTAGAGATTACGAAGCATAATTTATTAATATTATGAAACAATCAGAAATTAAAGAATTATCTGTAGCTGAGTTACAAGAGAAACTTAGTGAGTCAAAAAAGAGCTATTCAGATTTAAAAATGGCTCATGCAGTCTCTCCTTTAGATAATCCAATTCAACTGCGTACTTTACGTCGTGATGTAGCTAGAATAGCCACAGAATTAACTAAAAGAGAATTAAAATAATTCTGCTAAAAGATGGAAAATAGAAATTTAAGAAAAGAGCGTATAGGTGTTGTTACTAGTAACAAAATGCAGAAATCTATAGTGGTATCTGAAGTTAAAAAAGTAAAACATCCTATGTACGGAAAGTTCGTGTTAAAAACGAAAAAATACGTAGCACACGACGAAACAAACGATTGTAATATTGGAGATACTGTAAAGATCATGGAAACAAGACCTTTAAGTAAATCTAAATGTTGGAGATTAGTTGAAATAATTGAAAGAGCGAAGTAATTATGGTACAACAAGAATCAAGATTAAAAGTAGCAGATAACACTGGAGCAAAAGAAGTATTAACAATACGTGTTCTAGGTGGTACTAAAAGAAGATACGCTTCTATCGGTGATAAGATAGTTGTTGCTGTTAAAGATGCAACTCCTAATGGAAACATTAAAAAAGGAGCTGTTTCAACAGCAGTAGTTGTTCGTACTAAAAAAGAAGTTAGACGTCCAGATGGATCTTACATAAGATTTGACGATAACGCTTGTGTCTTATTAAACCCAACAGGTGAAATGAGAGGAACACGTGTATTTGGACCTGTAGCTAGAGAACTTCGTGATAAACAATTCATGAAAATTGTATCATTAGCACCAGAGGTGCTTTAATTGATAAATCAAGATGGCAAAGCTAAAAATTAAAACAGGAGATACCGTAAAAGTAATAGCTGGAGATCATAAAGGATCTGAAGGTACTGTTCAAAAAGTGTTAATAGCTAAAAATAAAGCTATTGTAGAAGGTGTAAATATGATTAAAAAACATACTAAACCTAGCGCACAAAACCCACAAGGCGGTATTATAGAAAAAGAAGCACCAATTCATATCTCTAACCTTTCTTTGTTAACCTCTAAAGGAGAAACAACAAGAGTTGGTTACAGAACTGAAGGTGATAAAAAAGTAAGATTTTCTAAAAAATCTAATGAAGTATTATAGTTATGGGATATTCACCGAGACTAAAAGAAGAGTATAAAAGCAAAATAGTTGCTGCTCTAACAGAAGAGTTTGGATATAGTAATGTAATGCAAGTACCAAAACTAGAAAAAATAGTTTTATCTAGAGGTGTTGGTGCTGCAGTTGCAGATAAAAAGTTAGTTGACTATGCTGTAGATGAATTAACTACAATTACAGGTCAAAAAGCTGTTTCTACTATGTCTAAAAAGGACGTTGCGTCTTTCAAATTACGTAAAGGTATGCCAATTGGAGCAAAAGTAACTTTACGTGGCGAAAGAATGTATGAGTTTTTAGATCGTTTAATTACTACAGCTTTACCTCGCGTTAGAGATTTTAACGGAATTAAAGCTACAGGATTTGACGGAAGAGGTAACTACAACTTAGGAGTTACCGAGCAAATAATCTTTCCAGAAATAAATATTGATAAAGTTAATAAAATTGACGGAATGGATATTACATTTGTAACTTCAGCAGAAACTGATAAAGAAGCAAAATCATTATTAACAGAATTAGGATTACCTTTTCAAAAAAACTAAGTTATGGCTAAAGAATCAATGAAAGCCCGCGAGGTTAAAAGAGCGAAAACAGTAGCTAAATATGCAGCAAAAAGAAAGGCTTTAAAAGAAGCTGGAGATTATGAAGCATTACAAAAGTTACCTAAAAACGCTTCTCCAATACGTCAACATAACCGTTGTAAACTAACAGGTAGACCAAAAGGTTATATGCGTACGTTTGGAATTTCTCGTGTTATGTTTAGAGAAATGGCTAACCAAGGGTTAATACCAGGAGTTAAAAAAGCAAGTTGGTAAAATATTAATTGGGTTAAGGTTTGTATAAACACAAAAACCAAATCCGCAAATAAATACATATGTATACAGATCCAATAGCAGATTATTTAACTAGAATTAGAAACGCAGTGCGTGCTAATCATAGAGTAGTTGAAATACCTGCTTCAAATTTAAAAAAGGATATAACTAAAATATTATTCGATCAAGGATATATTTTAAGTTATAAATTTGATGACTCTTCAGTACAAGGTACTATTAAAATTGCCTTAAAGTACAATAAAGAGACAAAAGAACCAGTAATTAGAAAAATTCAAAGAATTAGTAAACCTGGTTTACGTAAGTACTCAGGAGCTAAAGAATTACCAAGAATTCTTAATGGTTTAGGTATTGCTATCGTTTCAACTTCTCACGGAGTTATGACTGGTAAGCAAGCACAAAGAGAAAACGTTGGTGGAGAAGTTTTATGTTACGTTTACTAATTAAAAATCCAGAAAGAAAATGTCAAGAATAGGAAATAATCCAGTTGCCATTCCAGAAGGAGTAACTGTAACAGTAGACAATAATACAATTACAGTAAAAGGAAAGTTAGGAGAATTAACTCAAGACTTTGATACTGTAGAAGTAAAAGTAGAAGAAGGAAACGTTTTAGTTAGTCGTTCTGCCGAAACAAAAAATCACAAAGCAAAGCATGGTCTTTACCGTTCTTTAATTAACAATATGATTTTAGGTGTATCTAAAGGATGGACTAAACAATTAGAATTAGTTGGAGTTGGATATAGAGCAAGTAATCAAGGTAATGTTTTAGAACTTGCCCTAGGATTTTCTCACAATATAGTGATGAGCTTAGCACCAGAAATTAATGTAGAAACTGTTTCTGAAAAAGGTAAAAATCCAATAATAAAATTAACATCTTTTGATAAACAATTAGTAGGTCAAGTTGCTGCTAAAATTAGAGGATTTAGAAAACCTGAACCTTACAAAGGAAAAGGTATCAAGTTTGTTGGAGAAGAATTAAGAAGAAAAGCAGGTAAATCTGCATAATCATTTAGTTATGGCGTTAACAAAATCACAGAGAAGATTAAGAATAAAAAACAGAATTCGTAAAATTGTTTCAGGAACTGAAGCAAGACCAAGATTATCTGTTTTCAGAAGTAATAAAGAAATCTATGCTCAAATAGTAGATGACGTTACAGGAAAAACTATTGTAGCTGCATCTTCAAGAGACAAAGATATTAGTTCTTCTAAAGGCAATAAAGTAGAGATATCTGCATTAGTAGGTAAGTCTATAGCTGAAAAAGCCCTAAAGGCTGGTGTTGAAACTATCTCTTTTGATAGAGGTGGATATTTATATCATGGTAGAGTAAAATCATTAGCTGAAGGAGCTAGAGAAGGAGGACTTAAATTCTAAGAAATTATGTATCAAAAATACAAAAGCGCAGAGTTAGTAAAACCAAGTGGATTAGATCTTAAAGATCGTTTAGTTGGTGTACAAAGAGTAACAAAAGTAACCAAAGGAGGTAGAGCATTCGGTTTCTCAGCAATAGTAGTTGTTGGTGACGAAGCAGGTGTTGTAGGTCATGGTTTAGGAAAATCTAAAGATGTTGCTAGTGCAATCGCAAAAGCAATAGAAGATGCTAAGAAAAACTTAGTTCGTATACCTTTAGCAAAAAGTACTTTACCACATGAGCAAAAAGGTAAATACGGTGGAGCAAGAGTAAATATTATTCCTGCTGCTCCTGGTACAGGAGTAATTGCTGGTGGAGCTGTTAGAACAGTTTTAGAAGCAGTTGGTGTACATGACGTATTATCAAAATCTCAAGGATCTTCAAATCCACACAATGTTGTAAAAGCTACTTTTGATGCTTTATTACAATTAAGAAACCCAAAATCGATTGCTCGAGAAAGAGGAATCTCTTTAGAAAAAGTTTTTAACGGATAATAAAAACAGAAATGTCTAAGATAAAAGTAACAAAAGTTAAAAGCGCAATCAATAGAACGCAAAGACAAAAGAGAACATTAGAAGCTCTTGGTCTTAGAAAGATTGGGCAAGTTGTAGAGCACGAGGCTACTCCTAATATCTTAGGAATGGTAGCAAAAGTAAATCACTTAGTTTCTGTAGAAGAAATTAAATAATAATACTGAAAAATGGATTTAAGTAATTTAAAACCTGCACAAGGTTCAGTTAAAAGTCAAGGAAAAAGAGTAGGTAGAGGTCAAGGTTCTGGTAAAGGTGGTACTGCTACACGTGGTCACAAAGGAGCTAAATCAAGATCTGGATACTCTAAAAAAGTTGGATTTGAAGGAGGACAAATGCCTATTCAAAGACGAGTTCCTAAATTTGGCTTTACAAATATTAATCGTAAAGAATATCAAGGTGTAAATCTTGATACTATTCAACAATTAGTTGATGATAAAAAGATTAACGACACATTAGATTTTGAAACACTTGTAAATTTAGGACTAGTTGGTAAAAACGAATTAGTTAAAATTTTAGGAAGAGGTGAATTAAAATCAAAATTAAGTGTAACAGCTCATAAATTTACTGCTACTGCAAAAGCTGCTATAGAAGCTGCAGGAGGAGAAGCTGTAACTTTATAAGAACATTGAACGCATGAAATTTATAGAGACATTAAAAAACGTTTGGAAAATTGAAGAACTAAGAAACAGAATCATCGTAACTGTTGGTTTGTTATTAGTTTATCGTTTTGGAGCACAAGTAGTATTACCAGGTATTGATGCTGCACAATTAGGGAATTTACAAACTGAAGCCGAAGGAGGTTTATTTGGATTACTTAATGCATTTACAGGTGGTGCTTTTGCTAATGCTTCTGTTTTTGCTCTAGGGATTATGCCATACATTTCTGCATCTATCGTAGTACAATTAATGGGAATTGCTATTCCTTATTTACAAAAACTACAAAAAGAAGGTGCAAGCGGACAAAAAAAGATTACACAAATTACAAGATGGCTAACTATAGCTATTTGTTTAGTTCAAGCACCAGGTTATTTAGCTAGTTTAGGTCCTGTTTTTGGTATACCAAATTCAGCATTCTTACTAGGTCAAGGAGGTATGTTTTATATATCCTCAATCGTAATACTTGTAACAGGTACTATTTTTGCTATGTGGTTAGGTGAGAAAATCACCGATAAAGGTATTGGTAATGGTATATCATTATTAATTATGGTTGGTATAATTGCGACTTTACCTAAAGCTTTCCTGCAAAATGCAGCATCTAGATTACAAGATGGTAATAACGTTATGATGATTTTATTCGAAATTGTTATTTGGTTTGTTATCATTCTATTATCAATATTACTAGTAATGGCTGTTCGTAAGATAGCAGTACAATATGCTAGAAGATCTGCAACTGGTGGATACGAAAAAAATGTATTTGGCTCTAGACAGTACATTCCATTAAAGCTTAATGCTTCTGGAGTAATGCCAATTATCTTTGCTCAAGCTATTATGTTTGTTCCTGGACTTATTGGTAAATCTTCTTTCTTAGAAGATACTTCAGCAGGACTATGGCTACAAACAAATTTCTCAGATATATTTGGTTTCTGGTACAATTTAGTATTTGCATTATTAATAATCATATTTACATATTTTTATACTGCAATTACAGTACCTACAAATAAAATGGCAGATGATTTAAAGCGAAGCGGTGGATTTATTCCAGGTATTCGTCCAGGATCAGAAACATCAGAGTATTTAGATAAAATAATGTCTCAAATAACTTTACCAGGTTCTATCTTTTTAGCTTTAATAGCTATCTTCCCAGCATTCATCGTTAAGTTAATGGGTGTTCAACAAGGATGGGCATTGTTTTTTGGAGGTACATCATTATTAATCATGGTTGGAGTTGCAATCGATACTATGCAACAAGTAAATTCTTACTTGTTAAATAGACATTACGATGGCTTGATGAAAACAGGTAAAAATAGAAAAGCAGTAGCTTAATCTTTTAACATGGCAAAACAAGCAGCAATAGAACAAGACGGAACAATTATAGAAGCATTATCTAATGCAATGTTCCGTGTAGAATTAGAAAATGGTCACATTGTGACAGCTCATATTTCTGGTAAAATGCGTATGCATTACATAAAACTTTTACCAGGAGATAAAGTGAAATTAGAAATGAGTCCTTACGATTTAACTAAGGCTCGTATAACCTATAGATACTAATACGATGAAAGTAAGAGCATCAATTAAAAAGAGAAGCGCAGATTGTAAAATAGTGCGCAGAAAAGGTAGACTTTACGTCATTAACAAAAAGAATCCTAGATTCAAACAAAGACAAGGATAATTATGGCAAGAATTGCAGGTGTAGACATACCAAAACAAAAAAGAGGAGTTATCTCTTTAACTTATATCTACGGAGTAGGTAGAAGTAGAGCAAAAGAAATTTTAGCAACAGCTAAAGTAGACGAAAATATCAAAGTACTTGATTGGACAGATGATCAAATTGGAGCAATCCGCGATGCTGTTGGATCTTATACTATTGAAGGTGAATTACGTTCCGAAACTCAATTAAACATCAAACGTTTAATGGATATAGGATGTTATAGAGGTATTCGTCACAGAGCTGGACTTCCTTTAAGAGGTCAACGCACTAAAAACAACTCTAGAACTAGAAAAGGTAGAAGAAAAACAGTAGCTAACAAGAAAAAAGCTAACTAAAAATTAATTTGGTCTTTAGTATTTAGACGTTGGAAGGAATCTGTTCGAAATTTAATAAGGTTTAGGATTCTAGCGACTATCACTAAAAACAAAAGAACAATATCAATATGGCAAAATCAAACGCTAAAAACACAAAAAAACGTAAAGTTATTATTGATGCTGTTGGAGAAGCGCATATCACAGCTTCATTTAACAACATCATTATTTCACTTACCAATAAAAAAGGAGATGTTATTTCATGGTCTTCTGCAGGTAAGATGGGATTTAGAGGTTCTAAGAAAAACACACCATATGCAGCGCAGTTAGCAGCAGAAGATGCTTCTGAGGTAGCTAAAGAAGCTGGTTTAAAAAAGGTGAAAGTTTATGTTAAAGGACCAGGAAACGGAAGAGAATCTGCAATCAGATCTATTCACAATTCAGGTATAGAAGTAACAGAAATTATAGATGTAACTCCATTACCACATAATGGATGCCGTCCACCAAAAAGAAGAAGAGTATAATTTTACTCAATTCTATCTAAAATAAAGCAAATCAGAAAATTAATATCATCTTTAATTAGATGGTATTAATTTTTTGTATAAATTTGCAAACTGAAATTTTATTTAACAAGTATAACAAGAGATTAACGATTATCGAAGGATAAGATTTAGACCTTAATTCATAATCACTCTTAAATAATTTAAAAATGGCAAGATATACTGGTCCAAAAACTAAAATAGCTCGTAAGTTTGGCGAAGCTATCTTCGGAGACGACAAAGCTTTCGAAAAAAGAAATTATCCTCCAGGACAACATGGAGCAAACAAAAGACGTGGAAAAAAATCTGAATATGCTATCCAGTTAATGGAAAAGCAAAAAGCTAAATATACTTACGGTATATTAGAGCGTCAATTCAGAAACATGTTTAAAAAAGCAACTGCAGCACCAGGAATTACAGGTGAGGTACTTTTACAATTATGTGAATCTAGATTAGATAACGTTGTTTTCCGTATGGGAATTTCTCCATCAAGAAGCGGTGCAAGACAATTAGTTTCTCACAGACACATCACTGTTAATGGTGAAGTTGTAAATATTCCATCTTACCAATTAAAAGCAGGTGATGTTGTAGGTGTTAGAGAAAAATCAAAATCTTTAGAAGCAATAGAAAGATCTTTATCTAACTCTAGCAACGTTTTTGAATGGATTACTTGGAATAGCGAGAAAAAAGAAGGTGCTTTTGTATCTGTTCCAGCTAGAATTCAAATTCCAGAAAATATTAATGAGCAATTCATAGTCGAATTATACTCTAAATAATAAATTAAAACTATTGGTATTTAGCCAAAGGGTTTGTTTGTTCTTCTTCAAACTTATAAACCGCGCAACTAGATAACAATTAAAACGAAGAAAATATGGCAGTATTTAGTTTCCAAAAACCAGATAAAGTAATCATGATCGATTCTACTGATTTCGAAGGTAAGTTCGAATTCAGACCATTAGAACCAGGTTATGGATTAACTGTTGGTAATGCTTTAAGAAGAGTTTTACTTTCATCTTTAGAAGGTTTTGCAATTACATCTGTAAGAATAGAAGGTGTAGATCACGAATTTTCTACAATAGCAGGTGTAGTTGAAGACGTAACAGAAATAATTTTAAATTTAAAACAAGTACGTTTTAAAAGACAAATAGAAGATGTAGATAACGAGTCTGTTTCTATTTCTATTTCTGGTCAAGAAAAAATAGTTGCAGGTGACTTCCAAAAGTTTATCTCTGGTTTTCAAGTATTAAATACAGATTTAGTAATCTGTAACTTAGATCCTAAGGTAAATATTAACATGGAAATTACAATTGAAAAAGGTAGAGGATACGTTCCTGCTGAAGAAAATAAAAAAGCTACAGCACCAATGGGAACTATTTTTACAGATTCAATATACACACCAATTAAAAATGTTAAATATAGCATTGAAAATTACCGTGTAGAGCAAAAAACAGATTACGAAAAATTAGTTTTCGAAATCCAAACAGATGGATCTATCAATCCTCAAGATGCATTAACAGAAGCAGCTAAAACATTAATACATCATTTCATGTTATTCTCTGATGAAAGAATAACTCTAGAAGCTGATGAAATAGCTCAAACTGAAACTTATGATGAAGAATCGCTTCACATGAGACAGTTATTAAAAACAAAATTAGTAGACATGGATCTTTCTGTTCGTGCTCTAAATTGTTTAAAAGCTGCAGAAGTAGATACATTAGGAGATTTAGTATCTTTCAACAAAAACGATTTAATGAAGTTCCGTAACTTTGGTAAAAAATCTTTAACAGAGTTAGAAGAATTAGTAAACGTTAAAGGTCTAAACTTTGGTATGGATCTTTCAAAATATAAATTAGATAAAGACTAACACTCATATTTTGCTCCTCAAAATGGGTAGAGCAAGATGATGGTTAAAACAAAAATGTCATGAGACACGGAAAAAAAATAAACCACTTAGGTAGAAAAACTGCACATAGAAAATCTATGTTAGCAAACATGGCTTGTTCTTTAATAGAGCACAAACGTATTAATACTACTGTTGCTAAAGCAAAAGCTTTAAAAGTATTTGTAGAGCCAATGATCACTAAAGCTAAAGAAGATACAACTCATAACAGACGTATCGTTTTTAGTCGTTTAAGACAAAAGGATGCTGTAACAGAATTATTTAGAGATATAGCAACTAAAGTTGGTGATAGACCAGGTGGATACACAAGAATTATCAAGTTAGGTAACCGTTTAGGTGATAACGCTGATATGGCAATGATCGAGTTAGTAGACTATAATGAAATCTACAACGCAGACAAAAAAGCTAAAAAATCAACAAGAAGAAGTAGAAGAGGCGGATCTAAAGCTGCTGCTGCTCCTGTTGAAACAACAGCAACTAACGAAGAAGAATAAATGTTAATAAGCATTTAAAATATAAAGGATAATCTATTTTAGATTATCCTTTTTTTTATGCAATTTTGTGAAACTTTTTTATACAATGAAATATCAAAAATTAAAAAAAGCACTAATCTTATTAGAAGACGGAACAATTTTTCACGGAAAAGCAGTAGGTAAAGAAGGCTCTGCATTTGGAGAAGTTTGTTTTAACACTGGTATGACAGGATACCAAGAAATTTTTACAGATCCATCTTATTATGGTCAATTAATGGTAACTACCAATGCGCATATTGGTAATTATGGCGTAAATGATCAAGAAGTTGAATCTGATTCTATTAAAATATCTGGGTTAATATGTCGTAACTTTAGTTATGATTACTCAAGAGAAGACTCTAACGGTTCTTTAGAAGACTTTTTAAACAAGCATAATTTATTAGCAATTTCAGATGTAGATACAAGGTCACTTGTTACTTATATTAGAGATAATGGAGCTATGAATGCTGTAATAACTACAGAAGTAGACAATATAGAACAATTAAAAGTGCAATTAGCAAAAGTTCCATCAATGAATGGTTTAGAATTAGCCTCTAAAGTTTCTACCAAAGAACCATATTTTGTTGGAGATGAAAATGCTACTATAAAAATTGCTGCATTAGATATTGGTATAAAAAAGAATATTCTACGTAATCTAGCAAAACGAGGCGCGTATATTAAAGTTTATCCTTACAATACTTCTTTTGAAGATATGAGTTCTTGGAATCCAGATGGCTATTTTTTATCTAATGGACCAGGAGATCCAGAACCTTTAAAAAGCGCAATTCAGGTAGCAAAGCAAATTATAGAGGTAAATAAACCATTATTTGGTATTTGCTTAGGACATCAAGTAATTGCATTAGCAAACGGAATTTCAACTTATAAAATGCACCATGGTCATAGAGGAATTAATCATCCAATTATGAATCTGGAAACTGGAAAAGGAGAAATTACGTCGCAAAATCATGGTTTTGCTATAAATAGAGAAGAAACCGAAGCTCATCCAGATCTAGAAATAACACATGTTCATTTAAATGATAATACAGTAGCAGGTATAAAAATGAAAAGCAAAAATGTATTCTCTGTACAGTATCATCCAGAAGCAAGTCCTGGACCACATGATTCTAGTTATCTATTTGACCAATTTATAGAAAATATAAAATCAAATTAATACATAAAAGACAATGAAAATTAACAATCATTGTCTTTTTTATTTTACTAAAACGATATAGTTTAAATTTTGTGTATTTCTTACTTTAAAGCTATTTATAGTGAGAATTTAACCTTAAATTTGAAGATAATTAACTAAAAATTAAATATATGAGTATTATAATTAATGTTCACGCAAGACAAATTTTTGATTCAAGAGGAAATCCAACAGTAGAGGTAGATGTTGAAACAGAAAATGGATTTTTAGGTAGAGCAGCAGTTCCATCAGGAGCTTCTACAGGAGAACATGAAGCAGTAGAGTTAAGAGATGGAGGCGATACATACATGGGTAAAGGCGTTACAAAAGCTGTAGATAATGTAAATAATATATTAGCAGAAGAGCTTTTAGGCGTAAATGTATTTGAGCAAAATTACATAGATACATTAATGTGTAAAATAGATGGAACACCAAATAAATCTAAATTAGGTGCAAATGCTATTTTAGGCGTATCTTTAGCTGTAGCTAAAGCAGCAGCAGCCGAGTTAGGTATGCCTTTATACAGATACGTTGGTGGTGTAAGCGCAAATACATTACCAGTTCCAATGATGAATATTATTAATGGAGGTTCTCATAGTGATGCACCAATAGCATTTCAAGAATTTATGGTAATGCCTGTCAAAGCAAAAAACTTCACACATGCCTTACAAATGGGAACAGAAATTTTCCATAACTTAAAAAAAGTATTACACGATCGTAACTTAAGTACAGCAGTAGGTGACGAAGGTGGTTTTGCACCAACTTTAGACGGTACAGAAGATGCATTAGATACTATTGCAAAAGCTGTTAAAAATGCAGGATATAACTTAGGTGATGATGTAATGATTGCATTAGATTGTGCTGCTGCAGAATTTTACGTAGACGGAAAATACGATTACTCTAAATTTGAAGGCGATACTGGTAAAATAAGAACAAGTAAAGAACAAGCAGATTACTTAGCAGAATTAGCAAGTAAATACCCAATAATTTCAATTGAAGATGGAATGGATGAAAATGATTGGGAAGGTTGGAAATATTTAACTGAAAAAATCGGAGATAAAGTACAATTAGTTGGAGACGATTTATATGTAACTAACGTAGAGCGTTTATCTAGAGGAATTGAACAAGACATAGCAAATTCAATTTTAATTAAGGTAAATCAAATTGGTACCTTAACTGAAACTATTGCAGCAGTTAATATGGCACACAATGCAGGTTATACATCTGTAATGTCTCATAGATCAGGTGAAACAGAAGATAATACTATTGCAGATTTAGCAGTAGCATTAAACTGTGGACAAATTAAAACAGGATCTGCATCACGTAGTGATCGTATGGCAAAATATAACCAGTTGTTAAGAATTGAAGAAGAATTAGGAGATGTAGCTTACTATCCTAAAGAAAAAGCATTTAAAGTAAAGCGTTAAGTAAATTAAACTTTAAATAATTATTAAAAAAACTCTCATTTTTCAATGAGAGTTTTTTATTATAGCAAATAACTATATCAATATAGCAAAAACCATGTTAATACGCTTTAGAAATCGTTATAGTTTTCGTATTTTTACGGCACTTTTTAACAAACAAAATAATTCAAAATAATATATGTCAAATAAAGCAACTCTAGAAATTAATGGCGAAAAACACGAATTTCCATTAATTGTAGGAACTGAAAATGAAATTGGAATAGATATTAAAGCATTAAGAAGTGTAACAGGTGGAGTTACAACAATAGATCCAGGTTATAAAAACACAGGTTCTTGCGAAAGTGCTATAACATTCCTAAACGGTGAAGAAGGTGTTTTAAGATATAGAGGTTACGCAATAGAAGATCTTGCAGAAAAAGCAGATTTTCTTGAAGTGGCATATTTATTAATTTTTGGAGAATTACCAACTCAAGACCAATTAAATAAGTTTCACTCAGATATCAAAAAACATTCTGTAGTAGACGACGATATTAAGAAGATAATAGATGCTTTTCCTAAAACAGCTCATCCAATGGGCGTTTTAGCATCGTTAACAAGTGCATTAACAGCATTTAATCCTTCATCTGTAAATGTAGATTCAGAAGAAGATATGTACAATGCAATTGTTAGAATTTTAGGAAAATTCCCAGTACTTGTAGCATGGACAATGCGTAAAAAACAAGGATTACCACTTAATTATGGTAGTGAAGATTTAGGATATGTAGAAAACATCTTAAAAATGATGTTTGAAAAACCTAACAAAGCTTACGAGCAAAATGAAATTCTAGTAAACGCATTAGATAAATTATTAATATTACATGCAGATCACGAACAAAACTGTTCTACATCAACCGTAAGAATTGTAGGATCATCTCACGCAGGATTATTCGCTTCTTTATCTGCTGGTATATCTGCACTTTGGGGACCATTACATGGTGGAGCAAACCAAGCTGTATTAGAAATGTTAGAAGCTATTAAAGAAGATGGTGGCGATACTAAAAAATATATGGCAAAAGCAAAGGATAAAGAAGATCCTTTCCGTTTAATGGGCTTTGGTCATCGTGTATATAAAAACTTTGATCCAAGAGCTAAGATTATCAAAAAAGCTGCAGACGATGTATTAGGTGATTTAGGAGTAGAAGATCCAGTATTAGATATAGCAAAAGGATTAGCTCAAGAAGCATTAAGTGATGACTATTTTGTAAAAAGAAAATTATATCCAAACGTAGATTTTTACTCAGGAATTATCTATAGAGCAATGGGTATTCCTGTAGAAATGTTTACAGTAATGTTTGCTTTAGGACGTTTACCAGGTTGGATTGCACAATGGAGAGAAATGCGTTTACGTAAAGAACCAATTGGTCGTCCAAGACAAATTTACATTGGTGAAAACCACAGAGAATTTAAATCTATTAACCAAAGATAGATTCAAAATAATTTTAAAAAAGAAGCTTCATAAATATCTTATGGAGCTTTTTTATATATTTACTTTATGTTAAAATTAAACGTAAAAAACGAGACATCAAGGTTAAGAGCTGTTGTATTAGGAACAGCTGTAAGTAATGGACCAACACCAAAAATAGAAGAGGCTTACGACCCAAAATCTTTACAACATATCAAAGCAGGTACTTACCCGATAGAAGAAGATATGGTTAAAGAAATGGAAGCAGTCGCTAAAGTTTTTAAAAAATATGATGTTAAAGTTTATAGACCAGAATTAATCAAAGATTGTAATCAAATCTTTGCAAGAGATATTGCTTTTGTAATCGATGATGTATTTGTAAAAGCCAACATTTTACCCGATAGAGAAAATGAACTTGAAGCGATACAATATATTATAGACCAAGTAGATCCAAAAAAAGTAATTCGTCCACCAGAAGAAGCACACATTGAAGGTGGCGATGTAATGCTTTGGAACGATTATATTTTTATTGGAACATATCGTGGTGAAGACTATTCTGATTATATAGTTGCTAGAACAAATAAAGCAGGTGTAGATTTTATAAAAGAACAATTTCCGCATAAAAAAGTTAAGAGTTTCGATTTAAATAAATCTCAAACCAATCCTTATGATAATGCATTGCATTTAGATTGTTGTTTTCAGCCAATCGGGACTAATAAAGCCATTTTACATAAAGAAGGCTTTAGGGATCAAACAGAATTTGAATGGTTGCTAAATTATTTTGGAGAAGCTAACTGTTTTATAATTTCTAAAGAAGAAATGTATAATATGAACAGTAATATTTTTTCAATTTCTGAAGATGTTATCATTTCAGAAAAAAACTTTTCTCGTCTTAATACTTGGTTAAGAGAAAATGGATTTACTGTAGAAGAAGTGCCTTACGCCGAAATAGCTAAACAAGAAGGTTTATTACGCTGTAGTACAATGCCTTTAATAAGAGATTAAAAAAAAACACCTTTTTAAAAGGTGTTTTTTTTATTATAATCTGTAGCCTAGTCCAAGCTTTAACATGTTAACTTCGGTGTTATATCTTGTATTAGGGACACCATTATTAACAGTAAGTTTTACAAAATCGTATTGTGCTTGAATAAATAAGGTTTTTGTAATATCGTATGCTATCCCAAAATTAAAGTTAAAACCATTTTTGGAGTCTAATGTATTAGCGTCTTCTACGCTAGTGTCACTAAAATTTTTTGATTTAAAATTCATATAAGAATATCCTAACGCTACAGAAGGATGAAACGATGGTAGAGCTTCAATATCTAGCTCGGCAAAAACTCTAGGTTGTACGCTAACTACAGTAACATCAATACCAATTTCGTTATCGGAATTAGTGTTTTTTAAAACACCAGAATTTAATGCAATTCCAACATTTAAAATAGAAGTATTTACAAATCTATAGCGTAAACCAGCTTCAATTATACCGTTGTAATTTCTTCCAATAAAGTTATCGTCAATAGGTAAAGGATAATTTAATTCGACATTAAAATTAGAATCTTGAGAAAATAGATTAGAATAACTTAGTAGAATAACTACTATAAAAAGTTTAAATTTCATTTATAAAAATTAGATTAATAGTTTGAGTTACTAAATGTACTTTTTATAAAGAAGTAATCCTAAAATCTAACTTTAAAACTCACATTTGGCGTTAAGCCTAACGATTGATGCTCTACTTTATTAATATTATTGTCTGTAGTAGTATAATACGTGTTTAATACGTTGGATTTATTAAAAATATTCCAAATGGATGCACCAACTTCTGCATTAGATTTGCCAATTAAAAAATTATAGGTTGCACTTAAATCACTTCTTAAGTAACTTTTGTTTCGGCTATCATTAGGAGTATTGTAAACAATAGTATTTGAAGTAGAGTTATTATTAATTGATGTGAATGGTCTTCCAGAATGCCAATTAACACCAAGCGCAACTTTTAATTGGTCAAAAGTTATAGTGCTACCAAAGTCTATAACATGGGTAATATCAAAATTATTTGCAAATTTAGAACTGTTATTTAAATCTTTAAAAAAATAACGATTAGTAGAGTTTGTATAGCTTAACCATGTACTTACATGTTTAAATTGTTTATTAATTAACACATCAAAACCATGTATTTGATAGTTTCCTATAGCGTTTACAAATTGATATTGGTTTTGAAAACCTTGACTTCTAGTGGTAATACCATTTACTTTTTTAATATAAGCTTCTGCACTTAAAAGCAATTTATTTTTATTGTATGTTAACCCAAAACTTAATTGTTTACTTTTTAATATAGGTATTGTCGTGTTGTTTGATAAAACCCAACGACGTTTTTCTATACCCAAAAAGTCTTTTTGTAGGTCAATAATTTGTGATGTAGTTTGGCTTTTTATTTCGGCTAAAATTTCGGCTCTAAAATGTTTTAAAAAGGCTTTGCTTAATTGTAATCTTGGCTCAATTAAGTGTGTTTTAAATTTAGGAATATAATTATATCTTAAACCAAATTTTAGAAATGCAGATTTATCTTTAGACTTAATTTCTGTCTCTAGAAAAGAAGAATATGTTCTTATCACACGCTTTATATAGCTTTTAAATAACGGATTATTAACGTCTTCTAGATTGCTTATTCCAACTTCAGATATTTGTAATCCAGCATCTAAATTTATAGTTGAATTGAGTTGATAATTTAATTGAAATTTTAAACCAGCATCCAATACGTTGTTTTCTTGAACCAATCTTTGATTATTTAAAATATCATAGTTTGTAGCATCTAAATTGTAATTAGAATAGTACAATTGTGTAAGCGTATTTATTTTATCATTCCATTGTCTATGATAAGATAATCCAGAAGCAATATTTTGTTGGCTTAAATGACTTACAGATGCTTCATTGTTTGTGTTAATTGTAGCTTCTTCATTATATTCTAAATCATTATAAATATTAAGAAAATTAAATCTTAGTTTGTCTTTAGATGAAATATCGTATAAGAATTTTATAGCAGTATCATAAAAATAAAAGTTTTCGTTTTTAGAAGTTGCAGCATCTTCGGTATTAGTTAAATCTGTATCCTGAAACACGCGCTCAAAATATTGATTATAAGTTGGCGTATTAATCATATCTGTAATAGATCTTCGTGCTGCTAACTGAATTTCGGTGTTTTTACTTAAAGGTAATTTGGTAAAAACACTAGCGCTAACAAGATTTATAGCTGCGCCAAATTCATTATTTTCTTGTATTTTATCGGATAATTGCATGGATACTACACTAGAAATTCCATCACCATATTTTGCGCTTGTTCCGTTTTTTGTAACTGTTACGTGTTGTGTTAATTGTGAATTAAATGCAGATATTAAACCAAAAAAATGACCAGTTTGATACATTTTTATACCTTCATAAAGTAGTAAGTTTTGGTCATGTGTTCCGCCTCTTATATTTATGTTAGAAACCGTTTCATCTACACTAACAATACCAGGTAATGCTTGTATGGTTTGTAAAATATCTGCTTCGGTTAAACCAGGAAGTATACCAAATTTAGATGGTGTTATGCTTATACTACCAGAATTATGTTTTTTTATTCCGGAAGTTAAATAATGGTTGATCACTACTTCTTCTAGTTCTTGTAAAGACAAGTTTAATTGTTGGTCTTTTTGGGTGACCGAATAAAATGTATTATCTATTTTATTAAATTGAAGTGATGTAGTTTGCTCAATTTCTTCTAAAATAGACTGTAGATTTTTATTGTTTAAGTCTATAAAAACTTCGACACCAGATAAAGATTGATCTGCATAAGAAAAACTTACATTAAATTCAGTTTCAATTTCAGATAATAGTTGTTTAGCTGTTGTTTTTTTTGTTTGCGCGTTTAGCTTAAAAAAACACAGTATAAATAGTAATAAAAAAGAATAATAACTTACGCGTTTATTCACGAGTTAAAATTATAGTATTGTTAGTTTTAGTATATGTTAACTGTATAGGTAAAGTAATAGATTTTAAGGCGGTATCTATATTATCATGTGTAAAACGACCAGTAAAAATTAAATCTGTATTAATGTTTTTAGTCGTTACTTTAACATTGTATTGTCTTTCAAATTCGGCAATAACTTCTTTTAAAGGTATGCTTTTAAAAGCACTTGTGTTAGATAACCATTGTGGTTTATCTAAAGCAGTAGATCTATTAATTATAATACCGTTAACTACTAAAAAAGTCTCACCTTTAGCTAATATTGTTGTTTTATCTTTATGTATCACTTTTACACGACCTTGATAACAAGTAACCTCAAAAAAGTTATCACGATGCTTTACATTAAAAGCAGTACCTAAAACCGTTACAGTTCCATTATTTGTAATGACATTAAAGCTGCTTCCTTTTTCTACATTAAAAAAAGCTTCACCTTGTAAATTTATGTCTCTTGTAGTTTTCCAATTGTTTTTATTGTAAGTTATGTTTGATAGCGCATTTAAGTTAACGGTAGAGTGATCTGGCAATTCAATCCATTTTTTTTCTGCAAAATCTGTACTATAACTTGTATCTAATGTAGTAGTATAATAATATGCACTAAAGCATAGCACTAAAATTGCAGCAACTTTTAAAGCTTTTACAATCCAATTTTCTTTTTTTGGTGTAGCTTTTGGCTGGCTAATTATTGTATCTAAAATAGCTTCTTGATTAAAATTAGGAGCTTTAAATCCTTTAGAATAATTAGATAATTTAACCAAAGCATCATAATCTTCTAGCGACTTAAAAGCTTCAAGTTCGCTATCGGATAAGTTATTATCTAGCCATTTTTTTATTAAGTATTCTTTTTCCATAATTGACTCTTCTACTATAAAACAAGTAAGTTTATAAAAGTCCTACCTGTTAATTTAATTTTTTTAATTTAACTATATACCTTCTATGTCTTTTCGTAACTTTTTAAGTGCGCTATAAATACGTTTTTCTACAGCTTTTGTACTTATATCTAATATAGCAGCAATTTCTTTAAAGCGTTTTCCTTCGGTTCTATTCATTAAAAACGCAACGCGTTCTGCTTCTGTAAGGTTTGCTATTGCGGTTTCTAGTTTTACTTTATATTGTTCTTCTTGCATCAAAAATTCTGGACTCTCGTTACTATAAGATTTTGGAGTTATCGTTTTATGTTTTAAAACTACTTTTTGATGTGCAACTTCATTTAGCATTAAATTGTTAGCAATAGTATAAACATAACTTTTTGCTTTTTCTGGAGTGACTTTTTTACAATTTTCCCAAAGCTTAATAAATGCATCTTGAACTTTGTCTTGCGGATTTAATCGTTCTCCATACTTATAGTATAAATAATCGTGTAAGGATTTAGAATGCTTATTAAAAAACGATTTAAATAAACTTTGTTGGCAAAAATCTTTATGTAATTGTTTAGACATTAAATGTGTAATTGTTAGCGACTACAAAGTAGAATTAATTTTTTTACAAAGTCAAGGTAGGAATTTTTTAGTTTAAACTGTTTTATATTTAAAAGTGGGAAAATCTTGCTTTTTGAAAAAGAAATTTCAACAATAAAAAACAACAATTATGAAAAAAACCAACTTATCCTTTAATTTAAAAAGTGTCTGGTTATGTGCTTTTTTTATGCTGGCGATGTTATTCTCTTGTCAGCAAGAAGAAACCGAAATTATTAATCCTTCCAACGATGATGTTATTGAAGGAGATTCAGCAACAGCAAATTTAATGGCAAGAACAGCATCTAATGATGGATCTATAGACAATATTGTAGATTATGCCAATTGCTTGGAAGTTAATTTGCCTGTTACTGTTACAGCAAATGGTGTAACAATAACCATTCAAAGCGTTACAGATTATAGTCAATTAGAAGCCATTTTAGACGCGTTAACAACAGATGATGATCAAGTAGAAATCTCGTTTCCTATAACGGTTACTTTAAACGATTATTCTCAAATTACAATTACAAGTCAGCAACAATTAGACGCGTTAATTGCAGATTGTAATGGCGAAAACGAAACGGATGATGATATAGAGTGTATAGACTTTGTTTATCCAATTTCATTTTCTATTTATAATACAGATTTTCAAGTTATAGATACAGTTACGGTAAATTCTGATCAAGAATTATATTCATTTTTAGACACATTAAATGGTCCTGTAATTGCTAGTTTAAATTTCCCTGTGTCTTTAGAAGCTGCTAATGGCGACATAGTTGTAGTAAATAGTAATGCAGAGTTAACCACAGCAATAGAAAATGCAGATGGAACTTGTGACGAAGATGATGACTACGATTGGAATGACGACGATTGTACAGAAGAGTTTATAGAATTAGCTTTAAAAGAATGTGTTTGGGAAATCTCGCAATACAACAATACAAACACTTTTAACGATTATTATATAGATTTTGATAGTAGCTATAATTTTACAGCTTACGATGCTTCAGGAAATGCTGTACATGATGGTAGTTGGTCTGTAGCACAAAGCAGTGCTAATTTTGTGCTAACCTTTACCACAGACTGGAGTGATATTTCTGGAGATTGGATTATTGTAGACTGCGAGCATGATTATGAGTTTGATTTAATCCATACTTCTAACAACATAAATATGCAAATAGAGCAAGAATGTAATACAAGCAATAATGATTTTGATTGTTTTGAAAGTTTTGATGCTCAAATTGTAAAGTGTGATGATAATTTAGATGGATTTGAAGTCTTTGATCTTACAGTTGCTTTTAATAATTGTGTTGATCCAGCAACGTATAATTTAACTTACTACGAAACTATTGTAGATGCCGAAAATGGAACAAACGCTATCGCAAATCCGCAAGCATTTACAAATACAACATCGCCTCAAACCATATATGTTAGAGTTGAATTATTAACTAACGGAAATTATGAAATCTTCGAAATAGAATTAATACTAGAAGATTGTAGTGTAAACTGCTCGACACAAGATGTAGAAGCTTATTTACAAGAATGTAAATGGAATGTTACAAGTTTAAATGGAGATGATAATTTAGTGCATTATGATTTAATTTTCCAATCAGGAAATGCATTAACAATTATTAATACACAAGACAACAACAGTTACACAGGTAATTGGGAAGTAACAGAAGTTGCAGGAGATGCAGTATTAGAATTTTACAACGTAGCAGGTCCAAATATTCAAGCAATAAATGATTACTGGAAAGTTACAAATTGTGACACTAATTATTTAGAATTTATAAACGGAACAAGCCAAACCATGGTTTTAGAACAACAAAATTGTTATACCGAAACTCAATTATTTGATGCTATCACATCATGCGATTGGACTGTTTACAGCTTTATATCAAATGGGACAGATCAAACAGATAATTACGCTTCACATACATATACTTTTCATGAAAACGAATTTGTATATGCAACAGATGGAGCAGCAGTAAATTACGGTAGTCTATCTGCAGACGCAACAGGGTCACAAGAATTAATAGTGCTATTTGCGATGTATGGATCGTCTTCAGGATTAGGTAATTATTATTCTGTTGATTTAATTTCAGACGACTATATAATTTTCTCAGATTCTAATTCAAATACAACATTAAAATTTGAAAAAGTTTGTACAAACACATCAGATAACGATGTAGAAGAAATCCAAAATTGGTTATACAACGGAGATTGGCAAATCACATACTCTACAATGGATAATGTAGATAATACTTCAGATTACGCTGGAATAGAATTTGATTTTTCTACCGAAGCTAATATCATAGCAAATGATAATGGTACAATCACAAACTTACAAGGTGATGTGGTAAGAGACAGTAACGGAACTTTAAGATTTGTAATCAATTACTTAGGTCAATTCCCATACTGGCAATTGGATGACGATTGGTATATTACAGAAGTAGACGCTAATCGTATGGAATTACATCATGTTAATGACGATAATAACAATCAATATGTGTTAGTTTTTGAAAAACAATAATTAAATTTATACACGTTAATTAATCTAAATCCTTTCATTATGAAAACAGAAATTAAAACTTCGTTATTATTAATGTTGTCAATGTCATTAATGTCATCAATGTGTTCAGACGATGACGATAATCAGCAAACTAATAATTCGCAGACCATACAACAAATTACTACTCAAGTCCAAAGTAGTAATTGGGAAGTGACCTACTTTTTTGATACAGATCAAGAAGAAACAGAGAATTTTAATGGATTTACGTTTTCTTTTGAAACAAATAATCAACTAACTGCTGCCAACGGATCAAATACTTACATAGGAAGTTGGTCTGTTACAGATAGTAATAGCTCAGATGATTCTCCAGAAGATGTAGACTTTAATATAAATTTTACAAGTCCACCAAATTTTGAAGAATTATCAGACGATTGGGATATAATTTCTCATTCTTCAACAAAAATCGAGCTCATAGATATAAGTGGAGGAAATGGAGGAACAGATTATTTAACTTTTGAAAAACTTCAATAAATACAACAAAAAGGCTTATCAGATTTGATAAGCCTTTTTTTATTCAATTAAATAGTAATTAGACTTTATAAATACACATCAAATTCCTATTTTTGTGCTTCTTAAAAATCAAAAAAATTATGTTTAATAATTTAAGTGAAAAGTTAGATAAAGCCTTACACGTATTAAAAGGTCATGGTAGCATTACAGAAGTAAACGTTGCCGAAACCCTAAAAGAAGTAAGACGTGCGCTTTTAGATGCCGATGTTAACTACAAAATTGCAAAAGAATTTACCAACAACGTAAAAGAAAAAGCACTTGGTCAAGACGTATTAACAACGTTACAACCAGGACAGTTAATGGTAAAAATTGTTAAAGATGAATTAACAGAACTTATGGGCGGAGACGCAACAGGAATTAATCTTTCTGGAGCTCCAACTGTAATTTTAATGTCTGGTTTACAAGGATCTGGTAAAACCACTTTTTCGGGTAAATTAGCCAATTACTTAAAGAAGAAAAAAACAAAAAAACCTTTATTAGTAGCTTGTGATGTATATCGTCCAGCAGCGGTAGATCAGTTACACGTAGTAGGAGATCAAATAAAGGTAGATGTATATAGCGATAAAGGTAATACAGATCCTGTAGCAATTGCTCAAGCAGGTATAGCGCATGCAAAAGCAAATGGTCACAATGTAGTTATTATAGATACTGCTGGTCGTTTAGCTGTAGATGAAGCTATGATGACCGAGATCTCTAACATCCATAAAGCAATTCAACCACAAGAAACACTTTTTGTTGTAGACTCAATGACAGGTCAAGATGCTGTAAATACAGCAAAAGCCTTCAACGATGTCTTAAATTTTGATGGTGTAATCTTAACCAAATTAGATGGTGATACACGTGGTGGAGCTGCAATTTCTATTAAATCTGTAGTAAACAAACCAATTAAGTTTATTGGTACAGGTGAAAAAATGGAAGCAATAGATGTTTTCTATCCTTCACGTATGGCAGATCGTATCCTTGGTATGGGAGACGTTGTATCTTTAGTAGAAAGAGCGCAAGAGCAGTTTGACGAGCAAGAAGCTAGAAAATTACAGAAGAAAATCGCTAAAAACCAATTTGGTTTTGACGACTTCTTAAAGCAAATCCAGCAAATCAAAAAGATGGGTAACATGAAAGACCTTATCGGGATGATACCAGGAGCTGGAAAAATGATGAAAAATATAGACATAGATGACGATGCTTTTAAAGGTATAGAAGCAATTATACACTCTATGACACCAAAAGAACGCGCCAATCCTTCTATAATAAACGCAAGTAGAAAAAAACGTATCGGAAAAGGTTCTGGTACATCTGTTCAAGAGGTTAACCAATTATTAAAACAGTTTGACCAAATGAGCAAAATGATGAAAATGATGCAAGGTGGCGGCGGAAAACGTATGATGCAAGCAATGAAAAACATGAGGTAACTCATGTTTTTTTATTTTCAATATAAAACAACAAGTTTAGTTTAATTACCAATCTTAAATAACAACAACACAACATGACAATTCTTGACGGAAAAAAGGTAAGTAACGACATTAAAAATGAAATTAAAGCTGAAGTCGATAAGATGAAGGCTAATGGCGAAAAAGTGCCACATCTTGCAGCAGTTATTGTAGGTAACGATGGAGCAAGTTTAACTTACGTAGGTAGTAAAGTAAGAGCTTGCGAGCGTGTAGGATTTGAATCTACAATGGTACGTATGTCTAATACAACTAGCGAAATAGAATTATTAGATAAAATAGAAGAGTTAAATGAAAATGATGATATAGATGGTTTTATCATTCAATTACCATTACCACCGCAAATAGATACTCAAAAGGTTTTGATGGCTGTTCATCCAGATAAAGACGTAGATGGATTTCATCCAATGAATTTTGGTAAAATGGCATTAGATATGTCAACTTTTATTCCTGCAACTCCTTTCGGGATTTTAGAACTATTAGATCGTTACCAAGTAGATACTAAAGGAAAGCATACAGTGGTTATTGGTAGATCACATATTGTTGGAAGACCGATGAGTATTTTAATGGGACGTAAAGGGTTTCCTGGTAACTCAACCGTTACTTTAACACACAGTCATACTAAAAACATTACTCAAATAACAAGTCAAGCAGATATTATTATTTCTGCATTAGGTGTGCCAAATTTTTTAAAAGCCGAAATGGTTAAAGACGATGCAGTAATTATTGATGTAGGTATTACTCGTGTTCCTGATGAAAACGCTGCTAAAGGTTATGTGATCACAGGAGATGTAGATTATGAAAATGTAAGTAAAAAGGCGAGTTACATTACTCCTGTACCTGGTGGAGTAGGACCAATGACAATCGCAATGTTACTTAAAAACACGCTATTAGCTAGAGAAAGACATAGAAAATCTAACAAATAATTAAATTATTATTTTATATTTTTAAACCTGATTAACTTCAGGTTTTTTTATGCCCTTAACTCAACGTGTCTTATTTGGAAGTTTAGAACACTTGCTGCCAATTATTTTAGCTATTGGTATTGGTTTTTTAGTAATTTTTTACAGTAAAAAGCAAACATTAAAAACACAATATTTAATATTTAATTTATTAGGTGTTTTGGTATCAGGAATTATGGTACTTTTTCATCTTTATCAAATAGGATTTACTACTTATAGTTTACAAACAGACTTACCTTTATTTTTATGTAGTTTTATGGGTTTGTTTATTGTTGTATTTACGGTTAGTAAAAGTTATTTGCTTTTTGAAATATTGTTGTTTTGGATAATTCTAGGAACCATTCAAGGTGTGATTACTCCAGACATTGCTATTGGATTTCCTTCGTTTGATTACTTTAGATATTGGATTGTTCATTTAGGTTTAATTTTAATTATACTTTATGCAATAAGTGTCTTAAAATTTAAACCAACTTTAAAAAGTGTTGTAAAGTCTTTTTTAGTTTTGCAAGTCTATGCTTTAATCTTAATGGCGATTAATTATCTGTTAAATTCTAATTATTCGTATTTAAATAAAAAGCCAATCTCAGCTTCAGTATTAGACTACTTAGGAGATTGGCCTTATTATATAATAAAGGTTGAGGTAATGTTAATACCTGCTTTTTTAATAGTGTATTTACCATTTTATTTGTTTGGTAAACAATCTGTTAAGACTCGATAGGTTTATCTTTTCTGTATTTAAGCATAGAAACACCAGATAAGAAAAAAATTCCACCCAAAATAGTTAAAGCCCAAGGACTTAACGCAACTAGGTTGTTGCCAAAAATACCTAAGATACCTAATATTAATGCTATCATTCCGCCAATGGTTAATACCAATGCTAATATTCTAATCATAATTCAAATTTTTTTGGTTGAATTATAAAGATAGCTATTATTTGTACGGATTAGACTTAATGATATGTTAATCAATAGGTTTAAGGTAGTGTTATTTTTTTCGTCTATTAGTAGTTTGTGCTTTAAATGTCTTGGTAGAATCTTCTAAAAGTGCATTTAAAGTCTTGATTTCTTCTTTAGTAAATTCACGATAAGATCCAACTGGAACATCTAATTTTATATTCATAATTCTAACACGTTTTAGGGTTTGTACTTCGTAACCTAAATACGTACACATACGTCTAATTTGACGATTTAATCCTTGCGTAAGTATAATGTTAAACGTGTGACTATCCAGTTTTTTTACTTTACACTTTTTTGTGGTTTTACCTAGTTCTTCTAAATATATTCCGTTAGACATTCGGTTAATAAATGTTTGCGATATAGGTTTGTCTACGGTTACGACATATTCTTTTTCGTGATTATTACTAGCGCGAAGTATTTTATTGACGATGTCACCGTCGTCTGTTAAAAAGATTAATCCTTCACTTGGTTTGTCCAAACGTCCGATAGGGAAAATTCGTTTTGGATAATTAATAAAATCTATAATATTGTCTTTTTCAACTCTTGTATCTGTTGTGCAAACTATACCAACAGGTTTGTTAAACGCTAAATAGACAAATTGGTTTTTATTGTTTTTTACAATTTCACCATCTACAGCTACAACATCTTTTTCGCCAACTTTTGTGCCCATTTCTGGAACAATACCATTAATGGTTACACGACCAGCATCTATTAATTTATCGGCTTCGCGACGTGAGCAATATCCAGCTTCACTTAGATATTTGTTAAGTCTTGTTAGTTGTTCTTCCAAAGTTAATTGTTTATAAAGTTTACAATTAGATCGTCTATGCTTTCGTCTTTTAAGCTATGACCTAAACCTTCTGTAGTTTTTAAAGTAGAATTTTTATAATGTTTTGCTATTAATTCAGCTTCATTATAATCTATAATTTTATCAGATTTATCGTGAATAATCAAACCTTCAGCTTCTATTGTTTTTGAAAAGTTAGCTGAAGAAAAAAATGCAGGTTCGTTATCATATTTGTCTACAACTAATTGGTTTAATCCTTTTTCAATTTTACGATTATAATTTAGCAAATTAACGTAGTTTTTGAAAATTTTTGTAAACTCTGATGGCGCGCCAAGTAACACCAATTTTTCTATACTATTTAATTGATATTTATACTGAAAAAATACAGTAGCCATACCACCAACCGAATGACCAATAACGATATTTGGTTTGTAGTGATTTGCAACAATATTTATAAACTCTGAATACAAAATAGCATTAAATTTATTACCGCTAGATTGTCCATGTGCAGGAGCATCTAAAGCAACAATATTATAATCTTCTTCTTTTAATTTATTTATTAAAGATTTCCAACGATAGGTATTACTTTCCCAACCGTGAGCTAATAAAACTGTTTGTTTATTACCTTTCCAGTTGTAAGTATGTATGTTGTAGTCTTCGTAGTTTAAGGTAAGCTGTTCTGCATTTTCTAAAAAGCTTTTTTGCCAATGGTTTAACCTACCTTTTCTTGGCGTAGCAAAAATATCTAATGCTTTTGTACTTGCATATTTTGGCGCAATATGACTAATAGTGTTTAGCGATGTGCCAATAATTTTTGGTAAAGCTTTTTGAATTATTTTTTTCATTATTATTGGTCTTCTCTGTGAATTAAATCCATAGAAAATGCTGGTGTACAAATAGAAATATATTCGCAAGCAACAGTAAATGGATTAGAGTATTGTATTCTTGTGTTTTTATTGATTTTTATAGATTGTCCAGCTTCTAAAACAACGGTTTCATCTTCAATAATAAATTGCTTTTTACCTTTTATAATATAGGTATACTCATCAAATTCTGGAGTCTGAAATGGCTCTGACCAACCAGCAGGCGCAATCATGTGCGCTATGCTTATATCTTTATTATCATTTGTAGCTTGTCCAAAATGTTCTTCTATTAATTTTCCGTCAGTTGTTGGTACAACAAATGGGCTATTTTGTATCGTGTATTTTTTCATTTTTCAGTAGCTTTTTCATAGGTTTTTAATATGCTTTCTAGAGCGTTGTAATCTTCAATTGTAAGAAAAGATTTTTCTATTCTAAAATCATTTTGTTTTTCAGAAATTAATCGCATCCCGTGTTGGTTTCTGTTAATTCTTTTCAATTCATTTAAATCAAAAGATTTGCTAAAAACACCTTTAGTTTTAATTATGTTGTTATCTATTTGATAGATTATTCCTTTGTCTAAAAAATACGCTAAAAGATAAAAGATAACTAATGGAATACCGAGATATTTATACCATAAAGAGTTTTTGCTGTCATAATAAAACATAGTAATAGAGTAAATGATCCATAATACAGCAGCAATAAGATTTGCTTTTTTCTTTTTTGAATTTTTAAATTGGACAACACTCATTAATTACTTGCTTAATATTTTTACTAAATACTAAATACTAAATACTAAATACTAAATACCTTTTACCATCCAATCATGAAATGTTTAATTTTTGCTTGATCAGGAATATTAACTGGTTCTATAGTTTTTCTCATATCAAATCTAAACTCAGCAGGCAAATCATTTTTATCAAAAAGAAACATTAAAGGACTACCTTTTACACTTACAGAAGCACTTTTAAAAGAATTTTGAATTTTTGTGATTTCGTAATTGTTTTCTATATCACCAAAAGTACTTAGACTATTAATACCTTTTTCGGTTTTAAATCTTGAGTCCTTAAATTTAATTGATGAAATTAAAGAAGTACTATCTAAAGCTTGTTTAGGTGTAATACTTAATAAATGGTTGCCGCCTTTTTCATAAACTTCTATACTATTAAAAGTACCAGTAAACTCGTCTCCTGCAATGGGTTTAACAACAGAGTCTTTTGCAAAAATAACATCTAGATCTTTTACTTGAGTGCTATCTGTTATTAAACCTACATTATGGTCTGTAATTAAAAAAGGATTTACTTCTTTTTTACAAGAAGTAGCTAAAGCTAATAATGTACTTAGGGCAAATATTGTTTTTTTCATTTTTGTTAGTCGTTATTTTATTTCATTACTTTTTTAAGTATTCCAAATGCAGCTCTAATAAATGTAGCACTTGTTAATACTTTAATAATTGGGTTTTGTCTTGTGCTTCTTCGGCTTCTGCTGGATGATCTTGATGCTTTTTCTTTTGCTTCTTTTTCTTCTTCTTCGGCTTTTAGTTGTTCTGCTTTTTCAATTTTTTTGTTTAAAATTTCATAAGCACTTTCGCGATCTACTTCGTCATTATATTTTAACACTAACTTAGAATCGTCAAGAAGATTTTGCAACTCTTTGTCTGTTAGTACATCCATTCTACTCATTGGAGCACGCATCATAGTTGCGGCTAATGGTGTTGGTCTTCCTTTTTCGTTTAGAGCTGATACTAAAGCTTCACCTGTTCCTAAACTAGTTAATACTTCGGCAGTATCATAATAATCTGTGTCTGGATAATTTTGAGCGGTTAGCTTTATAGCTTTTCTGTCTTTAGCTGTAAAGGCACGTAAAGCATGTTGAATTTTTAAACCTAATTGACTTAATACGCCTTCAGGAACATCTGTTGGGTTTTGAGTTACAAAGTATAAGCCAATACCTTTACTACGTATTAGTTTTACAATACTTTCAATTTGATTAAGTAAAGCTTTAGAGGCTTGATCAAAAATTAAATGCGCCTCGTCAATAAACATGATTAATTCTGGTCTGTCTGCATCGCCTTTTTCTGGAAAAGTCTCGTAGATTTCTGCCAAAAGGCTTAACATAAATGTCGAAAATAATTTTGGTCTATCTTGTATGTCTGTTAATCTAATAATATTAATGTAACCACGACCATCACGCGTAGTACGTACTAAATCTTCTACTTCAAAACTTTTTTCACCAAAAAATAAATCGCCACCTTGTTGTTCTATTTCTATTATTTTTCTAAGAATTGCTCCAGAAGATGCTGTACTTATTCTTCCGTAAGCTTCTTTAAATTCTTCTTTACCTTCGTCTGTAGCATATTGTAAAATCTTTTTAAAATCTTTTAAGTCTAATAACGGTAATTTGTTATCATCACAGTATTTAAAAATAACAGCAACAATACCAGCTTGAGTTTCGGTAAGATCTAAGATTCTTGAAATTAATACAGGACCAAACTCGCTAATCGTTGCACGAAGTCTTACACCATCTTGCTCAGAAAGACTCATAATTTCTACTGGAAAACTTTTAGGCTCAAAAGATAGGCCTATTTTTTTCATGCGTTCGTCTATCTTAACATGACCAGGACTTGGTTGTGCAATTCCGCTAAGGTCTCCTTTTATATCCATTAATAAAACAGGAATACCTTTTTCGCTTAAATTTTCAGCTAAAACTTGAAGTGTTTTAGTTTTTCCTGTACCTGTTGCTCCAGCGATTAAACCATGTCTATTCATGGTTTTTAGCGGTACATTTATATATGCGTTTTGTAATGTTTGTCCATCCAATATAGCCGATCCTAAAGTGATAAAATCGCCTTTACAAGTATTACCTTCAACTATATGATTAAAAAAATCTTCTTGTCTACTCATCGTATTAAATTTGGATAAAAATACAGGAAAAAACAGGAAGAAAAAAATTACTAATCAAGCAAATATTAATTCAATATTAAGTTATGACTAGTCTAATTTGGTGACGCCAATATTTGCAAACTTAGCGTCTATAGTTGTACCATTATTATTAATAACATATCTTATTTTAATTACATCATTGGCGTTTACAGGATACATAATGGCGCCACTTGTTCCCCAATAATCTGTGCTTTGTAAAGTAGCAACACCTCTATTTAAATAACCAACAAGTGTATTATTTATAAATAAGGCTAAAATATATTTGGTGTTTCCGTTAGGCATGTTTGGAGAAGATAAAGATGCGGTAAATAAATAATTTCCTGCTTGATTGATACTAATAGTACCATTTGCTGTTACATTATACAAATCTGTATTGTTAGAAATTGTATTTGCATTGCCAATAGGAAAATCTACATACGTATTATTAGGCGTTAAAATTGCGTTATTATTTGTAGGAAATTCTCGATTAACTATTAAAGTACGATTAGATTGCGGTGTCCAATTATTGTTTTTAAAAACATAATATGCATTTGTAGTAGTGTTATAAACCATTGCGCCTTCAAGTGGCGTTGGTATTGCATTCATCTGTGTTGTAGTCATTCTTGGAGGAACGAATGCGCCAGTTGTACTGTCTATTTGTAAAACAGATCCATCATCTGGATTTGAAGTGTTAATACCAACCTGCGATAGTGTAAAAGTTGAAAAAAATGAAAATAAAATTAGAGGGATAATTGTTTTCATGGCTATAAATAGTTTGGGAGAAATTGTATGTTATGGTTATAATATTTTTTCAATATAAAAATTGGTGCTTCCAACAGATCTTAAATTTACTGCTCCAGTATTTCCTGCTCTTAAAATATCAATACTAATAACATCGCCAGCATTAACTTGTATTACTTCATTTAGATTTAAAGTGGTCTCTTCATGACCGTTAGCTCTTCTCATGTAACCAGTAGAAGAAAATGATCCTACTTGTGCACCATTAACAGATATGTACATTTCTGGAGCCTTTCTAGCAGTTGTATTTGCAGACACAATACTAGCATTAACAAGTAACTCATATCTACCGGTTTCGTTAATAGTTATAGTATGGTTTATGTTATCAACTGTATATAGAGTTGTGTTGTCATTCCATTCCATCAGTCCAAAAACAGGTAAGTTTATGGCAGCGTTATTATTTATGTTAGTTGTAACATCAATATTACTATATTTAGTAGATTGTCCAAGTGATGCTGTTGAGGTCGCAGTTGCGCTTACAGCTTCCCAAACAGGTGTTCCTGTAGTGTTTATGTTATATTGAAATTGATCAACATCTGTATTAAAAATTATTAAACCATTTGCAGGGTTTATAATTGCATCACGTTCTGCGGTTGTTAATCTTGGAAATAAAACTCCTTTTTCATTGCTTTCTATATCAAGTATCGCAGAATTATCTGGATTTGAAGTGTTAATACCAACCTGCGAAAGTGCAAATGTTGAAAAAAATGAAAATAAAATTAGAGGGATAATTGTTTTCATGGCTATTAATCTTTTCAGTTTAAAAATACTATCTCTTATAATTTTTACGAAAAAATAGAGTATTGGGTTTTGCTTTTTTTCGATGTTTACCTCGTTTTTCTAGATTAAACGTAATTCAAAACCGAAAATTCGATAGTAATTCAGCTATTTATCTTACTTTTGCCCACCATGAAAAAAGAAATAAGAGAATTAGTAGACAAAGGTTTGATGCTTCCATTAATGGAAGAATTTTACACAATTCAAGGTGAAGGTTATTTTAAAGGAACTGCTGCCTATTTTATAAGAATTGGAGGATGTGATGTTGGTTGTCATTGGTGTGATGTTAAAGAAAGTTGGATTGCAGAATTGCATCCGCCAACAAAAACAGAAACCATTGTTGCTAATGCTAGAAAATATAGTGATACCGTTGTAGTTACTGGTGGAGAACCTTTAACTTGGGATATGACCGAACTTACCAAACAACTAAAAGCAGTAGGTTGTAAAACACATATAGAAACTTCTGGAGCTTACGAGTTAACAGGTGAATGGGATTGGATTTGTTTATCTCCTAAAAAAATGAAATTGCCAACTCAAAAAGTATATGACAATGCTAACGAGTTAAAAGTAATTATCTACAACAAAGACGACTTTAAATTTGCCGAAGAACAAGCTAGTAAAGTAAACGCCAATTGCATATTGTACATGCAGCCAGAATGGAGTAAAAGAGACAAAATGATACCTCAAATTGTAGATTATGTTATGGCTAATCCTAAATGGAAAGTATCTTTACAAACACATAAATACCTTAATATTCCCTAATTTTTAGTAAATTAGCAGTCCATACTATCAATCATACTGTATATAATGTGTGTAAATGAAATACAATATGATTAGAAACTACTACAATGAAATCTGGAAAGATATCGTCTTTGATGATAAGATTTCCACAGAAATGACATTTAAAATCTCTAACCATGGTCGGCTAATTAAAGTTGTAAATGGTGAAGATGTTTTAATAGAAAAACAATATTCCATAAATGGATATAACACTGTTGCTGTAGAAAAAAATGACGGCAAAAAAACAGCAAGATATATTCATAAATTAGTAGCGCAACACTTTTTAGATCAGCCAGAAGACGCTACATATGTGATTCATCTAGATTATGATAAGTTTAATAATAAGGTCGAAAACCTAAAATGGGCAACAAAAAGAGAAAAAGAAGTGCACCAGTTTAGTAATCCGCATTATAAAACTAGAAAAAAGATAACACCTTCGGCAAAATTAACCGAAACTCAAGTTATTCGATTAAAGAAAAAACTGTTTGACCCAAATAGAAGAACTAGATTAAAAATACTAGCTAAGCAGTTTGGAGTGTCAGAGATGCAATTACATAGAATAAAAACTGGAGAAAATTGGGGGCATATTAAAGTGTAAACTTTAAAGTCACAAATTTTAACTCATCCATTAAATTTGCCTTCAAAAACAAACAATATGTAACTTAATATTAGTTTGTTTGTTAAAAATGTAAGCATAATAGTGTAAACTGTTTTAATACTGAAAGTTAAATGTCATATTTGTTCTATCAAATAGAAACTAACAGATTAAAATAAAATATTATGTGCGGAATTGTATGTGCTTTCGATTTAAAACAAAAAAGTGAAGATTTAAGACCTCAAATTCTAGAAATGTCTAAAACCATTAGGCATCGTGGTCCAGATTGGTCAGGTATTTACAGTGATGATAAAGCAATATTAGCGCACGAGCGTTTGGCTATTGTAGATCCAGCTTCTGGTAAGCAACCACTATTTAGTCCTGATAAAAAACTAGTTTTAGCTGCTAACGGAGAGATTTATAACCATAGAGAATTACGTAAGCAATTTGAAGGGAAATACGATTTTCAAACACAAAGTGATTGCGAAGTTATTCTTGCATTGTATCAAGAAAAAGGTGTTGATTTTGTAGATGAAATGAACGGTATTTTTGGATTTGCAATTTATGATACTGAAAAAGACGAGTATTTTATTGCAAGAGACCATATGGGAATTATACCGTTATATATTGGATGGGATCAAAACGGGACATTTTATGTTGCTTCAGAGTTAAAAGCGCTAGAAGGAATTTGTACTAAAATAGAATTATTTCCTCCAGGTCATTATATGTCTAGTAAAGATGGCGAATTTGTTAAATGGTGGAACAGAGATTGGAGAGAATACGACAATGTAAAAGATAACCAAACAAGTATAGCAAAAGTAAAAGACGCTCTAGAAGCTGCTGTAAAAAGACAGTTAATGAGTGATGTGCCTTATGGTGTATTATTGTCTGGCGGATTAGATAGTTCTGTTACATCTGCAATTGCAAAAAAATATGCACAATTAAGAGTAGAAAGCGATGATCAACAAGCAGCTTGGTATCCGCAATTACATAGTTTTTCAGTTGGTTTAGAAGGTTCACCAGATTTAGCTGCTGCTCAAAAAGTAGCAGACCATATTGGTACTGTACATCATGAAATTAAATTTACAATTCAAGAAGGGTTAGACGCTATAAAAGATGTGATTTATAACATCGAAACTTATGATATTACGACTATAAGATCTTCAACACCAATGTATTTAATGGCTAGAGTTATAAAATCTATGGGTATAAAAATGGTGTTGTCTGGAGAAGGAGCAGACGAGGTTTTTGGAGGTTATTTATACTTTCACAAAGCGCCAAATGCAAAAGAATTTCATGAAGAAACAGTGCGTAAGATAGATAAACTTCATATGTACGATTGCTTAAGAGCAAACAAGAGTTTAGCTGCTTGGGGAATTGAAGGTCGTGTGCCATTTTTAGATAAAGAATTTATGGATGTAGCTATGAGTATTAATCCGCAAGACAAAATGATAAATGGCGAACGTATGGAAAAGTGGATTATACGTAAAGCTTTTGAAGATATGTTACCAGCAAGTGTAGCTTGGAGACAAAAAGAGCAGTTTAGTGATGGTGTTGGATATAGTTGGATTGATACTTTAAAAGAAATAGTAGAAAAAGAAGTAACAGATGAGCAAATGGAGAACGCAAAATTCCGTTTTCCAATTCAGACACCACAAAATAAAGAAGAATTTTATTACCGTTCTATTTTCGAGTCGCATTTCCCAAGTGATGCAGCTGCATTAAGCGTACCTCAAGAAGCAAGTGTAGCTTGTAGTACAGCAACAGCTTTAGAATGGGATGAAGCATTTAAAAACATGAACGAACCATCGGGAAGAGCGATAGCAAACGTGCATGATTCAGCATATGTAAAGAGTTAAAAATTTATTTGGAAAAATATTTTGATTATAGTTAGTTAAAAGCCAGTTTTATACTGGCTTTTTTATTGCATATTGATTAATTAGTCATTAACCGAACGAAATCACTTACTTGTCGTTAAAATGTAAAAAAATATTGTTTAAATGATTTTTTTGTTGTAATTTAGAGTATTCCCTAAGGCTTTAATAAATCATAAATTTATGTTTGTAAAATTAAAGTTTAAAATAATTTTTTTCCTTATTACTTGTAGTGTTACTGCGCAAGTAGGAATAGATACGCCTAATCCAACAGCAACCTTAGATGTAAATGGAAATTTGCGAGTAAGAGATATTGTTGAAGAGACCAATGTTGCTGTAAAAACATTAGTTGCGCAAGACTCGGTTTTGGTTACATCTAACGAGATTATAAAATCGATTCCTTCAAAAGATATTATAGAATCTGTACTGCTAACAGCAGTTAAAGGAGGATTTGTTAACTCTACATCATCTTCTATAAACTTAGCAACTACATATACAGATATTCCTTTTGATAGTGAATCTTTTGATTTAAATAGTGAATATGACACCACAACACACACATTTACTGCCAAGCAAAATGGTATATATCAAATAAATGTGCAGGTAAATGCAGCTGCATCAATATCTGCATCTACAAATTACGGAGTTTGCATTTTAAAAAATGGAACTATCGTCGCGCAGGAAAACTTTAGCAACGTTACAGTTAATGTAGTTTTTCCAGAAATGGACTTAATTGTAGTGACAATACCAGAAACTTTATTGTTAAATTTACCGGTAACTCCACCAGCTAGAAAAACAGAAACATTAGTGCAGTTAAACGTTGGTGATACAATAACTTTTCAAATGTTTTCAGATTTAGGAGCAACTGTAAATTTATCAGACAATATTATAGATAGTTACTTTACAATTGTTCAAATAAGGTAATAAATTGATGTGTTTTAAGCGATTTAAGCAATGTTGTAAAATTTCATTTAAAAACACATCTTAAAAATTCGAAAAATAACGTTTAAGCTACTTTTTAATCGTTTTAAGAGGTTTTTATTGTTTTTAACAAATGTTGATAATTTTTCTTTAGTAGGCTTAAAAAAGCTTGAAAAAGCCTTAATATTTCGTATATTTGTTTGTACTCATAATGGGCGCACAAGCGTCTTTTTTTATGTGTATATGTTAGTTGCGATAGACTAACAATCTATTTTTAACTTAGGAGTAAAATTAAATATTTCGATATATGAGCGAAGAAAAAAAACAATATTCTGCCGATAGTATACAGGCGTTAGAAGGAATGGAGCACGTACGTATGCGTCCATCCATGTATATTGGTGATGTTGGTGTAAGAGGATTACATCACTTAGTTTATGAAGTTGTAGATAACTCTATAGACGAAGCGTTAGCAGGACATTGTAATAATATTACTGTAACAATTAATCAAGACAACTCTATTACTGTAGAAGATGATGGACGTGGTATACCTGTAGATATACATAAAAAAGAAGGTATTTCTGCATTAGAAGTTGTAATGACTAAAATTGGTGCTGGAGGAAAATTTGATAAAGATTCTTATAAAGTTTCTGGAGGATTACACGGTGTTGGTGTAAGTTGTGTTAATGCATTATCAGAGCATTTAAAAGCAATTGTACATAGAGACGGTAAAATTTGGGAACAAGAATACGAAAGAGGTAAAACGCTTTATCCTGTAAAAGCAGTAGGCGATACAGATAAAAGAGGTACAGTTGTAACTTTTAAGCCAGATCCACAAATTTTTCAGCAAACATTAGAGTATAATTACGATACTTTAGCTAGTCGTTTACGTGAATTAGCATATTTAAATAAAGGAATCACTATACATTTAATAGATCAAAGAGCTACGAAAGAAGATGGTTCTTTTGAAGGTGAAACCTTCCACTCAGAAGAAGGATTAAAAGAATTTATAAAATTCTTAGATGGTAATCGTGAGCCATTAATGCAAGATGCTATTTCTTTTGAAGGAGAGAAAAACGGAGTTCCTGTTGAAGTTGCGATGATTTACAACACTAGTTATGCAGAAAATTTACACTCTTACGTAAATAATATTAATACACACGAAGGAGGAACACACTTATCAGGATTTAGACGTGGATTAACTCATACTTTAAAAAAGTATGCAGATGAGTCTGGAATGTTAGATAAGTTAAAATTTGATATCGCAGGAGACGACTTTAGAGAAGGATTAACTGCAATTGTATCTGTAAAAGTAGCAGAACCGCAATTTGAAGGTCAAACAAAGACCAAACTAGGTAACCGTGAAGTTTCTGCATGTGTAAGTCAAGCAGTTTCAGAAATGCTTACAGATTACCTAGAAGAAAATCCAGATACTGCAAAAACAATTGTACAAAAAGTAATATTAGCTGCACAAGCACGTCATGCTGCACAAAAAGCACGTGAAATGGTACAAAGAAAAACAGTAATGAGTATTGGTGGTTTACCAGGAAAATTATCTGATTGTTCTGAGCAAGACCCAGAAAAGTGCGAAGTGTTTTTAGTTGAGGGAGATTCTGCAGGTGGAACAGCAAAACAAGGTAGAGATAGAACGTTTCAGGCTATACTTCCTTTAAGAGGTAAAATCTTAAATGTAGAAAAAGCAATGACGCATAAAGTGTTTGAAAATGAAGAAATTAAAAATATTTTCACAGCACTTGGTGTAACTATTGGTACAGAAGAAGATAGTAAAGCATTAAACCTTTCAAAATTAAGATATCATAAGATTGTTATTATGTGTGATGCCGATATCGATGGTAGCCACATTGCAACGCTTATCTTAACATTCTTCTTTAGATACATGAAAGAATTAATTGAGGCTGGTCACGTTTACATAGCAACGCCTCCATTATATCTAGTTAAAAAAGGAAACAAAAAACAATACGCTTGGAATGATAAAGAACGAGATGATATTGTTAAAGAATTTGGAGAATCTTCAAAGATTCAAAGATATAAAGGTTTAGGAGAGATGAATGCAGAGCAACTTTGGGATACAACCATGAATCCAGAGTTCCGTACCATGCGATTAGTGCAAATAGACAATGGTACAGAAGCAGATCGTGTATTCTCTATGTTAATGGGAGACGAAGTGCCTCCACGTAGAGAATTTATCGAGAAAAATGCAATATATGCAAATATAGATGCATAAGTCTAGCTAGCAAAAACTAAAAATAAAACACCTGTAACACACCAATACAGGTGTTTTTTCGTTAATAATAAAAATTATATATGATGAAAAAAATAACTCAATTGCTAATTGTATTGTTTGTAACAACAACAATTGCACAAGACGATTTAAACGATCTGTTAGCAGCAGGAATAGAAGACGCTAAACGATTTTCTACAAGCTACTTGCTACCAGCGACAGATGGATTAGCTTATGGAATAAATAATGGATGGGCAAATAATGCAAAGTCACCAAAAAAATATGGTGTAGAGTTGTCTATTATAGGAAATGCAGGATTTATTAAAGACGAAAAAAAATCGTTTGTTTTAAATGTAAACGATTATGAAAATATTAGGTTTCAAGATAATAGTCCTTCAAAAGTGGTGGCAACTGCATTAGGACATAACGATCCAGATGTTACAGTAATTGTAACGTATGACGATCCAATTTTTGGAAATCAAGAAGTAGAGTTAACTTTACCAACAGGTATTGGAGCAGCAAACGTAAATTTACTACCAACAGCATATTTACAAGGAAGTTTTTCAGTATTTAAAGGTACGCAAATAAAAGGAAGGTTTTTCCCAAAAGTAGAAACCGAAGATGCTAAAATTGGACTATACGGTTTAGGTATTCAGCAAGAATTTACATCGTGGTTACCAGCAGATAAAGTTTTTCCAGTAGCAATTTCAGGATTAATAGCTTACACCCATTTAGACGGAAGTTATGATTTTACATCAACCAATGTCGTAGATGGAGAAAATCAACAAGTTCAAACAAATGTAAATTCTATGTTATATCAATTAATTGTTGGTACAAAACTTAAGGTTATTAATTTTTACGGTTCTGTTGGTTATATAGATGCAAAAACAACAACCGATTTATTAGGGACTTATGTTGTGTCTAATGATGTGCTTTTTTCAGAAGAAATTGTAGATCCATTTTCTATAGAAAGTACAACACAAGGTGTAATTATAACATTAGGAGCAAATTTAAAATTAGGTTTTTTTGGGCTTAATGCGTCTTATGCAATTGCAGAATTTGATAGCGCAACATTAGGAATTAATTTTAGCTTTTAGAAACTCAACAAATTAGCATAATTCTTCCGCTTAAATTGTTAAATTTGTAACACAAATTTTTTAACACAATATAAATTTATAAATATGAAAGTAACAGTAGTTGGTGCAGGAGCAGTAGGTGCAAGTTGTGCAGAGTATATTGCTATTAAAAACTTCGCTTCTGAAGTGGTCTTATTAGACATCAAAGAAGGATTTGCAGAAGGTAAAGCAATGGATTTAATGCAAACAGCATCTTTAAATGGTTTTGATACCAAAATTACAGGTGTAACAAACGATTATTCTAAAACAGCAGATAGTGATATTTGTGTAATTACTTCTGGTATACCTCGTAAACCAGGAATGACTCGTGAAGAGTTAATAGGTATAAACGCTGGTATTGTAAAATCTGTATCGTCTAGCTTAATAGAGCATTCTCCAAACACTATTATTATTGTTGTTAGTAACCCAATGGATACTATGACATATTTAGTGCACAAAACTACAGATTTACCTAAAAACCGTATTATAGGAATGGGTGGAGCATTAGACTCTGCACGTTTCAAGTATAGATTAGCAGAAGCTTTAGAATGCCCAATTAGTGACGTAGACGGAATGGTAATTGGTGGACATTCTGATAAAGGTATGGTACCATTAACAGCTCATGCTACTCGTAATAGTGTAAAAGTTTCAGAATTTATTTCAGAAGAAAGGTTAAATCAAGTAAAAGAAGATACCAAAGTAGGTGGAGCAACATTAACTAAATTATTAGGTACATCTGCATGGTATGCGCCAGGAGCAGCTGTTTCTGGATTAGTTCAAGCAATTGCTTGTGACCAGAAAAAAATGTTCCCTTGTTCTGCTTTATTAGAAGGAGAATTTGGATTAAACGATTTATGTATTGGTGTTCCTGTAATTTTAGGACGTAACGGTATAGAAAAAATCGTAGAAATAGAATTAAGTGATGCAGAACAAGCACATATGAAAGAAAGTGCAGAAGGTGTATCAAAAACTAATGGATTATTAGAGCTGTAAGCTTTTATATGAAATAGGAAATTAAAAGCCTCATTTTAATAATGAGGCTTTTTTTATTCAAAAAGAATTAGTTTGTTATAAAATCCTTACATTTCAGAATTAATAATTTAAACGGAAAAAATCATGAAAAAACTATTACAAATAGCCTTTACTTTTGCGGTAACATTAAGTATTGCACAAGGAAAATTGACTGAAGGTGTTATAACATCAAAAATGACAATGAGTAGTGCAAATGAACAATTAAATGCACAATTACAAATGGTAGGCGACACGCAAATTTTAACTTACATAAAAGGTGCAAAGATGAGGTCTGAGACTTCTAATCCAATGACAGGAGAAACAATTTCGATAACAGATAGAGATGAAAATAAAGTCTTAACTTTACAAAACATACCTATGTATGGTAAGACGTATTCTATTTCAGAATTTGTAAAAGACGATATAGATACAGAAGGAATTGACATAAAAAAAACAGAAAACGCTAAAGAGATATTAGGTTATACTTGTGATGAGTATGATATAATCATGACTCAAGATGGTGTTGATATGACGGTAAAAGTTTTTGCAACTACGCAAATAGAAGCGGTAAGTAAACAAACCGCAACATTTGGAGGTAAGTTTGAAGGTTTTCCTATGCATATGGTTTTTGATGTAAAACAACAAGGTATGGATATGGTAATGACATATGAAGTCACAGATGTTTCTAAAGATACTGTTCCAGATGATAAATTTGATATGACAGTTCCTGAAGGTTATATTGAAAAACAATAATTAAAAAACAATAAACAAAAGAAAAGCAGCAAAATAGCTGCTTTTTTTTATGATTAAATTTAAGTAAAATAGACTTTAAGTAATTTAATTTTTATATTTGGCAGCATGAAAACAAAATGGTACTTAAGTGCTTTAATTGTTGTGTTTGCTCTTATTGGTCTAACACAAAATAATACCTCTTTACCCAATCAAGAGGTTAATGTGCATTTTAATACCCAAAACGTTACAGTAAATCAATCTAAAACAGCAATCGCACTAATTAAAGAACAATTAGAAGTTTTAGGTGTAAAAAATATACAAGTAACACAAAGTCCCAATCAGCAACTTAAGATTAAATATTATAGCTCTAAACATGTGGTTTTAGTTAAACAAAAACTACAAAATGTAATAGAGTTTCAGTTAAATCTAGTATTAAATAACCAAGACCATCACAATAATCAAGAGACATCAAATATAAATTTAGATGTTGTCGAAATTAGCCCATTAAACACAAATTCCTCAAATTCGGCAGGTAAAAGTATTTTAGTCGTTAAGCAGGATTTAGATAGATCTACAACAACAAATATACCTGTAGGTTATTTTAACAATGTTATTTGTATTAGCAATAGTTTAATTGCTAAAAAAGTAAAAATCACAAGTACATCTTCACTTGTTGTAAAAGAAAATAGTTACGCAATTCCAGAAGTTAGAGCAGGACCTTTAAGCTAACATAAGTAACTACGCAATGTGTTAATAAACACGTTAAAAACAACATAATCAAACTTAAAACATAATTGTCAATTCGTGGGTAAAAAACGTATATTTGCCCGATTTATAATTGACCAAAATTTAAACAATAATGCAAAACAAAGGATTAGTAAGACTATTTGCAGTTTTATTTGGATTGGTAAGTATTTACCAATTGTCTTTCACATTTAAAAATAATGCGATAGAAAGTGAAGCTAAGCAAGTAGCAGAAAGTAAAGTAGATGCTTCTGCAAAAGATCGTAATGATAAAGTAAACGAGATTGAAGCAAGTTACTTAGACTCTTTAGCAACATCTAAAGAAAAAGTATTTTTAGGAAACACTTACAGTGAAGTAAAAGAAAACTCTATGAAGTTAGGTCTTGACCTAAAAGGAGGATTAGAGGCTATTTTACAAATTTCTGTAAAAGATATCTTAATAGGACTAGCAGACGATAGTAAAGATCCAACATTTAGAAAAGCGTTAGACGATGCAGATCAATTACAAAAAGATAGTCAAAACACATATTTAGAAGACTTTTTTGTTGCTTTTGATGCTATAAAAGGAGACAAGAAGTTAGCGTCTCCAGATATTTTTGCTACGCGTTCTTTAGTAGGAGAAATAGATTTAAATATGTCTGATGATGATACTAAAAGAGTATTAGAAACAAAGATAGACGAGTCTGTAGTTTCTGCTTTTGAAGTATTACGTAAGCGTATTGACGAGTTTGGTGTAACGTCTCCAAACATTCAAAGATTAGGAAACTCTGGTCGTGTATTATTAGAACTACCAGGTGTAAAAGATGTAGAAAGAGCTACAGACTTAATCACTAAAACTGCACAATTAGAGTTTTGGTACGGATCAAGAGGCGAGTTATTTAGTTCGTTTTTAGTAGAAGCTAACAATGTTTTAAAAGAAAAATTAGGTGCTACAGATCAAACTTCAGAAGAAGCTTCAACAGAAGAAGAAATGTCTGATGAAGAAAAAGCAATTGCAGAATTAACAGGAGAGCAAGACGAAACTGTTACAGAAGTAAATCCATTATTAGATTTATTTGTTGGACCAGGATTTGGAGCAACTTTAGCACAAGTAAAAGTAGAAGATAAAGAGCTTTTAGCAAGTTATCTTGAAATGCCAGAAGTAAGAGCAAAATTACCAGCAGAATTAAGATATACTAAATTCGTATTTGGTAAAGTAGAAGAAGGTAACGAGTTAGTAGATCTTTATGTATTACAAGGTAATAGAGACAATAAGCCACCATTAAATGGATCTGTAGTAACAGATGCAAGACAATCTTACAACCAAGCAAACAAAGTAGTTGTAAGTATGCAAATGGATAGTAAAGGTGCTAAAACTTGGGAAGAAATGACAGGTGAAGCATACAAAACTCAAGGTCAAATTGCAGTTGTATTAGATAACACTGTATATTCTGCACCAACAGCATCAAACGGTGCAATTGCTGGAGGAAGCACAGAGATTTCTGGAAACTTTAAATTAAGTGAAGCTAAAGATTTAGCAAACATTTTACGTGCAGGTAAATTACCAGCAAGAGCAGATATCATTCAAAGTAGTGTAGTAGGACCATCTTTAGGACAAGAAGCAATAGATAGCGGTACAATGTCTTTTGGTATTGCATTAGTGTTAGTATTATTATGGATGGTGTTTTACTATGGTAAAGCAGGTATATTCTCAGATATCGCAATGTTATTCAATATCTTATTAATCTTCGGAATTTTATCTGGTATTGGTGCAGTATTAACGTTACCTGGTATTGCAGGTATTGTATTAACAATTGGTATGTCGGTAGATGCTAACGTACTTATTTTTGAGCGTATTAGAGAAGAATTAGGTAAAGGTAAAGATCAAAAATCTGCAATTAACGACGGATTTAGCAACGCTTTATCTTCAATTTTAGATGCAAACATAACAACAGGTTTAACAGCATTAATCTTATTCGTATTTGGTACAGGACCAATTAAAGGTTTTGCAACTACATTATTAATAGGTATTGGTACATCTTTATTTACAGCAATTTTTATTACTAGATTATTAATTGACTGGTATGTTAATAAAGGAGGAAAATTAGACTTCTCTACAGGAATTACTAAAAACTTATTTAGAAATATTAATATAGAATTCCTTAAAAAACGTAAAGTTGCTTATGCAATTTCAGGAGTATTATTAGTATTAAGTTTAGGATCTTTATTTACAAACGGATTAGATCAAGGTATTGATTTTGTTGGAGGACGTACTACACAAGTTCGTTTTGCAGAGCCAATAAGCGCTGTTGAGGTAGAAGAAATTTTAGCTTCACCAGAAGTGTTTGGTAGTGCAACAGTAAAAACTGTAGGAGATCAAAACAACTTAAAGATTTCAACTAAATATAAAATCAACGAAACAGCTAACGAAGTAGACGAAGAAGTAAGAACAAAACTTTACGGTGCGTTACAACCTTACTTAAATGGTCAATCTTTCGAAGAATTTAAAGACCTTTCTAAAGCAGATAAGCAAGTAGGAATTATGGACCAATATAAAGTAAGTCCATCAATTGCAGACGATATCAAACAAGCCTCTTTCTGGGCAGTATTAGGATCTTTAGTAGTTGTATTCTTATATATCTTATTCCGTTTTAAAAGATGGCAATTCTCTCTTGGTGCAGTAGCAGCAGTATTCCATGATGTTATAATTGTATTAGGTGTATTCTCATTAACATACAAGTTTATGCCATTCTCAATGGAAATTGATCAAGCGTTTATAGCAGCAATACTAACAGTAATTGGATACTCGTTAAACGATACCGTAGTAGTGTTTGACCGTATTCGTGAGTTCTTTAATGAATACACAAACTGGCCATTCACAGAAGTTATAGACAAGTCTTTAAGTAGTACATTAAGCCGTACATTAAATACATCTTTAACTACATTAGTAGTATTATTAGCGATCTTTATTTTTGGTGGCGAATCAATTAGAGGATTCATGTTTGCCTTAATCGTAGGTGTAATTGTAGGTACATATTCATCATTATTTATCGCAACACCAATTATGTACGATACTGCTAAAAAAGGAGACGCAGCACAATCTTTAAAAAAGAAAGAAGAAGTAATTGACGAGACTGTTGTAAAATAGTCCTTCAAACTCCAAATAATAAAAAAGCCTTTTTGCATTAGTAAAAAGGCTTTTTTTATGTAATTATTTTGGGCGTTACCCATTTTTGCTTTTAGGGCAAAAGTGCGTCGGGCTTTCGCTAGTCGCAATCAAAGATGTGCTCCAACAATAGCTCAATCCCTAACGCATAAGCCAACATAATTTTAAGCCTAATAATTATAAATTTAAAATCAATTAATTAATAAACCTGCGTTAATTCTATTTATAACTAAAGCATAAATACTATATTTACAATCGTAAAAAAAATAACATGTACGCATTAAAATTTGACTGGAATCCAATAACAGGAATAGATATAGCAGGAAACTTCAAAATTCATTTTTATAGCTTAATGTGGATTATAGCTTTTGTTTTAGGACATAAAATAATGAGCTATATTTTTAAGCGCGAAAAAATCAAACTAGAATATCTTGATCCGCTATTTATATATACAGTATTAGCAACCATGTTAGGCGCAAGATTAGGTCATGTTATTTTTTACCAACCAGAATTGTTTGGTCAAGATTTTTTAAGTGTCTTTTTACCATTTAGAACAAAACCAGAATTTGAATTTACAGGATTTCAAGGACTAGCAAGTCATGGTGCTGCAATAGGTATTATAGTAGGAATGTATTTATACCGAAAAAAATATAATTACAAATCGCTAATGTGGATTTTAGACCGTATTGTAATTCCTGTAGCATCTGGAGCTGTCTTTATTAGAATAGGAAACTTTATAAACTCTGAAATAATAGGTAAAGTCACAGATTCTAGTTTAGGAGTTAGATTTGTACAAGATTATTATCACAAGTCCGATATAGTAAAACTTACAGGAATTAAGGATGTAAAAAAAGCCTATGCAGCAGTTACCGATAATCCAAAGTTTGCAAATTTATTAGAGGCAATACCTTATCGTCATGCAGCGCAATTATACGAGTCTTTTTGTTATGTATTTGTATTTTTAATTCTGCTGTATTTTTACTTAAAAACAAATAAAAGTGAGCAACGTGGTTTCCTTTTTGGGTTGTTTTTAGTGCTATTATGGACTGTACGATTTTTTGTAGAGTTTGTAAAAGAAGCACAAAATCCAGAACGTGCAGATTGGATGTTAAATACTGGACAATGGTTAAGTATTCCTTTTATTCTAATTGGACTGTATTTTATGTTCATGTATAAACAAAAAACAGAAAAAGCATAAATGAAAAATGTATTTAGTCTTGTAGTTATATCTTTAGTGTTAGTACTTGTAACTTCTTGTAAAGAAGAAAAAGTAGTAACACCTGTTAAAGTAGATTTTAAAAAAGAAGGTGAGTTAACTTTGTTTAAAGGTACAACAGATACAATTATTAAAATATTTGATATAGAAATAGCAAAAACACCTTACGAAATCCAAACTGGATTGATGTATCGTGATGCTATGAAAGAAAATCAAGGAATGTTATTTGTGTTTCCAGATATAAGAGAGCGTAGTTTTTATATGAAAAACACTCGTTTTCCTTTAGATTTAATCTTTATAGATCACAATAAACGTATTGTTAGTTTTCAAGAAAATGCCAAGCCAATGGACGAATCTTCTTTACCGTCTAACGCAAAAGCACAATTTGTTTTAGAGCTTAATGCAGGAATGGCTCAAAAACTATTGCTAGAAGTTGGTGATAAAATGGATTACTACGAGTATAGAATTGTAAAAGATACAATATCTATTAAAAAGTAATTGATTAAAAAGAAATGTAAAAAGGCTGAAGTATTAAGTCAATCCTTTTAATTTATATCTTGTTTTGTTATTCCGCACTTGATGAGGGAAATCCGATAGGATTTTCCGTTAAAAACCAATGTAAATTGTAATTAATTCCGTTTAGAAATACAGTCTCAATGAGTTATAAATGTTGTTGTAGCCAGTTTTTTTTGTCAAATTCAAAATCAATATTAGAATATTCAATAATGGCTAAGCTTAATCCAATAGTTTCATCTTCTGAAATCATCAAGCCATAATATAAATCATCCTTATTTTTATAGTCGTCATAAGTCTGTTCGTGAATATCATTTTTAAACCACCATGTCATTTGTTTAAAAGTTTTCCAATCAGACCAATTTTGGTCATTCTCATCGTTACCATATTCATTTATTAATAAATCAATGAGCTTTTTTAATTCAGAGTTTTCATAATTTGATGACCTTAATTCAAGATGTCTTGCTTTTTTATCAAACACCGAGATTAGTATTTGGTCAAACAAACCAAAAAAAATTGCTTTCAAGTCAAACAGTAGAAAATTCCTATTTTTATTATGGTCAGAAATCAAATCAGCTTTGAATTCTGAATTTCGATAAAGGAAATCGGTATCAATTTCTAATAATTCTTTTATGTTTTTTGGGTTTCTCAAAATTGGTTACATCTTACGTTGTCATTCCGCACTTGATGCGGAATCAATTTTTTTTTTTTTTTTTTTAGATTCCTGCTTTCGCAACAATGACAGTGATTGATAAAAAATAATCACTTTTTTCTCTAAACTATAATTTAAATATCAGCTGTGGTTTGTTTTATTTTTTGGTGGTACAGGATCAAATCCTTTTCCTCCAAATGGATGACATCTAGATATTCTTTTTAAGCTTAACCAACCACCTTTTAATAACCCATGAGTTAACAACGCTTCTTTTGCGTAATGCGAACATGTAGGCTGGTATCTACACGTGTTTGGTGTAAATGGAGAAATAAAAGTTTGGTATATTTTTATAAGAAATAAAAAAGGTTTAATGATTAGTTTTTTCATGGTTATAAACTAAAAATCCTTTCTAATTAAAGAAAGGATTTGTTTTAATTTGAAGTAAACGTTGTACCGTCTTTACCATCTTTTAATTGTATGCCAACTTCAGCTAATTCATCTCTAATTTTATCACTTAAAGCAAAGTCTTTATTAGCTCTGGCTTCTTGACGTAATTTTATTAAAAGCTCTACAGTTCCTGATAATTTATCTGTACCAGTAGATGAGTTTTCTTTGTCATCTTTTAAACCTAAAATTTCAAAAGTAAATTCGTTTAAGGTTCTGGTAAGTAAGTTTAAATCATCTTTAGTAATTTGTTCTGTTTCGTCTTTTATTTGGTTAATGTATTTTACAGCTTCAAAAAGATTAGCAATTAAAATAGGTGTATTAAAATCGTCGTTCATAGCATCAAAACATTTCTGTTTCCATGCATTAATATCTATGCTACTTGATGCGTTTGTTTTTAATGTGCTTAAAGATTTTATAGCTTCCATTAAACGGTTGTAACCCTTATCTGCTGCAAGTAATCCATCGTTGGTAAAATCTAAAACACTTCTATAATGCGCTTGTAACATAAAAAATCTAGCAACACTTGGTGTAAAAGCTTTGGTAATATGTGGATTGTCGCCAGTGAAAATTTCGTTTGGTAGAATAAAATTCCCAGTAGACTTAGCCATTTTTTTACCATTCATGATTAACATGTTAGCATGCATCCAATAGTTAACTGGCGATTTGCCTTTAGCTGCTTGGTTTTGAGCAATTTCACACTCGTGATGCGGGAATTTTAAATCCATTCCGCCACCATGTATATCAAACTGTTCGCCTAAATATTTAGTGCTCATTGCAGTACACTCTAAGTGCCAACCAGGAAATCCGTCACTCCAAGGTGATGGCCAACGCATAATGTGTGATGGTTCTGCTTTTTTCCAAAGCGCAAAATCTTGTGGGTTTTTCTTATCGGATTGCCCATCAAGTTCTCGAGTGTTATGAATTAAATCTTCAAGCTTACGCTTACTTAAAATGCCGTATTCCTTGCTTTCGTTATACTTATGTACGTCAAAATATACAGAACCGTTAACTTCGTAAGCAAAACCATTATCTATTATTGTTTTGATAAGTTCAATTTGTTCAATAATATGACCTGTTGCTGTTGGTTCTATACTTGGAGGTAAAAAATTAAACGTGTTTAAGATGTTATGAAAATCTACGGTGTAACGTTGTACAACTTCCATAGGCTCTATTTCTTCTAAACGAGCTTTTTTAGCGATACGATCTTCACCTACATCGGCATCATTTTCTAAATGTCCAGCATCTGTAATGTTTCTAACATATCTTACTTTGTAGCCTAAATATTTTAAATATCTAAAGATTACATCAAAAGACATAAATGTTCTTACGTTACCTAGATGTACATTGCTATATACTGTTGGTCCGCATACATACATGCCTACATAACCTTCGTGTATAGATTTAAATTGTTCTTTTTCTCCTGATAAAGAATTATAAATTTTAATGTTTTGTTCTTGGTAAAGTTGCATGATTGTACTAAAATTTAGTCTCTAATTGTATGTAATCTAAAAATTCGCGTTTAGTTTCTTTGTTTTTAAAAGCACCACCAAACTCAGATGTAACCGTGCTGCTTTCTATATCTCTAATACCTCTAGAGTTTACGCATAAATGTTTGGCGTCTATAACGCACGCTACATCTTCTGTACCTAAAACCTCTTGAAGTTCTTTTACAATTTGAATAGTAAGACGTTCTTGTACTTGAGGTCTTTTTGCGTAATAGTCTACAATTCTATTCATTTTTGATAAACCAACTACGCTTCCATTAGAAATGTACGCAACATGAGCTTTACCTACTATTGGTAGTAAATGGTGCTCGCAAGTAGAATACACAGTGATGTTTTTTTCTACAAGCATTTCGCCATATTGATATTTATTGTCAAAAGTAGACGCTTTAGGTTTTTTATTTGGATGTAAGCCTCCAAAAATTTCGTTTACAAACATTTTAGCGACACGATTTGGTGTTCCTTTTAAACTGTCGTCTGTTAAGTCTAAACCTAAAGTGTTCATTATATTAGTGACATCTTTTTTTATGCTTTCAATTTTTTCTTGATCAGAAAGGTTGAATGCATCCTTTCTTAAAGGTGTGTCATGGTTTGTGCCGATATGGTTTTCACCTAAGTGATCTTCATTTTCAATATTTTCTACAGAATTGTCAATCTTCATTTTTGTTTAAAATGTCATGTTAAAAATAGTCTGCAAAGATAAGCAATTAATAAAATTAAAACTTTAAAGATTAGTATTTATTAATGGACTATTTAGAAGTGTTATAAAAAAGTAATAATAACGTTATCAAATTAACATTGTATTTATTAAAAATTTCTTAATTTTCGGTCTTATTATATAACTATCAATAAAACTATGAATCGTTTCCTATTTTTTACTATTGCTTTTTTAGGGCTATTAGCATCTCAAGAAGTTAATGCACAGCACAATAAAAAGCTTAAAACACAACCGGTTAAGTATTCTAATAATATTAATTCTCCTCTTTCTTCTAAAGAGTTTAATATGCTTAAAGAGGTGTATCAAGATAAATTAGATAAGTATGTTTTAAGTAGGCCAGCAAGGCTAAATGATTTTAAACACTTACTAAGAAATAGAATTGTAATTAAGAAAATAACTGGAAATTTAGGAAGTAAGGTTAAAAAATTATCTCAGGTAAGCTTATTTGATAATTATAATCCAAATCTAAAAAGGGATTTAACTTTTAATCTAGAAACATTTAATCCTTTAAAATATAATTTGGAGTTTTTTAGAGTTGGTTCTGTTATGTATCATATTGATAATACAGAATATTACATTGTTATTAAAGCACAAAACTTAAAAAAATAAATGAGATTGAACTACAATAAGTATTTCAACCTTACAAAAGATAAAAAAATGAAAAAATTTTTACTACCATTATTACTTCTAAATATTTGTTTTTCTTTTGCACAAGATGTTTTGATGCAAACTACCACAGTAAGCCAATGTGGTGGAGTTTTTTATGACTCAGGAGGAAGTGCAGCTAACTATTCTAACGACGAAAATTTTGTTCTAACTATTTGTCCAGATGTTGCTGGTCAACAAGTCCAATTAGATTTTGTTGCTTTTAGTACGCAATTAAATTCTGACACGATGACTATCTATGATGGTGATAGTACAGCTGCAAATGCATTTGGTACTTTTTCTGGTGGAGGAGCAGCTAATAACCCAGGTTTTGTGTCTGCAACACCTAATAATCCTACAGGATGTTTAACTATAGAATTTGTATCAGATGGATCAGCCAATACAACTGGTTGGGAAGCAAATATCTCTTGTTTTGAACCTTGTCAATCAATAGTTTCTCAATTAGATAGTGCTACACCAGCACCAAACGGAGATGGTTATATAAGAGTATGTCCGGGAGATCCAATAACATTAAACGGTAGTGCTAATTTTTCTGTTGATGGTACAGGAGCAACTTACGAATGGGACTTAGGTGATGGTAATTTTGTCTCTGGTCAAACAGCTACTTTTTCTTATGCTACACCAGGAGTTTATATAGTAAATTTAAATGTTACAGATACTAATACAGATCCAGATCCTGCAGGATGTTCTAATACAAATTTAATAAATCAAGTAATACAAGTAAGCACAGAGCCTGATTTTACAGGAACTTCAGCTTCTTCTGCTACTGCTTGTTTTGGAGAACAAGTAACTCTTACAGGAGTAGCAAACCAAGTTGAGTTTATTAATGATTGTACGCCTCCTGTAAGTGGTACAACGTTTTTGCCTGACGGTTCTGGAGCAACTTATCAAACATGTGTTACTGTAGATTGTTATGATTCAGGTTTAACACTTACTGATATTAATCAAATCATAGGAATTTGTGTTAATATGGAGCATTCTTTTATGGGAGATTTAGATATCAATATAATAAGTCCCAATGGTCAAATGGCTGTTCTTAAAGGTTATCCTGGTGGAGGAGGTACATATCTAGGAGGAGCAAATGACGATGGTTCTAATACTCCTGGAGTTGGAGCAGATTATTGTTTTGCAAGTACAGGAACTGTTACTATTGAAAACGGACCAACAATAATAGCTGGTAGTAACCCACCAAATAACTCTATAACACCTGGTACTTATTTACCTGAAGGTAACTTGTCTAATTTGTTAGGCAGTCCACTTAACGGTGATTGGTGTATACAAATAATTGATAATCTAAGTATAGATAATGGTTATATTTTCTCTTGGAGTATTGAGTTTGATCCAACCTTACAGCCACCAGAGTATTCTTTTACTCCTGTAACTACTTCTGAAGCTTGGGATTCAGATCCTACAATAGTTAGTTCTTCTGGAAATGATATAACAGTACAACCTTCTGCTCCAGGACAATATTGTTATACTTACAGAGTTATGAATGATTTTGGATGTGAATATACAGAACAAGTATGTATAGATATTTATCCAGAAGTAGATAATGGTTTGCCTGATAATTTATTCATGTGTAATCCAGGAGCTCCTCCTTATATTTTTGATTTAACACAAAATGATGCTGTTTTAACAGCGCCTTCAGCAATACCTGCAGATTTAGTAATTACTTATCATGAATCCCAAACAGATGCTGATTCAGATATTAATGCTATTGCAAATCCATCAGCCTATAGTTCAACAGCAACTTTAGGTAATCCGCAAACTATCTATGTTAGAATTGAATATTTAAATACTAATTGTTTTGAAACAGAAACTTTTACATTAAATATTACAACTCAGCCTACCATCAATCCAGCGCCGGACATGGTACAATGTGACGATATGGATAATGATGGATTTATGCCATTTGATTTAGAGACTCAGACGCCATTAATATTAGGAACACAACCGGCATCCAATTATGAAGTTACATATCATACTAGTTTTGCAGATGCAGATGGTGATGTAAACGCATTAATGAGTCCACATACTAATGTAACAAATCCAGAGCCAATATATGTAAGGATAGAAGTTATAGGAGATGCGAGTTGTTATAATGTAACCACCACACCATTATTTAATTTAATAGTAAATTTAAACGACGATTCCAGTTACACAGTAACACCAACATGCGATGGTGCTACGGTAAGTAATGTATCAACACCAGGCGGTACTTTTAGTTCACCAACCGGAGCAACAATAGATCCGGTAACAGGACTGGTAACAGGCGCAGCATCAGGAGCGACGCATAGTATAAGTTATACAACAACAGGCGCATGTCCAACCACCACCACCGTAGACTTTACAGTATTAGTTACAGACGATCCAAGTTTTACCTTACAACCAACCTGTGATGGCGCTGTAGTAGATAGCGAAGCAACACCAGGAAGTTATGCCTTTAATCCAATACCAGGAGATGGAGCTACTATAGATACAGCAACAGGAACAATTTTAAATGCCACACCAGGAGCAACCTATACAGTAGAACACACAACTAACGGAGTTTGTCCAGCGAGTTCAACAGCAACCGTTACAGTGTATCCATTAGAAGATGCTAGTTTTGTACCAACAGCGACGTGTGATGGTGCGACAGTAACAATAACAGGCGATACCGGTGGTACATTTGTATTAAATCCAGATCCAGGATCACCAATAACAATAGACGCAGTAACGGGAACAGTAACAGGTGGAACTTATGGTGATACCTATACAATAGAATATACTACAGGCGGACCATGTCCAGAAGTAAGTGCACAAAATGTAACAGTATTAGCGCAAGACGATCCAAGTTTTACAATGGTGCCAAACTGTGATGGAGGAACAGTAGATAGTGTAGCAATGCCAGGCGGAACCTATACGTTTAATCCACCAGCACCATCAGGAGATACAGTACAGATAGATGCAAGTACAGGAGCAGTGACTATGGCCACACCAGGTACAAGTTATACGGTAGAGTATACAACAGCCACGCAATGTCCAGCAACCAGTACATTTGTATTAAATGTATTACCTGCAGATAATTCAAGTTTTAATTTAGACCCAACCTGTGATGGTGCAACAGCGACAGTAACAGGATTATCAGGCGGAACATTTGTGTTAACCACAACAGGAGCGACAATAGATGCAGCAACCGGAACAGTAACAGGAGCTTTACCAGGTTCAGTACATACTGTAGAATATACAACAAACGGACCATGTCCAACAACAACAACTCAAAATGTAACAGTACATCCAGAGGTAATAGCAATAGATCCAACACCATTAGAAGTTTGTGATGATAACACACCAGATGGAATTACACAAATAGACTTAACATTAAAAGATACTGAAGTTACAGGCGGAGTAGCCTCATATGTTGCGAGTTATTATTTAACATTAACCGATGCAGAAACAGCAACAAATCCATTACCAATTCCGTATACAAATCTAACTAACCCACAATTAATTTATGTAAGGGTAGAAGATGCAAATACAACGTGTTATGACACAACAACACTGGAATTACAGGTAGAGCAAGCACCAACCGCTTTTACCCCAACACCATTAGAGTATTGTGATCCAGACAGTGATGGTTTTGGTGAGTTTATGTTAACAGATGCAGATGGGCAAATAACAGGAGGCGCAGCAGGATTGGTAGTAACCTATCATGAGACGATGAGTGATGCAGAGAATAATGTAAATGCATTAACAAGTCCATATGATAATATAGTAGTAAACACACAAACTATTTATGTGCGTGTAGAGAGTCAAACTATAGTAACCGATTGTGCTAGCTACGTAGATTTACAATTAATAGTAAACCCAACACCTCAAATAGATATTACACCAACAGCATTAGAGGAGTGTGATGATGACACAGATGGGTTAGTAGCATTTGATTTAATACAATCTAATGATGAGATATTAAACTTATTGGATTCAGATTCTAGTAACGATATAAATCCATCCGATGTGACCATAAGCTATTATCAAACACAAGCAGATGCACAAACACCATCAAATGCAATAGCAACACCATCAAACTACACCAACACAACACCAAATATGGAAACCATTTGGGTTCGTGTAGAGTATAATGCAACAGGATGTTATAAACTTACAGAGTTAGATCTAATTGTAAATCCATTGCCAGTATTGGTGCAACCAGATCAATTAAATTTATGTGATTATAATAATCCAGGTGATGAGCAAGAAGCATTTACGTTGGAAGACGCAAATGCACAAATATTAAACGGTCAAACCGGAATTACCTTAACGTATTATGACACTCAGTTAGGTGCAGATACAGCAGATGCTACAGCACAAATATTTAGTCCATATACCAATGGACCAAATCCGCAAACGGTATATGTAAGAGCAGAAGATAATACTACAGGTTGTGTTAATACAATCACATTAGATTTAAGAGTTAATCCATTACCATCACCAGTAGCGCCATCGCCATTAGTAGCATGTGATGAAGATAATGATGGGATTTATTCAGGATTTGATTTAGACAGTCAAACAGCAGGAATTATAAATAACGAGCCAAACATAGTTTTAAGCTATCATGAGACCCAAGCAGATGCAGAAAATGGACAAAATACATTAAGTAGTCCTTATGAAAATATAGTAGAAAATGTTCAAACCATTTATATAAGAGCAGAGAATACGTTAACGGGATGTTATACGATAGTAACAATGGATTTAGTTGTAGAGCCATCACCAGAAGTTCCAGTAAATATACCAGATTATATTATATGTGATGATGATAACGACGGTTACAATCAATTTGATTTTGTAACAGTAATGACGCCACAAATCTTAGGGACACAAGATCCATTAGATTTCACATTAACATATCATACCACACAAGCAGGAGCAGATACAGGTAATATGCCAATTGTTAATCCAGGAAATTATACGAATCAAAATAACCCTCAAACCATATATGTGCGATTAGAAAGCAATGTTAATGGTTGTGTGACTACAGGTGAATTTGAGATTAGAGTAGAGTTTCCACCAGTACTAGTTCAACCAACACCATTAGAGATTTGTGATGAGTTAGACGCAGTATATTATGAGAATAATGATGGTTATGCGGTATTTGATTTAACGGTAAAAAATGATGAGATAACGGGAGCAACAGCAAGTTGGACAGTTAGTTATTATGAAACATCATCAGACGCACAAACCGGAGTTAATGCAATACCAGATCCAACAATGTATCAAAATACAGCATCAGGAGCGCAAACGGTATATGTAAGAGTTGTAGATTCAGATACAGGATGTTTCTCTTTAACCACATTAACCATTCGTGTGTTACCAAATCCAACACCAAATCAAAATCCAACAGATTTAGAGTTGTGTGACGATACTAATATAGTAGGTCCAAATGATTTGATAGAGATGTTTGATTTAACGACTTATGAAAACGTAACATTAAATGGCGAGCCAAATGTAACAGCAAGTTATTATACCGATTTAGATGATGCGTTAATGGGAGTAAACCCAATAGTAGCCCCAACAATGCATACCAATGAAGATCCAGCTAATCCAGGAACCGCTATAAACCCTCAAACTATTTATATGAGAGTTACAAAAGGCGGTACAGGATGCTTTACTTTGGTAAACTTTGATATTACAGTAAACCCATTACCAGAGGTAAGTCCAATAGAGGATTATATTATATGCGAATTAAACACAGATGAAGTAGCAGGATTTGATTTAGAAAGTAAAACAGATGAGATACTAAATGGTCAAGATGCGACAGTATTTACAGTAACCTATCACGAGAGTCAATCTGATGCAGATTCAGGAATAAACGCATTAGTAAGTCCATATTTTAACATCACAAATCCTCAAGAGATTTATGTCAACATAACCAATACAATAACAGGATGTGATGTAACAACAATGTTTAATATAGAAGTTAATGAAGCAGCGCAAGCTAATCAATCAATGCCAATCTATTATGAATGTGATGATAATATAGAGTTTGATGGAGATCCAACAGATGATCAAGCACAGTTTGATTTAACCACGCAAAATGCAGATGTATTAATGGGTCAAGATCCAACTAATTATACAGTAACTTACTATGATAATTTACAAGATGCAGAAGCAGGAACAAACCCAATACCAACAGTGTATGAAAACACATCTAATCCACAAATAATTTACGTAAGAGTAGATAATGACACAATGGAAGACGATGGAACAGGAACTATGGTAGATAGCTCTGTATGTTACGAAGTAGCAGAAATAACATTGTCAGTAAATCCATTACCAGTAGTAGATTTAGAGGCTAATTATCTATTATGTGTAAATACAAATGGAACAGAAGTAATCAATCCATTAGTGATAGAAACAGGTTTAAACCCATCAGACTACACGTTTGAATGGACCTTAAACGGAACAGTAGTAGGAACAGGCAGCAGTATAGCACCAATCCAAGGAGGAAACTATACAGTAACCATAGAAGACAACGTAACAGGATGTATAAGTACCGATAATACAATCGTAGAAGAAAGTGCGCCGCCAAGTATACAAGCCGATGTAGTAACGCCAGCGTTTGCAGATGAGCATAGTATACAAGTAACAGCAACAGGAACAGGAATATCAGAATATGAATTCCAATTAGATGGCGGTTCGTGGTATACAAACACACCAAATGATAACACGTATCTATTTAACGATGTAAGCGGAGGCGAACATACAATAACGGTAAGAGATATAAATGGTTGTGGCGAGTCAAGTATAACAGTAATGGTTATGGATTACCCGCATTATTTCACACCAAATGGCGATGGTTATAATGAGACATGGCAGATTTACGGAATAAGCGATCAGCCAGATGCAGTTATCTATATATTTGATAGGTATGGGAAATTAATAAAGCAATTAAGTCCAATGGGCGAAGGATGGGATGGAACTTATAATGGTAATCCATTACCAACAAGTGACTATTGGTTTACGGTAGAGTATAGAGAACCAGGCGAATCGCATGAGACAGCGAAGAAGCAATTTAGAGCACACTTTACATTAAAACGATAATAAGAGAATACAACTAAGAATAAACAAACCACAAACAAAAGAAAAAGCCTGAACGAAAAGTTCAGGCTTTTTTAATATTCAATAAAAAGAAAAGAAAGATTACTTTACTTCAAAAGTTAATTTAAGATTAGCTCTAAACTCAATAACCTCGTCGTCTTTTACTATTGCGCTTTGGTATATGTAGATTAATGTAATTTATAAAGTATAAAAAAAATAAATCCTGAATTAAAGATTCAGGATTTTTTTACATGTTAATTAAAGTTATAATTTAAAACCTAATGATAAAGTAACATTAGAGTTAGTGTTTTCAACTGTAGTAAAATTTGCTAAGCCAACGTTAACAAAACGGTTATTTGTAGATTGTTTTGAATTACTGTAAGTTAAGTCTAATATGGTATTGCCAAAATCATAACCTAACCCAAATGAATATCCATTTAAATCTCCTATAGTTTCACCATCCTTATAAGGACTTTCTTCAAATCTATATCCGCCTCTAAAACTAAATTGTTTTAACTTGTATTCTGCACCAATTTTGTATGAATTAGCATTGGTTAATTCGTTAGACATTATATTGTTTTGTTGGTTAAAATACGCATCTGAAGTAGGTTTAAATTTAGTGTTGCTATAATTTTTAGTTGAATAGTCAAAGCTAATTAAACCATTTTGTCCAAAAACATAAGCAATACTAGTTGTTATTTTTGCAGGTGTTTGAAGTCTGTAGCTTGGATATACATTAATAATGTTTGGATTTACAATTTGATAAAAATCTCCATTTGTATCATCTATAACATGAGTCTCTAAATATTGAGTAGTTTCTTCTTCAATGGTTAACCATGTTGGAGAATCATATGTAAAACCAGCTCTTAACTCAGGAGTGATTTTCCAAATAGAACCTATTTGGAAAGAAAATCCATTTCCTGTAGTAGATAAGGTGTTGTCAAATAAAACTTCGTCTACAACCGTATTTGCGTTAGAGTTTGTTTCATAAAAACTAGTAAACTTATCGTAATTTATAAAGTGAGAATTTAAGTTAAGACCAATGTAAAAATTATCAGTGTATTGAGCAGAAGCATTAAAGCTAATCTTCCCGTTATAGCCCGTTGCACTATAATTGTAGGCTTGATTAAACGATCCAGGTGCGATATTAGAAGTGTAAACCGTATTGCTGTCATCAAAAGTTTCTGGTTCTAAAATGTAAGAGTCGTAACCTAAAAAAGCTTGTTGGTTTTGGTAACCATAAATAGCTCCAATTTCAGAATAAGCTTCTGTAGTTGTTTCGCCTGGTAAGGCCGAAATCTCGTCCAGTCTTAAGCCTTGAGCATTTGCTAAAAAATAATTATCTATAGAGCTTTGACTTGTCCCACTTGATGACCAGTCATTATCATAATTTTTAAAGTTTTCATAAGTAATTCCTACAGAGAATTTTTTCCAAGGTGAAGAGTCGTTATTGTTTTTAAAAAGAAAAACTGCGCCACCTTGTGTAAAATCTATGTTCGAGTTTGAGTTTGATTGATTTCCATTAAAGTAACTAGTTTCATTTTTATTAGAGTTACTTTCTAAAGTGAATGTAGCGTGACTACTAGTAAATACCGAAGATCCTGCAGGGTTTATGCTTACCGCACTAATATCGCCTCCTAAAGCGCCAAAAGCACCGCTTAAAGCTCTGTATCTAGCTGTTCCTTGTATGTCGTTTACAGAATATCTTAAAGCGTCTGTAGTTGTTTGAGCATTTAGATATAAACTAGATGCAATACATAAAGTTATTGTGAATATTTTTTTCATAAAATTTTTATTAAAAAAATAGTTAAAGCATTATTAGAATAATACTTTAACTATTTGTGTAAGTAATTTAATTATCCTCTTCTACCGCCTCTAGAACTGCTTCTGCTTGATCCTCTAAAAGATCTTGAAGAAGAGTTGGTTCTTGGAGTAGAATAATTATTATTTCTAGGAGTACTAGTTCTTGGTTTTACCGTGTTGTTTGTTCTTGGTCTACCTGTAGAATTAGTTCTTGGTCTTACTGTAGAATTTGATCTTGGTTTTACAGTAGAGTTGCTAGGTCTAACAGTAGAATTGTTACTTCTTGGTCTTACAGATGTATTAGTTCTAGGTCTTACAGAAGTGCTTCTACTAGGTCTTGTAGCATTGTTGTTTAATATTCTAGAAGACGATCTTCCGTTTAACATGCTATTAGTTCTAGTCATAGTTCCTCTTCTACCTGCATTATAACTTATACCTCTTCTAGAGTATATACCATTATAATAAGGAGAATAACCATAGTAAGCAGGATGGTAGGCGTAACCATAAAATCCTCCATACCAAAATGGATCGTAAAAGCCGGCATTCCATCCCCAATTGTTCCATCCCCAAGAATTCCATCCCCAAGAATTCCATCTATTCCATCTATTCCATCTCCAATTATTCCATCCGTAATTATAAAAATATACATCAGTCCAATTACCCCATCCATATCTATAGAGTTGGTCTGTATAAACATCATTATATAAGTTTACTACAACTTGATTATTAGTTTCTCCCCAACCAGCATTTTGTTTTACGTTTGTAGAATCTGTATAAGTGCTTTGATAAGTATCTATATCCGTAAAAATATCACTCTCTTCAGTATTTAAATTTTCTACTTCTAAAGCTTTATCTCTAAAGTAATTTGTGTAATAGTTGTCATTTGATTCGTTATCAGTGATAATAACTTCGCTTTCAGAGGTTTCATAAATACCATCATTTGTTTGTCCAACATATTGGTAAGATCCGCAAGACGTTAATATAACTCCAATAATTACAAGTAAAATTGAAGGTTTATTTTTAAAAGAGTAATTAATTATTTTCATAACATTATATTTTATATTGTTGAACATAACAAAAATAGTTAGTTTTGCTAAACTATTTTATTATTTAACATAGTCACAATATTTGTGCCAAAAAACCGATATGAGTAAAAAATTAACAAGTAGAGCAGAAGATTATTCTAAATGGTATAACGAGTTGGTTGTAGAAGCTAATTTAGCTGAAAATTCAGCAGTTAGAGGTTGTATGGTTATTAAACCATATGGATATGCAATCTGGGAGAAAATGCAAGCAGAATTAGATAGAATGTTTAAGGAAACTGGTCATGAAAATGCATATTTTCCAATTTTTGTACCAAAAAAGCTTTTTGAAGCAGAAGAAAAAAATGCCGAAGGATTTGCAAAAGAATGTGCTGTTGTAACTCATTATAGGTTGCAAAATGATCCTGACAATCCAGGGAAATTAAGGGTAGATCCCGAAGCTAAACTAGAAGAAGAATTAGTGGTAAGACCTACAAGTGAAGCAATTATCTGGAACACATATAAAGGATGGATACAATCCTACAGGGATTTACCAATTTTAGTAAATCAATGGGCAAATGTTGTAAGATGGGAAATGAGAACGCGTTTGTTTCTTAGAACTGCAGAGTTTTTATGGCAGGAAGGACATACTGCTCATGCAACTAAAAAAGAAGCAATTTTAGAAGCAGAACAAATGAATGGTGTTTACGCTAAATTTGCTGAAAATTTTATGGCAATTCCAGTAATTCAAGGGTTAAAAACCGAAAGCGAAAGATTTGCTGGAGCAGTAGAAACTTACTGTATTGAAGCATTAATGCAAGATGGTAAAGCATTACAAGCAGGAACATCACATTTTCTAGGTCAAAACTTTGCCAAAGCTTTTGATGTGAAATTTACTTCTAAAGAAGGGAAACAAGATTATGTTTGGGCAACTTCATGGGGCGTATCTACTAGATTAATGGGAGCATTAATTATGACACATAGTGATGATAAAGGCTTAGTGTTACCACCTAATTTAGCGCCTAATCAAGTTGTAATTGTGCCTATTTATAAAAATGAAGATCAATTTGAACAAATAGCTAAAGTTGCTGAAGATATTATTAAAGAATTAAGAGCGCAAAATATTTCTGTGAAATTTGATAAAAGAGATACATTACGACCAGGTGCAAAATTTGCACAACATGAATTACAAGGTGTTCCTTTAAGAATTGCAATAGGAGCAAGAGATTTAGAAAACGGAACGGTTGAATTAGCAAGAAGAGATACATTAACTAAAGACATAGTTTCGCTTGATGGAATCTCTACAACAGTTAAAGAATTACTTGAAGAAATACAAAACTCTTTATTCGATAAAGCTTTAAGTTTTAGAGACAATCATATAACTAAAGTTGATACTTTTGAAGAATTTAAAACTGTATTAAAAACTAAAGGAGGTTTTATTTCTGCTCATTGGGACGGTACACCAGAAACAGAAAATAAAATCAAAGAGTTAACAAAAGCTACAATTAGATGCATGCCTCTTGATAGTGAAGAAGAACAAGGTATTTGTGTACTATCAGGTAAGCCATCTAGTAAAAGAGTTTTATTTGCTAAGGCATATTAAAGAATTAATTTAAAAATTTTAAAAAAATTGTTGCAAGACTTAAAAATAGTTGTATTTTTGCATCCGCAATGGAAACATTGTGGCGTTATTTTGAAATAAAATTTAAATATTTTTTGCAAGTATTAAAATAAGTTTTATATTTGCGCTCTCAAAATGGTAAATGGCCCGTTCGTCTATCGGCTAGGACGCCAGGTTTTCATCCTGGTAAGAGGGGTTCGATTCCCCTACGGGCTACAATTTTTTTAATAAAGAAACACAAATGGCAAATCATAAGTCAGCATTAAAAAGAATAAGAAGTAACGAAGCTAAGCGTCTAAGAAATAGATATCAGCATAAGACTACTCGTAATGCGGTAAAGAAATTACGTGAAATGGAAAACAAGAAGGAAGCTGAAGAGTTGTTTCCATCTGTTGTGTCTATGTTAGATAAGCTTGCTAAGAAAAACATTATACACGCTAACAAAGCTGCTAATTTAAAATCTAGCTTAGCTAAACACGTAGCTGCATTATAATAATTTTCAGTTATATAATATTATAAAGCTTCACTTTTGTGAAGCTTTTTTTATTAAATTAATTTTATATAGAATTAATAAAAAAAGCCTAGAAATTATCTAGGCTTTTTTTAGTTATATATAGGATTTAATTTTAACCATTCATAGAGATTAAAAACTCTTCATTGTTTTGCGTTTGTTTAAATCTTTCATTTATAAACTCCATTGCTTCTACAGGGTTCATGTCTGCAAGGTATTTTCTCATAACCCACATACGTTGTACAGTATTGTCATCTAAAAGTAAGTCGTCACGACGTGTACTTGAAGAAGTAAGATCGATTGCTGGGAAAATTCTTCTATTAGCAATTTTTCTGTCTAATTGAAGTTCCATATTACCCGTACCTTTAAACTCTTCAAAGATTACTTCATCCATTTTAGAACCTGTATCTGTTAAAGCAGTAGCTATAATGGTTAAAGATCCGCCATTTTCTATATTTCTTGCAGCTCCAAAAAATCGTTTTGGTTTGTGCAATGCATTTGCATCTACACCACCAGAAAGAATTTTACCAGATGCTGGTTGTACCGTATTGTATGCTCTAGCTAGTCTTGTTATAGAGTCTAATAGAATTACAACATCATGACCACATTCTACTAATCGTTTAGCTTTTTCTAATACAATATTTGCTATTCTTACATGTTCATGAGCTTCTTTATCAAAAGTAGAAGCGATAACTTCACCTCTTACATTTCTTTGCATATCTGTTACCTCTTCAGGACGTTCATCAATAAGAAGTATCATTTGATATACTTCAGGATGATTTGCTGCTATTGCATTAGCAACGTCTTTTAGTAACATGGTTTTACCTGTTTTAGGTTGAGAGACTATCATACCACGTTGCCCTTTTCCTATAGGAGAAAATAAGTCCATTATTCTTGTAGAAATGGTGCTTTGTTTTTCTGCTATATTAAATTTTTCTTTTGGAAATAAAGGTGTTAAGTGTTCAAAAGATACTCGGTCTCTTACAACATTTGGGTTTTGCCCGTTTATTTTGTTTACCTTAATTAATGGGAAATATTTTTCTCCTTCTTTTGGTGGTCTTACATTACCAAGAACTGTGTCTCCCGTTTTTAATCCAAATAGCCTTATTTGTGATTGCGATACATAAATATCATCCGGTGATGATAAATAATTGTAATCAGAACTTCTTAAAAACCCATATCCATCTTGCATGATGTCTAATACACCTTCACTTTCGATAATTGCATCAAATTCAAAATCAGGTTCTCTATAACGATTACGGCTGTCTTTATTACCGTTGTTATTGTTTTTCTGATTGTTGTTTTGATTATTATTTTGGTTGTTATTTTTGTTCTGGTTATTATTTTTTTGACGATTATTTTTTTGAGTATTTGTGTTGTCTTTAGTTTTATCGTCTTTTTTAGTTTCGTTTTGGTTAGCCTTATTTTTTTGATTGTTTTGAGCTGGTTTTTTTGTTTGCTCTTTTTTTTCTGTCTTACTGCTATCCTTAGTTTCAAGTTCTAGTTTTGCTTGATTATCTGTTTTTGAAGCAGTAGTAGGTTTGCTAACTCTAGCTCTTTTTTGTCTTTGAGGTTTTGGCTTGTTTTCTTTTTCTTCTTTTTTTACCTCTAATACAGCTTTAGGATCTGCTGCTTGTTTGTCTAGTATTTGATAAACTAGATCTAATTTTTTCATAGAGCGAAATTTAGGTACGCTCAATTTTTTAGCTATTTCCTGTAATTCAGGAAGCTTCATTTCTTTTAATTGTGAGATTTCAAACATTGATACGTTGAATTAACTTGATATGTTAATGAAAATTTTTTTTGATTAAGTTTTTTCTTGAAGATAATTAGATAAACTTCTGAAGAAGTAACGCTTTGCGTGTCTGAGAGTTGCATAACGTTAATGCAATAATACAACTTTTATTTTAATTTTTTATTCTTTATTTATAAAAGAAACTATATTTTTGTAGTCCTAAAAATTAAAAATTATTATGCTTCAACGCATTCAAACATTGTATTTGTTAGTAGTTACCATTATATCTGGAGCATTAATTTTTGTGTTTAATCTTTGGACTACTACAGAAGGTACAGTTATTTTTGCAAAAGATGAATTGCCTGCAATTGGGTTATTTGTTGGTTCTGCGATTTTATCTGTAATTTCTATATTCAATTTTAAAAATAGGAAATCTCAATTTATGTTGGGACGACTTAACATGATATTAAACTTAATTTTACTAGGATTTTTCGTATATCGAATACTAAACACATCTGGAGAAGCTACTGCGGTTTCTGAGAAAGGTGTTGGGATTTTTCTTCCTGTTATTTCTATCGTATTCTTGGTTCTAGCCAATAGAGCCATAAAAAAGGATGAAGATCTTGTAAAATCAGTAGATAGATTACGATAAACCTATCATCTTAGTAGTATTAGTGCGAAAAAAACCGAAGTGAATAACTTCGGTTTTTTTATTTTCTATCATATTGTATAACTTCTAGATTATCAATCTTGCCATTATCTATTGTAAAACGGAGCATTGTACGTACTTTATGAAACCCATGAATACCTATTGCACCAGGATTTATATGTAATAATCCTAATTTTTTATCTGGCATCACTTTTAAAATGTGTGAATGACCACAAATAAATAATTTTGGTGGATTTAATTTTATTTCTTCTTTAACTCTAATATTATACCTGCCAGGATAACCGCCAATATGTGTAATCCAAACATCAACACCTTCTATGGTAAAACGGTTATGTTCTGGGAATTCTGCTCTTGCTTTATCTCCATCTATATTTCCCCAAACAGCACGCAAAGGTTTTAATTTTTGTATTTGATCTGTAACACTTAAATCTCCAATATCACCAGCATGCCATACTTCGTCAGCATTTTTAACATGCTTTAATATGGTATTGTCAATATAGCTGTGCGTATCTGATAGTAGTAGTATTTTTTTCATCTATAATTAAACTATTCTTAAAACTTGTAGTATCAAGCTTTCAACTTGTGTCTTTATATTATCTTTGCATTTCAATTTGTAAAAATAAGGGTTTAATTGAGATATTTTATAGAATTATCTTATAACGGAAAAGCTTATCACGGTTGGCAAAATCAACCTAACGCAATTTCTGTACAAGAAGTTTTAGAAAACGCTTTAACTGTTTTACTTAATAGTCCAACTTCTATTGTTGGAGCAGGACGAACAGATGCAGGCGTACATGCAAAGCAAATATTTGCTCATTTTGATGCTAAAGATGAAGTAGATTGCAATCAATTAATCTATAAACTGAATTCGTTTTTACCTAAAGATATTGCAATTCATGATGTTTTTGCAGTGCAAAAAGATGCTCATGCGCGTTTTGATGCTATAAGCAGAAGTTATTTGTATAGAATTTCACTTAAAAAAAATGCGTTTAATACAGAGCAAGCTTATTTTGTAAAACAAAAACTTGATGTTTGTAAAATGAATGAAGCTGCGCAAATCTTATTGAATTATAAAGATTTTCAATGTTTTTCTAAAGTGCATACAGATGTAAAAACGTATAATTGTGATATAAAACATGCAGCGTTTACAGTTGTGGAAGACGAGCTTCATTTTACCATAAAAGCAGATCGTTTTTTGCGTAATATGGTACGAGCAATTGTTGGAACACTAATAAATATTGGTGTTGGAAAGATAGAAGTTAATCAAATACATGATATTATTGCTTCTAAAAATCGTGGAGAAGCAGGTTTTTCTGTTCCTGCGCACGGTTTGTATTTAACAGAAGTAGAATATCCTGATTATATAAAACTTAATGAGTAAGTCTAAAGAAAATATATTTGACGTTAATTTATTTAAACGTCTTTTTAAATACACAAAACCATATCGTCCAGTATTTTATGGTTTAATAGTTTCTGTTTTAATTTTAGGAGCATTAAGTATTGCTTCACCATTATTAGTACGTCAAATCGTAGATCAGCATTTAGTAAAACAAGACTACGATGGTTTTGTTAGTTTAATTGTGGTAATGGCTGTGCTATTATTAGCATTAGTCGTGTTTCAGTTATTTTTTATCTATTATTCGTCTTGGTTAGGATTAAAAATGGTAAAAGATATACGTGTAAAATTATTTGATCACATGCTAAGCTTTAAAATGAAATACTTTAACAACTCTTCTGTTGGAGTACTAATTACTAGAGCTGTAACAGATATGGAACGTATTTCTTCTGTATTTGGTGACGGATTGTTTTCTATAATAAGAGACTTGTTAATCATGCTTGTTGTTTCTGCAACAATGCTTTATGTGAATTGGCAATTAGCATTAATTGTATTTGTCATGTTGCCAATTATTCTTTACGCAACAAAAGTGTTTCAGCGTTATATGAAACAAGCTTTTGAAGAGATTAGAAATGAAGTTTCTAACCTTAACTCCTTTGTGCAAGAACGAGTAACAGGTATGAAAATTCTACAACTATTTACTAGAGAAATTACCGAGTATAAAAATTTTAAAGAAATAAATACAAGACACAAAAATGCGTGGTTAAAAACGGTTTGGTATAACTCGATATTTTTTGCGGTATTAGAAGTATTATCTGCTTTAACGATAGGAGCAGTCGTGTATTTTGGTGGTTTAAAAGTGATTATAGGCGGAACAGTTTCGGCAGGAGATTTATTTATGTTTATATCTATGACGCCAATGTTATTTAGACCATTGCGTCAAATAGCAGATAAGTTTAGTACACTTCAAATGGGACTCGTTGCTGCCAATAGAGTCTTTAAAATATTAGATACGACATCGCAAATTGACAATTCAGGAACTATTGTGGCTGATAATTTAAAAGGTGAAATTTCATTCAAAGATGTTCATTTTAGATATGTAGAAGACGAAGAAGTTTTAAAAGGAATTTCTTTTGAAGTAACCGCAGGACAAACCGTTGCTATTGTTGGTGCAACTGGCGCAGGAAAAAGTACAGTAATTAATTTATTAAATCGTTTTTACGAAATTAATAAAGGCGAAATCAAAATAGATTCTGTAAATATTAAAGATTTTACTTTAGGATCTTTAAGACAGCAAACAGCAGTAGTATTACAAGATGTGTTTTTGTTTGCAGATACTATTTTAAGCAACATCACATTAAATAATCCAGATATTACCGAAACGCAAGTTATGCAAGCTGCAAAAGATATTGGAATACACGATTTTATAATGAGTTTACCAAACGGTTATCATTACAATGTAAAAGAACGTGGTGTAATGTTATCTTCTGGGCAACGCCAGTTAATATCGTTTTTGCGTGCTTATGTCACCAATCCAAGTATTTTAGTACTTGATGAGGCAACATCTTCTGTAGATTCTCATTCCGAACAATTAATTCAAAATGCGACCGATAAGATTACTAAAGGTCGTACTTCTATAGTAATTGCTCACCGTTTGGCAACCATACAAAAAGCAGATAATATTATTGTAATGGATAATGGTCAAATTGTAGAGCAAGGAACACATCAAGAGTTACTTAAAAAGGAAAATGGTTACTACAGAAACCTTTACGAAGTTCAGTTTTTAAAATCTGAAGTGGCTTAAACCAAATCTTTTTTCAAGATGTCTGCTAATTCTGTAGTATCAGTAAAAGGCAAAAATTCGCCATCTCTAAAACACGAAATTTGTCCAGTTTCTTCACTTACTGCAATAGCGATAGCATCAGTACGTTCGGTAACACCAACAGCAGCACGATGACGTAAACCAAAACGTTGTGGTATATTTTTTTCGTTATTTACGGGTAATATGACACGTGTTGCTTTTACTATATTATCTTGAATAATAATTGCGCCATCATGTAATGGGCTATTCTTAAAAAATATACTTTCTATGATAGGTTGTGTGACTTTAATATTCATCTCGTCACCAGTATTAGCTAAAAAATCAAGGTTGTTATTACGCTCTAAAACAATTAATGCACCAGTTTTTGATGCGCTCATTTTATTACAAGCCGAAATTATGGCATCTACATCTGTAGTTGCGCTTTCTTCCATTTTTAAAAATTTAAGCTGACTAAAAAACTTACGTTTGCTCGCAAAATTGGTAGAGCCAATCATTAATAAAAACTTTCTTATTTCTTGCTGAAATACAACAATTAAAGCAAACATACCTACGCTAATAAAACCTCCAAGAATGTTACTTAATAGTTGCATTTGTAAGGCTTGTGTAATTTTCCAGATAATATAAATAATTACAATACCAATAAAGATATTTATGGCAACTGTACCTTTAACTAATTTGTAAACGTAATAGAGTAGCAGTGCAACTAGAATAACATCGATAACATCTATTAAACTAAATTTTAAAATGTCGTTTACTATTTCCAAAGGTTTGCTGTTTTTTGTAAAATTAATGAAATTGAATTAAAAAATATACTCGTTGTTATCAATAACTACGGTTTCAAAATTTAAGTTTTGAAGTTTACTTTTTATTGTAATGTATTCTTGAAATTTTAAGTGTTTATTTAAATGAAGTGTCAAAACAATATTTTCTTCACTATTACTAAAATTACTTTCAAGTTGAATAATTAAATCATCAACATTAACTTCTGTAAGCTTTAAATCTTGATGTTGAAGTGTAATGTTATTTAAACTGTTAATTGCTAATATGCTATTGTTTTTAGGATTGATTTTTTCAATATAATTTACATTAGTAAACTCAATAAACCCTAAATTTTTAATGCTGGTATCATTACAAGTGTAATAGTTTTTTGCTGCTTCGTTTTTGTGCATTTTTGCATTTCGTTTTTTGTCTTGCAAAAATTTAATTTTTGGTATGGCTTGCTCTAAAGTCAAGCGTTTATCTACATTAAATAACCAGTTGGTAGAGATAATTAAATTTTTTCTATTAAGTTCAACACTGTCTGGTTGTGTTTCGTTATAAAAAATATATGCAGGCGAAACATCTAAAATTTCACTTATTTTAGCGTGTTGTACTTCTGGTAATTGGATAACTTTTTCGTTTCCACAGGACCATAAAAAGAGCGTGATTAATCCTGTTAATCCTATTTTTTTAAGCATGTAATTGGTTGTAAAGTGTGATACATTCTTTGGCTTCTTTAACATCATGCGCGCGTAAAATTTTAGCACCTTTTTGTAACGCAATCATGTGTAAAGCTGTTGTTCCGTTTAGTGCATTTTGAGCTGTTGTGTCTAGTGTTTTGTATATCATCGATTTACGAGATATGCCAACCAAAAGTGGTAAATCGGCGATATTTAAAAGCTCTAATTGGTTTAAAAGTTCAAAATTTTGCTGTGTAGTTTTGGCAAATCCAAAACCAGGATCTAAAATTAAATCTATTATACCTAAAGCTCTTGCTTTGCTAATACGATCAGAAAAATAAAGATTAACATCTTTAGTTAAATTGTCATATTCTGTAAGCGTTTGCATGGTTTGTGGTGTACCACGCATATGCATCATAATGTATGGTACACTTAGTTTTGCAACTGTTTCTAGCATGTTTTTATCTAAAAATCCTGCCGAAATATCATTAATCAAACTCGCGCCTGCATTAATGGTTTGTTTGGCAACTTCACTTCTAAAAGTGTCTACAGAAATAATAATTTCTGGAAAATGTTTCATTAGTAACTCGATAATAGGAATTATGCGCTGCAATTCTTCATCTTCAGTAACAAAATCTGCATTAGGTCTAGAGCTGTAAGCGCCAACGTCTATAAAGGTAGCGCCTTGATTAAGCATAGTTTCTACTTGATTTAAAATAGAATTTTCGTCTTTATAGTGTCCGCCATCATAAAAAGAATCTGGAGTTACATTTAAAATACCCATTACTTTTGGTAAGCTTAAATCAACTAGTTGTCCTTTACAATTTATTGTCATAAGTACATGTATAATAGAAGTTGGGATATCTTATAAAAACTTTAATCCCTAAACTTTGAACTTTAAAAATTTTTATGCGAAATTTACGCAAATTATCAAGATAAGAACATCATTTATGCAAGATACTTCCAAACAATACGATGCAGTAATTAAAATTTGTCGTGATCTTTTTAAAAAGAAAATGTCCGACTATGGTAGTGCATGGCGTATTTTAAGATTACCTTCTTTAACAGACCAGATTTTTATTAAAGCACAACGTATAAGAGGTTTACAACAAAATGATGTAAGAAAAGTTGACGAAGGTGAACAAAGCGAATTTATTGGCATTATCAACTACTGTATTATGGCATTAATACAATTAGAAAAAGGTGTTGTAGAGCAACCAGATATGCAATTAGAAGACGCTTTAGAATTGTATGATAAGCACGTAAATATCACAAAAACATTAATGGAAAATAAAAATCATGATTATGGCGAAGCTTGGCGTGATATGCGCGTTAGTAGCCTAACAGATTTAATTTTACAAAAGTTATTACGTGTAAAACAAATTGAAGATAACCAAGGAAAAACATTGGTAAGCGAAGGTATAGATGCCAATTATCAAGATATGGTAAACTATGCAGTGTTTTCTATGATTCATTTAAACGAAAAATAACTGTTATTCCTGCGTAGGTAGGAAAACATAAATAATATTAACTAAATATATTTCTGTCTAGTCAGAAATAACAAAGCACTATGAAAGTTGTAGTTGGATTTTTAAGAATTTTTGTCGGAATATTTTTTATTATTTCAGGATTTATAAAGCTAAATGATCCTATAGGATTTGCTTTTAAACTAGAAGAATATTTTGGACCAACCGTTTTAGATTTACCATTTTTTACACCATATGCTTTAATCATTTCTATAGTTGTTGTGGTTTTAGAAGTGCTTTTAGGTGTGTTTTTAATTATTGGTTACAAGAAGAAATTTACGTTATGGAGCTTGTTGTTAATGATTATTTTCTTCACGTTTTTAACTTTTTATTCGGCATATTTTAATAAAGTAAAAGATTGTGGTTGTTTTGGTGACGCTATGAAAATGGATCCATGGGAAAGCTTTGGTAAAGATGTTGTATTGTTAGTTATGATACTTATCATTTTTGCAGGACAAAAATACATTAAGCCTTTTTTCAATAAATTTATAACGACTATTATAGCATTAATTAGCTTTATAGCATGTTTAGGCTTTGCCTATCATGTATTAATGCATTTGCCAACAATAGATTTTAGACCATTTAAAGTAGGTAATAATATTACCGAAAAAATGATAATTCCAGAAGATGCGCCACAAGCAGTAATAGAGTATACTTGGACGTTTAACGAAAACGGTAAAGATGTAGAATACGTTACAAATGGAAGTTATCCAACATCTTCAGGAAAATACATAAAAGTAGAAACTAAGACTATAAAAGAAGGTTATGAGCCGCCAATACACGATTTTTCTATCGAAAAAGATGGCGAAGATTATACAGAAGATATCTTAAATAGACCAAATGTAATTTTAATTGTAAACTATAATTTAGCAACTGCCGAAACACAAGGTTTAGAAGCAATAAAAGTATTTACAGATAAAGCAATTGCTAACGGTTACGATGTAATAGGCTTAACAGCAACAGGTCCAGAAGAAGTAAAAACAATAACAACTAAATATGGATTAGGTTATGATTATTATTTCTGTGACGAAACTGCATTAAAAACAATTATACGTTCTAATCCAGGAATATTAAAGCTTAAAAAAGGAACAATCATTCAAAAGAAACATTGGAATGATGTAGATGAAATTGAATTACCTAAAGTAGAAAGACCTAAAAAAGAAGAAATAATAGCCTATTTTATTAATGATAGTATAGCAACAAAAAGCCAAATGGATAGTTTAGATCCAAATACTATAGATAAAATGGATGTAATTAAAGAAGGTGCTATTTTAGATTCTTTAAACCAAACTTCTAGCGTAAATTACAACGGTATAATTAAAATTACGCTTAACAATCAACAATAAATTATAGACTTCTGATAAGTTATTTACTAAATAAAACTAGTTATGCATTATTCACACTATTTGGTGTAGTAACAGTTATTTTCTTTTTATTTAGTGTCTTGCCTGGTGATCCAGCACAAATGATGTTAGGACAAAACGAGGATAGTGAACAGTTGGCAATTGTCAAAAAAAAATATGGATTTGACAAGCCAATTACAACACAATATCTATACTATTTAAATGATTTATCACCAATTTCCTTTCATTCAAAAAAAGAAGACGATTACACATTTTTAAGACCAAATAAATACACAGCAACCAAACTATTTTCTTTAGGAAATATCACAACGGTTATAAAGTTCTCATATTTAAGAGAAAGCTTTACAAAACAAGGTAAAAAAGTAAGTCAAGTTCTTTCAGAAACCTTACCAAATACCTTTGTGTTGGCATTTACTGCCATCACAATAGCTTTAATTTTAGGAGTGTTTTTGGGTATAATTTCAGCATTAAAAAAAGATACATTTTTAGATAAAAGCATACAAATATTAAGCAATTTAGGGATGAGCGTACCATCATTTTTTAGCGCCATATTATTTGCATGGTTTTTTGGGTTTGTATTACATAAGTACACTAATTTAGAGATGACAGGTAGTTTGTATGAGCTTGACGACTTTGGTGAGCAAATACACATCAAATGGAAAAACCTTATTCTTCCTGCTTTTGTGTTAGGAATACGTCCATTAGCAGTCGTCATTCAATTAATGCGAAATTCGTTACTAGAAGTTTTTAATCAAGATTACATTCGCACTGCAAAAGCAAAAGGATTATCACAATTTCAAATTATAAAAAATCACGCAATAAAAAACGCACTAAATCCAGTGGTAACAGCAATTTCTGGTTGGTTTGCTAGTATGTTAGCAGGCGCAGTTTTTGTAGAGTATATTTTTGGTTGGAACGGATTAGGAAAAGAAATAGTTAACGCATTAAATACCTTAGATTTACCAGTAATAATGGGATCTGTACTAATAATTGCTTTACTATTCATAATAATTAATATTTTTGTAGATATCATTTACGGTTGGTTAGATCCAAAAGTAAAATTAGAGTAAAAATTCCTGCGAAAGCAAGGGAGCTCATAACAGACAAATAAAATTACAATAGTGTTTAAAACTTTAAAAAATCAGTTTTTCACTAATAAAATAAAAGTTTAATTAAAAAGAAGGTAGTAATTACTGCATTCGCCAGAATAAACATGAGAAAAAATATCGTCGCAGGAAACTGGAAAATGAATAATGATTTAGCCCAAACAGAAGGCTTATTAACAGATTTGCAAAAGCAAACACAAACCAGTGAAGCAGAAGTAATGGTAGCGCCATCATTTACTAACCTTTGGCATGCATTTCAATCCTTACGCACATCTAATATAGAAGTGGTAGCGCAAAATATGCACTTTGCAGATAATGGAGCTTACACAGGAGAAGTTAGTGCATCAATGTTAAAAAGTGTAGGCATACAAACAGTTATATTAGGACATAGCGAGCGACGTGCTTACTTTAACGAAACAGATGCAATATTAGCTAAAAAAGTAGATGCAGCATTAGCAAATACAATGCGAGTAATTTTCTGTTTTGGAGAAGAGTTGGAAGACCGCAAAGCAAATAAAGAAGAAGCAGTTGTAAAATCGCAAATAAGCAATGCGTTATTTCATCTAGAAGCAGACGCATTTAAAAACATTGTTTTAGCCTACGAGCCAGTATGGGCAATAGGAACAGGCGAAACTGCAACACCAGAACAAGCACAAGACATGCACGCATTTATACGTAAAACTTTATCAGAAAAATATGGTGAAGAAGTCGCAAATAGCGTATCAATACTTTATGGCGGAAGCGTAAAACCAAACAACGCAAAAGAAATTTTCTCAAAACCAGATGTAGATGGAGGATTAATAGGAGGCGCATCATTAAAAGCCCAAGATTTTTTCGAAATCGTAAACGCATTTTAAAATACTAATTATAGTGTTACCCTTTGCCTGATTTAAGTCAGGCAAAGCGTCGCGCTTTCCATTATATCTTTTTTTCGTACCTCAAAAAAGGATGTCATTTCAATCGCTAACACGGGATTATCCGTAAAATAAATAGCAAAACCAATGTCAAATATTATCTATAAAGGTTACTATTTTAAAGTAGAACCATTACAACCAGCTGTAGAAATTTTAATAGCCGAACTAGGATACGCTGGCTTTGAAAGTTTTGTCGAAACCGAAGAAGGAGTAACAGCATACATCCAAAAAGACGAGTGGAATGAAAATATCTTAGAAGATATTCAAATATTAAAATCTGAAGAGTTTGATATATCCTACACGCATGAAGATATAGAACAAACCAATTGGAATGCAGAATGGGAAAAAAACTTTAACCCAATAGTAGTAGATAATCAATGTGCAGTACGTGCGCCATTTCATGAAAAATTTGACACAGAATTTGATATTGTTATAGAACCAAAGATGAGCTTTGGAACAGGACATCATGAAACAACACACATGATGATTCAATATATTCTGCAAAACAATTTTAAAGACCAATCGGTTTTAGATATGGGTTGTGGTACAGCGGTTTTGGCAATACTTACAGAAATGAAAGGCGCCAATAAAATAGATGCTATAGATATAGATAACTGGTGTTATTTAAACAGCTTAGAAAATGTAGAGCGTAATAACTGTAATAATATAGCGGTTTACGAAGGTGATGCGACTTTACTTACAGATCAGCAATACGACACAATAATTGCAAACATAAACAGGAACATTTTATTGCAAGACATAAATGTATATGCAAAGCGATTAAACGCTAATGGTAGCTTGTTTTTAAGTGGTTTTTATCAAGAAGATATTCCGCTAATAGAAAAAGAATGTAATAGTAACAACCTTGTATTAAAAACAACATTAAATAAAAACAATTGGGTTGCACTTCATTTTGTAAAAAAATAAGCATAAAAGACAATGTTCGATAAAATGCATAAAATTTTAACACAAAAACCCTTAATTCTCTTTATTTTACGGTGTAAACCGCAAATTTCATCAATCTAATTACCTTACCTTTATCATGATAATTATCTCACATAAGATTAATAGCATTATCCCTTAAACTAACATTAATTTTTGTGTGACACATTTTACGTAAAGCAACCATTTATTAATTTAAAATTCAAAACAATGAAAAAAATTAAATTTATGGCTTTAGGTAGCCTATGTCTAATTTTAGGATTACAATCATGTCAAACTACAGAAGATTCTGCAATCGTTGAAGAAGAAGCTTTAACAAAAGAATTATCTACAGAGCTTTTAGAGAAGCTAGCGCAAGCACAAATTAATACAGACGATGTAAAATATGTAGACTTTTTATTGCCAGATGGTAGTACTACAGAAATGATTGAGGTAGAAGGAGATATTTATATGACCGAAAGTCAGATATTAAATATGAAAACTACCGCAAGCGAAAACAGTCGTAATTATCGTACCAATAATCTTGTGTCGCAAGGTAAAACTATTACAATAATTGGTTATACTGGTGGCGGCGGTTATGGGCTTTCTTCTAAAGAAAGAACTGCGTTACAATGGGCAGTAAATAATTACAATGCTTTAAGCGGTGTTTCAATATCGTTTCAACTAACGTTCGGAACTAATTATTCTAATAAAGACATGGTCGTGTATCATAATCCAAGTCAATCTGGTGCAGGTGGATCTGCAGGATTTCCAGAAAATGGTAATCCATACAAATGGGTACAGATATATGGTTTAGATAACTATGATACAAATGTTGTAGAGCACGTAATTACTCATGAAATTGGACATTCTGTTGGATTTAGACATACAGATTGGTTTAATAGAGCAAGTTGTGGACAAAACGTAAACGAAGGAGCTGGATCTATAGGTGCTATAGATTTAGGCGGTAATAGTCCAGAAACTTCTGTAATGTTAGCGTGTTTTAGCAGTAACGAAGATGGAGAATTTGGAGTCGATGATATTAATGGCTTGCAAATAATGTATTAATTAATCCCTAAGTAAAAAGACCTTTGTTAGCTCAAAGGTCTTTTTTTTGTATTTAAATATTTCTTATTTTTATAAAAAATATAGTTATGAGTACTATTGAAAAAATTAAAGAAGAATACTTAGTAGATACTTTAGAGAAAAAAAATAATGAAATTGTTTTATACAATGATGATGTAAACACCTTTGATCATGTTATAGATACACTAATTTATGCTTGTGATCACACGCCAGAACAAGCAGAGCAATGTTCTATATTGGTTCACTATAAAGGTAAGTGTACTGTAAAAACAGGTGATTATGATGATCTAAAACCAAGATGCAGTAAGTTGCTTGAAGCAGGCTTAAGTGCAGAAATAATTTAATATAAAGCGCCAGATATGGCGCTTTTTTATTTCTTCCGACAAGTGTTAATTCCTATTAACGAATAGATTGGACAAAAATTAATAAAACTTGTGATTAAAAATATAATTGCTATAACCATTAAAATATAAGCAATGGTGCCTTCAATAACATTTAAAAAATATAATATAGCGATAATAATTGCGGTTAAAACTCTTAAACTTTTGTCTAATGCGCCCATGTTTTTATTCATAACAATCTTGTTATTAATTGGTTAGGCTTAAATTTAACTAATGTAAATAAAAAAAGCAAGCTAAAATTAGCTTGCTTTAAAGTAGTGACCTCGACAGGATTCAAACCTGTAACCTTCTGAGCCGTAATCAGATGCGCTATTCAGTTGCGCCACGAGGCCTTTTTTTTGTGGGTGCAAATATATTTCTTTTTTATTTAAACTTCAAAATTAATAGGGATAAATTTAATCTAACGCATTTTTTGTAACATAAAGTTTCCATCCAAAGATTAGTAATTGCAGTTTAGTTGCTTTACTTAAATCTAATCTTTTCTTAGTATAACTAGGTAGTACAAGTTTGTTAAGTTTAGATAATGCTTTAAAAATTGTTTTTTTCATAATAACACCTTTTTGCAAAGCTATGTGTTTTGTTTGTAAAGCCAAATTAGTTTAAAAAAAGGTAAAACTTATTCTAGACTAAGTTTTACGTTTTGTTTTTAGACTATAATCGATGTTATAATATCGATTATAAATTTGGCAATTGTTAGCATAGTTGTTTGGTTTAAGGGTTAATATTACAGTCACATTTTGTGATTGTTTTTTGAAGATATATTTTTTAAATGTTTACTTCCAAGAAAAAAGTTGAAAATCTATAAAATTCACTTTAACTTATAAACTAAATAAACGTTATCGGTTTTAATATTTTTAAACATCTCTTAATTAAAATTATAATCTGTAAGTTTAAATTGAATTTATTATTTAAATATGTAATAATTCAAGGCGTTTTTTTGTAGTGTTTTTTTAAAATAAGGGACTTTTTGTCTGTAAAAAGCAGTTTCTGTTCATTTTGGTTTATTTAAATAAATCCTAACAACTTAAATATTAACTTATTTATAGTAGTATATTTGCAAAAATAATTCTCCTAAAAATGAAACATTTATTAAAAATCTCATGTTTACTATTCATATGTTTTGGGTATTCTCAAACAGTAGTAATAAATGAGCTAGATTGTGATACACCAGGTATAGACTACCAAGAATTTATAGAGTTAAAATCCGAAACTCCAAATTTTCCATTAGACGGTTATGTGTTAGTGTTTTTTAACGGATCTACTTCAGGAGGCGATAGTAGTTATTATGCGTTAGACTTAGATGGAGCTGTTACAGATGTAAATGGTTTATTGTTAATTGGTAGTGATACGGTTAACCCATATCCGCAAGTGTTTATTGGTGAAAATTTAATTCAAAACGGAGCAGATGCAATAGCTATTTATTTAGGGAATGACTATGATTTCCCAATTGGGACATTGGCAACACAAACCAATTTAGTAGATGCTTTAGTGTATGATACTAGCGATGCAGATGATACAGGCTTGATGGCTTTATTAGGTGTTACAGAGCAGATAAATGAAGGACCAGGAAATAACACAAACTCAATACAGCGTAATAACGATGGATCATATACGTCAACTACGCCAACTCCAAGACAGTTAAATGATGGTAGTGGAATTGTATTAAATGCTTTAGAAATTTCTACAAATCAAATTATGATAGACGAAGGATTATCTTTTGATATCACTTTTACAGCGCAACAAAATGTGGATTCTGATTATTCATTTTCATTTACATTAAATAACCAGTCTTTTGATACATTCGATTTTACAGGAAATACATCATTAACCATTTTAAGTGGTCAAAATCAAGTAACAACAACTATTACTTTAGTAGACGATGCATTAGATGAAGGTGATGAAGAACCATTAATTAGATTTGATAATTTGCCAACACCATTAATTCCTTATAATAATAACATTAAATTAAGGGTTGTAGATAACGATTTTACAGTTGCACCATTTGGTTCTCCAGTAAATCCAACTTATGGATTAGTGTCAAGTACGCAACCGGCAGGTTATTATGATAGTATAGATGGATTGTCAGGAGCAGCTTTAGAGCAAGCTCTGCAAGATATTGTAGCAGATCCTAATGTAGTTAGAGCACAAACCTATGCGGATATAATAGATATTTTGCAAGAAGCCGATCAAAACCCTGAAAATTCTAATCAGGTTTGGTTAGTTTATACAGAGCAAGGTAGAGCAAAATTAGATTTTCAAAATAACGCTAGTAATGTTGCAAAATGGAATAGAGAACATACTTTTCCAAGATCTTTGGCAGGATATAATAGTATTGAAGCAGATGATACACGCGACGGAAAAGATATTTTTTGGGCAACAAAAGCAGATTCTTTAAGACATGGTAATAGCGATGCGCATGCATTAAGAGCAGCAGATGGACCTGAAAATAGTTTAAGAGGAAATCAACATTACGGACAATACAATGGTCCTAGCGGCACGTTAGGTAGCTTTAAAGGTGATGTTGCTAGAAGTGTTTTATTTCTTCAAATAAGGTATAACGGATTAAGTGTAGTTAATGGTTATCCTAGTGTTTCTGGACAAATGGGTGATTTAGCTACTTTGCTAGATTGGCATAGAAATGATCCGCCTGACGATTTTGAAATGAATCGAAATAATGTGGTTTATGAATGGCAATTTAACCGTAACCCATTTATAGATCAACCAGATTTAGTAGAATATATTTGGGGAACAAATGTTGGTGATACCTGGAATCAAAACTTAAATACAGATACTTTTGAAACATCTTCTATTAAGTTATTTCCAAATCCAATAACAGACAAGCTTTATGTTTCAGGTAAAGAACAAAATTACAATATCTCTGTGTTTTCTTCTGAAGGACGATTAGTACTAAAACAACAAGTTGCTAATAACAACTACATAGATTTAAAAGTTGCAAGTGGCTTATATTTAGTTAAAATTGAAACTGAAAACAATAAAAGTCTAATAAGGAAAATAATAAAAAAATAGGATAATTTAAACCCGAATTATTTAATTCGGGTTTATTTTTTTTAGTCTAAAAGAATAATTGTAATACAATATATCAAACTGTATCTTCGCATAAAATTATTAATATGAGTATTGTTTTTTTAATCTTAGGATTTGTGCTTTTAGTAGTAGGAGGAGAATATTTAGTGCGATCTTCTGTAGCGTTATCCTTCAAACTTAATATTTCAAAAATAATAATAGGTATGACGGTTGTGTCCTTTGCAACGTCTGCGCCAGAATTGTTGGTTAGCTTACAGGCTGCATTAAACGGTTCTCCAGCTATTGCAATAAATAATGTAGTTGGATCTAATATCGCTAATATTGGTTTGGTTTTAGGTGTTACAGCTATAGTAGGAGCAATTGGTATAGATAAATCGTTTTATAAATTAACTTGGCCTGTCATGATTTTATTTTCTGTAGTGCTTTATTATTTCTTATGGAATGATAGCCAGTTAATTCCTATTGAAGGCGCCATTTTATTTATTGCATTAATAATTTTTGTGGTTTATTTAATTAAGAGCCAAAATTCAACTGAAGAATTAGAAGATGTAGACGATGCGTTGTCTGCTGTATCTTCATTTAAAATACTAGTTTGGTTGTTAATTGGTGCTTTGGCATTATTTTTTGGAAGTGAATGGTTGGTTAAAGGTGCAACGCAAATAGCAACACAACTTGGAGTTAGTGAAGCTGTAATTGGTGTAACTATGATTGCAATTGGGACAAGTGTACCAGAATTAGCAGCTTCTGTTATTGCAGCTGCAAAACAAGAAAAAGCTATTTCTTTAGGTAATTTAATTGGGTCAAATATATTTAATATAGGTTCAGTTTTAGGCTTAACTTCAATTGTAAAAACTATTCCAATAGAAGAACCTTTAATTTTAAGTCGAGATATTTTTTGGATGCTGCTTTTTGCAGCAGTGATACTTCCTTTAGGTTTGATACCTAAAAAAAATACAATAGATAAGTTTAAAGGTTTTGCTTTGGTAGTGGTTTACGCTGTATTTATTTTTATTGTTTTTAAAGGTTAAGCAGAAATAAAAAAAAACGCTTTCAAAATGATGAAAGCGTTTTTTAGGATTTAACAATAATAATGTTTAACTAATATTTGCAGATTTAACCGTTTTTACAATTCTTCCTGCTATTTTGTATGGATCTCCGTTAGATGCTGGTCTACGATCTTCTAACCAACCTTTCCAGCCTTTTTCTACTGTAATAATTGGAATTCTAATTGATGCACCTCTATCTGAAACTCCGTAACTAAAGTCGTTAATAGATGCAGTTTCGTGATCACCAGTTAATCTTTGATCATTAAATTCTCCGTAAACAGCAATATGTTCTGCAACTACAGGTCTAAAAGCTTCACATATTTTCATGTAAGTGTCTTTATCGCCACAAGTTCTTAATACTGTGTTAGAGAAGTTAGCATGCATTCCAGAACCATTCCAATCCATTTCTTTTCCTAATGGTTTTGGATGGTATTCTATATAATATCCGTATTTTTCTGTTAATCTATCTAATAAATATCTAGCAACCCAAATTTCGTCTCCAGCTTTTTTAGCACCTTTAGCAAATAATTGAAATTCCCATTGACCAGATGCAACCTCTTGGTTAATACCTTCAAAGTTTAATCCAGCTTCGATACATAAATCAGCGTGTTCTTCAACTAAAGCTCTACCATGTGTATTTCTTCCACCTACAGAGCAATAATATAAACCTTGAGGAGCAGGATAACCACCAACAGGAAATCCTAAAGGTAATTGAGTTTTCTTATCCATGATAAAGTACTCTTGCTCAAAACCAAACCAGAAATCGTTATCATCATCGTCAATAGTTGCTCTACCGTTAGAAACATGAGGTGTACCATCTGGATTTAAAACTTCAGTCATTACTAAATATCCATTTTTTCTAGCTGGATCAGGATAAATAGCAACAGGTTTTAAAAGACAGTCTGAAGAGTCTCCTGTAGCTTGTTTTGTTGAGCTACCATCAAAAGACCAAATTGGACAATCTTCTAATTTACCGCTAAAATTGTCTTCAACTTTAGTTTTACTTCTCATGTTTTGAGTTGGATGGTAACCATCTAACCAAATGTACTCTAATTTAGATTTACTCATGGTATAAAATTTTTATTAGTTATAGTTGCATGCAAATATAATAGTTTTTTAATTCGACCTATATAAAAATATGGGTGTAAGTTTTAATTTTATCAAAAACTTGTTAATAACCCTATTTTTTTTAGGGTGTAATAATTTTAAAGTATAAAAAATTGTAATTTCGCAATTGTAAATTAATAAAACGATATGTCAACATTAAGATTTCATGCAGTAAAACAATCGTTACAGCATAAACCAATATTTATAGAAGAAAATAAAAGAAGATCAGAATTATTTGGTCAAAATGTGTTTAATGAAGCAACAATGAGGCAATACCTTACAAAAGAGGCTTTTGTAAGTGTTATGGATGCTGTTAAGTTAGGAAAAAAAATAGATCGTGTAGTTGCAGATCATATTTCAACTGGAATGAAAGAATGGGCAATTTCTAAAGGCGCTACACATTACACGCATTGGTTTCAACCCTTAACTGGAGCAACTGCAGAAAAACATGATGCTTTTTTTGAAACTATAGAAGGAGGAATGTCTATTGAAAAATTTGGAGGTAATCAATTAGTGCAGCAAGAACCTGATGCATCTAGCTTTCCTAATGGCGGAATTAGAAATACGTTTGAAGCAAGAGGTTATACAGCTTGGGATCCAACATCGCCAGCTTTTATTTATGGTACAACACTTTGTATACCAACTGTTTTTGTTGCTTATACGGGAGAAGCATTAGATTATAAAACACCTTTACTTAGAGCATTACAAGCTGTAGATAGTGCTGCTGTCGCAGTTTGTAAATATTTTGACAAAAATGTAAAAAAAGTAAATGCGTCTTTGGGTTGGGAACAAGAATATTTTTTAATTGACAGAAGTTTAGCCATGTCAAGACCAGATATTGTTTTAACAGGAAGAACACTTTTAGGTCATGCGCCAGCTAAAGGACAACAATTAGACGATCATTATTTCGGGACTATTCCAAATCGTGCGATGTCTTTTATGCGTGATTTAGAAACCGAATGTATGTTACTAGGTATACCTGTAAAAACTAGACATAATGAAGTCGCGCCAAACCAATTTGAATTAGCGCCAATTTTTGAAGAAGTAAATCTTGCGGTAGATCATAACTCGTTACTAATGGATGTTATGGATAAAATTGCAGCAAGACATAATTTTAAAGTTTTATTTCACGAAAAACCATTTGCAGGCGTTAACGGATCTGGTAAACATAATAATTGGAGTTTAAGTACAGATACAGGAGTTAATCTATTAAGTCCAGGAAAAACACCAATGAGCAACCTTCAATTTTTAACCTTTTTTATTAATACCATTAAAGCGGTTTGTGATAATGAAGAGTTGTTAAGAGCGTCTATCGCATCTGCAAGTAATGATCATAGATTAGGAGCAAATGAAGCGCCACCAGCAATAATTTCGGTATTTATAGGAGAGCAATTAACTAAAACTTTAAACGAGTTAGAAAACGTAACCGATGGTAAATTGTCTCCAGAAGAAAAAACAGATTTAAAACTAAACGTGGTTGGTAAAATACCAGACGTTCTTTTAGATAATACAGATAGAAACAGAACATCGCCATTTGCCTTCACAGGTAATAAATTTGAATTTAGAGCTGTAGGGTCTACCGCTAACTGTGCAAATCCAATGACCGTGTTAAATACCATAGTTGCAAAACAATTAATAGAATTTAAAGCAGAAGTTGATAAGTTAGTAGATAAGAAAAAAATGAAAAAAGACGATGCTATCTTTAATATTTTAAGAGAGTATATTAAGCAATCTAAAACTATTCTTTTTGAAGGAAACGGTTATGGAGAAGCATGGGAAAAAGAAGCAAATAAACGCGGTTTAAGTAATAATAAAACAACGCCTTTAGCATTAAAAGCAAAAATCTCTAAAAAATCTTTAGCGCTTTTTGAAGAATTAGGCGTAATGAATAAAATTGAAGCTGAAGCACGTTACGAAATAGAAATGGAAGAGTACGCAATGCGTGTACAAATAGAAGGACGTGTTCTAGGTGATATTGCTAGAAACCATGTTGTGCCAACAGCAGTAAAATATCAAAATACCTTAATAAAGAATGTTCAAGGGTTAAAGGATATTTATGGAAAAGAATTTAAAAAAGTAGCAAAAGAACAATTGCTTATTATAGAAGAAATATCCAGTCATATAGAAGCTATTAATTCTAGTGTTACAAAAATGACAGCATCAAGAAAAGAAGCAAATGCAGTTGAAGATATTTATAAAAAATCGGTGTTGTATTGTGATAAAGTTAAACCCTTCTTTGATCAAATAAGATATCATTGTGATAAGTTAGAATTATTAGTCGATGACCAGTTATGGCCATTAACAAAATATAGAGAATTATTATTCACTAAATAAAATTATAGCTCCTTTAATAAAGGAGCTTTTTTTATAAATTATCAATTAGGGTTGTGTTTTATTAAGAATAGCATAAAAAAATCATACGTAGACCTACGTATTTTTAATTTATTATTAATAATTAGAGAGTAAATATATGTAGGATTAATATTACGTAAAATTGTATTTTATCGATATTATTAAAATGTATAACGATTAAATTCTTAAAAAAGGATTCAAAAATTAAGCTGTTCAAAATTAGCGTATTAAATGCTTTATATTTGTAAAGCTATTAATCAATAAAATATTCACAATGAAAAAATTAATTTTCAGTGCAGCTGCACTTATGTGCGGATCTTTAATGTTTGCACAATCAAACGACAGTGACGTTAATCAAGTTGGAAACACAAACTCTTCAGTTGTTTCTCAAACAGGTATGACAAATTATTCTACAGTAGAACAATGGGGAGATTTAAACTCTGCAGATGTAATGCAGGATGGAACTTCAAATTATTCTGATGTAGATTCTTTAGGAGACGAAAACACAGCTATGGCTTCTCAAACAGGAGATTTCAACAGTTCTGAAATTCACCAAGGATACGGTACAGGAGCTGGTTTAAATGACGGTAATACAGGATCTATTGTTCAAGCAGGAGATTCTAATTATGGTCACATAGATCAATATGGTGACGCAGATGGATCGGATGATAATACTTCAGCTATTTCTCAAACAGGAAATTATAACTATGCATATAATTATCAGTATGGAGATTTTAATTCGTCTAGCCAATCTCAAGATGGAGATTTTAATACATCTGTTGCTAATCAGTATGGAGATGCTAACTATTCTATGACAGATCAAATAGGAGATAGTAATACTGTCTATGTTAATCAAACAGGAGACAACAATATCTCTAATGAATGGCAATGGGGAGATTCAAACTATAGTACAATAGATCAAGTGGGTAATTTTAATGTAGGTGAAAATGCTCAGTTAGGTAATGATAACGACTCAGATATTGATCAAATTGGAGATGGTAATTATGCTGGTGCTGGTCAATATGGTGACGATAATGAAAGTAATATAATGCAAACAGGAGATGATAACTATGCTTTAACTTTACAATATGGAACTATGCATGTTTCTAATGTAACACAAACAGGAGATTTAAATACATCATATGTAATGCAAGATGGATTACAACATTTATCTAATGTTACTCAAACAGGAAATGATAACATAAGTGATGTTGGTCAATTCGGAACTACACATGTAAGTAATGTATCACAAATAGGAAATAATAATTCTTCTATTGTTACACAAAACGACTAAAACTGTTAAGTATATACAATACAAAACCTCGATTTTTATCGAGGTTTTTTTATATAGACTAATCTTTGCCAGATTAGTCTTTTTTTTTATCTAATAATATAAGCTTAAATGTACGTAGGTGTACGTATATACTGTTGTTATTCAGTATTTAAGCTGTTTTTTATTTGTAGGAAAAAACTTTCTTGAAAATGCTTTTTACCGATAAAAAAATAATACATAACGAATAATTGCTTGTTTATTAAAACTTAATTAGGACATCTAATTTTACGATTAAAAAAATATCTATATTTGAAAAGCTATTAATCAATAAAATATTCACAATGAAAAAATTATTTTTCAGTGCAGCTGCACTTATGTGTGGAACTGTAATGTTCGCACAATCAAACACAAGTACTGTTTCAACTATAGGAAACGGAAACTCTTCAACTGTTGGTCAAACAGGATTAACAAACAACTCTTTAGTAACTCAAGAAGGAGACGACAACATGTCTACTGTTGATCAATTAGGAACATCTAACGATTCTGAAGTTAGACAAGCTTACAGCTCTAACGACAATACTAGTGATGTAGATCAAGATGGAGATTTTAACGATTCTTTTGTATGGCAGGATGGAGATGATAACGTTTCTTCAGTAGATCAAGATGGAGATAGTAATGACTCTTATGTTGATCAATGGGGAGATGCAAACTCTAGTTCTGTAGATCAAGAAGGAGATAATAATGGTTCTATAGTTTTACAAGGTTACAACGGTGACAATCACACAAGTGATGTAGATCAAGACGGTGATGATAACGATTCTTACGTTTATCAAACTGGAGATGGTAACGATTCTACTGTATTACAAGACGGAGATATGAATGATTCTGATGTATCTCAATATGGTAACAGTAATGAATCTACTGTATGGCAAGGTACAACAGGAGATAACAATGATAGTGATGTTTATCAATCTGGAGATGATAACGATTCTTTTGTATGGCAAGATGGTAATGATAACTTATCTGATGTTGATCAAATAGGAACAGATAATGACTCATACTTAGATCAATGGGGAGATTTTAATACTAGCTCTGTAATGCAAGATGGTAATAATAATGATAGTGATGTTTATCAAGGTTACCAAGGAGATTACAATACTAGTGCTGTAGATCAAATAGGAGATGATAACATTTCTTATGTAAGACAAGATGGAGGAAACAACAATTCAGATGTTGATCAAACAGGAAACATGAATGATTCTGATGTAGATCAAGAAGGATTCTTTAATGGTAGTTTAGTTTCTCAAACTGGAGATTCTAACATTTCTACTACAGATCAAGACGGAGATGCAAATGGTTCTACTCAAATTCAATTTGGAAATGATAACGAGTCTTATGTAACTCAAGATGGTAACAACAATGGATCTTTTGTAGCTCAAGTTGGTGATATGAACGATTCTTTTGTAGATCAAACAGGAAACCTTAACGGTTCTTCAGTTGCTCAAAATGGAGATAGTAATATTTCTGATGTAGATCAAATTGGAAATGCTAATGGTTCTTCAGTTGCTCAAGCTGGAAATGATAACGAATCTTACGTTATGCAAACAGGAGACTTAAACACTTCTACTGTAGCACAAACAGGAGATTTACACTTATCTACAGTTACTCAAACAGGAATGCTTAACATTAGTGATGTTGCACAAGATGGATTAAGCCATACAAGTGATGTATTACAAGATGGTATGGGTAACAACAGTATAGTTTCTCAAACTGGGAATACTCATGTAAGTGATGTTGACCAAATTGGTAACAACAACTCATCTGTTGTAACTCAAATGGACTAATAACAAGTTAAGATTAAGTTCTTTTAGTTAATTTTATAAAAAAGGTATAAGAGCATTAATTTGCTCTTATACTTTTTATAAACAACACTATTTTGTAACTTATACCAAATTAGTTAGTTATGAAAAAAATATTAAGTATAATTATCCTTAATTTAGTTTTTGCATTTAGTAGTAGCGCGCAAACTTTTGTTAATGATAATGCATCAAATACAACAGCTGAAGCATTGTCTAACAGCCAAGCAAATATGTTGTTAGTTAATCAAACACAAATAGCGCAACAAAATAATGTGTTTATTACTCAAATAGGAGATAGTAATGTTTCTAATACTAAAATTAAATCTCAGGATAGTAATGTAACTGTTATTCAAAACGGAAATGATAACTCTACATTTGTTAATTTAAATGTAAATACTATTGACCAATCGATTTTACAAAACGGAAATAATAATACTGTTTTTGATACCAGTTTTTTACAGTCTCAAGTAAGAGAGGCAACAATTGTTCAAAATGGTGACAATCAAAATTTAACCATTTTTGGAAACAACTCTTTATCAGATAAAATAAAAGTTTCTATGCAGGGACAAAGTCAATCTGTAATAATTAGAAATTTCGATTAGTCACATGTTTAAATTTGATAAAAAGCAAGTTGTTTTAAGTATAGTTTGTGTAATTTTTATGCATGCAATTACACTTGCTCAAATTATCAATAAAGACATTGAAGCAAAAATAAGAACAGAAAAAAATGATGGTTTTATAACAATTGTAGGAACTGCATTTAATAAAACCGAAATTACAGAAAGCCTAGTTTATAAATTATCTGTAATAAAAAAAGATTCGCTAGGCAACTCTTCCAAAAACGACCAAGAAGGTAGATTTGTAATACAAGCAAATCAAAAATTAGATTTATCTTCTACCGTAATTAATAGTCCAAAACATACAAAAACCACATTACTTTTATTAATCTACAATTTAGATAAAAAGTTAATTGGAAAAGATAGAATAGTTTTAAATGATGATGGAAGTGATCAAGCATTTAAGAAAAAAATTCTTTCAGATATAAATTTAAAAACAAACCCTAAAGCAACACAACAAACTGTAGATGTAAGCAGTACAAAAGAAGATGGAGTAGAAATAAAAGGGTTGGTATTAGAAGAAACAAAAACAAAACCAGGTAGAGATTTTTACAAACTTTTTTATAACTTGTATACTGTAAATAATATAAACGCAAATAAAATTGTAAAAATAAAAGAGGTTTTAGCTCTAGGTAGAAATACTAAAATAGAAGTTTTAGTAGGCGAAAAAAAGGTGTTCGAATTTTTTGTAAGACCAAGTATTGACTATTTAACCAAAGTCAATGATCAAGCCATATTAAGAGTGTACAAATACTTAAAAAATTTAGAAGAAAGCGCAGATATACAACAGCGCTACTAATTTATATATTATGAAAACGCTATTAATCACCGTTTGCATGTTAGTTGGATACGCTAGCATTGGACAGCAATTAACTTACCAGCCAATAAATCCAGCATTTGGAGGCGATACTTTTAACTATCAATGGTTACTTAGTTCTGCTAATTCGCAAAACTCATTTGAAGATCCAGATGCAAAAAATGATAATGCTCAAGGATCAGAATTAGATCAATTTGCAGAAAGTTTAAATCGTCAAGTGTTAAGTTCGTTATCAAGAACACTATTTAGTTCGCAATTAGGAGAAGGATTAGAAGAAGGAACATTTACATTCGGGAATTTAACTTTAGAAATTTATGACTCTGCCGAAGGTTTAGTAGTAAATATCCTAGATGTAACCACAGGAGACGAAACCCAAATTATAGTCCCAAATCCATAACTAATCAAAATTAACATGTTAAAACTTAAGTCTGCTATAGCAGTTATTTTACTACTTGCTTTAACAGGTTGTGGCGCATTTTTTAATCAGCCTTATCAACAACAAAGAGCAAGAGTTGGCGAAGTTACACCAGTCTCAGAAAAACTAGTAAACTTTCCTTTACCACAAGAACCAGTAGTTGCTGGTGTTTATAATTTTAAAGATCAAACAGGACAATATAAATCTGTAGAAAACGGAAGTACTTTTAGTACAGCTGTATCGCAAGGCGGAACAACAATGCTAATAAAAGCATTAGAAGATTCTAAATGGTTTACTTTAATAGAAAGAGAAAATTTAAGTAATCTTTTAAATGAAAGAAACATAATAAGAAATACACGTTCAGAATACCGTAAAAATCAAAACCCAAACGAGCCTAACTTACCACCATTATTATACGCAGGTGTATTGTTAGAAGGCGGTATTATTTCGTACGATACCAATATAATTACTGGTGGCGCAGGCGCAAGATATTTTGGTGTTGGCGCATCTACACAATATAGAGAAGATAGAATTAGTGTGTATTTAAGAGCTGTAAATACATCAAATGGTAAAATATTAAAAACGGTTTATATATCTAAAACCATATTGTCTCAAGCAGTATCTGCAAATTTATTCAAGTATGTGAATTTTCAAAGGTTGTTAGAAACAGAAATAGGATTTACAAAAAACGAACCAGTACAACTAGCTTTAAAAGAAGCGATAGAAAAAGCTGTAGAAGCTTTAATAATAGAAGGAATTAAAGACGAATTATGGTTGCCAAGAGCAAGTGAAGAAGCTACAGCAACCATTATTAAAAATTACGAAGATGAAAAAGCAGAAGCTGAAGCTACACAAATTTACGAACGCTTTTTAACAGAGCGAAGAGGTCAAAATGCCATCACAGCAGCTGCAGGAATTAGTCTTATTAACGGAGATTTACCAGATCCACAACCACAATTAAATGTAAAATTAGGATTTAAACGTCAGTTAAATTCTCATCTAAATTTAGATTTCACTTTCAATAAATTCAACTTAGAAAATAAAACCGTTTTTAACCAAGGATTTATGTCTTTCGATCTTAATTTAAATTACAACATTCTACCATATGATAAGTTAACACCATATTTGTTTTTTGGCGTAGGTACCAATGCTACAAATAATTTTGAGCAGATAGATCCTAAAATACAAGCAGGTTTAGGACTAGAATACTTGGTAAAAGAAAATATTGGTGTTTATCTATATGGAGAGCATAATCTTGCCTTTAGTGATCAATTAGATAATATAGACGCAGGAACTATGGATGACATGTTTTATAGATTTGGCGTTGGTATAAATTATTATTTAACACAACCATCTACTCAATTTAATAAAAAGAAAGAGTTAGAAAGATTAAAAAAGAAAGAAATAAAAGCATTAAAAAGAGAGAACAGAAGGAAGATGCAGGAAGAATTAAAGTCAAATAGAAAATCCAAATCAAACAACTAGATAATGAAAAAGACAATAAATATATTATCGCTTTTATGTGTAATTATCTTTGTTTCAGGTTGTAGTGAAGATAAAATTGAATTAACAGGACGAGGTATATTAGTAGGTAAAGTAGTTTCTCAAGGCGATAATACACCTTTAGAAAACGCAAGAGTATCAACAAGTCCTAATACAAGTATTGTATTTACAGATGAAAACGGAAACTACCAAATATCAGATATAGAAGTTGGAACTTACTCTGTTCAAGCTCAAAAAGAAGGTTATTTAACCAAGTTTGAGTCTGCAACTATCAACGATGATGCAACAACCAATATAGTTTTCGAGTTGGATGTGGAAACAGCAAATAACGATGCGCCAAATGCACCAACATTAGTAACACCATCTAACAACACGATAGATACAGATTTAATAGTAGAATTAACATGGGAAGGATCAGATCCTGAAGAAGATCAATTAACTTATAGTGTACAACTTTTAAATGATCAAAACAGTGATGTTTTACAGTATTCTGATCTTACAGATACTACCTTAACAGTGTCAGGATTAATGTATAACACAAAATATTTTTGGCAAGTCACAGCAACAGATGGTATAAATAATCCTGTAGCAAGTACAGTTTTTAATTTTACAACCTTAGAGTTTCCAGAACATCGTGTGTTTTTTACAAGAAAAATTAATGGAAATAATGTAATATTTTCTTCAGATGAAAGTGGTAATACACTTCAATTAACTTCGGCAAATACCAATTCTTGGAGACCAAGAAGAGCAAGCTCTGTAGATAAATTAGCTTTTTTAAGTAATAATGGCGGACAAACCCATTTATTTACAATGGATTTAGATGGATCTAATATATCACAAGTTACCAATGCGGTAGCTGTAAATGGATTTAATTTAGAAGAAATTGACTTCGAATGGAAAGACAACGACACCAAACTACTGTTTCCAAATTTTGACAAATTATACGAAATAGAAGTGTCTGGAACAGGATTAACACAATTATATCAAACTATTAATGGGCATTTTATTACAGAAGTAGATTGGAATCCTGCCTCAAATAAAATAGCATTAAAAACAAATGATAATTCAGGTTATCAAGTAGAAATTTTTACAATAAATCTTTCTGGAGTAGTACAAGATATTGTGCTGCAAGGTGTTAATGGTGCGGCAGGAGGATTGGATTTTTCTTATGATGGTACTAAGCTAGTATACACATACGATTTGTCTGCAAATCAAAATGTAGATTATAGGCAATTTAATTCTAATATGTTTATATACGATTTAACAACAACAACAGCAACCAATATATCTTTAACAAAACCAGCAGGAACAAACGATTTAGATCCGCAATTTTCGCCAAACGAGGCACAATTAATATTTGTAAACACGTCTAACGATGGTGTTTCGCAAAGAAATATTATGACAATAGATATTTCAGATTTAAGTATAAGAGAATTGTTTTTAGAAGATGGAAAAATGCCTGACTGGAAGTAAAATAAACCAACCACATCAAATAAACTGTAAAAGCGCACATAAATAATTTGTGTGCTTTTTTTTTATAAATATCTTTGTGGCTTAACACAACAACATGAGTTCCGAAATTTCTAAAAGATATAGCCAAAGAGGCGTTTCTGCATCTAAAGAAGATGTGCACAACGCAATAAAAAATATAGATAAAGGATTGTTTCCTAAAGCCTTTTGTAAAATTGTACCTGATTATCTAACTAACGATTCTGATTATTGTTTAATCATGCATGCAGATGGCGCTGGAACAAAATCGTCTTTAGCTTACATGTATTGGAAAGAAACAGGTGATTTATCTGTTTGGAAAGGTATTGCTCAAGATGCATTAATAATGAATATTGACGACTTACTTTGTGTTGGAGCAACCGATAATATCATGTTGTCGTCTACCATTGGAAGAAATAAAAATTTGATTCCTGGAGAAGTTATTTCTGCAATAATTAATGGAACAGAAGAGTTAATCGAAGATTTAAAAACATTTGGAGTTACTATACATTCTACAGGAGGAGAAACTGCAGATGTTGGTGATTTAGTAAGAACAATAATTGTAGACTCTACTGTAACTGCTAGAATGAAGCGAAAAGACGTTATAGACAATGCAAATATACAATCTGGTGATGTAATTGTTGGATTAGAAAGTTTTGGTCAAGCATCTTACGAGAAGTTTTATAACGGTGGTATGGGAAGTAACGGACTTACATCTGCCAGACATGATGTGTTTAATAAGTATTTAGCAAAAAAATATCCTGAAAGTTTTGATGCGTCTGTACCAGAAGATTTAGTGTATTCTGGACAAGTAAAATTAACAGATGAGGTAGAAGATTCGCCAATAGATGCTGGTAAATTAGTGTTATCTCCAACACGTACTTATGCACCAATTATTAAAGAGATTCTTTCTAAATATACAAGTGAAGATATACACGGAATGATTCATTGTAGTGGCGGAGCGCAAACAAAAATTCTTCATTTTATAGATAATTTACATGTGATTAAAGATAACATGTTTTCTATTCCACCATTATTTAAATTAATACAAGAACAGTCAAAAACAGACTGGAAAGAGATGTATCAAGTATTTAACTGTGGTCATAGAATGGAATTGTATGTAAAACCAGAAGTGGCAGAAGATATTATAAAAATTTCTAAATCCTTTAATGTTGAAGCTCAAGTGATTGGTCGTGTAGAAGCAGCTTCAAAAAAACAACTTACAATAGAAAGTGAATACGGTACGTTTACTTACTAATCAAACTATTATTTATGAGATTTTTCCTGACTATCCTTACATTTTTAACCGCTCAAATTTTATTCGCTCAAACAGATTCTATTGTTAAAAACCTTGATACATTAAAGTGGAAACAGGTTAATAGAGTTGGTATGGATATTAATGAAGTAACCTTTGTTAATTGGAGTGCTGGTGGAGCAAATTCTATTTCAGCTTTATTAGCTATAAATTCAAGTTTAAGATATAAAAAAAACAATTTAATTTGGTTTAATGCTATAAAAACAAGATATGGTGTTAATAAACAAGAAAGCCAAAAATTAAGAAAAACAGAAGACGAATTAGAGTTAATTTCAACTATTGGTTATAGAAGAGATACGTTAACTAATTGGTATTTTTCTGGACGTTTTAATTTTAAAACTCAATATTCTAACGGGTATAATTATCCAAATAGAGATAATCCAATTTCTAGATTTATGTCACCAGGTTATGTGTTTTTAGGTGGCGGAGCAGAGTATGGTAAAAACATAGAAAAACTGTCTTTTTATTTATCGCCATTAACATTTAAAGGAACTTTTGTTTTAGATCAATCCTTAGCAGATAAAGGTGCGTTTGGTGTGACTCCAGCAGTTTATGATACTGATGGTAATAAATTGGTAGATGGAGAAACTGTTAGGACAGAAATGGGAATTTTAATTACTAATGCTTACGAGGCACAAGTAATGGATAATATTTATTTAAGAAACCAATTAAGTCTTTATACAGATTATCTAAACAGTTTTGGTAATATAGATGTAGATTGGGAAGTTGTATTTGATTTTAAAGTAAACGATTTTGTAAAAGCAACATTAGGCTCTCATATAAAGTATGATAATGATGTTAAGATTATTGAAGAAACAGATACCGAAGACGAATTTGTAGAAAAAGGTGCATCTGTACAATGGAAACAGCTTTTAGGTATTGGAGTTGTTGTAGATTTTTAAACTACAAAGTTCCAAAACTTAAATAATTATAAGACTCCAACTCCTTAATGTGATTTATTAGTTTAGTGCAGCCATTTTTTAATAAATAAATTTGGTCTGCAATATCTATAACTTCATTATAACTATGATCTGTTAATACAATAGCTTTTGTCTTATTAACTCTTTTTATTATCTGTTTTATTTTTTCTATGTAAATAGGAGAAATATTAGAAAACGGTTCGTCTAACAAGACTAAATTAGAAGGTGTATTTAAGATTAAATAAATTTCAATTACGCGTCTTTCTCCGCCAGATAAATAATTAATTGTTTTGCTCTTGTATGTCTTAAATTCTGGGAATTTAGCTTCAAAATCTTTCCAGCTAACCTTATAAAGCTTAAAAAGTTTGTTAATATTAATTTGATTAGGCGTAAAATAAAATTGAGGTAAATAAGCCACTTGATTAGTTAAATAAAGTGCCTTAGTAATAGGTTTATTATTAATTCTAATCAACGCGTATTTGGAAGATAAAGATCCAAAAATAATAGATAGTAAACAGCTTTTGCCACAACCATTACGTCCTAAAATTCCGGTAATTGTATTAGTTTGTGCTTTTAGGTAAACACCATTTAAAATGGTTTTTTTATTAAAATAAAGTTCTACATTATCAATTTCAAAAACCAAAATCTAAATAAAAGTTGAAATTAAACTTACAAAAAGGATGGTAATCACTGCATCAATTAAATAAATACTAGCAAACAATTTAAAATTAGAAATCCCTAAATTATTAAAGAAAATTAAGCGCTGTTTAGCTTTGGTTTGACTAATAAAATAATATAAAAAACAAAGTATAAAAAGCTTGTTTACAAGTATTAAAGCAATGTTTTGTATCCCTAAAATTAAAAATATAACATTTATAACAACAGACCAATTTATAATTGGACGGTAGAAAAATAGTACAGATTTAAACAAGTTAGTCATGGCTTTAGAACGTTAATTTAATGTAAATATTTTAATGTGTAGAGCATTCATTCAATATTATTATTAACTTAGAGTGATAATTGCCCAACTAACCAATGAGCAAAAAAACGCTATTAATACTAACCATTCTTATTGCTATTGTAAATTTTATTTCGGTAGCTTACTTCTCTTTGTTTGCTAATCGATTAATACGATTATTAACAATATTGTTTTATTTTGTTTTACTTTTTAATTTCCATCAGAAGTATAGTAAATACGTACGTTTAGCGTTTATACCTTTTATCATATCTAGTGTATTGGTTTTTAACTATGAAAATGTACTTTTTAATTGTTTAACCTCTTTAGTAAAAATAGTTGGTTATCTATTACTATTTATAATCGCAATAAAAAAGTTTAATTACAGCAAAACCAATAAATTAATATTCATTTTTTTTATGTTTTTGGCATTGCTTAATCTTTACGCATTAAGCCAATTAGTTCATTTTGTAGAGCATTTAAATAGTGATTACCCTTTACATAGATATGTAATTTATACACACGGGATTGTATTATTAATACTATGTTTTTTTACAGGAAATGCCAATTTTACAAAACCATCCAAACGTACTTTGTATTTTTCTTTAATGGTGTTTGGGTTTGCATTTTCAGATCTATCTGCAGTGTTGGCTTATTATTTTGATATACTTCCATTATCAATATTCCACAGGTTTTTGTTTGTTTTTTCATGTTATTATTCGGTAAGATATATCATGACAAGAGACTATCCTAAAGTGAAAAATTACCTAAAATAAATCACTACAAAGCAATAGATATTCAATACACAATAAATATTGCAAATTCATAAATTATCGTATTTTTGTTGCTCAACAAAAAGATAGATGTTAGACAAGTTACAAATTGTAAAACAACGTTTTGATGAGGTTAGTGATTTAATTATTCAACCGGATATTATATCAGATCAAAAGCGTTATGTAGAGTTAAATAAAGAATATAAAGACCTTCGTGTGTTAATGGACAAACGCGAAGAGTATATAGAGCTTACCAATAATTTAAAAGAAGCAGAAGAAATTATCTCTGACGGAAGCGATGCCGAAATGGTCGAAATGGCAAAAATGCAATACGACGAAGCTAAAGACGGAATTCCAAAATTAGAAGAAGAAATCCGTATGCTTCTTATCCCTAAAGATCCGCAAGATGCTAAAAATGCGGTAGTCGAATTACGTGCTGGAACAGGTGGAGACGAAGCAAGTATCTTTGCAGGAGATTTATTTAGAATGTATAGCAAATATTGCGAAGGTAAAGGCTGGAAAGTAGATGTTGTAGATTATAGCGAAGGTACAAATGGCGGTTTTAAAGAAATTCAATTTGAAGTGTCTGGAGAAGACGTTTACGGAACTTTAAAATTTGAAGCTGGTGTACATCGTGTACAACGTGTCCCACAAACCGAAACTCAAGGTCGTGTACATACCAGTGCAGCAACATGTATGGTATTTCCAGAAGCAGAAGAGTTTGATGTAGAGATAGATCCTAAAGATGTTCGTATAGATTATTTCTGTTCTTCAGGACCTGGTGGACAATCTGTAAACACAACCTATTCGGCAGTACGTTTAACACATATTCCAACAGGATTAGTAGCGCAATGTCAAGACCAAAAGTCGCAACATAAAAACAAAGAAAAAGCGTTTAAAGTATTACGTTCTAGATTGTACGATTTAGAGTTAGCAAAGAAGATGGAAGAAGAAGCTGCTTTAAGAGGAACAATGGTAACAAGTGGTGATAGAAGTGCAAAGATTAGAACTTACAACTATCCGCAAGGACGTGTTACAGATCACCGTATTGGATTAACATTATACGATTTGTCAAATATCGTAAACGGAGATATTCAAAAAATTATAGACGAATTACAGCTAGCAGAAAACACAGAAAAGTTAAAAGCTAGTGACGAAACTATTTAAAATCAAGCCTCTTTTTTGAGGCTTTTTTATTTGTCATTCCTGCGAAAGCAGGAATCTATAAAAAAGAAAATAAAACTAAGATTAACATCTTTTTAGTCTGTATATCAATCATGACAACACAACAACTAATAGACCAAATCAAAAAAAAGAAATCCTTCCTTTGTGTTGGGTTAGATGTAGATTTAAATAAAATTCCTCAACATTTATTACAAACCGAAGATCCAATTTTCGAGTTTAATAAAGCCATAATAGATGCAACACATCATCTTTGTGTGGCATACAAACCAAATATTGCATTTTTTGAAGCTTACGGTTTAAAAGGTTGGCAAGCTTTAGAAAAAACAATCAATTATTTAAACGAAAATCATCCAGAAATTTTCACAATAGCAGATGCAAAACGTGGTGATATAGGTAATACAAGTACCATGTATGCAAAAGCTTTTTTTGAAGATTTAGCGTTTGATAGCGTGACAATTGCGCCATATATGGGTAAAGATTCAGTCGAACCTTTTTTAGCGTTTAAAGACAAACACACCATTCTTTTAGCATTAACATCTAATCAAGGTGCATTCGATTTTCAAACTAAGCTTGTAGAAGGTAAAGAACTTTACAAACAAGTATTAGAAACGTCTAAAACTTACACAAATTCAGAAAACTTAATGTACGTAGTTGGTGCTACAAAAGCTGAATATCTATCTGAAATAAGGCAAATAATACCAGATAGTTTCTTGTTAGTTCCTGGAGTTGGAGCACAAGGCGGTAATCTTCAAGACGTGTGTAAATATGGTATGACTAAAGATGTAGGATTATTAATCAACTCGTCTAGAGGAATTATTTATGCTTCAAATCAAGAAGATTTTGCACAAGCAGCAGCTCAAAAAGCAGAAGCGTTACAAAAAGAAATGCAAGCAATTTTAGAAGCGTAATGATTGACCAATTGGGTAATCCAATAGATATAAGTGTTACGCCAAAACGCATAGTTAGTTTAGTGCCTTCTCAAACCGAATTACTTTATGATTTAGGTTTAGAAGAAAGCATTGTTGGTATTACTAAATTTTGTGTGCATCCATTTCATTTTAAAAGCACCAAACAAATAGTTGGCGGAACTAAAAACATTAAAATAGATAAAATAAAGCAGCTTAATCCTGATATTATTTTATGTAATAAAGAAGAAAATACGCCAGAAATTGTGAAGGCTTGTCAAGAGATTTGTCAAGTTCATGTGTCAGATATTGTAACCATAGAAGACTGTTTACAATTAATAACAGATTATGGTGTCATCTTTAAAAAACGCACTAATGCACAACGTATTACAGATAAAATTCAATTTCATCTAAATAATTTTAAAACATTTATTAAAGACCAAGACGTTTTAAAAGTTGCTTATTTTATATGGAGAGAACCTTGGATGGTGGCAGCAAATAATACGTTTATCAATCATTTACTTCAATTAAATAAATACGACAACATTTACGCCAATTTAGAGCGTTATCCTGAAGTCGAAATAAAAAAAATAAGATTAGAAGGCGATCCAGAAATTGTCTTTTTATCAAGCGAACCTTATCCTTTTAAAGACGAACATGCTTTTGAAATTGGTCGTAAAACACATCACGCAAAAACCGTTTTTGTAGACGGAGAATATTTTTCGTGGTATGGCTCTAGACTAATAAAAGCGTTTGACTATTTTATTAAACTAAGACATAGATTGGGAAGTATCTCTGACTAAAAATTTAAGCTTATTTAATTTATCAAGAATTTTAATAGCTCTAAATTCAGACATATCACTTTCTTCATGATTAGTTTGGCGTAGGTTATAAGCTTCTTCAACAAGTTGCTTGTATCGCTTGTTAAGCTTTAGTTGTTGCTGCTTTAAAAGATCACGACGACTCATATTTATTGGGTTGATTTTCAGTTATTTAAATTAGTTTATTTATTTGAAGAAAAAAAATAAAATCTAATTTTTTTGCATAAAAAAAAGAGTCTATATCATTTCCCTAAATACAGACTCTTTAAATAACTAACTAAACTAACTCAAGTAAAAGAAAACGATAACGTCTTTACTCTTGTGCGATGCAAAGATGTTACAATTTCTAATTTCAAATGTTACGTTAACATTATGCAATCATTATTTTAAAAAGTTAATCTTGTAACGCAAATACTTTTTTAAGCAAATCAGTTGCTCTAGAGCTTACTTTATTACGTATTTCGCCTTCTTCAACAGCAATCATGGTGTAAACACCTTTTAAAGCTTCGGTTGTAACGTAATCTGTTAAATCTGGATTTACATTATTTGTAAACGGAATATTATTGTACTTGTTAATTAAGTTTTCCCAAATTTGATCAGCACCAACTTTAGCAAAACTGTTTTTAATTACAGGATTAAATTTATTATAAAGTTCGGTTTGTGTTCTTGATTTTAAATACTCTGTAGCAGCTTTATCGTTACCCAATAAAATGTTTTTAGCATCGGTAAACGTAATGCCTTTAACAGCGTTTACAAAAATAGGAGTTGCTTCGCTAACAGCATCTTCCGCAGCACGATTTAATACTTTAAGACCTTCGTCTGCAAGACTACTTAATCCAATATCACGTAAAGCTTTATCTACTTTTTGTAATTCTTCAGGAAGTAAAATTTTAACCAATTCGTTTTTATAAAACCCATCGGTTTGAGTTAATTTAGACACTTGTTTGTCTATTCCTAAATCTAAAGCTTGACGTAAACCGTTAGCTATATCCAATTCAGATACTGTTCCGCCTTGTGGTAATTGGCTAACAACACCTTGTAATTCTGCACAAGAAGTGACAGAAATTAGTAATATAAAAGCAAAAATTCGTTTCATTATAAAATATTTAGAGGCTAAAGGTACTAATTATTAGGGCAAATATTTTGTTAAACTTAAGTTGTCTTCAACGTAAGTTTAACAAAATACCACGCTTTCGGCAGTCGCTTTTTTGTGTTGCATAGGTGCAACAACACAAAAAGAGCTTCAACAAAGCCTCAATCGTTTTTGCAAAGCCAAGGATTAAGAAAAAATCACAGTCTTATTATTAAACACCATAACTTTTCTTTTTAAATGAAGTTTAATAGCATTAGCTAAAACTATTTTTTCAAGATCTCTTCCTTTGGCAATCAAATCTTCAATAGCATGTGTATGTGATACGCGTTCTACATCTTGTTCAATTATTGGACCAGCATCTAATGCTTCGGTTACATAATGGCTTGTCGCACCAATAATTTTCACACCACGTTTGTAAGCGCTATGATAAGGTTTTGCACCAACAAAAGCTGGTAAAAACGAGTGATGTATATTAATAATTTTATTAGGATACACATCAATTAATCTATTAGAAACAATTTGCATATAACGCGCTAAAACAATAAAGTTTACATGGTGTTTTTTTAATAATTCTAATTGCTTTGTTTCGGCTTCTTCTTTCGTGTCTTTAGTCACAGGAATGTGATAAAACGGTATGTTAAAGCTATCTGCAATTGGTTTTAATGTGTTATGATTGCTAATTATAAATGGGATATTTACATGTAATTCACCACTATTATAGCGACCTAAAATATCGTATAAGCAATGATCATATTTAGAAACAAAAATGGCCATATTAGGCAAATCTTCGGTGTCGTAAATGCGCCATTTCATCTTAAATTTTTCAGCTAAAACCGATTTAAAATTAGCTTTAAATGCCATCATGTTAAATTGTTCAAACTCACTTTCTAGACGCATAAAAAATATATCTTGTTCTCGGTCTACGTGTTGGTCAATATAAACAATGTTTCCGTTGTTATTTGCTATAAAATTGGTAACAGCTGCAATAATTCCAGATTGGTCATTGCAATTAATTAAAAGCGTTATTTTAGTCATAGATCACTTGCATAGTTAGTTAACTAAATTACTATAAAACAGACGAAAAAAAATCTTTATTTATTCTTTTAGAATATTTTAATTTTAATCGCAATTTTTTTGAATTATCCGTAAATTGCAGCTCTTAAAAAGATAGATTTTTACGAATGGAACAAATCGCACCATACAAACCAAAACATAAAGTACGTATCGTAACCGCAGCATCACTTTTTGATGGGCACGATGCATCCATAAATATCATGCGCCGTATTATTCAATCTACTGGCGTAGAAGTTATTCATTTAGGGCATGACCGTAGTGTAGAAGAAGTTGTAAACACAGCTATTCAAGAAGATGTAAATGCTATAGCATTAACATCTTATCAAGGCGGACATAACGAGTATTTTAAATACATGTACGACCTTTTAAATGAAAAAGGCGCTGGACACATCAAAATTTTTGGTGGTGGCGGCGGAGTAATTCTTCCTTCTGAAATTAAAGAATTGATGGATTACGGGATTACACGTATCTACTCGCCAGACGATGGTCGTGAGCTTGGATTACAAGGTATGATTAATGATCTTGTGCAACAATCGGACTTTGCAATAGGTGATAAGCTTGAGGTAAAAGTTGAAGATTTAGCAAAGAAAAATCCAAAAGATTTAGCGCGAGTAATTTCTTCTGCCGAGAATTTTCCTGAAGTAGCTAAAGACACTTTAGATCAAATACATAATAAAAATAAAACATCAAAAACACCAGTTTTAGGAATTACCGGTACTGGTGGCGCAGGAAAATCGAGTTTGGTAGACGAGCTTGTTAGACGTTTTTTAATCGATTTTCCAGAAAAAACCATAGGTTTAATTTCAGTAGATCCATCAAAACGAAAAACTGGTGGCGCATTGCTAGGTGATCGTATTCGTATGAATGCCATTAATTCACCTCGTGTGTATATGCGTAGTTTGGCAACACGTCAATCTAACTTAGCTTTATCAAAATATGTTAATGAAGCGGTTGAGGTTTTAAAAGCTGCCGAATACGATTTAATTATTTTAGAAACGTCTGGTATCGGTCAATCTGATACCGAAATTATAGAACATTCTAATGTTTCACTTTACGTGATGACGCCAGAATTTGGTGCTGCTACACAGCTTGAAAAGATTGATATGCTTGACTTTGCAGATTTAGTAGCTATCAATAAGTTTGACAAAAGAGGCGCTTTAGATGCTTTAAGAGATGTGCGTAAACAATACATGCGTAACAATAACCTTTGGGACATTCCGCAAGATAAATTGCCTGTTTTTGGGACTATCGCATCGCAGTTTAATGATCCAGGAATGAATACGTTGTACAAAACGGTAATGGATAAATTAGTTGAAAATACTGAAGCCGATTTAAATTCTACATTTGAAATTACAGATCAAATGAGTGAGAAGGTTTTTGTTATTCCACCAAACCGTACACGTTACTTATCAGAAATAGCAGAGAGCAATCGCGCTTATGATAATACTGCTGAAGTTCAAGTTGAAGTCGCTCAAAAATTATATGGAATTTATAAGACGATATGTTCAGTTGGTGATGTCACCTTGAGCGCAGTCGAAAAGTCTTTTTTAGGAAAACAAGGTTTAGATCAAGATGAGATCCTGAATCAAGTTCAGGATGACAAAAAGGATTTTATCAAACTACTTATCTCAGAATTTGACCGTGTCAAACTAAACTTAGATCCATACAATTGGGAAGTCATCACAGGTTGGGAAGACAAAGTAAACAAATACAAAGCGCCAATTTATAGTTTTAAAGTTCGTGATAAAGAAATAAAGATTGAAACGCATACCGAGTCGCTTTCGCATTTACAAATTCCAAAAGTAGCGTTGCCAAAGTATCAAGCTTGGGGAGATATTTTAAAATGGACTTTGCAAGAAAATGTTCCTGGAGAATTTCCATATACTTCAGGATTGTACCCATTTAAACGTAAAGGTGAAGATCCAGCACGTATGTTTGCTGGCGAAGGTGGACCAGAACGTACCAATAAGCGTTTTCATTATGTAAGTCAAGGTATGCCAGCAAAGCGATTATCTACAGCTTTTGATAGTGTAACACTTTATGGTAACGATCCAGATTTACGTCCAGATATTTATGGTAAAATTGGTAATGCAGGTGTAAGTATTTGCTGTTTAGACGATGCTAAAAAACTGTATTCAGGATTTAATTTAGCAGATGTAAAAACATCGGTAAGTATGACTATTAATGGTCCTGCACCAATGTTATTAGGCTTTTTTATGAATGCTGCAATAGACCAACAATGCGAGATTTATATCAAAGAAAATGGTCTTGAAAAAGACATTGAAGCTAAAATAGCTAAGATATACAAAGATAAAGGCGTAGAACGACCACAATACCATGGAGGTTTACCAGAAGGTAACGACGGTTTAGGGTTAATGTTATTAGGTGTTACTGGTGATCAAGTCTTACCAGAAGCTGTTTATAACGATATTAAAACCAAAACTATTGCTCAAGTTAGAGGTACAGTTCAAGCCGATATTTTAAAAGAAGATCAAGCTCAAAATACGTGTATATTCTCAACAGAGTTTGCATTACGTTTAATGGGTGATGTGCAAGAGTATTTTATAGATAATAATGTGCGTAACTTCTATTCGGTATCTATTTCTGGTTACCATATTGCAGAAGCTGGAGCAAATCCAATTACACAGTTAGCGTTAACGTTATCTAATGGTTTCACTTACGTGGAATATTATTTAAGTCGTGGTATGGACATCAATAAGTTTGGACCAAACTTATCCTTCTTTTTTTCAAACGGAATCGATCCAGAATACGCCGTAATTGGTCGTGTGGCTAGACGTATTTGGGCAAAAGCTTTAAAAAATAAATACGGTGCCAATGCTAGAGCTCAGATGTTAAAATACCACATCCAAACATCTGGTCGTAGTTTACACGCGCAAGAGATAGATTTTAATGATATTCGTACAACGTTGCAAGCACTTTACGCGATTTACGATAACTGTAACTCGTTGCATACCAATGCATATGACGAAGCGATTACAACACCAACAGAAGAATCTGTACGTCGTGCTATGGCAATTCAGTTAATCATCAATAAAGAGCTAGGATTAGCAAAGAATGAAAATCCGTTACAAGGTTCTTTCATAATCGAAGAACTAACCGATTTAGTTGAAGAAGCTGTTTTAGCAGAATTTGATCGTATTACAGAACGTGGCGGCGTTTTAGGTGCTATGGAAACGATGTACCAACGTAGTAAAATTCAAGAAGAAAGTCTGTACTATGAAACATTAAAACACAACGGAGATTTCCCAATAATTGGTGTAAATACCTTCTTAAGTAGTAAAGGATCGCCAACTGTTATACCTGCGGAAGTGATTAGAGCAACAGAAGAAGAGAAGCAAAATCAGATTAAAACCTTAGAAAATTTACACAAAGGAAATGAAACTGAAAATATGCTTAAAGAGCTTCAGCAAAAAGCCATAAACAACGAAAATATTTTTGAAGCCTTAATGGATGTTTGTAAAGTATGTAGTTTAGGTCAAATCACTTCAGCATTATTTGAAGTTGGTGGACAATATAGAAGAAATATGTAAGCAGATAGCTGCTTTTTGATGTTTCAAAACGCGTGCGAATCGTTTATACTGAGCAAAATCGAAGTATCTTTTAAGTAAACTTTTTTTTGAATTTTTTAGAATTGTAAATATCGTTTACTTTAGTGAAAAAATACTAGCTAATAGAAAAGACAATCTTGTAATAAAGATTGTCTTTTTTTATTCCTCTAGTTTAATAATTAAGTTAAAAAGGGATAAAAATTATTAAAGCACGACAAAAATAGTTATATTTGTGACAAATGTCGTTGTTATGAAAGCGTATAAAACAGAAAATACAATACATAGTTTGGCTAATGAGCCAGAACAGTTTTATAATTTAAACTCTAAGTATGATAAAATGGTTAGTGTTTTAGGAGGAAGTTTAAATTTAGGACAACCAATTAATAATGAATTAGATCTTATAGATATTAGCCGTAAAGGATTACCTAAGTCTGTAATAGTAACATTAAGTGGTTTATTGGGTATTTCTATGGAGAAAATGAGTGATTTAATTCATATTTCACATCGTACAATACAGCGTAAAAAATCTGATGATTTACTTAATGTTTATAGTACAGAGCAAATCCTAGAAATTGCAGAAGTTATTACTAAAGGTATAGAAGTATTTAATTCTTTAGAAGTATTTACAAAGTGGTTACATCAAGATATTAGATATCTAAATTTTCAAAAACCATTAAATTATTTAGATACTAGTTTTGGTACTAAAATGGTTTTGGATATTCTTGGACGTATAGAACACGGTGTATATTCTTAAAATCATGAGATTATTTAGAATAGCCAAAAAAAATTACATCAAAGATTTAAGTGGTGAAGGCGCTAGGTTATTTGGTGGACGATGGAATAAAAGAGGCACAAATATGCTTTATTTTTCGACGTCTTTATCTTTATGTGTTTTAGAAGTTTTAGTTCATTTTAATCAAGATTTAGCGCCAACTGATCTTTATTTTATAGAGATAGATGTACCAGATAAATTAATCAATGACGAAGAAAATTTCACTGAAATTTCAGAATATTTAAGAGTAAATCCGCCACATCATAGTACTCAAAATTATGGTACTAATTGGGCAGATGAAGGTGCTAGTTTGGGACTTAAAGTACCTTCGGCAATTCTTCCTTTAGAAAATAATGTGATTATTAATCCCAAACATTCAGAAATTAAAAAAATAAAAATTATAAGATCCGAGCTATTAAATTTAGATGCTAGAGTATTTTTATAATTCAAACTAAAATTTAATTGTAAACTAAATTACATGTCTTTTAAAAAATATCATCCCTTATTAAAAGAATCTTTAGAAAAATTAGGCATAGAAACACCTAATGAGTTTCAGAAAAAAATATTACCCATTATAAAAAGTGGTGCAGATGTCTATGGGATTGGACCAAAAGGTTGCGGTAAAACAACAGCTTTGATTATTTCTGTGATTCAAAAATTAAAAGCTGAAGCGTTTGAAGATTCGCCAAGAGCATTAATTTTAGTTAAGGACAAGCAAGAAGCGTTACAGTTAAAAGAAAAATTTGAAGCTTTTACTGCTAATACAGACTTAAGAATTTATTGCGCTTATGCTGCAAAAAACTTAGAAACACAACGTGAAGATATTTATTATGGTGTAGATATTTTAATAGCAACACCAAAGCAATTAAGCAAATTATACCACTTAAATAGTGTGCATACAGGCGAATTAAAATTGTTTATCGTCCATGATGCAGATTTTATAAATAGAGATAATAACCATAATTACATTTTACGTTTAACCGAAAGTACGCCAAAAGCGCAATTTGTAATCTTCTCAGAAAACTTCAATTCAAAAATAGCTGCTTATCAAGATAGCTTTATGTTTAATGCTAGAATGGTGAAGGTGAAATCTCAAATTTTATAATACCTATAACATACTTTCTTTTTATTACCAAGTAGCTTTGCAAAATATTATAATTATAAAACAAAGTTATGACAACATATCCAAAACGATTTTCGCACATTGGTATTACAGTACCAGATATTAATAAAGCTGCAAAATTTTATTCAGAAGTAATGGGTTGGTACACCATTATGCCACCATCTTTAGTAAAAAAAGAAACCGATACCGCTATAGGGCAAATGTGTATAGATGTGTTTGGTGACGACTGGGAAACCTTTGAAATTGCACATTTGGCAACGTCTGACGGTATAGGTGTAGAGCTATTTAGTTTTCCTCACGGAAAAAAAGAAGCACCAGAATTTAATCCATTCAATACAGGTTTGTTTCATTTTTGTGTACAAGATCCTGATATTGAAGGTTTAATTGAAAAAATTGTTGCTGCTGGCGGAAAACAACGTATGCCAATTAGAGAATATTATCCAAACGATAAGCCTTATAAAATGTGTTATGTAGAAGATCCTTTTGGGATTGTTTTCGAGATTTATACACACAGTTATGAGTTAACCTATTCTTCTGGTGCTTATGCAAATGAAGACAAATAAAATAGTTTAAAATGAAAAAGATAATTATATTATTGTTATCTGTAGCATCTTTTTTTGCTTGTAAAAATGATACACAAAAAGACAAAGAAGCTATTGAAACTACAGAATCAATTTCTGAAAATAAGCAAGAGGTTGTTGAAGTTGCCAGTTTTAAAGGTCAGCAAGTTACAGGTGTAACAGTTACAGAAAACGGACGTGTGTTTGCTAACTTTCCTAGATGGCGTGATACGGTTAAATATTCGGTAGTCGAGGTGTTTGAAGATGGTTCATCTAAGTCGTACCCAAATGATACTTGGAATTTATGGCAACCAGACGATCAGCCAAAAGACGATCAATTTTTAGGTGTACAATCTGTAGTTGCTTTTGAGGATAAATTATATATTTTAGATACGAGAAATCCTAAATTTTCTGGTGTTGTAGATGCGCCAAGAGTGTTTGTGTTCAACTTAAACACTAATACTTTAGAGCAAACTTACAAGTTAGATAAAGATAGTTATCATAGCGATTCTTACATTAACGATTTGCGTGTAGACAAGGTAAATAATAAACTATATTTTACAGATTCTGGTCACGCAGGATTAGTCGCTTTAGATTTAAACACAGGAAAAAGTATTCGAATTTTAGATAACCACAAAAGTACAACAGCGGAAGTCTCTGAGCTTACTTTTGATAACGCTATTTGGAAAAATACAGTACATTCTGACGGAATAGCGTTTGACCAAAAAAAGCAACGCTTATTTTACCACGCACTAACAGGTTACAGTTTATACTCTATTCCTGTGAGTAGTTTCAATTTAAAAGATAAAGCTAAAATTGAAGCTTCTGTAACATTTGAAGCCAAAACTGCAGCACCAGACGGAATGATTTTTGATCAAAAGGGTAATCTGTATTATGCCGATTTAGAACACAATAAAATTGATTATATCACACCAAACGGCACTATTAAAACATTAATTGAAGGCGATAAGGTAAAATGGGCAGATACTTTTAGTATTTACGATGGGTATTTGTATTACACCAATTCTAGAATTAACGAGGCTTCAGGCGATATAAGTGACTTAAAATTCACTATAAATAAAGTTGAATTACCAAAATAGCTTAAGAATTATGCATCTTTTTTAAAGTTTTATCGTCTATTAAGTGAACCTTAAAAATTTATTCACTTATGAGAACAGATAAATCTTGTAATTGTAATTGCGAACCATGTAAAAACGGAAGATGTGCAGACTGTACTTGTCAAAATTGTACATGTACAAATTGTAATTGTTAAACCTAAAATCGGCTTAAGTTTTTTTGAAAATTTAAGCTGATTTTTTTTATTAAAATATGACTACAAAGCACGTTTGGGATACATATGCTCAGGATATAAAACGCTTTATCTTAAGTAAAACTAAAGATGAAAGCGTTGCAGATGATATTTTGCAAGAGACTTTTATAAAAGTACATACCAAATTACAAACCTTGAAGAATGATGATAAACTAATACCATGGTTATTTTCTGTCGCGCGCTATACGCTTATGGACTACTTTAAAACTAAAAAAATTAAGGTAGAGCTAAATGATTTTGAAGTAACAGACACTTTAGAAAACCATGAGCATACAGAAAAAGATTGCTTAAGAGGCATTTTAGTCAATCTTCCTAAAAAATACAGAGAACCTATTTTCTTGTCAGACATTATGGGTTTAAAACAAAAAGAAGTCGCTAAGCGTTTAAATCTTTCATTATCTACCGTAAAATCTCAAATACAACATGGCAGAAAGCAAATAGCACGAGGTTTTATGGATTGTTGTGGTTACGAAATGAACAATGATGGTTATTTGGTTGGCGAATTAAAGGACAAGGACGATTGTAAGATTTGCAATTAAAGCGTCATCATCCAATTACGTTGTAACTTTCTAAATACTCTAAGTTCTTTTTTTAACAACGGAAGAAAGTCTTTACCATTGCTATTACAGGTTTCTAAACGTTTACAATTTCTGTAAAGTCGGTTAGTTAAACGTCTTACAGAAGCAGCATGTTTGTGCTTTTTATCTGTATGTCTGTGTAATTCGGCATTAATAATTTCTGGTGCTAAAGACACAGATTGCTGTACAATATCTCCAGAAAAATAGATGTTTTTATCTTCTTGTCCATCTTCATATAAATAGGAAAGATCCTGACTTAAATAGGTCGAAATACTTCTAGACAACACAAATATTTGCATTGCTTGCTTGTAAATAGGTAAGTCTGAAAGATGAGAAGGTACTTGAGCCGACATTTTTTTATTTTTCTTTTACTCAAAATTAAAGACTAGTTTGTATTTTTGTCTTTAGAAATTAAAGTAAAAATATGTTTTTACTTTAAAAATTAAATTATTTTCTGTTAATTCTTTTAAAATGAATATCGATACACTTAACTGGAAGATTTTAAAGTGTTTACAACAAAACGCAAGACAGTCTAATGCCGAAATTGGTAGGCAAGTCGGTATTACATCACCAGCAGTTTCTGAACGTATAAAGAAAATGGAAGATTTAGGAATTATCCAAAATCATATTACATTAATATCACCTTTTGAAGTTGGTTATCAGTTAAAAGCATTAATTACATTACAAGCTTTTATGGGAAAACTAAAACCGTTTTTAGAAAAGGTAAAAACGTTTGATGAAGTGGTAAATTGCTATCGAATTACAGGTAACGAAAACATCGTTATGGAAGTAATCTTAAAAAACCAAAAGCATTTAGAGAGTTTTATAGATCAGTTAATTGTTTATGGGGAATGTAAAACGCAAATTATCTTATCTCATGTGGTAAAAAACAATGCTATAAAAAAGCTTTAGTTTTTAGAGGCAATATCTTCTGCAATTAGCTTTGCATGAATACGAGAATTCTCGATAAACCATTTGTGTGTTTCCATACCACCACAAATAACACCAGCAAGATACAGTCCTTCAACATTAGATTCCATAGTATCTGGATTGTAATTTGGGATGTGTTTTTCGTCTTCAGAAAATTTAATACCAACGTGTTCTAAAAACTTAAAGTTAGGTTGGTAACCTGTTAATGCAACAACATAATCATTAGGTAGTTTTTTGTTGCCTTCTGGTGTTTTAATTTCAATAAAATCTGTGTCAATAGACGTGATTTCAGAATTAAAATAAGCTTTAATGCTACCTTCTTCAATTCGGTTTAAAATATCTGGTCTTACCCAATATTTAACACGTTCGCCAATAGTTTCACCTCTAACGATCATAGTTACGTTTCCGCCTTTACGGTAAATTTCTAAAGCAGCATCTACAGACGAATTACTTGCACCAACAATCGCTATATTTTGTAAGGTAAACGGATGCGCCTCTTTGTAATAATGAAATACTTTTGGCAATTCTTCACCAGGAATATTCAACAAATTTGGAATATCATAAAAGCCAGTTGCGATAATTACTTGTTTAGCGCTATAATTATTTTTGTTCGTAGAGATTTCAAAATACTTATTAGTTTTAGTAATCGTTTTAACTTCTTCGTATAAATTAATATTTAGATTATTAGAAGTTGTTACACGTCGGTAATACTCTAAAGCCTCATTACGTGTAGGTTTTGGGTTATTACTAATAAACGGAATGTTATCTATTTCCAATTTTTCTGAAGTTGAAAAAAACGTCATATTTAAAGGATAATTAAATAACGAATTGGTTAACGCACCTTTTTCTATTACTAAATAATTCCAGTTATTTTTCTTACACTCTAAAGCGCAGGCAATACCAATTGGTCCTGCGCCAATTATAATAACATCTAGGTTTTTGTTTTTCATCGTAACACAAATTTAATGATAAAACATGCGGTATTATAATAACAAATTACAATTAACAAACATTTAAAATTCTGTTTAGTAGTGTTTGATTACAGCAGGTTTGTTTTTTGTTGAGCTCATAAATATTTTTAAAATAAATAATAAAAACATACAAGCTACACCAACAAATGTAAAGATATACCAAGTGTTATCAAATCCATAATTGCTTACGCTTTCTAAGCCTAATTTGTGACCAAAAATGTGAGCAAAAGAAAACGCAATAGAGTATAATGCCATATATTCTCCTTGATTGCCTTTTTTAGCCTGTTGTAAAGCAAATGCATTGGCAAAAGGAAACGCAATCATTTCTCCAACCGTCATTAAAAACATACCAATAATTAGTATGCCAGTCCACGTTGTAAAATTTAAAATTAAAAGACTTAAACTTGTTAAAAATGCTCCAAAAAGAATAAGACTAGTTTTTTTAAATCTTGTAGTTTCCAACCATTTTATAAGAGGCATTTCTAATAAAAAGATAAAAAAACCATTAGCACCTAAAAGTAAACCAATTTCAGGTTCGGTTAGAAAGTGACTGTCTCTATAATAAATTGGCATGGTAGAGAAATATTGCAAGAACATAACTCCAAATAAGAATAAGGCAAATAGGAAGATAATAAAAGCTTTGTCTTTGTATGCTGAGTAAGGCTCTTCTACTTTAACTTCGTCTAAAACTTTAGATTTTTTAGGATTTAATAGTTGAATTAACAGTAAAGTAGCCAAAATACAAGTTATACCATCTACCCAAAATAATCCATTGTAACCTAAACCAGCAATAATTAATCCGCCAACTGCAGGACCAGCTGAAAAACCTAAGTTTATAGCTAATCTAATTAAAGTAACGCTTCTTGTTTTGTTTTCGGGTTTACTGTATGCGCTTAATGCCACAAACATAGCAGGTCTAAACATATCTGCAACTAGCATTAAAACAAAAATACCAATAGATAGACTTATTACAGTTTTTAAATATTGCAGGTAAATAAATAATAATCCAGATACAAATAGGCTAAATACCATAATTTTATAGTAGCCAATTTTATCAGTTATTTTTCCGCCTAACCAAGATCCAACAACAGATCCTAATCCAAAAGCAGTCATAATAGATCCTACGGTAGATGTAGAAAAACTTAAATCTTCTGTAAGATACAACGATAAAAAAGGAATAACCATTGTACCTGCGCGATTAATTAAAGTGATTAAAGCTAGCCACCAAACTTCTCTTGATAACCCTTTAAAAGTGTTTAAATAAAGTGTTAGTAATCTTTTCATTATTTTTTGATTGATTTGAAAAAGACCAACTTGTTGATGAACCAAAATAAAAAAGTCCAACATTTAAGTCGGACTTTTTATATTAATAGTATTGATATTTAAATAATCAAAACATATAAAGCGTCCTTCTTCTATTGCAATCCTTGATAGAAGTGGTTTGTTGCTTACAATATGTGTTGACTCTTTTCATTCTTTTCTTAAAAGTTTAAATCAAAGCTAAGTAAAATTTTTAATAAGTCGTATTTTTGAAACTAAATAATTTAATTTTTTAAAAATGAAAAACTTCTTTTCTATTTTCTGTGTTGTACTAATAATTTTTAACTGTAAAGAAGGTAAACAACCAATTTTAGGAGCAACTGATTGGCAAAAAGATCAAAACGCCATGTTTAAAGATGCTTCTAAATCGCCTTTAAAAGATAGAGATAGACAAAATTTTAAAGGTTTAGATTTTTTTCAATTTGATAGTACTTTTGTTGCTAAAGCAACATTAAAACGCACACCAAACTCTAAATGGTTTAAAATGAAAAGGACCTTAAATGAAACTACAGACGAGCGTGTTTATGGTGTTTTAAACTTTCAATTAAAAGGAAAAGCATATACACTTAATGTCTATCAAGGTAAAGAGTTAATGACAAAAGAAGGCTTTGAGGATTATTTATTCTTACCTTTTTTGGATGATACTAACGGAGATACAACATATGGCGGCGGTCGTTATATAGATTTAAGAATACCAGAAGGTAATACTATAGAAATAGATTTTAATAAAGCATACAACCCATATTGCGCTTATAACGAAAAATTTTCTTGCCCAATTGTTCCAAGAGAAAATTATCTTGATGTTGCTGTAAAAGCTGGTGTTAAAGTGTTTAAAAAATAATTTATTTAGCTAGCCAGATACCTAAAAACACCGCTAAAAATCCTAAAATAAAACTGGCGATAGTATAGATAGCAAAGCTGGTAAAGTCGCCACTTTTTAAAAACAAATGGTTTTCATAAGCAAAGGTAGAAAAGGTAGTGAAACCGCCACAAAAACCAGTTGCTAGTAATAAGGTTTGATTCTGGTTTAGGCTATTATTTTTAAGCGCATATCCTAAAATAAATCCAATTAAAAGCGAACCTAAAATATTAGCTAAAAATGTACCATAAGGTATTCCGGATTGATTGCTGTTTAGCCATTTACCAATAATAAAACGTAGTACACTACCAAAGCCACCACCAATAAAAACTAATATTAGTTGTTTCATGCTATTCTACAGGCATATAGATTTCTGTAATCCATTTTGCAGGGTTAGGCTCATTTGATGGATCGGTAACGTAGCTTTCAATAGCAACACCATCTTCATCAAATACAAGATTGTACTGTTCTATATACTTCATGCCTTTATCCCAAGCTTCTTTTAGGTTGCTGTAATCGCCTTTTAGTGTCGTTTTTACAGCCTTAAAAGGTTCTAATTGACCAGTTAAAATGTCGCTTGTTGTTGTGACTACTTTATTTGGTGTTGGCATTGCACAAGAAAACATAACAGTATTATTTTCTTCATCCCATTTGTGATAAATTACAAATGCAGATCCAGAAACTGTTATATTATTTTTAGCTACAAACTGACCAACTTTAGGTAGCATTTCTGCCATTTTTTTTTGAAAATCACTAATCTTACAAGACGTTGTATTGTATAAATAATAACCGCCACTATGTTCTGTAACACCATTAATTTCAATATTATATTGTCTAATTTGTGTTGTTGTAACGCTATCTAATTTTTCTAATCCGCGTTCAAAATCTGGACCAATCATTTTATCAAATCCGCCAGACATTAAACCAAATGCTTTGAACATAAATGGTATGTTTTCGCTATTCATTTGCCATTTTACTTCGGTTTTTCCGTCGTTAGTTGGTGTAAAAGTCCAATTAATTTTAGAAGGATCATAATCTTCAAATTGTAATTGGTGCTCTATAGATTTTGGTGGATTTGTATTAACAATTTTCATGTTGCCATTTCCATCTTTTCCTGTCCAGCTGTAGCTTGCGCCAACACCTTTGGTTTGATCGTTGTACATAATTTTCATTGCTGGATCTTGTTCTTTCCAAGGAGACCAGTTTTCCCAAAGCTTTAAATCGGCTACATTATTATACACAACTCCAGAAGGTGCATTGATTATTCTGGTTCTTGAAACTTCAAAATTACTAGGTTGGACAGCTACATAAATAGATACTGCAATGATAGCTATTAGTAAGACGAAAAATATATATTTTAAGAATTTCATTATCTATAAAATTTGTGGTTAGTAATTCAAATATAATCAAATTTAATAGGTTAAATATTTATATCTTTAAGCACTTTTAAAAATTTTATTCAATGAAACTAAAAACAATATTTAGTGCTGCATTATTAACTTCACTTTTATTTTCTTGTGGAGAAGACAAAAAAGCACAAACAACCGAAGACACTTCAGTAAAAAAAGAATCTACTTTTGATTATAACGTAGATACTTTTGCTGATATAAAAATCTTACGTTACAAAATCCCTAGTTGGGATAATTTAAGTCTTAAACAACAACAATTAGCCTATTATTTAACACAAGCTGGATTAGCAGGTCGTGATATTATGTGGGATCAAAACTACAGACACAATTTAGCTATTAGAGCAGCTTTAGAAAATGTTTATAAAACGTATGAAGGCGATAAAACTACAGCAGATTGGCAAGCATTTACTACCTATTTAAAGCGTGTATGGTTTAGTAATGGTATTCATCATCACTATTCAAACGATAAGCTTAAACCTGAGTTTTCTTCAGAGTATTTAAAGCAATTATTAGCAGATACAGAAACAACTTTAGAAGGCGAAGCGTTTGATGTTATTTTTAATGATCAAGACCTTAAAAAAGTTAATCAAGCAAAAGGCGTAGATAATGTAGCGCTTTCTGCAGTTAATTTTTATGGTCCAAATGTGACTAATGAAGATGTGATTTCTTTCTACAAACAAAAAAAATCTCCTAATCCAGAAAAGCCATTATCTTTTGGATTAAACTCGCAATTAGTCAAAGAAAACGGTCAATTAAAAGAACGCGTGTATAAATCTGGTGGATTATACGGAAGCGCAATTGACGAAATTATTAAATGGCTAGAAAAAGCAAAAAGTGTTGCTGAAAATGAAGCCCAAGGTAACGCCTTAGGATTGTTAATCGAATATTACAAAACAGGAGATTTACAAACTTGGGACGACTACAACGTTGCTTGGACTGCTGCTACAGATGGCGATATAGACTACATAAATAGTTTTATTGAAGTGTATAATGATCCGTTAGGATACAGAGGAAGTTACGAAACTATCGTACAAATCAAAGATTTTGATATGTCTAAAAAAATGGCAGTGTTATCTGAAAATGCGCAATGGTTTGAAGATAATTCACCTTTAATGGACGAGCATAAAAAGAAAAACGTCGTTGGTGTAACTTACAAAGTCGTTAATGTTGCTGGAGAAGCTGGTGATGCTTCACCAAGTACACCAATTGGTGTAAACTTACCAAATGCAAACTGGATTAGAGCAGCAGTAGGAAGTAAGTCTGTATCTTTAGGAAACATAATTGAAGCTTATAACAATGCTGGTAGCACAGGACGATTAAAAGAGTTTGTTCATGATGAAGAAGAACTTCAACTAGAAGAAAAATATGGACAATTAGCAGATAAGTTGCATACAGCGTTACACGAAGTAATTGGTCATGCATCAGGACAATTAAATCCTGGAGTTGGTGAGACTAAAGAAACGCTTAAAAATTATGCGTCTACTTTAGAAGAAGGTCGTGCAGATTTAGTAGGACTTTACTATTTATACAACCCAAAATTAGAAGAATTAGGCTTAGTAGACGATTGGAAATCTGTAGGAAAAGCAGCTTACGATGGTTACATACGTAATGGATTAATGACTCAATTAATTCGTTTAAATTTAGGAGATGATGTAGAAGAAGCGCATATGCGTAACAGACAATGGGTAAGTGCTTGGGTTTTCGAAAAAGGAAAAGCAGATAACGTGATAGAAAAAGTAACTCGTGATGGTAAAACTTATTTCAATATTAATGATTATGAAAAACTACACGAATTATTCGGTCAGTTATTACGCGAGACACAACGTATAAAATCAGAAGGCGATTATGCAGCTGTAGAAGCTTTAGTAGAAGATTACGGTGTAAAAGTAGATCAAGCTATTCATGCCGAAGTTTTAGAACGTAACAAACAATTTAAATCTGCTCCTTACAGCGGATTTGTAAATCCTGTTTTAGTACCAGAAACAAATGACTCAGGAGAAATCACATCCATTAAAGTAACACAACCAGATACTTTTGAAGCTCAAATGCTAGATTACAGTACTAATTACAATTTTTTACAAACTAAAAATTAAGGCTAGACAGTTTAAATAAAAAAGACGCTTACATTGTAAGCGCCTTTTTTATTTAAAAATATTTAATCAGTTTTGATTTGCTTTTTCTTTTGTATCGCGCAAAAATTTTCGTTGGAAAATAAAGTGCTATACTTAATAATATACTAAATATCCATATTTGATATAAGTGATCAAATCCAAAATAATCGCCTTTATTTGCTCCAAATAGATTAATAAAAACAGTATAAATTAATAATAACACATAAAGATGAAGGATATAAAAAAACATAGGAGCAGAGCCTAAAACTTTTATTGCATTAGTTAATTTATTTTCAAACTTTTCAAAAATGATAAGTAGTAAAAAACCAATCCCTAATCCAAATAGCAAAAAGTCTAAAGATGGCGGATATTTTGTATAGTTTAAAAATGATTTTAAATTGTCTATTGTGTTGCTGTAGTTTATCCAAGGTAGTGTTTCACCATAAATATTAAATCCTCTTAAAATTATAAGTAGTAGTAAACAACTTGCGCCTAAAAAGGTTAAAGATTTTAATCTTATTTTACTTGATGTTTTACTACTATATAAACTACCTAAACTGTAACCTAAAGCAATAACACCAATCCATGGTAAAACAGGATAAGATATTTTTATTTTAAACCAATCTGAAGTAAATAAGTAGCCTCTATCGTGTAAAATGGTCCAAGGAATGTAACCTGCATCTGTATTTTCAAAACTTATCGGAGTTAATAAGTTGTGCCCAAATATAATTAATAAACCTATGACTAAAATTAATCGAATTGGTAGTTTTACTAAAACAGATAAACAAATCATACTTAATCCAATTGCCCAAATAACTTGTAGATATAGGTTATTGTAATTACCAAACCATGAAAAGTTAACTAAGGTTAATTCTAGCAAGATTAAAAAATAAACCACGTTTAAATAAAAAACCACTTGGAGAACGTTTAGGTTTGTTATGCGGATTTGCATAAAGCCAAGCTGAAAGTCCTGTAAGAAATACAAAAATTGGAGCACATAAATGCGCCGATAATCTTGTGAAAAACAAACCAGAAGATGTAGTTTCTATTATTAAAGGATCACTTACTTGCATGTGCAAAAAAAAGCGTTCTCTAACGTGATCTACAAGCATTAATAAGATTACAAAACCTCTTAAAGTGTCTATAGAGGGAATTCTTTTTTTAATGGGAGAATTTACAGTCATTATTTTTAAAATAAGGACGGCAAAATAGAAAGTGATTGCTTATATAATGTGAAGTTTATCTTAATTTTTTTTATGATAATCATAAAAAAAAAATCTACATAAAAATAAATTTGATAGAGGCAATTAGACCTATAAATCCAATAAATGCAAGAAGTATCCAAAGTACACCACGATAATGTAATTTATGAAGTTTTAAATCTTTACGATACATAAATACCATTACAATTATAAAAGCGATAGCGAATAAAACTCCAAAAATGATTTGCCCTTTACTAAACATAATTTATTTTTAAGCAAAATTACTAAAACCAATACCTCCAAACAAAAAGAATATAAAGTATTATGCAAGATAAAATAGATGCAGTAAAAGCCTTTCATACAGCTTTTAAAATAGGATATAGAGAAACACCAAAAGCTGACTTAGGAACAGATAAAAACCTGTTACGTTATAAGTTAATGCGTGAAGAAAACGAAGAATACCTTGAGGCAGCAAACAATGATGATTTAGTAGAAGTTGCAGATGCTTTAGGTGATATGCTTTACATTTTATGTGGAACCATTATAGAACATGGTTTACAGCATAAAATAGAAGAAGTTTTTGAAGAAATACAACGCAGTAACATGAGTAAATTAGGTGAAGATGGCGAGCCAATTTACCGCGAAGACGGAAAAGTGTTAAAAGGACCAAACTATTTTAAGCCGAACATTAAAGAGATTTTGGAGAAAAGTTAGAAGCTTGAAGCTTGAAGTTTGAAGACAGAAGATAGAAGTCATAAAAAAAGCAACCAAAATAGTTGCTTTTTTTATGATATATGTTGCTTACTTCGCACTTCGCACTTCGCACTTAAACCTGTACTCTCCATCCAAAAGGATCTTCAGCTTTGTTAGTTTGTATATCTACAATACGCTTTTTAATACGCATAGCAAAAGAGTTTTCTAATTCTGGTAATTCAAAATCTTCATCTCTAAATCCAAATCCAGAAATAGGAGAAATTACAGCAGCTGTACCAGCACCAAACATTTCTTTAAGCTCACCTTTTTTAGCAGCTTCAACAATTTCGCTAACTTTTACTTTTCTAACTTCTGTTTTAATACCTTCGTCTTCAGCAATTTTTAAAACACTTTTTCTAGTCACACCATCCAAAATACGATCACTAGTTGGAGACGTTAATAAGGTATCTTTTATTCTTACAAAAACATTCATTGCGCCAGCTTCTTCAATGTATTCATGAGACGTATCGTCTGTCCAAATCACTTGTTGGTAACCTTTATCTTTTGCTAGTTGCGTAGGATAAAATTGACCTGCGTAATTACCACCAGCTTTTGCAAAACCAACGCCACCATTTGCAGAACGCGAGTAGTTTTCTTCAATTAAAACTCTAACTTTTCCAGCAAAATAAGCACCTGAAGGCGCTAAGGCAATAATAAATTTATATTGATTTGCAGGCGATGCATGAAAACCTTCACCAGTTGCAAAAACAAAAGGTCTTATGTATAAAGAGCTACCTTCTTGTTCTGGAATCCAATCTTTTTCAACTTCAAGAAGTACCTTTAAACCTTCCATAAAATAATCTTCAGGAAGTTCTGGAATAGCAAGACGTTTTGCAGATTTATTTAAACGTTTTACGTTTTCCATTGGTCTAAATAAAAACACATCACCATTTTTATCTTTGTAGGCTTTCATTCCTTCAAAAATAGATTGACCATAATGAAAAATCTTAGAAGAAGGCATCAAACTAATTGGTCCGTAAGGCTCAATAATAGGTTTTTGCCAAATACCATCTTTAAAATCGCAGGTTAACATATGATCAGAAAATACTTGTCCAAATGCTAGATTATTAAAATCTATTTGATCTATTTTAGAATTTTCGGTTTTGAAAATTTGAATTTCGTTTTTATTTATTGTTCCCATAAATTGGCTTGGTTTGTATCTACAAAAATACAGAAATAAGGATAATAAATCCTAAATTCACCTTAAAATACTATATTTGAGGAAGATTTAATTAAAACAATATAATAATGAAAAAATACCTATTAATCATTGCTGTAGCTGCAGCATTTTACGCTTGTAAAGAAGAAACCAAAAACAATGTAGAAGAACAAGTTGTTGAAAAAGAAGTTGTTGAGGTAAAATACAAGTCTTTTGGAAAAGAAATTATGGCAGACGATGCTATTGCTGCTAACTCTATGTTAACGCACTATAAAGATTTAAAAGTAGGTGATACGATAGATACTAAAGTAAAACTTAAAGTTAACGAAGTTTGCCAAGCTAAAGGTTGTTGGATGACTGCAGATTTAGGCGATGGAAACGAAGTAAGAGTTACTTTTAAAGATTATGGATTTTTCATGCCAAAAAACATTTCTGGTGAAGAAGTAATAGTAAACGGTAAAGCTTTTGTAAAAGAAATGCCTGTTGAAGAATTACGTCATTATGCAGAAGACGCTGGTAAATCTAAAGAAGAAATTGAAGCGATCACAGATCCAGAACGCACGTATTCTTTAGTCGCAGATGGTGTTTTGTTAGTAGAAAAATAAAAAATGAAACAGTTATTTTACCTTTTAATACTCTTAGTTTTTTTTGCTTGTAAGGATAAAAAAGAGCAAGTTGAAACTACTGAAAAAGCTGAAAAAGTATACGATATGTACACGCCTTCTGAAATGGCAAATCTAATGAACGAAATGTACGCTTATAACCAGCAGCTTAAACAAGATATAATAGAAGGTAAAATACCTACAGAATTTCCGGAGAAGTTTTTAAACATTCATAACGCGCAATTATCAGATTTTAAAAGCCGAAATGTAACGTTTAAAAGCTTCTCTAATCTTTACATAGAAGCCGAAAAAGAAATTTTTAATGCAAATTCTAAAGTGCCTCTAGAAACACGATTTAATAATGCAGTTGGTATTTGTATATCGTGTCACACTACCGAATGTACAGGTCCAATACCACGTATAAAAAAGCTGATAATTAAATAATTATCATGGCTTTTAATCCTAAAATTGAAGTCACCAAAGACGGATCAAACACCTTAGTTCATCCTAAATTTAATACACATTATCACTCTATTTTTGGAGCGATAGAAGAATCTAACCATGTTTTTATAGATGCAGGTTTAAAGTTTCAGCAACCTAACTTACAAGATAATAGATGTCGTATTTTAGAAGTAGGTTTTGGTAGTGGATTAAATGCGTTTAACACACTAATTTCTTCAGAAACATTAGCGCTAAATATTGACTACGTTGGTGTAGAGCAATATCCAATTTCTTTAGAAATCACATCGCAGCTAAACTTTCCTAAAGCCTTTAAAAGAGAAGACTTGCAATCTACTTTTAATAAAATGCACGAGGTAGAATGGGAAAAGGTGGTAAAAATTTCAGAACATTTTACGCTAGAAAAGCGTCAACAAGATATTTTCAATTTAAAAGACCAAAATTATTTTGACATCATATACTACGATGCGTTTGGTCCTGGATCGCAACCAGAATTATGGACAGCACCAATTTTTAAAATTCTTTATAAAGCTTTAAATAATAAAGGCGTTTTAGTAACCTACTGTGCTCAAGGCGCAGCAAGACGAGCTATGCAAAGTGTTGGGTTTACTGTACAACGTTGTCCTGGTCCGCCAAGTAAAAGGCATATGTTAAGAGCTGTAAAGTAATCGCTTTTGTAAAATCTGTTAAATCAAACTTAAAGGTTATTTTAAGCACATTATTAATGCGTATTTTTACATAAAATGAAAAAGAAATGCGTGTATTAATAACAGGAGCAACTGGATTGATAGGAAAAGAGATAGTTAAAAAATGTCACGAAAAAAACATTGCTGTTAATTACCTAACTACTAGTAAAAATAAACTAAGCAACAAGCCAAATTTTCAAGGGTTTTTATGGAATCCATCTAAAAATGAAATTGACGAAGCTTGTTTTAAAAATGTAGATATCATCATTAATTTAGTTGGTGCATCTATATCAAAACGGTGGACAGATACTTATAAAAAAGAAATAATTTTAAGCCGTACACAATCTGCACAATTATTATTTAATACGTTACAAAATATAGATCATCATATTTCTCAAATAATTTCAGCTAGTGCAATAGGTTTTTATCCTAGTTCTTTAACCAATTATTATACAGAAGAAGATAAGCAAGTAAGCGCTTCCTTTTTAGGTCAAGTTGTTCAAAAATGGGAACACGCTATAGATGCTTTTAAAACATTAGGAATTAGTGTAGTAAAAATTAGAATAGGTTTAGTGTTATCTAAAAAAGGTGGTGCTTTACCACAAATGATAAAACCATTTAAGTTTGGTGCTGGAGCAGCTTTAGGTTCTGGAAAACAGTGGCAATCTTGGATTCATATAGACGATTTGGCTTCGATATTTTTACATGCTTTAGAAGAAGAATTAGAAGGTGTATATAATGGTGTTGCACCTAATCCAGAATCTAATAATACGTTAAGCAAAGCAATTGCAACTACTTTAAAAGTGCCTTATTTTTTACCTAACATACCTAAATTTATGCTAAATATTATTTTAGGTGAAATGCATATTCTACTAATAGAAAGTCAACGCGTAAGTTCTAAAAAAATTGAAGATACTGGATTTCAATTTAAATATTACAAACTACAAAGAGCATTAGAAGCCGAATTAAAATAATTAAGAATCGTGTTTTAATACATTTTTACCTAAAGTCTTAAATCGTATTCCATTGTGCTGCTTAACTGTGATAGTAATGTAGCCTGTTTTAGATGTTTTTAAATCTTTAAACTTCTTTTTTTAATTATAGCTAAAAAAAAAAGCCACAACATGATGTTGTGGCTCTTTCACTTATAAAAATAGTTTCAACTAAAACCTATGCTTTTTTAGCTTTTACCATAACTTTTAACTCAACATCATCTTTAATTAAGTAATCACCTAATTTTGCAGGATCCATTACTTTTCCAGAGTTATATTCAATTCCCCATTCTGTTCTATCAATTGTAAAAGTTTCACTAGAAATAGTTAACTCATCACCATTAACAGTTACTTGAGCAGGAAAAGTTACGTTTTTCTTAATACCTTTTAAAGTTAAGTTTCCGCTTACGTTGTTACCTTCAACGCTAGTGATTTCAAATACAGCAGTATCGTGATTTTCAACATCAAAGAAATCGGCATTTTTTAAGTGGCTAGTTAACTTAGCGTGACTTTCTTCTTCTTTAGGAATATCTGTAGGATTAATTGTATTGATGTCAAAAATAAAAGATCCACCAACTAATTTATCACCTTCAAGATTAGCAACACCATTAGATACGTTAATTGTACCTTCGTGTCCACCAACAATTTTATTAGCTTTCCACATAATCATAGAGTTTTCTGGAATAGCTTTATATTTTGCAGATGCAGCTACTTCTTGTACTTCTTTAGCGTCTGTAGTTTCAGCTTTCTTTTCGTTTTTACAAGCAACAACAGCAAGTCCTAATGCTGCAACTGTAAATAAGTTAAATACTAATTTTTTCATAATATATCTTGTTTTTTGAATTTAGTTGTACAAATATAGAAAAATATTCCATGGAAGATAATTAAATTAATGTTAAAAAATTATAATGACATTTTGACATTTTAAACTTATTGGCAGTACTTTTGCCATCATATAAAAAGTATTTAAAAAAGTACGACAATGAGTAAAAAAAATAAAGAAGAAAACCATATAGAAGAAGACGTTAAAACAGCTTCTAATACAACAAATGCTGTAAATGATGCAGATAATAACACAGAAGAAATATCTGTAGAAGACAAGCTAAAAGAAGAATTACAGCAAGAAAAAGATAAGTTTTTACGCTTATTTGCAGAATTTGAAAATTATAAAAAACGTACATCTAGAGAGCGTATAGAGTTATTTCAAACAGCAAGTAAAGATGTAATGGTAGCAATGTTACCAGTATTAGACGATTTTGAACGTGCCTTATTACATATCGAAGAAGACAAAGAGGCAGAAGAATTACGTAAAGGTGTTCTATTAATTTACAATAAATTGCTACAAACACTTCAACAAAAAGGATTAACAAAAATTGAAGTAGAAAAAGGCGATAAATTTGATGCAGATCATCACGAAGCGGTAACACAAATACCAGCTCCAACAGAAGATTTAAAAGGTAAAATTGTAGATGTTATAGAAAAAGGTTACAAATTAGGCGAAACCGTTATACGTTTCCCTAAGGTAGTAATTGGACAATAATTTATACTATAGCTAAAAGCAAAGCTTAAAGCAAAATAACATGGCAAAAAGAGACTATTACGAAATATTAGGTATTGAAAAATCAGCATCGCAAGCCGAAATAAAAAAGGCTTACCGTAAGCAAGCTATTAAATACCATCCAGATAAAAACCCTGATAATCCAAAAGCAGAAGCTAAATTTAAAGAAGCTGCAGAAGCTTACGAAGTCTTAAGTGACGAGAATAAGAAAGCGCGTTATGATCAATTTGGTCACCAAGCGTTTGAAGGCGCTGGCGGATTTGGTGGCGGCGGTATGAATATGGACGACATATTTAGCCAATTTGGAGATATCTTTGGTGGCGCTTTTGGAGGCGGAGGATTTTCTGGCTTTGGTGGCGGTTTTAGTGGCGGACAACGTCGTGTAAAAGGAAGTAATTTACGAGTTAGATTAAAATTATCTTTAGAAGAAATTGCAAATGGCGTAGAAAAAAAGATAAAAGTAAAACGTAAAGTTCAAGCATCTGGAACAACCTATAAAACCTGTACAACATGTAATGGTTCTGGACAAGTTACACGAGTAACAAACACCATTTTAGGACGCATGCAAACATCTGCACCATGTAATACATGTGGCGGAGCAGGACAAATTATCGATAAAAAACCTAAAGACGCAGATGCTCAAGGGTTAATTATAAAAGAAGAAACTATACCTGTAAATATTCCAGCTGGAGTTGTAGATGGAATGCAACTTAAAGTGTCTGGAAAAGGTAACGAAGCGCCAGGTAATGGTATTTCTGGTGATTTATTAGTTGCGATAGAAGAATTGCCACACGAAAACCTACAAAGAGAAGGCGATAACTTACATTACGATTTGTACGTAAGTTTACCAGACGCCATTTTAGGAGCATCTAAAGAAATAGATACAGTTACAGGAAAAGTTAGAATTAAAATAGAAGCAGGTGTACAATCAGGTAAAATTTTACGCTTACGCGGAAAAGGAATACCTAGTATAAATGGTTACGGAAAAGGTGATTTATTAGTGCATGTTAATGTTTGGACACCAAAAACTTTAAATAAAACTCAAAAAGAATTTTTCGAAAATATGAAAGATGACGAGCATTTTACACCAAAACCAGATACAGGTGATAAATCCTTTTTTGAGAAAGTAAAAGACATGTTTTCATAACAAACAAATAGAGTAAATGCATAAAAGTCCGTTAAAAGCGGACTTTTTGTTTAACTATTTTTATCATTTAACAACTGTTTTAAATAAAAATACTATATTTGATTTATCGTTGGATTTATCCAACGGTAATTTTTCTTTTTCATAGCAATTTTTTCCCATCCTTGACTTTTGTGAAGGATGGGTTTTGTTTTTTGTGCAAAAATTAAATTCTTAAAGTTAAAAAAGCCATAATCTACACGGTTACTTTTTTAACATTTTCTATATTTACAAAGACTAGATACACTAACTAATCAATCAAACTAAAGTATGAGCAACTTATTAGAAGTCCATTCGGTTTCTAAAAAATTTGGAGATTTTACCGCATTAAACAATGTGTCTATTGCTGTTCCAAAAGGTAGCATTTTTGGACTATTGGGACCAAACGGTGCAGGTAAAACCACCTTAATAAGAATAGTTAATCAAATAACAATGCCCGATACTGGTCATGTGTTATTAGATGGAGAAACTTTAAAAAATCACCACATAAAAGATATTGGATATTTACCAGAAGAACGTGGTTTGTATAAATCAATGAAAGTTGGTGAGCAAGCACTTTACCTAGCTCAACTAAAAGGTATGGACAAAGCCGAAGCTAAAAAGCGTCTTAAAATATGGTTTGATAGACTAGAAATAGGTGATTGGTGGAATAAAAAAATCCAAGAGTTATCTAAAGGAATGGCTCAAAAAATACAATTTGTAGTTACGGTATTGCACCAACCTAAGTTACTAATTTTTGACGAACCTTTTTCTGGATTTGACCCTATAAATGCAAACTTAATTAAAGACGAAATTTTAAGATTAAGAGACGAAGGTGCAACAGTGATTTTTTCTACTCATCGTATGGAATCTGTAGAAGAATTGTGTGATCATATAGCTTTATTAAACAAGTCAAATAAAATTTTGGATGGTAATTTAATGGATGTAAAACGCCAATACAAAACCAATACCTTCGAAATTGGTATAAATCCAAAAGAGTTAAGCTTAGAACAAGAATTACAGCAAAAATTTAGTGTAACACCAGCAAGTTTTAAAACTTTAGGAAACGATTTAAAATTAAATATAAAACTAACTGAAAAAGAAACCGCTAACGATTTGCTAAATTACCTTACCACAAAAGGACAAGTATCTCATTTTGTAGAGGTAATTCCAAGTGCTAATGATATATTTATTCAAACGGTTAAGAATAATTAATTATGAATCATCTTCCACTTATTATAAAAAGAGAATATTTAACAAAGGTTAAAAACAAAGCGTTTTTAATTATGACTATTTTAAGTCCGTTAATATTTATAGCACTAATTGCAGTTGTCGCTTATTTATCGCAGTTAAATAATGACTCACAAAGACATATTTCTGTATTAGATGAATCAGGATATTTAACAGATGTATTTAAAGATTCTAAAGAAATTAAATACGATATCTTAGAAGGAAAGCAATTAGAAGATGCAAAACAAATTGTAAAAACAAACGACAATTACGGTTTGCTTTACATAGAAGAAATAAATGATCTTTCAGACGCAAAAAATAAAGTTCAGTTTTATTCTAAAGAAACACCAGCATTATCTTTAATTTCAGATTTAGAGAAGTTGATAGAAACAGAATTAACCCATAAAAATCTTGCTAATAAAGGTATTGATACAAAGTTAATAGACGATTCTAAAATTAGAATAGATATTTCTCAAGAAAATTTCTCAGGAGAGAAATCTTCAAAATTTGACAGTGTAGTAAAATTAGCGTTTGGTGGCGCTGCAGGTTATTTACTTTTTATGTTTATCATAATTTATGGAAACATGATTATGCGTAGCGTTATTGAAGAAAAAACTAGCCGAATTATAGAGGTTATCATTTCATCTGTAAAACCAATACAGTTAATGTTAGGTAAGATTATTGGTACATCTTTAGCAGGTATTACCCAATTTTTAATTTGGTTAATTTTAGGTGGCGTTTTAATGGTAATTGTTACAGCTATTTTTGGTATAGATTTAGCGCAAATACAGTCGCCACAACAACAAATGATGCAGCAAGCTATGACAGATCCAGATGCTGCAGAAAAAGCACAAATTATTTTTTCGGCATTCTTCAACTTACCTTTAGCTAACTTGATTATAGCCTTTTTGTTGTTTTTTATTAGTGGTTATTTATTATATAGTTCTTTATATGCAGCAATTGGTGCAGCAGTAGATAACGAGACAGATACACAGCAGTTTATGTTGCCAATTTTAATGCCTTTAATTTTAGCGGTTTATGTTGGTATGTTTACGGTGATTGAAGATCCGCATGGAACCGTAAGTACCGTATTTTCGTTTATACCATTTACTTCTCCAGTAGTAATGTTAATGCGTATACCATTTGGCGTACCCATTTGGCAGCAAATAGTGTCCTTAACGTTATTAATAGGAACATTTTTATTTACGGTTTGGTTTGCAGCAAAAATATATAGAGTTGGTATTTTAATGTACGGTAAAAAGCCTAGTTACAAAGAACTTATTAAATGGATTAAATACTAATGCAAGGTAAAGTCGAAGAAAAAATAGAAAAAATTGAAGATGCTATTGTAGAGAGCACGATGTGGGAAAAATTTTCAGATTTTTTAAATCTGCATATAGATTTTTCAGATAAAATAACGGTTTCTGTTAGAGATCTTATCATTATAGTTAGCGTTATATTTATAACCACTATATTTTTAAGAATTTTACTTAAAGTCTTAACAAGACGATTACCGGAAGAAGATAAAGGTAAGTTTAGTGTAGTGTATGGTTATTTTAGATGGCTTATCTATGTTATAATATTACTTATTACTTTAAACGGAATTGGTGTAAATGTCACCGCAGTTTTCGCAGCATCTGCAGCACTTTTAATAGGTATTGGTTTAGCATTACAAACCTTTTTTCAGGATATAATTTCTGGAGTTTTTATTCTTATCGATCAATCGGCTCACGTTGGTGATATTATAGAAATAGATGGTAAAGTAGGTCGTGTAGAAGAGATTAAACTACGTACCACAAGAGCTGTAACTATAGATAATAAAGTATTAATTATACCTAATCATTTATACTTAACTAACATATTGTATAACTGGACGCAAAACGGTACATCTACAAGAGAAAGTATTACTGTTGGAGTTGCTTATGGTAGTGATGTCGAGTTGGTTAAAAAATTACTTTTACAAGCTGCCGAATCACACGAAGCCGTATTAAAACATCCTGCAGCAACCGTTTTATTTACAGATTTTGGTGACAGTGCATTAACATTTAAGTTAATTTTCACTTTAAACGATAGTTTTAATGCTGTAATGCCTAAAAGTGATATTAGATTTACAATAAATAAGTTATTTAAAGACCATAACATTAGCATTCCTTTCCCGCAAAGAGATGTTCATATTATACATAAACCAAATGAAGAAAAACCAAGCTAAAATATTTCTAACCTTATTACTATTTAGCTTTTGTTTTTCGGCATTGGCACAATTAACAGATCTAGCACGATTAGAGTATTCTTTTATACCTAAAGGGAACTCAGAAGATCAATATACTAGACTAAGAGCATTACTTAATTTTCCGCTTAAAACAAGCGAAGATTGCTACTTAATTATTGGTGGAGAATATAACCGCATTATTTTAAACTTAGAAGACAATTATCCATTTGATAAAGATCCTTTAAGAACTTTAAATATTATCGATTTTAATTTAGGATATACCTTTAAATTAAATCAAAATTGGCGTATTGGAGCAAAAATAACACCGCGAATAGCTTCAACATTAAATAACAAAATAACCCACGAAGATTTATTTTTAAATGGTGGCGTTTATGCAATAAAAGATAGGACAGATGCAACAGATATAAAACGTCCTTATCGCTTAATTTTAGGCCTAACTTATAATACAACAACAGGATTGCCGTTTCCGCTTCCTTTTGTAAACTATTTTAGACAGGTTAATAAGAATTGGTCATTAAGTTTAGGAGTACCAAAATCTAACGTTACCTATTATTTTAACGATAAACACTCGATAGAAACATTTGTAGGATTAGATGGTTATTTTGCCCATTTACAAAAGCCAACCATGGTTTTAGGTAAGCAAGTAGATAATATATCTTTGTCAATTGCAGTAATTGGCATAGGATATGATTATAATTTTTCAAAACATTTAGTAGGTTACAGTTATATTGGTCATACATTTATGATGAATAATGTACTTAGAAATCAAGATAGAGAAGATGTATTTACTTTAGACGATACTAATACATTTTATTTAAGAACAGGAATAAAATTTAAAATATAATGTCAAAAATACTAGTAATAGAAGACGAAGCAGCAATTAGAAGAGTATTAGTTAAAATACTTTCTGAAGAAAATGATACGTATGAAGTAGATGAAGCTGAAGATGGATTGGCAGGAATAGACAAAATAAAAAAAGACGATTACGATTTAATTCTGTGCGATATTAAAATGCCTAAAATGGATGGTGTTGAAGTCCTAGAAGCAGTAAAAAAAATAAAACCAGAAATACCAATGGTAATGATTTCTGGTCATGGAGACTTAGATACCGCAGTAAATACCATGCGTTTAGGTGCTTTTGATTATATTTCAAAGCCGCCAGATTTAAACCGTTTATTAAACACTGTTCGTAATGCATTAGACCGAAAAGAATTAGTTGTAGAAAACAAAATTCTTAAAAAGAAAGTCAGCAAAAAATACGAAATGATAGGAGATAGCGACGCTATATCACAAATCAAAGATATTATAGATAAAGTGGCGCCAACAGATGCAAGAGTATTAATTACAGGACCAAATGGAACAGGTAAAGAACTAGTTGCGCATTGGTTACACGAAAAAAGCGAACGAAGTAAAGGTCCAATGATTGAGGTTAATTGTGCTGCAATTCCTTCAGAATTAATAGAAAGCGAGTTATTTGGTCATGTTAAAGGAGCTTTTACAAGTGCAGCAAAAGATCGCGCAGGAAAATTTGAAGCTGCTAATGGTGGTACCATTTTTTTAGATGAAATAGGAGATATGTCACTTTCTGCGCAAGCAAAAGTACTTCGTGCATTACAAGAAAGTCGCATACAGCGAGTAGGAAGCGATAAAGACATTAAAGTTAATGTTAGAGTAATTGCAGCCACAAATAAAAATCTTAAAAAAGAAATTGAAGACGGTAAGTTTAGAGAAGATTTATATCATAGACTTGCAGTAATTTTAGTTAAAGTTCCTGCGTTAAACGATAGAAGAGAAGATATACCTTTATTAATAAGTCATTTTGCAAAAAAAATCTCTGAAGAACAAGGTACAGCAGAAAAAACATTCTCTGATAAAGCAGTAAAATTATTACAAGATTACGATTGGACAGGAAATATAAGAGAATTGCGAAATGTCGTAGAACGCTTATTAATTTTAGGAGAAAAAGAGGTAAGCGAAAAAGATGTCAAACTTTTTGCTAGTAAATAAAAAAAAGCCTCTAAATATAGAGGCTTTTTTTATAAACTAAATTTATATCCAACACCAGTTTGTATGTCTGGGTTATTATTTAAAGTAAGGTCTTGTTGTACATAAAAGTAAGTGGTATTTTTTTTACTAAAAGAATATATAAAACTCCAATAATTTATGTTTTTGTAAAGGTTTAAAGCACCTTGTCCCCAAGATTTAAAAGCATTTGGATGTCTAATAGGAATAATGTAATCAAGCTCTTCTTTTTTATTTAGGCTAGATTGTAAATAAAAATTTGCACCAAACGCATGTATAACGTCTTGTTTAGTTTTAAAACTATACTCTAAAGAAGATTCTAAATTTGCTATAAAAGCATTAGTGCCAAAATCCAAATTTGTAGATTTAAAATCAATTATATTTTTGCGTAAAACACCAACACTTAACCCAACGTTGATTTGACTACTTGTATTTAATTTATACAATTTAATAGCGTTGGTAGACAACCCTAAATCTAAAGCACTATTATATTTAGATAAATTTGCTCCAAGATGTGCACCAAAATTCACTTTAAAATTCTGAGATAATCTTTTAAATAATCCTGGATAATAGTAATAACTAGTTTTAATTCCAGTAGCAAAAAAATCACCATTATTAATCGTCATACTATTGGAGTTTCGATCTACGTAATTAATAGTTGCTTTATTAAAACCGAAAACTTTCCTATCAAAAGGATCATTTCCTCCAGCTATATTTTCATGAAATTTCTCGATAAATTCATCACTAGTAAGAATACTAAAAATAGATTTTCCGCTAGTTAAAAGGTGAGTTCTAAAATCGATAATAAGTTCATGTTTTTTAGCAAGATAAATATTAAAATTTAAGTTAAAACCTTTGGTAACACCATCGTTAGCAATGTAAAAGGAGTCTTTTTCAATGGTGTTTTCATCAAAAGCACGATGGGCTTGATCCCAATTGTAAGTTCTTACTCTTACTCTGTCAGCTTCATTTTTAGGAATATAGACCAGTAACGGCGGACTCCATACATTTCCGCTTTTCAATCCAATAAAAACAGAAGATTTTTTTTGTGCAGTCATTTCAAAATGACCCTGAAGTCTAGATGTAAACACACCAAAACTATGTGTAGATAAAATGTCTGGTTTAGAAATATTAGTTTTATAAAAAGGCTGCAATGTGTCCTGTTGTGCATTACAATACAGGAAACCAAAGCAAAAAATTAATAAATAGCGATAAAACATAGTTTGGTTTTAAATTGCAAACTACAAAATCTTCTGTATATTTAATATCCATAATAATTACTTTATAATGAAATCCATAAATATAAGCGACCATAAAATAACTAATCAAATAACTTTAAAGCAGTTACCAACGTCTATAAATCTTGATGCAGATAGAGACCAAACCAAAAAAGCATTAAAAAAAGTTAGAAGAAAATTAGGAGAGCTACAGGACACCATGTATGCGCATGGTAAATATTCTGTTTTAGTATGTTTACAAGGTATGGACACGTCTGGAAAAGACAGTTTAATTAGAGAAGTTTTTAAAGATTTTAACGCTAGAGGCGTAGAAGTAATGAGTTTTAAAGTGCCTACAGAACTAGAATTAAAACATGATTATTTATGGAGACATTACTTGCATTTACCAGCAAGAGGAAAATTTGGTGTACATAATCGTACGCATTATGAAAATGTATTGGTAACTCGTGTGCATCCAGAATACATTTTAAATGAAAAACTTCCGTTTGTTAAGTCTATAGAAGATGTAGATGAAGCCTTTTGGGATAAGCGTTTTCAACAAATTAAAAATTTTGAAAAGCACTTAGCAGAAAATGGAACAATCATTTTTAAATTCTTTTTAAACTTATCTAAAGAAGAACAACGAAAAAGACTTTTAAGACGCTTAGAACTACAAGAAAAAAACTGGAAATTTTCGGCAGGAGATTTAAAAGAAAGAAAATTATGGGATAATTATATGACTTGTTATGAAGATGCCATAAATCGAACAAGTACAGATCAAGCACCATGGTATAATATTCCAGCAGACGATAAACCAACAGCAAGATTAACCGTAGCAACTATTTTATACGAAACTTTAAAAACTTATACAGATATTAAAGAACCAGAATTAGATGCTATAACTAAAGAAAACCTACATCTTTATAAAGAACAACTAACTAACGAGTAGTCTTTTTTGGGCGTTACCACAAGGGTCGCGCTTTCGCTACTCGCGCTCTACGAGGCGCTCAAACAAACCGTTCAATTACAAAGTAATCACGATTTCTTTCAAAATAAAAATATATGAGTAATCGCTAACGCAACAATCATGAAACAGCTTACAATAATCTTAGCACTACTACTATTTGCAAACGTCAATGCGCAAACAGATCAAGAGGTATTAAAAACAATCTATACACAATCTTTAACTAACGGAAAAAGTTACCAATGGTTGGATTATTTATCAAATTCAATTGGAGGAAGATTATCAGGATCTGAAAATGCCGAAAAAGCTGTTCAGTACACTAAAGCAGAACTAGAAAAGTTAGGTTTAGATAAAGTATGGTTACAACCAGTTATGGTACCAAAATGGGTAAGAGGCGACAAAGAAGAAGCGCATTTTGTTACTAATTCTGTAATTAATAAAGTAAACATTTGTGCACTTGGCGGATCAATAGCAACACCACAAAATGGATTAACAGCTAATGTAATTGAAGTTAAAAATTTTGAAGAATTAGAAACTCTTGGCGTAGATAAAATAAAAGGTAAAATAGTTTTTTATAACAGACCAATGCAAGCCGATTTAATTCAAACATTTATGGCTTATGGCGGTTGTGTAAACCAACGTTACGCTGGTGCAATGGAAGCAATAAAATACGGTGCTGTTGGTGTAATAGTCCGATCTATGAATTTACGTCAAGACGATTTACCACATACAGGAAGTATGTCTTATGGTGATATACCAAATAGTAAACATATACCGTCTGCTGCAATTAGTACAAATGATGCCGATAAGCTTTCTGAAGCCTTAAAAAACGATAGCGATTTACAATTCTATTTTAAACAAAACTGCGAGCAATTTGATGATGTATTATCATATAATGTAATTGGAGAGATTACAGGAACAGAATTTCCAAATCAATTTATGGTTGTTGGCGGACATCTAGATTCTTGGGATTTAGGCGATGGATCGCATGACGATGGTGCAGGAGTAGTACAATCTATGGATGTTTTAAGATTATTAAAAAATAGTGGAATAAGACCAAAACACAGTATTAGAGTTGTATTATTTATGAATGAAGAAAATGGATTACGAGGCGGAAAAAAATATGCAGAAGACGCTAAACTTAAAAATGAAACTCATGTTTTTGCTTTAGAAAGTGATGCTGGTGGATTTACTCCTCGAGGATTTAGTTTTGATTGCAGCGATGCTAATTTTGAAAAAGTACTAAGCTGGAAGTCTTTATTCGAGCCATATTTAATTCATTATTTTGAAAAAGGTGGAAGCGGAGCAGATATTGGTCCGTTAAAAACAACAAGCAATGTTTTAGCTGGTTTAAGACCAGATTCTCAAAGGTATTTTGATCATCATCATGCAGCTAACGATACGTTTGATGCTGTAAATAAACGCGAGTTGGAGTTAGGTGCAGCAACTATGACAAGTTTAATCTACTTATTTGATACTTATGGTATAGATAATATACCAGAAGTTAACCCAATTAAAGATTAATTGTGCAAACTAAATTACATCAAATTCATCCTATTTTACCCGTAAAAAACGTATTAGAAGCCTTAAAGTTTTACGTTAATAAATTAGGTTTCAGTATTGCATTTGCAGATGATGGCAAACAACCAACTTATGCAGGAATTAGACGTGATGACATAGAAATTCACTTACAGTGGCACGATGCAAAAGAATGGGAAGTAGAAAAAAACAGACCAATGTTAAGAATTGTAACGCAACATGTTGAGGTTTTATTTCAGGAATATAATTTTAAAAATGCGTTTAATAAAGATACTAAAGTGATACATACAGATTGGGGAACAAAAGAATTTGCTTTTTACGATTTAGATAAAAATGGTCTAGTATTTTATCAAAATTTATAATGTAATTTCTATTTGATTGGTAATCAAATCTTCAAAAGTTTCTCTTTTTCTAATAAGGTGTGCTTTATCTTTATATACTAATACTTCAGCAGGTCTATATCTAGAATTATAATTGCTAGACATAGAAAAACAGTATGCACCAGCATTTTTAAAAGTTAAAATATCACCTTCATTAATTTCGTTAATTCGTCTATTATTAGCAAAAGTATCGGTTTCGCATATGTATCCAACTACACTGTAAAATCGTTCTTTACCTTTTGGATTAGAAAGATTTTTAATCTCGTGTTTAGAGCCATAAAGCATAGGTCTAATTAAATGATTAAATCCGCTATCTATTTGAGCAAATACAGTAGATGTTGTTTGTTTAACAGCATTTACTTTAACTAAAAATTGTCCTGATTCGCTAACCAAAAACTTACCAGGCTCAAAAGCTAAGGTAAGTTGTTTACCATAATATTTACAAAATTCATTAAATCTAGCACTTAGTTTTTCTCCCAATTCTTCAATATTAGTTTCTATATCACCACTACCGTAAGGAACTTTAAAACCTGATCCAAAATCTATAAATTCTAAATTTTTAAAATGTTTAGCAGTTTCAAATAAAATTTCGCTAGCATACAAAAATACATCGATGTCTAAAATATCACTTCCAGTATGCATATGTATACCATTAATATTCATTTTAGTATTTTCTACGATACGAAGTATGTGAGGTATTTGATGTATAGAAATACCAAATTTACTATCTATATGCCCAACTGAAATATTTGTATTTCCGCCAGCCATAACATGTGGATTTATCCTAATACAAACCGGAGTTTTAGGGTGATTAGTTCCAAATTGTTCAAGGATAGATAAATTATCAATGTTAATCTGTACACCAAGTTTTGCAGCAATTTCAATTTCTTCTAAAGAGACACCATTTGGTGTAAAAATTATCTGTTCTGGCTTAAATCCAGCTTTTAGACCAAGTTGCACTTCTTGGATAGATACAGTATCTAATCCTGCTCCAAGTTTTAACATCAACTTTAATACAGAAATATTTGATAATGCTTTTACCGCATAATTTACCTTAAGATGTTTTACTTTTTTAAACGCAGAAGTTAATCTTTTGTACTGCGTTTCTATTTTACTAGCATCATAAATATAAACAGGACTACCAAATTCTTTTGCAATATCTAAAAGTTGCTTGTTTTGCATAACATTTAATTTTTAGCCAAAGGTATTTTATTAAGCTAATAAAAAAAGGAATACTTTATAATATTACACATTTTACACATTTTGTTAATTATTTAACAATTTATAAAGTTTTAATAAAATTTCTCTACCATTTTAAGTAGTAAATATTAGGGTAAGTAAATGTGATTATTTACTTTTGTTGAACTAAAATTTTACTTTAAATAAGATGAATTTACACGAATATCAAGGAAAAGAATTATTAAGCAGTTTTGGCGTACGTATCCAACGTGGTTTAGTTGCCCAAACAGCAGACGAAGCAGTTGAAAAAGCAAAACAATTAACTGAAGAAACTGGTACAGGTTGGCACGTTATTAAAGCACAAGTTCATGCAGGTGGACGTGGTAAAGGTGGCGGAGTAAAACTTGCTAAAAATTTAGACGAAGTTAAAGATATTGCTGGGCAAATTATAGGAATGGATCTTGTAACGCCTCAAACTTCTGCCGAAGGTAAACGTGTACACCAAGTTTTAGTTGCAGAAGATGTATATTATCCTGGTGATTCTGAGCCTAATGAATTTTACATGTCTGTACTTTTAAATAGAGGTAATGGTCGTAACATGATTATGTACTCTACAGAAGGAGGAATGGATATTGAAGAAGTTGCAGAAAAAACACCTCATTTAATATTTACTGAAGAGATTGATCCTGCTACAGGAATTTTACCTTTTCAAGCGCGTCGTGTAGCATTTAATTTAGGTTTAAGTGGTACAGCGTTTAAAGAAATGACAAAATTTGTTACTGCATTATATACAGCATACGATAAGTCTGATGCTTCATTATTTGAAATTAATCCAGTATTAAAAACAAGTGATGATAAAATTATGGCTGTAGATGCAAAAGTAACTTTAGATGCAAATGCATTATACAGACACAAAGATTTAGCAGAATTACGTGACTTACGTGAAGAAAGCCCAATTGAAGTAGAAGCTGGACAATTAGGATTAAATTATGTAGATCTTGATGGTAACGTTGGTTGTATGGTTAACGGTGCTGGATTAGCTATGGCGACTATGGATTTAATTAAGCAAGCAGGTGGAGAACCAGCTAACTTCTTAGATGTTGGTGGAACTGCAGATGCTGCTCGTGTAGAAGCTGCTTTTAGAATTATCTTAAAAGATCCTAACGTAAAAGCTATATTAATTAATATTTTTGGTGGTATTGTACGTTGTGATCGTGTAGCGCAAGGTGTTGTAGATGCTTATAAAAATATGGGTGATGCAATTCAAGTACCAATTATTGTAAGATTACAAGGTACAAATGCAGATATTGCTAAAGAATTAATTGACAATTCTGGATTAGATGTACTAAGTGCAACAGAGTTTCAAGAAGCTGCAGATAAAGTACAAGAAGTTTTATCTTAATACTTTAAATAGATATAAATTAAAAAAGAGCAACTATTTTAGTTGCTCTTTTTTTATAAATGTAATCCACATTCTGTTTTTGGATTGTTGTTCCATCGTCCAGATCGATCTTCTCCTGGAACAGTACAATGTTTACAACCAATAGAGTTATAACCTTTTTCTACTAAAGGATGAAAAGGTAGTTGATGCTCTTTAATAAAAGCATCTCTTTCTTCTTTAGTGACATCTAGTAAAGGATAAAATTTTAAAATATCGCCTCTTAATTCAAAAATATCTAAAGTTGCTCTATGATCACTTTGCCACTTCATTAATCCAGAAACCCAAATTTTATATTGGTTTTTGATTAAATCTAAAGGTTTAACCTTATTTATAGAGCAGCAAAAATCTGGGTTTTTTCTCCAAGTTTCATCTTTAGAGGTAAACTCATGTTCTTCTTTTACAGCACCAATAGAAATAACATTTAAATTGTATTTTTCTTCAAGCTGTTGTTTATAATTTAAAGTCTCTTCAAAATGATATCCAGTATCAATAAAATATACTTTTTGATTTGTATTAATATCAGATATAATTTTTAATAAAAAAGCTGAAGTTGCTGCAAAAGAGCTGGTAAGCATTATGTCTTTAATATCAAAATCTTTATACAACTGTATAATTCTTTCATTAACAGTTAATGCTTTATACTTTTTATTTAGGACTTTAATTTCTTCTTCAGTAATAGAAGGTTTTACTATAACTTGAGGAGTAGTTTCAAACATATTCAATCTTTCAAAGTTTGCAAGATAAGATTAATTTTAGTTTTCGTTATTTTTATTTGGTTTTTTAAACGTTTTTTTTGGTTTAAACGACTTTGGTTTTGAAGCGTTTGAAGGTTTGTCCTTAGAATTATTTTCTTTTTTAGGCATTGGTCCACGCAAATGAATAATTAAGCCATTTAAAAAATTACGTAATATTTGATCACCACATTCTACATAATTAGGATGGTCTTCGCGTCTAAAAAATGCACTTAATTCAGATTTTGTTATTCTAAAATCTACTAATGCTAAAATCTCTACGATGTCTGTATCTTTAAGTTTATGCGCGACTCTTAGTTTTTTAAATATATCGTTATTTGTCATGTTTAATTAATTGAAAATCAATAAGTAATAATGGTGTTTTTATTTGTAGACAGATAAAATGCCTTAAAATTAGGTGTAAAGCTACTCATTTTTCGATAAGTGGCACAGTTTTGACGACCATAAAAAATCACTTTTAGTTAACTTTATACAGCTAAAAAAGAAACTGTTATGACTAATCGTGTTGAAAAATTAAGCTTGCTATCTGAAATGATTGCATTTGCAAAAGGAGATACAAATCTTAAGCCTATAGAATTTAATTTTTTATTAGCTGTAGCTAAGCAATTAGAAGTTTCTAGAGAAGATTTTGATTATTTGATTTCTAATCCTATAAATGGAATAGTATTAAAATCTCATAGCGAACGCATTGTACAATTTCATAGATTAGTTTTATTAGCACATTTAGATAGTAAACGATCGGGTAAAGATGAAGCCAAACTTTTTAATTACGGATTAAAAATGGGATTAAACCATGAATCTATAATGCGAGTATTATACTTAATGGATGGTTTTCCTGATAGAGTTGTTCCTGCCGAAGTACTAATAGATATTTTTAGAACACAGTACAATTAATTTTTTAATGATTCTAGCTGGTCTTGATACGATTTAATTTCATCACGAAGTTGCGCAGCGACAATAAAATCTAGAGCTTTTGCTGCTTGCTCCATTAGTTTTCTTTTTTCTTTTATCTTTTTCTCTAAATCTGGCTTTGTTAAATATTTACTTTCTGGTTCAGCTGCTTTTGCAGCTTCCAATTCGTAACTATAAGTACTAACTGAATTTTTAGCTAAAACGCTATCTAAGCTTTTATTTAAGGCTTTTGGTGTGATGTTGTTTTTAGTATTGTAAGTAATCTGTTTTTGGCGTCTGTATTCGGTTTCATCAATAGTTTGTTGCATACTATTGGTAATTTTATCGGCATACATTATTGCTTTTCCGTTAAGGTTACGTGCAGCACGACCAACAGTTTGGGTTAAAGATCTATTAGATCTTAAAAATCCTTCTTTATCGGCATCTAAAATAGCAACTAAAGATACCTCTGGTAAGTCTAAACCTTCACGAAGCAAGTTTACACCAACCAATACATCAAATAAGCCTTTACGTAAATCTTGCATAATTTCAACACGTTCTAAAGTATCTACATCACTATGTATGTAGCGTACACGTATTTGGATTCGGCTTAAGTATTTAGTTAATTCTTCAGCCATTCTTTTGGTTAATGTGGTGACTAACGTGCGCTCGTCTTTTTCTACACGTTGCTGGATTTCTTCAATTAAATCATCAATTTGATTTAAGCTTGGTCTTACCTCGATAATTGGATCTAATAAACCTGTTGGTCTAATTACTTGTTCTACGTAAACACCATCTGTTTTTTCTAGCTCGTAATCTGCTGGCGTTGCAGATACATAAATCACTTGATTTTGTAATGCTTCAAACTCTTCAAACTTTAAAGGTCTGTTATCCATTGCAGCAGGTAATCTAAAACCATATTCTACCAAATTTTCTTTACGACTTCTATCTCCGCCATACATCGCGTGAACTTGAGAAATAGTAACGTGACTTTCGTCTACAACCATTAAATAATCATCAGGAAAATAATCTAATAAACAGAACGGACGTGTACCAGGCTCACGACCATCTAAGTATCTTGAGTAGTTTTCTATACCAGAACAATAGCCTAATTCTCTAATCATTTCTAGGTCAAATTCGGTACGTTCTTTTAAACGTTTAGCTTCAAGGTGTTTGCCAATATCTTTAAAATAATCGTGTTGCTTGACTAAATCGTCTTGAATTTGTCTAATCGCACCTTGTAACACATCTGGCGATGTTACAAACATATTGGCAGGATAAATATTTAAACGATCGTAATGTTCTATGACTTCGTTAGTTTGAATATTGAACTGTTCGATATCTTCAATTTCGTCACCAAAAAAGTGAATTCTAAACGCATCATCTGCATAACTTGGGAAAATATCTACGGTATCTCCTTTAATTCTGAAATTACCATGTCTAAAATCGGCTTCGGTACGTGAATACAGACTTTGCACTAACATATGAAGTAATTTTGTACGCGAAATTTCTTGATCGACTTCTAAAGTGATTACGTTTTTTTGAAATTCAATTGGATTTCCAATACCATACAAACACGATACAGATGCAACAACCAAAACATCACGTCTACCAGACAGTAAAGACGATGTTGTGCTTAGTCGCATTTTTTCTATTTCTTCATTAATAGATAAGTCTTTTTCTATGTAAACTCCAGATGTTGGTATATAAGCTTCTGGTTGATAATAATCATAGTAAGAGACAAAATATTCAACAGCGTTATCGGGGAAAAACTGTTTAAATTCAGAATACAATTGTGCTGCTAACGTCTTATTGTGTGCTAAAACTAAAGTAGGTTTTTGCACTTCTTTTATTACGTTAGCTACCGTAAAGGTTTTACCAGAACCAGTAACACCAAGTAAGGTTTGGTATTTCTCGTTACTATCTAAACCGTCGACTAATTGTTTTATAGCTTGTGGTTGATCACCAGTTGGCTCAAATTCTGATTTTATATTGAATTTCATCTTGTAAAATTACTGAATAATAATCAGATTTTTATTTAAAGGAAGGTTAAGAATACAAGTTTGTTTTAGATTCCTGCCTGCGCAGGAATGACAAGGATTATTAATATTAAATAATGGCAATATAACGTAACTGTTGAATAGTAAAACTTGTTATCTTAAAGTGTTTAACTTTGAATCGATCTATAAAAATTGTGCAGGAATGACAAGGTTTGCTAATATTGAAAAATACCATAAGTACGTAACAAGTAAATAATAAAACCTTAGATTCATAAAAAGTTTAAATGATAAACGTTTGGTTATTCATGCGTAGCAATAACAGTTTTTACTAAAATTAGAAAATTTCATTAGTACCTAACTTAGTAAATGATAAAACTTTTTTTATCTTAAAGTTAAAATTAGAATTGCACTGTCATTCCTGCGCAGGCAGGAATCTATCTTGAGAAAATAATATTATGTTTAAAACTCAACATCAATACTATTTGTATATAATTAGTAATAAGCATAACAGTACTCTATACATAGGAGTTACTAACGATTTAGAAAGAAGAATGTTTGAACATAAAAATAAATTAGTCGAAGGTTTTAGCTCTAAATATGGATTAGATAAATTAATTTATTTTGAAATATATCAATATGTTAATGACGCGATAAAAAGGGAAAAGAATATGAAGAAATGGAAACGACAATGGAAAATTAATCTAGTTGAAAAAGATAATCCTAATTGGGAAGATCTTTCAAAAGATTGGACTTGGTCGGTAAATTAGAATTGTATCTGATTAATAATCAAAAAAATATTAACGTTTTAAAGTAAAATGACTTCTATAGCTTCTACCATTTGCATCTGTAAAAACAAACCAATAATCGTTAGTTGGAAGTAGTTGTCCTTTAAAAGTACCATTCCATCCTTGACTTAATGGATTAAGTTGGTGCAAAAGTTTACCATAGCGATCAAAAATTTTAATATCTACATCCGAATTAAATGCTTCTGAAACGCCATAAGGTTTCCAAAAATCATTTACACCATCGTTGTTAGGTGTAAAATATTTAGGAAAACCAATGATAGCAATAGTTTGCTCAACGGTTTGGCAGCCATTAATTTCTGTAACATAAATAGTATGTAAACCAGCTGTTACATTTGTAAACACATTGCTGTCTTGGTATGGTAAATTGTCTATAGCAAAGTTAAACGCGCCTGTGTTTTGTAAATTAACAGTTACAATATTGTTATTAGAAAAATCTGTATAATCTATACTTTCTATTATTGGCGCTTCTATTGGGTTAACCGTAATCGTTCTAGAATTAAAACAACCGTTTGGATCTGTAATTATTACGGTATATATACCTATTTCATTTACATCTATAAAACTTGTGTTTACACCAGTATCTACACCATTTAATAACCATTGGTAATAATAATTGCTAGGCGAATCGTTTAAAACGCCACCATAAAGCGTAATAGTTTCAGGGTAATTATTAAGGCAGTAATCTAAAGTTTCATCTGTTTGTACTTGTGGTGTATACAAAACAGATAATTCTAATTCTGTAACTGCATAACAACTATTGTTTTGGTTGGTAACTTTAATGTAAATGGTTTGAAAATTAGCAACTGTATTCTGATAATTTAATGATAGCGGATTGTTTTCCGCGAAAGCGTTATCTAAACTGTCGTAAAACGTAATAGTTGAATTTGCTGGAACCGAATTTTCAACTTGCGTTTGGATTTGTGTTAAATCAAAGGTTGTAAAACCATCAATTGTATCTTGGTCACATTCATCTAAAGTATAAACCGGTAATGTGTTATTAGAAATGCTTAAATCTATTTGTGCGATAGAAGTACAATTACTTTGATTACTAGCTACTAATGCGTAGACTGTTTGATTAATTTGGGTATTATCAAAACTTTGAGGATTTTGAATTTCGTTAACTTGTAATTCTGCATCATTAAGCGAAACATAATAATTTGCTACGTAATAGTCGCTATTATTATTAATAATTGTTTGATCTGCATTTGTTAAATTAAACGTCGTAAATCCATCTTGATTGATATCGCAATTAGTAATTGATGTGTCTATTGCAGTAGGTTCATTAAATTGTTCTATTACAACTTCTCCGTAAGAAATACAGCCTGAATTTAAAGTCACTTCTACATTATATAATCCAGGAGTATCTACGTTGTAAGTAGAAGATGTTTCTGGTTGTAAATCGTTGTCTTTATACCATCTAAAACTACTAGCATTTACTTGAGACGCATCTAAAGTAACTGTATCATTTTCGCATAAAGCATTGTTAGTCTCTTGAAGTAAGTTAGGACCAAGATCTGTATATAATTCAAAACTACTAGCTTCTAAAAAAACAGCAGAATCATATCTGTAGTTTTGCTCGTCTGCAATTACTAATTTTACCTCGTAAGTTTGATTTGGAGTCGTGTTAGCAATTGCAGTTAAAACAGCAGTTTGACCGTTAAAATTTATAGGTGCATTGCTATTATTCCAACTTCCAAAATACGCTTGATTTTCTTCTTGACAAGCACCAGGAATTCCAGGATGAACTGTAGTGACTTTAACAGGTGTATTTGTATTAGGTACTAACGCAATATTCTCATATTGTTGCGTACCAGTTGGCCTAATTAAAAATCCAAATAAATCGGAATATTGGCAAGTACTAGAATTACCTTCTTGATATTCTTCTGAAGCAAATAAATATCTAAAACTAATTTGATTAGCAGGCGCAGTAAACTCAAACTCGATTATTGTAGCGTTTAATGTATTGGTTTCGTTAAGGATTTGTTCTAAATCAGGATCACCATTCCAGTTATTAGCATCGTCATCACTTAAAGTTGTATTTGGACCATTTACATTAGAAAGTTTTCCTGTACTTAAAACAATACCACTTTGAAACGGAAAAGAAGAGCCATTACTATCAAAATAACCATAACTTAAATCATTGGTAGAAAAATTGCCGCCAACGACATTAGTAACATTAACATTACTAATACAAGAATTGCCAATTAACACATCTTCAATTAGTTGTTGCGCAGAGTAAGTTGTCCAATCTGTAGTCACATTTTGTGATGATACTAGATTTGCACATAAAAACAATAAGCAGATTACAGTAAGTCTCATACATTTACAAATGGCATGCAAAGGTACGGAACTATTCTAATTTTTAACAGTTAATATATGTTAAAGCTTTAAGGTAAAGTGTCCTTTTACTTGAAACTCTATACTTCCTTTTTTAACATTAGCAACATACCAATAGTCTGTTGTAGGCATAACATTACCATTGTATGTTCCGTCCCAACCAGGCGAAGCATGTGTAAGTGTTTTAAGAAGTTTACCATAACGGTCAAAAATGTAAACAATTGTACCTTCTAGTTGTTCTACACCAGTAATATGCCAAGTATCAAAATACCCATCGTTATTTGGTGTAACAAATTTAGGAATGTCTATAATTACAATGTCTTTTGAAGTTGAATTACAACCGTTTAAATCTATCACTGTAATAGTATGTGGACCAATTGGTACATTGTAAAAGAAATTAGATTCTTGTGGATCATTATCGTCAAATTGATATAGATAATCACCAATTCCTGAAACTTCTACAGTTACATTATTAGGATCTGAAAAATCTACAGTTTCTGTAAATTCTATGGTTGCTGCTTCAGATTCTGAAACACTAAAGGTTGTAGATGTACTACATCCAAATTGTGTGGTCACTGTAACAGAATAGGTTCCGACTTGTAAAACTTCTATGTAAGAACTTGTGCTTCCTGTTGACCATAAATAACTATCTGTAGCAACATTGGTCTCTGCAGAAACTAGTAATGGTAAATCATCAAGACAAAGCACTTGATCTTCTATATCTACTTCTGGTTTACGATTTACAATTGTTGTAAAACTGGTAGTAGAGTAGCAGTTTGTCGTGTTGTTTTCAATTCTAATAAAATAAGGCGTTCCGTTTTCTGTTGTTACGTTTAAATCACTTAAAGCGTTTTGATTGTTGTCTGCATCAGATTGAGATTCGTGATAACTTACCGTAAAATTAGATGCATTTTGACTGCCTAAGACTATAGCTGTTTGCACACTTAAATCAAAGTTTGCAATAAAGTCGTAATCGTCGTCACAAGTCTGTAAATCTTGTATGGTATTAGCAGTTGGTAAAGGATTTGCTGTTAAAGTAAGTGGTTCTATATTAAAACAATCGCTACCTGTAAAATTAGCACGTAAATAGATGTTTTGACTACCAACATTATACGTGTAATTAGTGTTTAACATATTTTGTTGAAGTTGTGCATCGTTAAGTGTTGCGTAAAATTCTGAAACAATAGATTGTGTTGTGTCAATTAATTCTGGCAACGCATCGTTTAAATTGTAGGTGAAAGATGCATCTTCGCAAATTTGAATACTTACATTGGGATTAATTACTGGCGGAACTTCAACAATTAATTCTAAAGGAATTTCTGCATAACAATTAGAAACCGTATTTACGACTTTAATAAATACTGTTTGCGGATTTACCGTATTTGTGAAATTTTGAGGATTTGAAATTTGATTTATCCCTTGTTCTAATTCTAATGAATCTGTGTAATACTCGATTACCGTATTGTTTTGACGGATTGGTAATACTTCAACTTCAGAAACAGTTAAATCAAAAGTTGAAAAACCATCTGTATCATCATCGCAAGTTTCTAAAGCACTAGGCATGTTTGTTAATGGTACTTGAATTACATTGAATTCGAAACTAGCAATACCTTTACAATACGTTCCATTGTCTACTACTGCAAATAATTCTTGCGGATTTTGTGTATTACTAAATGTTGAAATTGGTAACGGATTAACTTCATTTTCTGCATCAGTAAGCGATTCGTAATAATTTACAATTAATGTTTCTGGAGAACCTTGTATAATCTCTGCAGTTACTGTATTTAAATCAAAAGTTTCTGATCCGTCATTAGTCACATCGTCACAAACAAAAACATCCGTTGGTGCATTGTAAATAGGGTACGATCCAACGACTATATCAAACGATGAAGTCCCATAACAACTATTGTCTGTTAAGTTTTGTACTCTAACATAAATAGTTTGAGGCGAAGATGTATTTTGGTATGCAACCGTTTTATCTATTGGAGCAATATTGTCTATAGCGTTTTGAGCAGTTTCAAAATACAAAACTTCTTTACCTGTTTGACCGTTTAAAATTTCGGCATCTTTATCTTGGAAGATAAAATCTGCTATTTGGTTACCATCGGTTTCGCAATTAGTATAGGTAGAAATGTTAGGGAAAACAGGTAAGGTATTTACAATAATTTCAAAGGGTTGTACAGCATAACAACCAGTAGTTGTATTTTCTACTCTACAAAATATGGTTTGTGTATCTGCATTATAATTTAATGTGTTAGTAATAGCGTTATTGCTAGCATCTGCATCATTTTGAGATGTGTGAAAAGTTATTGTGCGGTTAGTTGTATCGCTCACAATTTCGGCAATTTTAGCATCTAAATCTACTATGTACATACCATCTTGATCGTCGTCACAAATAACAATATCTGAAGGTTGCATAATGGTTGGAGCAGGCAAAACTTCAATATTAATTGAAGAAATTGCGTAACAACTAGTATTTGTGTTTTGTACTCTAACGTAAAGTGTTAAAGGATTAGTTGGATTATTATAAAATGCTGGTAAAATATTAGCATTATTATCGGCATCGGTTTGGGTTTCAAAATAACTTACATAAGGATTAGGTACACCAGTTCCAGCGTAAGCATCAAAACTTGAAAGTTCTATGCTTGTAAATCCATCGTCGTCGGTATCGCAGTAATATTGTGTGTCTGTAAGTGAAATGTCAAATCCTTCATTGATATGTAAAAATATACTTGCAAAATGCGTACAAGTAGAGCTGTTTAAGGTTATAAATAATTCGGTTGGATTTGTAGTAATCGTATATAAAACAGATTGGTCTATAGCGTTTGTACCGTTAGTTTGATCGGTTTCGGTTTCGTAAAAATCTATAGTTACATTCTCTAAGTCGTTAATAATTTCTATCCCAACTTGTTGTAAATCAAAATCCACAATACCATCATTACTAGCATCGTCACACTCGTAAAAATCTGTAATATTTGTCCCGGTTTCTAATAAAAAGGTATGCAGTTCCATTGGTACTACAGATGCGCAACCAGTTGCGTTATCTTCAACTCTAACAAAAACTACTTGTACATCTTGATCTATATTATCATAACTTGTTGGGTTGTTAATAGGATTTAAACCAAGATTTGCATCGTCTAAAGTTTCATGATAAGTTACCGTTACGTTAGTGAGTCCGTTTAAAATATCGTCTATATTTTGGGTTAAATCAAAAGTATCAAAACCATCTCCATCTTGTTCGCAAGCATCTAATTGTTGTACATCAGGATTTATAACAGGATTGGTGTTAACCTCTATATCTAAAGACGTTGTTGCAATACAACCAGTTGTAACATCCATAACGTGAACATAAACAGTTTCGGTTGGATTTGAAGGTGTATAAGGTTGAGGTATTGGATTTGCTCCTGTTTGAGCATCTGCAGGATTAAAATGGTAAGTAATTAAATAATTTACGTTGCTGTTAGTAATTTCGTCATCCTTTACAGTTAAATCTACGCTACCACCATTATTAGAACAAACCGAAAGTGTTGTTGGGTTTGTAACTGTAGGAAACGGATTAATTATTAAGTTGAAGGTTCCAACATAAATACAACCAGTGTTTGTGTCTTGCGCATTGTAATACACAGCTTGAGTTGGTGAAGTACTAGTTACAGAAGTTGTTGAGTTTTGATCATTTATCGCATCTGATTGTGATGTGTGAAATGTAATATTGTAAGTCGAATTTGGTAAAACAGCTTCAACTTCGGTAATTTTAGGATTTAAATCAAAAACTTCTGTACCGTCATTAGATGCATCGTCACAAACAACTATATCTGTAACAGATGGACCAGTTTGTATTGTATTTAAAGTTACATTTATAGTATCTTCAAACGTACAAAAACTAGCATTTAAAGGCACAGTGATTTGTACTGTATATGCACCATCTGACGTTACATTTAGTGTGCTGTTAATTTCAGCAGGAATAATAGCGCCATCTAAATACCATTGGTAAGTTGCTTGAGGATTATTAGTGTTTGCATCTAACGTAACAGATGCATCACAAGTATTAATATCGTTACCTAAATCTACCGAATCTGTAAAGCTATTTCCTTCTATAAAAACAGCTGTATCATAATTTTGGTCTGTTTGATCGGCAACAATTAATTTTATATTATACTGCACATTTGGTGTAATGGTAGCAGAAGCAGTTAAAATTGTTGTTCGTCCGTTAAAGTTAGTATCACCTATATTATAACCTTCAAAATAATTGGCATTTTCAGCAGGACAAAACCCAACTATTTCATCATGAATAGTCATAGTGTTAACTGGTGTAGATGTACCAGGAACTAACGCAATATTTTGATAAGGATTACTTGTTCCGGCTTCTCTAATTAAAAAAGCGAATCCATCTGAATATTGACAAGGGTAATCTGCAAAATACTCTTCTGATGCTAATATGTAATTAAATGAAATAGTACTTGAAGTAGATATAAAATCAAATTCTATTGAAGTTGCATTTAATGTATTGCTTATCCCTAAAGCAGTTTCTAAATCTGGATCTGTAGTCCAATTGGTTGTACCATCGTTTAACTCATTAGCGTTTAAAGCATTTCCAGCTGAAACAGCTTGTCCAGTGGAAAGCATTATACCGTTTTCAAAAGGAAAACTAGAGCCAGCTCTTTCAAAATATCCAAAACTAGAAAACCCATCAATTTGACCATTAATGTTAGAGCTAATATTGCTCACTTCTACACAACCTTGTACAAGATTATTTTCTACCAATTCTTGCGCAGAAAATGTATCATTTATTGTGATTTGCTGGGCAAATGTTAAATAGCCTAATAATAAATGTACAATGGTTAGCCAAAAAATTAGACTTTTGTTGTAGGTTTTTTCCGTTTTCATAGCTCGCTATCAATAGTTTATCTAAACGTTGGGAATTGATTTAGGATACGACAAACGTATTTAAAATATCGATAAAATGCAAATAATTACGATAAAATGTTTAAAAAATTATTTATTCAAATAAACCCAACCAACTAGATCTTTGTAGTTTTTATCGTTTAGCTTTAAGACATAAAAATACGTGCCAGAAGGTACAATTTGGTTGATGTTTATCACACCTTGATTAATTTGTCCATGCCATTTTAGGTTATTATTGCCTTTAAATAATAGCGTACCGTAGCGATTGTAAATTAGTAATTCATGATTTTCGAATACATCATAAAGACCTTGAATATTGAAAAAATCATTCTTGTTATCGTCGTTAGGAGAGAAGCCTTGAGGTATATAAGGAGGACAGTTTTCTGTGTTTAGTTCAAATACAAAAATATCAAAACAGTTACTGTTATCTGCAGTCATATAAATGGTTTGAGGCGTTTGGTTGGATACGTAATTTGCTGTGTTGATTATAGGATTATTTTGGGAGATAGCTTCATAGGTTTCATAAAATGAAAAATTTGAATACATAGATTGATCTATTTGATTTGTTACCTCTGTAAGGTTAAAAATTGCTGCATTAAAACCTTGATCACAGTCTAGCAATCCGTTAATTTGACTGGTTTCTGGAAGCGGAATTAAATTAATAGTAAGAAATATGTTGTTATTATTTTCATTAGTTTCTGTAATAGTACTTATTCCATTGCCATTATCATCAACTACTATTTCTAAAATAAAATCATCGGGATATATAGAAGGTATATTTAATGTGATCTGGTTAGTTTCGGTTGCGTTTATGTCAATATCATTTATGGTATTAGATTGACCTATTAAATTTCCGTCTATATAAAATGCTACAGGTGTATTTGCCGGTAAAATATCTGTGCTGTTTGCATTTTGTATGGTATAGTTTAGGTCAATTTCTCGGTTACCACAAGTAACTGTGTAAAAATTGTCAATAACTGTAGCGTCTGGAAGTTGGCTATTTAAAACAGTAATTATATTGTTTAAAATTATAAGATCTGCTCTAAAAAAACCAAATTCATCTAATCCACCAGTAGTTAGGTTAATAACAACTTCGGTATCTCCAATAGAAATGTTGTTTTCAATATTATAAACGTCTAAATCTGCGTTGTAAAAATTAGTGGCGTTAGCAAAGCTATTTGTACCATTAAAAGCATTATTTGCTAGGTTTAATGGTGGATTGGATAATACATTTCCGTTAATAGAAAGGCTTTCTCCATAGTTTAAAGCATTGTCGCCTTCCCAAGCTAAAAAGCCAATTTTTGCATTATCATTATCTAAAACATCAATATTGGTAAGCGTTATTGTTTTTTCTTGAACTTCAGAATTTATGATTTCTAAACCTAAAAATAGGTTGATTTGATTTAGTGGAAGATTTAAATCTTCATAAATAACATACAAACTCCAACCTGCATAATTTGTACGATTATTACAATACCCAAAGTTGGATAGTAATACATCATTAACGTTTAAATCTGAAACTGTATATGTAGTATTTCCTTCGGATAAAACTTGATTTGTCACATCTGCGTAAGACGAAAAATAGGTGAGCAACCCATTAGATCCAGCATTATAATCTACGTTAAAAGTATCTTGCGCATCAATACTTGTAGAGTTTAGCAAGACGTTTGTATCGCCACTTCCAGATCCAGACCAAAAAAGGTACGCAGCAATAATAGTTGTGTTAGCTGGAAGTTGTAAATCTGCAGAAGCTGATGTAGCTATAGAACAAAAAGAGCCATCTAAATTATTTTCGGCAGGATTTAATGTGTTTCCTATAGCTAAATAGTCGTATCTACCATTAAATTGCTGAAACAATTCTATGTTTTGTGCATTAGCAAGGTTGCAAATGCATAATAAAAATAGAGTAATACAAAATGTATAGCTTTTCATAATTTAGGACAATACGTTCTAAATGTACTAAAAAACTATCTTTTTAAGGTAAAATGACTTTTAAAAACACGACCATCTTGTAAGGTTACAGAAAACCAATAATCATTTGAAGGCATTGGTTGACCATTAAAGTTTCCGTCCCAACCTTCACTTTTTGGATCTATTTGTTTAAGTAATTTTCCGTATCTGTCAAAAATGAAAATCTTAGAATTTGGCTGAAATTGAGATGAAACACCATACACTTGCCAATAATCATTTACGCCATCATTATTTGGTGTGAAGTATGAAGGAAATCCAATTACCGAAATTGTTTGATCTACAATTCCGCAATTATTTTTAACATCTCTAACATTAACAGTATATAAGCCTGCAGGAACTTCGGTAAACGTATTGTTGTCTTGATAACCAGTACTATTGCCTAATGCATCTACTAATTCGTATTGATAAATTCCTTCTCCATTAGCTTGTACAGTAACTTGATTGTATGCGTTATCACCATCTAAAATTATAATATCACTAATGGTTGCAATATTTGAAGGTTCTACAACAAAGGTTCTTGTTTTTTCGCATCCGTTTACCGTAGTTGCTGTTACAGTGTATGTTCCTGGTTGATTTACTTGTATACTGTTTGTATTTTCTCCTGTAGACCAACTATAATAATAAGTATTGTTTAAAGGTGTTGTTGCAGATAGCGTTATTTCTTCAGGAAAATCATTTAAACAGTAGTATAAAGTTGAATCTGCTTCTAATTCTGGTCTTTGATTAATAACTAAATTTACTTCGCTTATACCGTAACAATCATTATTATTTTCAGCTCTAGCAAAAATGGTTTGATTATATGCATTTGTATTATTGTACGATGTTGGAAGTATATTACTTTCAGTTAAGGCATCGTTATAAGTTTCGTAAAAATTAATTGTAACTGTGCTTGGTAATGCTAAAGACATTTCTGTACTTATTTCAGTTAAATTAAAGGTGTTAAAACCGTCTTCAGAGCCTAATTCGTCACAAACTTCAAATTGAAAATTATTTATTTGAGTTGTGCTAACCTCAAGTGTTAACTCTGTAATATGTGAACAACCATTTACATCTATAGTAGAAGCAAAGACAACTTGCGGATTAGTTAAATTGTTATACGATGTAGAATTTGTTATTGGTGAATTCTCGTTTTCTGCATCATTTAAAGAGTTATAAAATATAACATCTAAGTTATTGTCTCCGTTAGTGATGTCTGACACAGCTTCTTCTAAATTAAAAATTGTATAACCATCTGGTATGCCATCTTCGTCACATTGTAATATTGTATGATCAAAACTTTCTGGAACAGGATTGATTATTAAATTAAAACTTTCAACAGAATAACAATCTATATTATTCATGTTTTCTAATCTTACAAAAATTTCTTCTTGAAAAGGTGTTGTATTGTAATAGTTTAAATTTAAAGGGTTTTGATTAGCATTTGCTTCATTTAAATTAGAATGATAAGAGATATTAAATAAAGACGTGCTTTGCCCGTTATACACTTGGTTGTTAAAGCTTGATAAATCTATGTTAGTTTGACCATTAGTGTCGTCTCCATCTGAAGAATCATCACAAACTAGATAGTCGTCTAATGTTGGTATTACCGGAGTTTGATAAACTTCTAAATTAAATGATGTAGTAGCAAAACAATTTGTGTTAGCAATATTTTCTACTCGCGCATAAATTGTTTCGATTGGTGATACATTTTGATAGTTTATGTTTAACGGGTTTTGTTTGTTATCTGCATCTGTTTGCGATATATAATAGCTTACTTGATAAATTGATGCATCTTGACCATTTAATATATCTGCATTTTGGTTACTTAAATTAAATGTCCAAACATTATCGTTATTATCATCACAAATTATTATATCGTTAGGCATTGTAGCTGTAGGAATATCGTAATATGTAACAATAGCTTGTCCTTCTTTTACATCACAGTCGCCATTATTTAGATCTATAACAACTTCATAATTTCCATCTTGGTTAATAAGTAATTCGTTAGGTGTAGAAGGTGTTGGTAACGGATTTCCGTCTTGAGTCCATGTGTATGTTGCTCCAGGAATATCTTCGGCAATTAATGTATAATTATCGCCAGTACACAATGGTAAATCAACGCTGTTTGAGGTGTCTGTTGGAATAATATCAATTTTTTCAACAAAAAATGAAGCTATAAAAGGCGGTAAACCTTGTCTAGAAAGTCTATTGTTTAGACTTATAGATTGGTGTTGGTAATCTGCTGCTTGACCTAAGTTATTAGGAGAGTTTATTGTGCTTAAAAAAGGAGTACCTTGATTGTAAGTCGCACTTAAAGAGCGGTAAATTTTTCCGTCAGGACCTAACTGTAAAGCACTACGATACATTACTCTTTGATCAAGTACATTTTCTGAAGCACTAATGTTGGTTGCATTTAAATCGTATTGTAAAAGTGCTCCGTATTGTGCATTTGGATTATTGAAATCGTCTTGAGGAGTTTCAAAATAAGTTGAAACATAAAGTATTTCACTACTAGGTGAAAATTCTACACCATAAGCTCTTTGAGGATTACCTTGCGGATTTATGTTTATGTTAATACTTTGCGGGTTAGAAACCTGACCAGTATTTGTGTCAAAATCAAATAAATATAGTCCTTCACCGATATTTGCGCAAGCAATTTTTGATCCATCAGGAGATATTTTTAAGTAGCCTCTTCTTTCAGTTATAAAAAAATTAAATATACTAACAACTGGAGTTGTATTTACACCAGAAGAGGTAACTTCATAAGCGTAAAATGAATTATTAATGTCACTATTACCGTCTGAATTGGCAAAAGTTATAACCCAAATATTTTCTGTCTGGCAATCTTTTAATACAGCACTTAACTTTTCTGAAGTATTGTTAAGTAAATTTATGTTTTTATTATTAGTTACTTCACCTAACCCAGTATTTAAGGACATGTCTACTTCAGAATAATGAAAACCTTCGTCTGGAGTGTTTTGATATTGTGTATCAACAGTAAAAATATAATAAATATCAGGATCTTGAGGTTTAGGTATGATAATAGCAGATTGTGTACTAGATGGATTACCCTTTAATCCATTACCATTAGCCATAACTTGATGGTTTTTATTAAATACTGTAATTCCATCAGTGTAAAATAATAAGTCACCATTACTATCAGAGATGCTAGTGCAACCTTCATCTGTTGCTAATTGTCCATCTAGAAGTGCAGATACAGTATTTGTTCCTGTGTCAAAGTTTATTCCTGCGTTGTTTCCAAAATACCAATTGGCAGCTTCATTTTGAGAATAACATAATGAAGTTGCCAATAAAATTGTTAATAATATTATCTTTTTCATAACCTTGTTAGCATAGCAGCGTAAAGATATTATAATTACAAAAAAATAATATTGTTTAGATTGTTAAAATCTAGGTTTTATAAATCGCGCTTTTCAAGTAATTTATAGGATCCGTAAATAAAAATTGCTGTCCAAACTAAAACGATTACTATTTGATACCAATGTACTGAGTAGTCAAAGTTGAAATCTTCGCCAACTTGTTTGGCTAATTCTTTAGCAGCACCAAGTCTTGATCCTGGTTCTACGATTAGATTAGACATACTTTCTAGAGGAAAGAATTGTGTAATGGTTTTCCATGAGTTTTCTGTAAATTCTATTTCCCAACGTAATAATCCATAGGCGATTTTTTCTATGATAAACCACACAAATAAAAAGCCTAATGCAAATGCAGATCGTTTTATTAAGATGCCTAAAAATAAACAGAAAGAGAAGAATCCTAATAGTTTTATAAAAAAGGCTAATACATATTCGGTATCAGAAAACACATGATAAGCTTCTGTTATATCTGAAAACGAGTATCCTAAAATTAAAGTTATTATTGCAACAAATAGTGTAGAAAACAAAGCAAATACACTAACTGTTACAAATTTTGAGGCAATAAATTCTTTTTTACTTAAGCCATCTATTAAGTTTTGTTTTATGGTTTTGTTGCTATACTCATTTGCCATCATAGACACAATTACAATAGCTAAGAAAAATTTTAAAGATGCTGCGACATAAGTATTAAAATGCCATATATACGGAAAGTCAAAAATACCTTGATCTGCTAAATGAAATTTAATTGGACCAATATCAAATTTAATTGAAGCTATTAATGCTATTGAAGTTAATAAAATAAAGTAGGCTAAAATTAGCACTTTACTTGATCTGTTATTCCAAAGTTTGATTAATTCTATATTTAAAAGACGTAACATTTTGATTGATTTTTTTTGATTGATAGTTTAGTTTAATTGAACTGTAAGTTGCAAGAATTGTTCTTCTAAGCTCTCTTTTCTAAGCACTAAGTGTGATAACCTAATACCTGCATTAAAACAATCTTGATTAAACGCTGAGGCTGACATAGGTTGATCTAAAAAAGCTGTAATTATTTGATCATTTTCTTTAACAGAAGTTATGTTTTTATGATCATTTAAAAACTTAATTAACTCAGCATTATTGTCAGATTTTAACTCAAAAAAACCATTGCTTGTTATCATTTGGTCTACTGGACCTTCGTAAAGTTTTTCGCCTTTTCTTAAAACAACAACATGCGAACACACTTTTTCAACTTCATCTAATAAATGTGAAGCTAAAAGTATAGTTGTGCCTTTACTAGCTATGTCTTTTATTAAAGACCTAATTTGATGTATACCTTGCGGATCAAGTCCATTTGTAGGTTCGTCTAAGATTAATATTTCTGGATCGTTTAGTAATGCGCTTGCTATGGCAAGACGTTGTTTCATCCCTAAAGAAAACGTTTTAAACTTGCTGTGTTTTCTTTCTAAAAGTCCAACTAGTTCTAGTTTTTCGTCTATTTTTTGTTCTGGAATATCTTTTATTTTACACACTAGCTTAAGGTTTTTATACGCAGTCATGTAAGGGTAAAAATTAGGTCGCTCTATAATAGCGCCAATTTTTTTTAAGGCTTCATGCGTAGATAAATTACCATTAAACCATTTAAATTCTCCAGATGTTTTGTTTACCACATTTAAGGCAATGCCTAATGTTGTAGATTTTCCGCTTCCGTTAGGACCTAAAATTCCGTAAACATTTCCTTTGTTTATAGTAAAAGATAGATTGTTTACAGCAGTTAGTTTTCCGTAGGTTTTGGTAAGATTGGTGATGGTTAAAATTGTACTCACAATAATATTGATTTTTTTGATTGATATAAGTAAGACGATTGTAGCTGGGTTTTGTTACAATTTATAAAATTTGTTACTAAATTTGAGTAAATTAGGATCTATGCAAGATTTAAAAATTTCTAAAAAGAAACCATCTTATCCTGTAAACGAAAAATTACACGAGTATTTAAATGAATATAATCGAAATTTAAAAATCTCGATTTTATATGAAGATTTGTTGCGTTTTCAAGGATCAGTAACGGTTTATGATAAAGACGATAATGACACGCTTTGGATACGCGTGTATTATAACGAATTTGATCGCGCAGAAATTGATCTTAACCTAAAAAAAGTCTACACTCAATTACATTCTGACGGAAACGAAAAAACCATTCCGTTTTTAAATGTAGATGCTGTAGATTACTGCACCTTTGGTAATAGTAAACCGTTTAGAGTAAAAGTTAGAAATATTTTAAATGATAATTACACTTATTTTTATGTAAAAAAAGCAGATGCATCTAGAATCTATGGATTAGAATTAGAGCATATGCTTTCGCCATACAATTTAAATTTTTTAGTCTATAAAAATACCTTAATAGAAGAGCATATTGCAGGTATACCAGGCGATGAGTTTATTCAAAATAAATTATCTGAGTGTTTACCTTCAGAAAAATCTCAAATCGCAAAAGAGTTTGTAAAGTTTAACGAGCGTTGTATGATTAGATTACTTGGTGATATGCGTGCATACAATTATGTCATTGTTCCAACGCACGATTTTGATCATGTAGTATTTAAAATTAGAGCTATAGATTTTGATCAACAATGCTATGAAGGTAAGTTTAATGTGTACCGACCACAATTTTTTAAAGAGAATAATAAAATGGTGGCATTAGTTGCAGAAAAACTTACAAAAGATTCTATTGATCAGTACAAAATAGAAGAGCGATCTACCATAGCAAAACGTATGATTAGTTATCAAGATAGAATAGGAGAGTTGTTAGATTGTATGACTAACGATACTATTTCTATTGAAAAACATATCGAAATGCTTAAATCTAAAATCTATGATTATACTTTGGATTTAGAGTTTAAACGCAGCAAAAATATGGGAGAAATCTTAAAAAATGCTTTAGATTTTGTAAAACGAAATTATCAAGATGTTAATACCAAAGGGTATTAATTCCAGTTTTCATCAAAATCTAAACTTTCATAATCATCAATATCGTAGTCGTCGTCAAATTCATTAAAGTCGTCGTCACTATCGGCTTCAAAAACTTTTTCTGGAGCTTCTGTAGGAACTTGACCTTGTACATACATTAGGTTAGGATAATCTGTGCCTTGCGCTTCTTCAACAATTTCAGCTAATTCAACAAAAAATGTCCACATACTTAAAAAGTCGTAAACATAGATAAGTTTAGTTTGTGCTTCGTGTACGATATCTGCAATGGTAGTTTCATTCATTAATTTAACTTGATTTAAACCATCGCTCATATCAAAAAGGCTAATTTCTTCACCTTGATTCCATTCGTCATCACTAATATAAAAAGATGCCATTTCTGTACCATCAAACCCAAAAGATTGAGTGATAACATTGTGTAGATCTTCCATAGTATCGTTTTCACGAATTTCAAAATCTCTAAAGATATCTTCTTCTGTATCGTTGTCTAAAATAGCTCTAAAACGGTAAATCATAATTAAAAAAATAAGTTTACAAAGATAAGGTTTTAATCCTTATTTGCTAAATCTATGTAAAGTAAATGTCATTGCTGTTAATAAGAAAAACGCACCAACTTGATGTGCAACACCTAACCAAACAGGAACTTGTAATAATAGGGTTAATACACCTAAAACAAATTGTAAAAAGACTAAGCCTATTAAACTATTTAAAGCCAGTTTTTGGTATTTGGTTTCTACAAATTTTTGTCCTTTAAAAAATACGATTAGTATTAATGCAACTACAAAATATGCAAGTGTACGATGTACAAACTGTACGCCACTTTTACCTTCGGTTAAGTTTAATAAAATCGAATTTTGTTCGGTATACACAGTTTCATGAATAAATTTACCTTCACTCATCATTGGCCAATGGTTATGTATCCAACCTGCATCTAAACCAGCAACAAAAGCGCCATAAATTATCTGTACTAATAGCACAAATGTAGTTACGCGCAACAAGTTTTTAAATCCGGTATCTGTAACCTTGTTAAAAGGAAATATTAAATCTAATGCAACCCAAAATGTTAGCGCAAAAGTGATAAATGCAGTGGTTAAATGCGCAGCTAGTCTAAAATGACTAACATCTGGTCGATCTACCAAACCACTTTTTACCATGTACCAACCTAAAAATCCTTGAAAAGCACCAAGACACATCAAACCTATTGCTTTTTTTATAGTTGGTCTGGTTAGTTGTTTTGTAATTAAAAAATATACAAAAGGAAAGAAAAATACTAACCCAATAACACGACCAATAACACGATGGATCCATTCCCAAAAGTAGATATCTTTAAAATCTTCTAAAGTGAAATGGTTATTAAGTTTTTGATATTCTGGATATTGCTTGTAAAGGTCGAAAGCGGCATTCCATTCGGCGTCATTCATTGGTGGAATTGTTCCAGAAATTAATTTGTAATTAGAAATTGATAAACCAGAATGTGTCAAGCGTGTGATGCCGCCAACAATTACCATTATAAAAATTAATAAACAACCTGTTAAAAGCCAATAAATTACTTTTTTGTTATCTTTCTTTTTCATTTTAATTCTTTTAAAAAACAAACACTATTTTCTACGCCAGCATACTGACCAAAATTTGGTATTATTTTATAATTATTTTTTTTGTAAAACTTAACCGCTTCGGTTTGTTTTAAACCTGTTTCTAATAAAGTAGATTTAATATTAAGTTCTTTTGCCCAATCCTCTAAATCTTTAAGAATTGCAGATGCAATACCTTTATTTCTTGCTATAGGCGAGGTATACATGCGTTTAATCTCTACACTAGAATTGTTAAAAGCTTTAAATGCACCGCAACCAACAGGTTGGTTGTCTACATACGCAATAACTGTATGCTTTAAGACGTCTATGTTATTAAATTGATTATAAAATTCATGATCATCTCCATCAACAATTTTTAAATAAGCATCTAAATCTTTTACAAGATTTATAAAATCTGGATGATCGGAATTTGTTCTAATAAGCCTTAACATACTTACTCTCTTTTTAAGCCTAAAGCTTTACCTTTTTCAAGCATTAAATTAAAAGCTGCTTCGTGATCGTTTGGGATATCACCTTCTAAAATAGCTTCCTTAATTGCTTCTTTGATTACACCAACTTCTCTTGAAGGTTTTAAGTTGAAAGTCTCCATGATTTCTTCTCCAGAAACTGGTGGCTGAAAGTTTCTTACCTGGTCCTTTTCTTCAACTTCAACTAATTTTTCTCTTACAATTTTAAAGTTGTTATGATATTTTTTAAATTTTTTAGGATTTTTTGTCGTGATATCTGCTTCACATAGCGTCATTAAATCATCAACATAATCTCCAGCATCAAATAACAAACGTCTAACTGCCGAATCTGTTACGATATCTTGAGCTAAGACAATTGGTCTAGAGCTCATAAAGACTAGTTTTTGGACGTATTTCATCTTATCATTTAAAGGCATTTTTAAGCGTTTAAATAAATGAAATACCATTTTGGATCCTTCAAATTCATGACCATGAAACGTCCAACCTACTTTTTTGCTAAACTTTTTTGTTGGTGCTTTACCAATATCGTGTAATAATGCAGCCCAACGCAACCAAACATTATCTGTATGTTTTGCGATGTTATCAACAACTTCTAAAGTGTGATAAAAATTATCTTTGTGACGTTGTCCTTCTTTTTCGTCAATACCTTTTAAAGCGGTTAACTCTGGTAAAATTATTTGTAAAAGTCCAGTTTTTTCAAGAAGTAAAAAACCTATTGAAGGTGTTGGACTTTCTAAAATTTTATTTAATTCTACTACAATACGCTCTTTAGTGATAATTTTTATGCGTTCACTGTTTTTAGAAATGGCTCTTAAGGATTGGTTTTCGATTTTAAAATCTAATTGTGTCGCAAATCGTATGGCGCGCATCATGCGTAATGGATCGTCACTATACGTGATATCTGGATTTAATGGCGTACGTATTATTTTGTTATCTAAATCTTCAACACCGTTAAATGGATCTAGTAAGTCTCCAAAATTAGCTTCAGAAAGATTTAAAGCTAATGCATTTATAGTAAAATCACGACGGTTTTGATCGTCTTCTAACGTACCATTTTCTACAACTGGATTACGACTATCTTCGTTGTAGGATTCTTTACGTGCACCAACAAATTCTATTTCGATATCATCATACCGTAGCATTGCTGTTCCGTAGGTTTTAAATACTTGAACTTTTGGTTTGTTTGGTAATAAATTAGAGACTTCTTTTGCAAGTGCTATTCCACTACCAATAGCTACCACATCTATATCTTTTGCATTACCGCGTTTTAAAATAAAATCTCTTACAAAACCACCTATTACATAACTGTCTAAGTTAAGGTTTTTAGAGGCTTGAGAGATTGTTTTAAATATTGGGTTTTGTAGTGCTTGTTTGTAATTCATCAGGTAAATTTACTCACGAATAATCTTTACTTCACCATTACTAGATAATTTGATTATTGTAGATGGTTTGGTATTGTTTTTTTCGTTTTGCAAATTTACAACATAATCCACACCTTTTAAAATAGGTGTGCTTATTTCTTTAAAGGAATTTGGTGTTGGTTCTTCAGCAATATTTGCTGAGGTAGAGACAATTGGTTTTCTAAATTGCTGGATTAGTTTTTGACAGAATTCGTCTTTTGGAATTCTAATAGCTAACGTGTTGTCTTCTGCAATTAGATTAGTAGCTAAACCAATTGGATTATCATAAATAATAGTTGTTGGTTTGTCACTAAATTCTATTATTTGGTAAGCAACTTCTGGTACCTTTTGAATATATTTTTCTAACATTTTTAAATCACTAACCAAGCATATTAATGCTTTAGAGGCTTCACGCTGTTTTAATTGATAGATTTTTTTTACTGCTTCAAAATTTGCGGCATCACAACCAATTCCCCAAACTGTATCTGTTGGGTAAAGTATGGTGTTACCTTGTTTAAGGTGCTGTATTGTAGTAGCTATTTGCTGCTCCATTTTAAGAATTAATAAATTGACTAACGTCTTTTATAAGTTGTTCTCTGTATTTTAAATGTTCTGTTCTTACAATTTTACTTGAATTTGTAAACTGTTGTTGTAGTTCTGTTTTTTCGGTATTTAAGATTTGGTCTATAGTAAAGGTGTTAAAAAAGTCCGTAATACCTTCAAATCTACTGGTATCTCTATCTGGTCTAACAAAAATTACAGGTGTACCAAAAGCTAAACAAGGTAATGCAACATGAATTCTAGAAGTAACTACAAGTTTTGCAGATGCATAAAGACTTAAAAGCTGTTCTGCTTTTTTAAATTTTTCTTCATGCGTTTTTGCATTAAAATCTTGATTAGAAACGGTTATACTTTGCTCTAAAATAGATTTAGGAATTAATTTTTCTATAATTTTTTTAGCCTCTTTTTTTTCTTTGTATTCTTTTAAAAAAGACTTAGTTGCATTTATAATAGGCTTGTGAGGATTTCTAATAGTTTTCCAAAGACTTTTTTTATTAATATCGGACACGTCGTTTTTATGTGATAAAATATCGCATAACACAATTGCATTTGGTGTTGTAGTATTTTGATATTTCTCTTTCTCTAAAGTAAGTGTTAAACAACCAGAAAAGTAGGCTTCTACACCATTTTCTTCTAATTTTTGAAGTGTAAATTTATCACGACAACCAATGGGTTGATGCTTCTTATAATAGGCTATAGCTTCTGGACTTGTTAATGGTTTTTTAGCAAAATCGTTGATATGAAACGAAACAAATTTAGGAAGTAAAGTCTCGCTTGGTGGCCAATGTTCTGGGTGATGCATAAACCAACCGTTTAAAATAATTTTAGCATTTTCAGTGGTTTCATCCAATGCTTCACGACTAATCAACGCATCTACTTGTGGTAAAAAACGCTTTGCAGCTAGACTTTGTATGTAATCGCCAATATTTGTTTCTTGATCTCTATATTTTAATAGTGCGTATTTCATTAACCTATTTATTTTGGTGTAAAATTATGGTAATAAAGCTTAAACGCCAATAATCTTAAAAAACAATTCTTTAAATTTTAATCTTAAAGTTTAAAAATTGTAATTTTGAACTTTAAAATTTTATATGGCTTTACCTATTATTCAATCTTTATGGATTGGCGGTTCTTTATCAAAAATAGAACAGCTTTGCATTAATTCTTTTTTAAAAAACAATCATGAGTTTCACTTGTATACTTATGGAGAAGTGCAAAATATTCCTGAAGGAACAACAGTAAAAGATGCAAATGAAATTATTAATTCATCTGAAATTTTTACTTATAACGGTGGAAGCTACGCCGGTTTTGCCGATTGGTTTAGATGGGAATTGTTATATAAAAAAGGTGGTTTTTGGGTAGATACTGATGTAATTTGTATTAAACCTTTTGATTTTGATGAAGATGAAGTGTATGGTTCAGAATCTATAGATCTTGTTTGTCCTGCTGTTTTGGGATTTAAACCAGGACATGAGATGTGTAAATTTTTAAGTCATAATTGCGAATTCCCAAATACTATTTTACCTTACGATAGTAAACACCAAAAAAAGGTAAAGCGTAAACGTAAATTTTGGGGTAAAGGTAGAGAGCATATAGAATGGGGCGAATCTGGCGGACCAGAAGGATTTACTAAGGCTTTAGATTATTTCAAAATAAAGGACAAAGCCAAACCATTTACCTATTTTTTTCCAATACATTTTTCTAACTGGCATACAGTTTACGATAGCACTTTTAAAAATAGTGCAGATTTATTTAAAGATACTTACGCGATTCATCTTTGGAATGAAATGACTAGACGCGAGCCTAATTTTGATAAAAATGCAGATTTTGATTCGCAATCTTTAATAGAACAACTTAAAAGAAAATATCTTTAAGCCATCTTAGCTTGTATTAATAGTAGTTGGCGTTTTATTATCTTTTTTAGACTTTTAGATCTATACCAACGCAAATAGTTAAGCGTTTTATCTAAGCCTAAAGGTAATACTGTTTTAAAATTTTGGTGTAATTTTTTTAAGCTGCTACTTAAATTGTTGTAACTAACTTCTGGTAGTTTCACAACTTTAAAAGCATTTGTAATTAACTTATTAACGTCTTCTTTATCTTGATTTGGCGTGTTAAAATAACAATGTGTTATTATGGTCATTTTAAAATAATTCAAGTAAAGATTTGTGACGTTTTTTGCTTCAGGTGATTCTGCGTTTAGATAATATTTTTGATAGATAGTATTTAAAATATCTAAATATGCTTTGGTGTTTTTAATGTTGAAATTATTGGTAATAGAGTTTTGATTTCCAGTATTGTAATAATATGTTGTTTGATCACTTAATATAATAGATTGGCAGTTAATTAAGGTTTCAAAAAACCATAATTCGTCTTCATGTAATAATCGGTCTTTAAAAGCAAGGTTATGCTTAGTAATAAAGGCTTTTTTGTATAATCTATTATGTGCAACACAACTTACTTTATCATTTAATACCATTGGTATTAACTTGTAATTGGTATTTGATAACTTTTGGTTTACTGGTAGATAATGTTCTAAATAACCAATAATGTTTTTGTTATGTCCATCTGTTAATGCAGTCTTGCCAAAGATAATATCTGTGTTGTGAGGTATTAAATTAACAAAATTTTGAAGCGTGTTTTTATCAATCAAATCGTCTGCATCCAAATAATAGATGTATTTTCCTTTACTAATTTTTGTTCCAGAATTTCTAGAACCAGAAAGTCCTTGGTTGTCTTGATAATAATAAATAATTCTATTGTCTAGATTTTCAAAAGCGGTAATAATTTCCTTAGAATTATCCGCGCTACCATCATCAACAACAATACATTCCCAATTTGTAAATGTTTGATTTATTACATGTTGAAGAGTTTTTTCAATATATTGTTCTCCGTTATAACACGGAATTATTACTGAAATTAAAGGCGTTTCTTGCATGAAAATTAAAATAGATTGTAAAATTAAGTTGCAAATCTTCAAAAATAAAATATAATGGCTAATAAATTATAAAATGCTATTTTTGGAGCTGTTTCTGTAAGTAATTTAATGAAAGTATTATATTTTTTTCCAGGTAATCCGTTGGTACGTTCACAAGGTAACCACGTAAGAGCTTACACGCTTTTACAGTATTTTAAGGCTAAAAATATAACCTTAGATTTAGTAGCAGAAACCGATAAACACTTTACAGAACAAGATGTAGAGACACTTAAATCTGAAAAATTAGTTAATCAAGTACATTTTTTACCAAAGCATAAAAAAGGAGGTTTAAGTTATTTTTTAAAGGTCTCTATACCCAAATTGTTTAGTAAAATACCTAAACCTTTTGATCGTAGACAATTAAATCAACAACAAGCTTTTAATAAGGTGTTGCAATCTAATACTTACGATAAAATAATTGTTAGCTATTCTTGTTGGATACCTTTGGTTTTAAATAATCCATACTTAAAAGGAGCAACGACAATAGTAGATACACACGATTTTTTAACCTCGCAATTTAAAAGCCGAAAAGATTTTAAGTTAGGTGAATTTTTTGAAGGTGAAATGAAACTTTTAAATAGTGTTGATCAAGTTTGGGCAATTTCAGTAGAAGAAAAATACCTTTTTGAGCAATTTATAAAAACACCAGTGCATTTAGTGCCACACTTAACAACTAGTAAAATACAAAGCACAACAAAAACTATAGATGTTTTATACGTAGCTAGTGAAAACGAACATAATATAGCAGCAGCACGATGGTTTTTTAATAAAGTTTATCCTTTGTTAGAGACTAACATATCTATAACCGTAGTTGGAAAAATAAATAAACATGTTAAGGATTATCCAAACGTAAATAAAATTAATTATGTTGAAGATTTATCTGCAACTTACAATGCTTCAAAAGTTGTAATTTGTCCAATGTTAAGTGGTACAGGATTAAAAATTAAAGTTGTAGAAGCGTTATCCTTTAATTTACCAGTTGTATGTAATACAAGAGGCGTAGATGGATTAATTAATAAAGTAGATAATGGTTGTTTAGTAACAGATAATGCAACTAAATTTGCGTCTTACTTAACGCAATTACTTAATGATTCTAGTTTTTATGAAGCCAACAAGCAAAAGGCAAATCTATTTTACGAAGAGTTTTTAAGTGAAAAAGCTGTGTATAGTACGTTAGACCAAATTTTAAATTAATCGACTGTTTTATGAACTCTGAATTATTAAAATTCTGGTATAAAATTACCAACAATAAAAGCAAATATTTAGAAGTTAAGCATGCTAAACGCGAGCAGAAAAAACGTGCTACTTTAAATCCTGAAGTTTTAAAAACTTTAAAACAGTTTAAAGATAATATCGATTCTAAAACCGAAATTAATTTATCACATTCTGGTCATTTAGGAGATTTAATATATGCTTTACCCATTATAAAAGAGTTGTCAAAAACAAAAATTTGCAATTTAATAGTTAAAGTTAATCAGCCTTATAACGGACAATATTTTAAACATCCATCAGGAAATATTATGATTTCCGAAAGGTCTTTTAATATGCTTTTACCATTATTAAAAGAACAATCGTATTTAAATAGTGTAACAGTTTACACCAACCAAACTATAGATGTTGATTTAGATTTTTTTAGAGCTTTACCTATTTCAAATCAATTTCATTCATTTAGATGGTATTATCATCTTGTAGGAAAACAAGCCGACATGACTTTACCTTATTTAGATGTAAAACCACATAATACTATTACAGATAAAATTGTAATTGTACGTACCTTTAGAGCACGTAATGTGTTTATAGATTATTCATTTTTAAAACACTACGATAACTTATTGTTTTTGGGCACAAAAGATGAATATGAAGATTTAAAGCAAAGCGTACCAAATCTAGAATTTTATGACGTTAAAGACTTTCTAGAACTAGCACAAATAATAAAATCATGTAAGTTTTATTTAAGTAATCAAACTTTTGCTTATGCAATTGCCGAAGGATTAAAAGTACCAAGACTATTGGAAGCATATCCAGATTATCCTGTAATGTTTCCAACAACAACTAATGGAGCAGACTTTTATTTTCAAGAGCATTTTGAAGCTTATTTTAAAACCATGTATAACGCTTAATATTTTTTAATGACTACGGTAGATGTATCTATAATTACAGTAAATTATAATAATGCAAAATTGACTTTAGATTTTGTATACTCATTGGTAGCTAAGTTTCCTAAGCAGTATACTTTTGAAGTTATTGTAATTGATAATGCCTCTACAGAACCTTTAAGTTTACAATTAGAAACTACTTTTAAAGCTGTAGATTATCCTGTAATATTTCATAAAAGTGCTATAAATTTAGGTTTTGGAGCAGGAAATATGTTAGGTGTTCAGTTTGCAAAAGGTAAATATTTGGCTTTTATAAATAACGATGTAATAATTACAGAAGATTGTTTTTCTCCTTTAATAGAATATTTAAAAGCAAACGATGATGTTGCAGTCTGTTCTCCACAACAATTAAATATTGATAATAAACCTGTCATTGGGTTTGATTATTTTCAAGGGTTTAGAAAAGAATTATTTGGAAGAAGTTTTATAGAAAAATTTATAAAACATCATCCAAAACGAAAAGAATTACCATATAAAACACCTTTTGAAGTACCAGCTTTACAAGGTTGTTTTATGTTTTTTAAAGCTGAAATTTTCGCAAAAATTGGAGGTTTTGACACTAATTTGTTCTTATATTTTGAAGAAATGGATTTGTGCTTTAGGTTAAAGCAATTGGGTTATAAAAGTGTGTTAGTACCAACATCTACTTTTAAACATTTAGAAAGTGCAACCGTAAAAGCAAATCCTTTAATTAAGCAAGAGTTAATGATTTCTAGGCTTTACATATACCGTAAAAATTACTCTTATTTAAAATATAAATGCTTACAGTTTATTATTTTACTAAAGTTAGCTTTAAAAGCGTTGACCAGTAAAAATAGAGCAAAATTATTTTGGATAGTTTTTCAAGGTGCGCCTTTAAAATATTCTTTAAAGCAGAAACAACAAATGGTTTTAAAATAAACTTCTGTAGACGTCTGCATAGTGTAATGCTGCAGTATCCCAATTAAAACTTTTAGCTCGTTCTTGGTACGTATTTATATAAAAAGCTTTATTGGTTTCATACTTATGTAATCCTTCTATCAAGACGTTAGCCATGTATTTTGGATCAAAATTATCCCAATAAAAAGCATGTTTACCACCAATTTCTGGTAACGATGTAAGATTGGATAAAAATACAGGTTTACCATAAGACATCACTTCTATTGGAGGTAAACCAAAACCTTCTAATAATGAAGGAAACACTAACGCAGCACAATGTTTATAGTAATAATGTTTCTCGGTAGAACTAATTTTACCTAAAATATGAATTTGGTGTTTTGTATTAGTTTTAGCAATAGCTGTTTCTAAAACATTGGTTGTATAATCGTCCTTTGTAGATCCAGCAAGGACCAAATCAAAATCTGGTAAATGCTCCAACATTTGTACTAAAGTATGTGGATTTTTACGTACTGTTAATCCGCCAATAAAAAATAAAAAAGGTCTTTTTGTTACTGGAGTTACAGCTTTAAAATCGGTTTGAAGCTCACTAATAGGATTACCATTGTAGATTACGTATTCTGGTACATTTGGAACATCAAAATGTTTGTGAGTAGATTGTTTTGCAAATTCAGATATGTAAGTAATGGCGTGACTTCGTTTTAATTTTTCTTTAAATCTACGATTCACTTTATGGTCCATGTTGTTAGAAACTTCATCTACAAAATTTACATCATGAACGGTTAACACATACGGAATATTAAAAAATGGTTCTACTTTTATATTTTGATTTAAGCTATGCCAAACATCGTACTTTTTTTTAATTCTGAATAAAGGTTTTCGGCTTAAAGATTTATAAGTTTTATAGTTAAAATAATTACCGTATTTATCTTTTAAAGGCGTTGTGTTTTTAGCATTAAGTGTTATTTTAAAATCTTCAATTTGCGCATTATAAAGCCCATTAATTAGATGATAATTAAATTGTCCAAAACCGTTAAATTGATTTTTTATGTTATGAGATTCTAAAAAAACGTGTTTCATCTATTCAATATTTCTGTACATAGTCCAAAGCTGAATATAACGCTTAAACACCATAAAACCACTAAGATAAGATACTATAAAACCTTCTTTTCCATCTAAAAAACCAAGTCTTAAAAAATATTGGTGCATAAATCTGTACCAAGGTCTAAATAAAAAATGATATAGGTTTGGTCGGACATTTTTGTTATATAATTCTTCTGCTTTTAATTTACTGTATTTGGTAAGTTTTAAATTATAATCGTCAAAAGATTTATACGTGTAATGATCTACTTTATGTTTTAATTTTTTAATAGTTGAAGCTGTTTCAATAGCTTCGTGTACTAATTTACCGTTGTATTTGCTGTTGTTTTTATTGAATAATCTTATAACATAATCCGTTTGAAATCCACTATATTTCAAACGTTTTCCCATAAAATAAAAGTTTCGTTTTACTTTAAAAGTTTCATTTTTAGGGTTAGTTTTTACTGTGTTTGTTATTTCTTCAGCTAATTTTGGTGTTACAATTTCATCTAAATCAAAAAAGGTAATCCAATCGTGATTTGCTAAGGTTAGCGCATAGTTTTTTTGTGCCGAAAAATTATCAAATTTACGTTGTACAACTTTTGCTCCAAGTTGTTTCGCAAGATTTACGGTGTTATCTGTACTAAAAGAATCTACTATGATAATTTCGTCTGCAAAGGATAAGCTTTTAATGTAGCGTTCTACATTTTTTTCTTCGTTATAAGTTATAGCTAAAGCGCTTATCATGTTATAGAAAATAAGATTTTAGGCAAATATAACCAATAGGCTTTATATATTTGTGAGTAGTTAAAAATCATTTTTGGTATGGCAAAATTACCGGTGTTAATGTATCATTCTGTTACAACAGTTACTAATTTAAGTAAGGGTTTGACCATACATGTAGATAACCTGGAAAAACAGTTGTTGTATTTAAAAAATAACGGTTATACAACGCTTCATTTTAAAGATTTAGAGCGTTTTAAAGCCGCAAAAGATTTACCAAAAAAATCTGTAATTATTACGTTTGACGATGTTTATGTTAATCAATTAGAATTAGCATATCCATTGTTTAAAAAACATAATCTTAAAGCTTGTTTTTATGTGCCTTTTAAATTTGTTGGTAATAAAAATAATTGGGATGAAGGTGAAAAAACAATAATGTCTGTAGCACAATTAAAGCAACTGGATCCATCTATTATCGAGCTTGGTTGGCATAGTTATGGTCATATTAATTACCAATTATCTTCTATAAATACGATAAAGTTAGACTTAAAATCTTGTCAAGAATTTATTAGTAACAATGGATTAGAGTTGTCCAACACTATTGCTTATCCTTATGGAAAATTCCCTAGAAAAAACCCAATAAACAAGCAATTTGAAACCTTGTTAAAAACCAATCGTTTAGACTACGGTTTACGTATTGGAAATAGAATTAATAAATTTCCTTTTAAAAATAAGTATCAAGTACAACGCTTGGATATAAAAGGTGATGATACGTTACTAAAGTTTATATGGAAATTAAAAGTAGGTAAGTTGTTTTAAAAGTAATTAAGGTTGTAAGAGTCTAAAGAGCCTAAAGTATTTAAAGTTATAAGTGTCTAAAGTATTTAAAGTGTCTAAAGTTTTTATATTAGAATTTTTAAAGGTTACTTCCAACTTCGTACTTCAACCTTACTTTATTCCTTTTTTTAATAACATTAATTTGGCATATCTAGAAAATACACCATATGCATTAATGCTTGCAACAGCAAGTCCAGGAATACCATCCATAAAACCACGTCTTAAAATATAGCTACTAAAAAAACGGTAAAACGGTTTAAATGCTAAATGAAAATAGGTAACTTTTTTACCTTTTTTAAGCATTTGTTCTGCTTGAAACCATGCGTAACTATCTTTTTTGCTAATGTAGTGTTCTAGACCTTTGTAAGTAAAATGAAGTACAGGATTTTTAAGTTGACCAATACTACCATCAATAATCAATTTTTCGTGTACTAAACCTTCAAATTTACAATTAGCACGTTTAACTAATCGTAATACAGAATCGTAATGATGATATAAAAAACGATTCATATAAAAATGCGGAAATTTTAGTTTGTAACCTGCATGTTTAGGATTAGATATGGTGTCTAATATTTCTTGTTTTAAAGCGTAGGTAATACGTTCGTCTGCATCTACAAAAAGAATCCATTCGCCACTTACAAATTGTAAAGCGTAATTTTTTTGGTTAGAAAAATTATCAAATTTACGTTGTACTACTGTACAATTAAACTGTTTAGCTATCTGTACTGTTTTGTCAGAGCTATAAGAATCTACTACAATAATTTCGTCTGCAAAACTTACAGACCTAATAGCTTTTTCTATATAAGCTTCTTCGTTAAACGTAGGAATAATGACAGATAATTGTTTCATAAAACAAATTTATTAAAATAACTTTATCTTTGTGCTATTAATGTCTATTCTACGACATAACTCTACATATTTAATGAAAGATACTTCTATAATTATAAGCACATATAATTCTCCAGATTGGTTAGAAAAAGTGTTAATTGGTTATGATCACCAAACTTATAAAGATTTTGAAATTGTGATTGCAGATGATGGTTCTGGCGAGCCAACTAAGCAATTAATTCAGGATTTAAAACAGCAAGTATCTTACGATATTATACATGTATGGCATGAAGATAACGGATTTCAAAAATCTGAAATTTTAAATAAAGCCATTCAAGCATGTACTACAGATTACATAATAATGTCCGATGGAGATTGTATACCACGTAAAGACTTTGTAGAAGTACACGTAAAATATAGAGAACAAGGTTATTTTCTATCTGGTGGCTATTTTATGTTACCAATGTCTATTTCAAAACAAATTACTTTAGACGATATTGCTAAACAAAACTGTTTTGATGTAAGTTGGTTAAAAAAGAATGGTTTAAAAGCGTCTTTTAAAAATAATAAATTAAAAGCAAGTGGCTTTATGTCTAACTTTTTAAATTGGATTACACCAACTAACGCAAGCTGGAATGGACATAATGCTTCAGGATGGAAAGCAGACATCTTAAAAATTAATGGTTTTGATGAAAGAATGCAATATGGAGGACAAGATCGTGAGCTTGGCGAACGATTGTTTAACCTTGGCATAAAAAGTAAACAAATTAGATATAGCGCTGTTTGCGTGCATTTAGACCATCCAAGAGGTTATAAAAACCAAGAGTCTATAAACAAAAACTTGAAAATTAGAAAAGCTGTTAAAGACGAAAATAAAACTTGGACAGACTTTGGGATTGTAAAAAAATAAAATGCCTAAACTATCTGTTATTATAAGTACTTATAATCAACCTAAATGGTTGTATAATGTGTTGATAGGTTATCAACTTCAAACATTTAAAGATTTTGAAATCATTATAGCAGACGATGGATCTTCACAAAGCACAAAACAAGTAATAGATAGTTTTGCCAAACAATCTAATCTTAGCATTAGTCATGTATGGCATGAAGATAAAGGCTTTAGAAAAACAACAATTTTAAATACAGCTATTCTTAAATCTAAAGCAGATTATTTGCTTTTTACCGATGGTGATTGTATTCCTAGAAAAGATTTTGTGCAAATCCATTTTAATCTAAAACAGCAGAATTGTTTTTTATCAGGTGGATATTTTAAATTGCCCAAACACATTTCGGAAATTATAACCGAAACAGATATCCAATCACAACATTGTTTTGATAAACATTGGCTATTACAACATGGCTTAAAATCTTCATTTAAATTAAATAAATTAACCGCAAAAGGGTTAAAGCAAGTATTATTAAATACGCTAACTCCAACTAAAGCAACTTGGGACGGAATGAATGCTTCTGGTTGGAAAAAAGACCTTTTAAGCGTAAATGGTTTTGACCAAAGAATGGCTTATGGCGGCGAAGATAGAGAGTTAGGTGAACGTTTAATTAATTTAGGCGTAAAGCCAATTCAAATAAGGTATAGCGCCATTTGTGTACACCTTTACCACGAACGAAGTTATATTAATGAAAACGCTTTAACTACAAATCAAGCAATTAGAAAAGCAACCAAATCTTTAAAAAAAACATGGACAGACTATGGTATAAAACAACCTATTTAAGTCGGTAAGCACCAACTTTCCAATAGGTTTGTTCACGATCAGTTTTAACGATATTAAATTCGGTTTTTTCTAAATTTGGATTTGCGTCTATAACTTCCCAACAGTCTAATCCTTCTCTGTAAATAGAAACAATTAATAAACCATTAGGATTTAACTTTTTTATAAACCTATTTAAAACGTCTTGTCTTAACATGTCATGTACGTAATAGTAAGCTTCATTAAATACGATCACATCATACGTTTGATCTGGATTAAAAGTATGTATATCTGCGACTAAGCTTGTAGATTTGGATAGGTTTTTAGCTTTTGCGTTTTGAATAGATGCTTTAGAAAAATCTACATTATAAAAGTGTGTGTAATCTTCTGGATTAAACTTTGTGTTTAGAACAGCTTCTCCTGCGCCTAAATCTAAAATAGTTGGTGTTTTTAAACTGTATTTATTTATATAATCTACAATTTGCTGGTATCTTAAATGTTCGCGATCATTATTTAAATAGTCCCATTTTCCTTTTTTATATTGTCTGTTCCATCTCATTTTTCGTCTCCAATGATGAAATCGATCTTTTAAACTTAGTTTTTTCATAAAAAGTTAGTGTTAGTTAGCTGTTAGATGAAACTTTAAAAAAGTGTCTAATCTTGGGATAATAATTTTTGGCGTAAGTTGTTTATATAAAAAAGATGGATCTTCTTCAATTTTTTTGCGTTGTTCTCTGTTTGTCGAGAATAATTCTGGTTTTTCATCTAGTAAATGAATAGAGGTATGTGTTTTTCCGTCTTCAAAACTAGCCCAATGTTCTTTTAATACGTATGGCGAAAAAATTGTAAACGTTGGTTTGTTTAATGCTTTTGCAATATGTACTGTACCGCCTTCATTAGCAATTAATAATTTACATTTATTCATAAGTAGGGCAAAACCGCGAATACTTTCTTCATAAATATCAAAAATAATACGGTCTTTGTGTTTACACTTATTGTAAATGGTTAACGCATCTTCTTTTTGATGTGGCGAGTAATTAAATAACGCATAGACATCATAAGTTTCAGTTACAAAATCTATTAAGTCTACAATGTAATCATAAGGCATAGATTTTTGCGGTGTACTACCTAAAATACCAAACATGACTACTGGTTTGTTGTATTGGTTAAGCTTATCGTATTGTTCTTCTTTATCTGTTAAATATAATTTTGGTTCGTAAGTTGGTGATTCAATATTAAAAACCGAGGTAATTAAATTTACTCTGTCTTCAATAGATTTTCCACAAGGTTTACTTTTTTCTAATAAAAAAGGAATGTTGTGCGTGTAGAAGGGTAAAGGCGGATTTTTATCGCGCTTTTTAAACCCTATTCTTGTTTTTGCGCCTGATAATAAAGAGATAACACGACTTTGAAATTTTGCATAAGGATCTACAATAATATCATAGTTTTTACGCCTTACTTTTAGAGCAGTTTTAAATAAAACAGGTATTTTTTTTAGTTGTTTTTCGTTTATTTCGATAATATTATCAATAGCTGGATTATTTTCTATTACACCAGTTGTGTAATCGTAAACCATATAATCTATTACAGAATTTGGAAAAACTTTTTTTAAATTGGTTGCAATTAGAGACGCTAAAAGTACATCTCCAATCCTTTTATTTTGAATGATTAATATCTTTTTCATTTAAATTGGCTTTTGCCTTAGCGCAAAATATAATTTTATCGGCTTTTATTAAAATTTAGTTTAACATATCTTTGAAGCAATTATAAAAAATAGACTATCACTTACTGTCATTCTAAATATCAACATTTAAAACCTCAAATTAATGCTTTTGTAAAAGATTTTGAAAGCAAAGGAGACGCTGTAACTGTTGGTCAACGTAATGTTATTAAGTCTTTTGAAGTTGATGGCGTAAAGCTTAATATAAAGTCCTTTAAAAAACCCAATGCTTTTAATAGTTTTATTTACAAGTGGATACGACTAAGTAAAGCCAAACGATCTTTTAACTATGCAAGCAGGTTAATAGATTGCGATATTTCTACACCATTTCCTATTGCTTACATAGAAGAAACATCTTTTTTTGGATTAAAAAATAGCTATTATATAAGTGAGCATATAGATTATGATTTTGAATTTAGAGCACTAATCCACAATCCAAAATTCCCTGATAGAGCATTACTACTAAAGCAATTTGCCGAATTTACTTTTAAGTTACATCAAAACAATATTAATTTTTTAGATCATTCTCCAGGAAATACTTTAATTCTAAAAACAGATAAAGGCTATAAATTTTATCTTATAGATTTAAACCGAATGCGTTTTGAGAACATGACTTTTGATAAGCGTATGCATAATTTTAGACGTATGTGGTTATCTAAAACGATGATTAAGGTAATAGCAAAAAAATACGCTGAATTATATAATAAACCTTACCAAGAAATTCACGACGTCATGTTGAAGCATAGTATGGCATTTCAACATAAAATAAACCGAAAAAAATTGCGTAGATCTGGACGAAAAATGCAGTTTGGTACTAAGTAAAAAGGGATAAGGAAAAAAAGGAAAAAGGGAGAAGTGATAAGTTGTAAGGGAATAGGAATAAGTTTTTAGTAAAATTTTTATGAGGTATTTTATGATAGTTAGTAGTTAATAGTTTTACTAACTACTAACTACTAACTACTAACTACTAACTACTAACTACTAACTACTAACTACTAACTACTAACTACTAACTACTAACTACTAACTACTAACTACTAACTAGAAAGCTACATCATATTCGCGTAACGCATCGTTAAGCGATGTTTTTTTGTTAGTACTTTCTTTACGTTTACCAATTATTAAAGCACAAGGTACATTATAGCTTCCAGCAGCAAATTGCTTAGTGTAACTACCAGGAATTACAACAGAACGTTCTGGAACATAACCTTTCATTTCAACTGGTTTATCACCAGTAACATCAATAATTTTTGTGCTCATCGTTAAAACTACATTTGCACCAAGAACAGCTTCTTTACCAACTCTAACACCTTCCACAACAATACATCTACTACCAATAAAAGCACCATCTTCTATAATTACTGGAGCTGCTTGTAATGGTTCTAAAACACCACCAATACCAACGCCACCAGAAAGGTGTACATTTTTACCAATTTGCGCACAACTACCAACTGTTGCCCAAGTATCTACCATAGTACCTTCATCTACATAAGCACCAATGTTTACATAACTAGGCATTAAAATAGTACCTGCAGAAATATATGCACCATGACGTGCCACAGCATGAGGTACAACTCTAATACCTTTTTCTTTATAACCAGTTTTTAAAGGGATTTTATCATGATATTCAAAAATACCAACTTCTAAAGTTTCCATTTTTTGTATTGGGAAGTAAAGTACTACTGCTTTTTTAACCCATTCGTTAACTTGCCAACCATTTTCAGTAGGTTCAGCAACGCGAAGTGTACCTTCATCTAATAGCGATATTACTTTTCTAATCGCTTCAATAGTTGCTGTTTCGGTTAAAAGATCTTGGTTATCCCAAGCAGATTCGATAATGTTTTGTAAATCTTTCATGTTTTGTAATTTCATTTTTTTGGCGTGTCTTAATGGTCAGGCTTAAATTTGTACTGAGCATAATCGAAGTGCTATATTTTTTTGCCAAATATCGCAGCAAAAAAAAGATGTTGTTGCAATTCTTCACGCTAACTTATAGCAAAGATAATTCCTAAAAATTAAAATATGGCATAATAATTAAGGTGTTACCCTTATAAAACTATAAATTTGCATAAAATTTTTATATGGCTCAATTATTAGCAATAGATTACGGTAAAAAAAGGACAGGATTAGCAGTTACAGACGATTTACAAATAATTGCTTCTGGCTTAACAACAGTTCCTACCAAAGAGCTAATAGCATTTTTAAAAGACTATACTCAAAAACATGATGTCGAGCTTTTTTTAGTAGGAGAACCAAAACAAATGAATAATGCTCCAAGCGAAAGCGAAGCTTTAATTCAACCATTTTTGGTTAAATTAGAACAAGCATTTCCTAATATTCCTATAAAAAGAGTAGACGAGCGATTTACTTCTAAAATGGCTGCAAAAACTTTAATCGATAGCGGATTGAAGAAAAAACAAAGACAAAACAAAGCGTTATTAGATGAGGTAAGTGCAACTATAATTTTACAAAGTTACCTCTACAACCAATAATCGTACATTTATTCTAGCAGTTTATCGTTAGTTTTTATACTATAATCTAATTTATTTCAATAGTAAATTTTTTCAAAGTTATATTTGATTGCTATCACTAATCAATAAATTTTAATATGAAAAAACTTTACTTTACAAGTCTATTATTTTTAATAGTTATAAGCTTTACTTTACAGGCTCAAAATTGTCCACCAACTGGATTTTCAGATGGATCTTCAATTTACTTTTTCTACGATCCAGGAACATCTAATTGTGTAGATCGACCAAACACGATTACTGCCGAAGCAAAATCGTTTACTTTAGTAGAATGTGATGCACCATATTCTATTTATGATATAGATAATTCTAATGATCAATTAACTAATAGCAACTTTTTTCTAGCAGATTTAGGATATGGTCAATGTGAGTATACAAACGGTAATTTAACTAATCAAACATTGTCTGTAAACGATGTAGAATACATCAAAAATACAGTAAAATTATTTCCTAATCCGGTAGTTAAAAACAGTGATTTATTTGTTGTTTTAGGTACCAAAGCAAATGCTACAGTACACGTATATTCTGTAACAGGAAAATTAGTGCAAACTAAAACGGTTAGTAATTTAAGTCGTGTAAAATTAGAAACAAATACCTTTGCAAAAGGTGTGTATATGGTACAAATAGACTTAGAAAATACTACTATCACCAAAAAATTAGTAGTCCTATAAATATAGTTTTTCTATACGTTAAAAAACTCTTTATTTTAAAGAGTTTTTTTTATTTGTATTAATACCATTTACAGCAAAAGTATTGTATTTTTGCAGCAAAATTAATTTTATGATATTACCAATAGTCGCATACGGAGATCCAGTTTTAAAACAAACAGCAAAAGAGATAACTAAAACATACCCAAATTTAGATACCTTAATAGAAAACATGTTTGAGACTATGTATGGCGCTTACGGTGTAGGATTAGCTGCGCCGCAAATTGGTCTGTCTATCCGTCTTTTTATTGTAGATGCATCACCTTTCGCAGAAGATGAAGAATTATCAAAAGAAGATCAGGAGCAATTAAAAGATTTTAAACGTGTTTTTATAAACCCAGTTATCCTAGAAGAGACTGGAGACGAATGGGCATTTAACGAAGGTTGCCTAAGTATACCAGATGTAAGGGAAGATGTGTTTAGAAAACCAGTAATAAAAATACAGTACCAAGATCAACAATTTAATACACATACAGAAGAATTGTCCGGTCTTGCAGCACGTGTTTTCCAACATGAGTATGATCATATAGAAGGCGTGTTATTTACAGATAAATTATCATCATTAAAAAAACGACTAATCAAAGGAAAATTAGCCAACATATCTAAAGGTAAAATAAATGTAGATTACCGTATGAAGTTTCCGTTATTGAAAAAGAAACGTTAAACGTTTGGAAAACCCAATGTAAGATTAGATATTTGCCACCTTTAAAATTAAATTTATGGCTTTAGAAAAAGTATTAGCAATATCAGGTAAACCTGGATTATATAAATTAGTAACACAAACAAGAACAGGATTTATTGCAGAATCTTTAATAGATCAAAAACGTATCGCAATAGGTATACAGCAAAATGTAAGTGTGTTAAGTGAAATAGCTATATATACTCTTGCCGAAGAAGTGCCTTTAGCAAATGTTTTTAAAAAAATAAGCGAAAAAGAAGATGGAAAAACTACAGCAGTTAGCCATAAAGATTCTAAAGATAAATTAGAAGAATACTTTTTTGAGATTTTACCAGATTATGACGAAGATAGAGTGTATGTAAGCGATATCAAAAAAGTGATACAATGGTATAACTTATTAGTTAAAAACGATCTTTTAAATTTAGAAGAAGACACTAATAAAAGTGATGAAGAAGAATAATCACACGTTCCTAATACAAAATTAAATCCAGCATTTTGCTGGATTTTTTTATGCCATTAACATTAACAAACCTAAATCATTGTACTTTTACAAAAACAACTTTTTTTATGAATACTAGAGCAGAGCAACTACAAGCATTTGATCGTTTATTAACTATAATGGAACAATTAAGAGAACAATGTCCTTGGGATAAAAAACAAACCATGCAAACCTTACGCCATCTTACTATTGAAGAAACTTACGAGCTTGGCGATGCAATATTAGACAACGATCTAGGAGAAGTAAAGAAAGAATTAGGAGATCTAATGCTTCACTTGGTTTTTTATGCAAAAATTGGAAGTGAAACAAACGATTTTGATATAGCCGATGTGTTAAATACGGTTTGCGAAAAGCTTATACATAGACATCCGCATATTTACGGAGATGTAAAAGTTGAAAACGAAGAAGATGTAAAACGCAATTGGGAAAAACTAAAATTAAAAGAAGGAAAAACAAGCGTATTAGAAGGTGTGCCAAAAAGTTTACCAGCATTAGTAAAAGCAAGTCGTATTCAAGATAAAGTTGCAGGTGTTGGTTTTGATTGGGAACAACCAGAACAAGTATGGGAAAAAGTAGAAGAAGAGCTAACAGAATTTAAAGCAGAAGTTAATAATAAAGATGAAGTAGCTATGGAAAATGAGTTTGGAGATGTACTATTTTCTTTAGTTAATTATGCGCGATTTTTAAAAATTAATCCAGAAAATGCTCTTGAAAAAACAAATAAAAAATTCACTAAACGATTTACTTATTTAGAAGAAAAAGCTAAGTCCTTAAACAAAAATTTAAAAGAGATGTCACTAGAAGAAATGGATGTGTTTTGGGAACAAGCAAAAAAATTATAAAAAATATACTCGCTTAAGTGTTGTTATATAAGGGTTTGTGTTAAGAAAGACATTTTTTTTAAAAAATAATAGAATTAAAATGATCCAAAATAAATATCTAACCGTATATACATTATATGACATTAACACTTACCAAGAGTATATAGTTGATTAATAGCGAACATCAGTCTTAAAATGTCATAAAAAAGAAAATTATTTCTTGTAAGCGAAGAGAAATAATTGGTTAGTTTAGTTAGGAGCCAAAACCCTATTTCCCCTCAGAAATAGGGTTTGGTTTTTTATTAAGTAAAGTATTGTAATAGTTTTTTTAGTGATAGTATTAAAAGCACAACTATAAAAAGAATTAAGGCAATAAAATGTTTAATCTTTACATACTCTGCAATGCTATCCCAAAAATTATTATTTTTCACTAGTATAAAGACTTAATTTTTTTCAATTTATTCTTCCAAATAGAAAGTTCGTCTTTGTGTTTTTTTATGTTTTTGTGTACGTCTTTTACCAATGGATTATCAGATTTAACGTTTGAGAAAAACAGTAGATTATTTTCTAATTGATTGATTTCGCCTTTAATTTCATCTACTTTTTTCTGGATATAAAAACGTTCGTTATCTAAAGCTCTTTGGTCTTCTGTAGAGGATAAATCTTGTAATTTATTTTCAAACTTTATCATTTCGGCTTCAGCCTTATTAAGATCTAATCCTTTAAATAGTTGATCTAACGCAGTGTTAAAGTCGTTTTCTATTTGTCGTTTATTTCTTGGTACACGACCTATGTTTTTCCAAAGATTTATTTGTGATTTTATGGTAGCTAAATCTTCTTTTTGATCACCTGTAAGAGAAATATCTTTTACTTTTTTAAGTAGAGCTTCTTTTTCTGTATAGGCTTGATTTTCTTCCTCAGATGCTGCGTTGCGTTGTTCTTTTATTCTATCAAAATAGTGGTTACATGCAGCTTTAAATTGATTCCATACTTTATCACTATCTTTTCTTGGAACATGACCAACTTGTTTCCAGTCTAACTGGATTTTTTTCATTAAAGGTGTTGTTGCAGCAAAATCTTCGTTATCCTTATTTTCTTGGGCAATTTTTACTAATTCTAACTTTTTTTCAAGATTAGCGTATTGTTCTTTTTTAAGATCTTTATAGAATTGATTTTTCTTTCGGTTAAATAATCTAACGACTTCTTTAAATTTTGCCCAAGTCGCTTCATTAACTTTAATAGGTACTTTTCCTGCTTTAAAAAACTCTTCTCTTAACGCTTCTACCTCTTTTATTTTGGATTGCCAACCTTTATGCGAGTTAATATTTTCTTGAGCAATAGTTTGAATATTATCTATTATTGCATGTTTATTTACAAGATTTTGTTCGTAAAGTGTGTCTAGGTTTTTAAAATAATCTTGTCGTTTTTCGTTTATTTTTTTTGTTGCTTCTTTAAAGCGTTCCCAAATTGGTTCTCTATATTCTCGTGCAACAGGACCAAGCTCTTCCTTCCATATTTTATGTAGGTTTTGTAATTCTCTAAACGCACGATTTATGTTATCGTCTTTAGCTAATTCTTCTGCTTGCTCTATTATTTTTGTTTTTAATTCTAGGTTATGTTCAAAATCTTTATCTCTTAAATCACGGTCTAAGTGAAGTAAATCGTAAAATCTTTCTACATTAAAATGATAACTATTCCAAGCGTTATTGTATTTGTCTCTAGGAATTGGTCCTGCATTTCTCCATAGCTCTTGTAAATCTTTAAAACTTTTGTATTTACTGCTCATAGAGTCTTCTGCATTATCTGTAAGATGCTTTATTTGATCTATGATTTCTAATCGTTTTTCTAGATTTTGTTTTAGATTTTTTTCTAGATTTTGGTAGTGTGCAGTTAGTCTTTGCTTGTAATCTTTGTAAGTATCTCTAAAATTTCTTTGTAGTGGTGAGTTGTATCTAAAGTCTATTTCGTTACCACCATTACTTAAAAATTCTTCTTTTTTCTCTTCTAATAAATCTTGAAACTGCTTATCAAACTCGTTTTTTAATGCGTCAACATGTTTTTTTATGGCTTGTACTTTTTCGTTTTTTACTAGCCTATCTAATTCTATTACTAATTGCTCCATATTAAGCGATTCGTAATCTTTTTCTTCAATATTATGACGGTCTTTATTGCCTTCATCTTCGGCATCTTCTGCGTTAGAATCGTCAATTTCGTTTAAAAGGTTATCGTCTTCGTTTGAAGTGTTTACGCTGTTTTCAGTTTGAATAGCGTCTTTTTTGTCTTCCATTCCGTCTGCATTTTGCAGGTTATCTTGCTCTGTCATCTTTAAATGATTTATTAAATTAGAATTTAAAGATAATAACAAGTTGAAAAATTACAAACTAATTTAAGAGCTATCCTTTATTTATTCCATATTTTCCATGCTTTTTCTGCTTGAAATACTAGCATATCATACCCATTTATAATGGTTGCTCCTTTATTTTTACCTTCTTGTAAAAATAGAGTGGTAGATGGGTTATAAATTAGATCGTATAAAATATGGTTTGAGGTGATAAATTGGTAAGGTATATCTGGTGCATGATTTACTTTAGGATACGTACCAACTGGCGTACAGTTTATTATAATTTGATGATTGTTAATTAATTCTTGATTTAAATCCGTATACGTGTAGTCTGCATTATTACTAGCAGTTCTAGATACAAATTTATAATCGATGTTTAATTGTTTTAGCACGTAAGCAATAGCTTTACTTGCGCCGCCAGTACCTAAAATTAAAGCGTTTTTGTGCTGTTTTTTTAGTAATGGTTTAAGTGATTTTTTAAATCCGTAACAATCTGTATTATAGCCTTTTGTTTTTCCTTTTTTTGTGATTTTAATTGTGTTTACAGCACCAATTTTTTTTGCTTTTTTATCTATTTTATCTAGAAGCGGAATAATTTCTTCTTTGAAAGGTATTGTTACATTTAGCCCAGCTAAATGATCTGTAGCTAAAATTTCTTTCTTAAATTGATTTATAGATTGAATATCAAAATTTTGATAGGTTGCATCTAAGATATTTTCGTCTTTAAATTTTATTGAAAAATAATTTTGAGAAAATGAATAGGATATGTTACGACCAATTAGTCCAAATTTACGCATTGGCTTGTCTTGTTTTTTGTCCATAAAGTTCTAGTGCTAATACGATTGCAATTCCAATAATAATAAAGGCAACAGCATAAAAAGTTTCTGGTGAAGCATCTGGAAAGTACCGCTTGTAGTTTTCTATAATTTTTTCGCCTCTAGAGTCTAACACAAAAGTGGAATTGTTGGTTTTAAAAATAGTTTCTTTAAAAGGCCAAACAACACCTAAAGATCCTATTATAAAACCTATAATGGAAGCTATTGTTACACTTTTATAATGTTTTAAAATGTAGTTTAATACATGAGAAAAAGTGACCAAACCAACTACAGATCCTAATGTAAACACAGCTAAAACCTTTAGCATTCTTAACCTGATAGCATTGGTTGTAAAACTAAAATCTCCAGTAATTACTTCTGCAAACGTATCGTACAATGCGTTTACCGAGTCTACTAAAAGCAGTACATAATTACCAAGTAATATTAATATAAACGAACCCGAAAATCCTGGTAAAGTCATACCAGAAACACTTATTATACCACAAAAGAACACAAACAATAGGTTGTCGTTTTCTTTTGCTGGATCAAGAAAACTAATGCTTAATCCAACTGCAATACCAATGGTTAAAGCTAGATAGGTTGTAGGTTTCCAGTCTTTAAAATCTTTACTTATATAGTAAATAGATCCTATTATCATCCCAAAAAACACACTCCAAACATACAGCTGATAATGGGTAATTAAATAATCTAATATTTTAGAGATACTAAAATAGCTTATTATCATACCTAAAAATAATAAGCCTAAAAATCTACCATTTATGTAGTAAAAAAAACTTTTAAATCTTCCGTTAAAAAGTAGTTTAAATGCTTTTGAGTTTACTTTTTGTAAAGAATAAATAAACTCTTCATAAAATCCAGCAACAAAAGCGACTACGCCACCAGAAACACCAGGAACTTTATTTGCTGCTCCCATTCCTAATCCTTTTAAGATCAGGAATAAACGGTCTTTAAGTGTTCTAGTACTTTGCATTATTTAACTTTGTTTCCTAATTTTTCAAGTATAAAAATAGTTAAAAATCCAGCAATCATTAATCCAATTGCTAGAGGTAATTGCGCACTTGTTGCATTTATAGCCTCATAATTAGAAGGCGAAATACTATGCTCTAAAACAGTTTTATAACTGTCAAAATTATTTAGATTTTTTTGATAAATACCAAGTGTTCCAACATCTGAAACAGTTTCAAATTCTATGATTTGCCCATTAAGATCACTCATAACTGTATCTGTTTTTTTATATGGCCAGACTTTGTTTAAGGAACCTAAAATAAAACCGGTTAACAAGGCTAGAGTAATATTGTGATAATGTTTAAAAAGCCATTTTAAAATTCTACTAAAACTAAGCAAACCAACTACAGCACCAGAAGCAAATAATGCTATTTTTTTTAAATCAAAGTCATGAAACGCGTCACTTAAAGTTTTATATGCGCCTAAAATTACTAATATAAAACTACCAGAAATTCCTGGTAAAATCATAGCGCAAATTGCAATTGCACCAGCAATAAATAGAAAATAACTACTAGTATTACTTGCTAAAGATGGTAAGTTGGAAATATAAAAAGCAATACAAGTACCAATAATTAAAGCTATAACAGTTGCTGCAGACCATTTTTTAATTTGCTTTCCTACAAAATAGATACTTGCTATAATAAGACCAAAGAAGAAAGACCAAATTAAAACAGTATGTTGTTCTAAAAGGTATTTAGCAATTCTCATAAACGAAATAAAGCTTATGATTATTCCAGTAAGTAAGGCTAATATAAAATTACCATTAAGCTTTGTCCAAAATGCATTAAAACCTTTGTTTTTTAGAGTTTTAAGTAAGTCAAGATTAATATTACTTATTGTAGTTACAAGCTCTTCATAGATACCAGAAATAAAAGCAATTGTTCCTCCAGAAACTCCAGGAACAGCATCTGCTGCGCCCATTGCAACACCTTTTAAACTTATAAACAGGTAGTCTTTTAATCGTCTTTGCATATTGATTTATTTACTAAATCCAAAGGTATGCAAATTTAGAATTATGATTAAGTTATTGTAACTTTTTTAACGCCTTTTGAAAAGTTATAGAATTGTAAACTAGCGGAAACAATTCTTCAACAATAAAAAGATAATCTTTGTTATAACTTAACGCGTTTTTTAGGTGGTAACTTGCTTTTTCTACCTCTAATATTTGAAAATAAATTCCAGCCAATCTAAACTCTATTTCAGGGTTTTCTGGGTAAAATTCTGCAGCTTGAATTAGGTTATAACTTGCTGCATCTATTTCACCAAGTTGTAAAAGTATATCTGTTCTAGAAATCCAAGTAGTTAATTCGTAATTACCTAAATCTAAAGCGCGTTTGTGACCTCTTTCGGCTTCTTCAAGAAAGTTTAATCTGTGATTAATTTGCGCATATAATTTCCAATAAATTACATTTTCTGCATCTATATTAATAGCTTTATTAATGTAATAAAGTGCTTTTTGGTAATTGTGTTGTTTGGTGTAAAACTTTGTAATTGCAATCCAACCTTTATCTAATAACGGATCTTCTTTTACGGTCTTGTAATAATATTGTTTAGCTAAGTCTAATTGTCCTAACTTCTCGTAACAACAACCCATTCTTAACAAAGCAAAACTAGTTGGATCGTCCAACTCCATGGTTAAATGGTAATTTTCTATTGCTTCTTTATAGCGTTTTAGTTTCTCTAAAACTTTTCCTTTTTCTAGATAAGCTCCAACAAATGTATCGTCTGATATGATTGCAAAATCAAACGCGCTAAGTGCTTTTTTATAATCTTTTATAGAAAAATATTGTTTACCTAATTGGTGCCAAGCGACTTCACAATAAGGATTTTCATTTAAATATTTGTTTAAAAATAGAATAGCCTCTTCATTTTGATTTAAAAAATCAAAACAATACATAATATTATATAATGAAGAATAATCTTCTGGATCTTCTTCTAGACATCTCATAAAACTTTGTTTAGCGTCTTCAAAGTTGTCTAAAAAAAGATATTCCATACCGATAAGCGCATAGATTTCAGAGGTTTCTTCAGAAATATTTAATGCAATTTTTAAAACTTTTATAGCATCTTCATGTTTATCTTCTTTAGATAAAATGTTAGCTTTTTGAATGTAAATTTCTTCGTTAGAAGGTTCTAATTGATATAACCCATCTAGAAGTATATTAGCTTCTTTTAGCTTATTTTCAAAAACATAAACTTCTACTTTAAAAAGTTTTAAGTTTGTTGATGTTGGATGTTGCTCTAAACCTAATTTTATAGCTTTTTTGGCTAATGCCACTTTACCTTGATTAAGGTAATGGTGTATTATGTTTTCAAATTCTTCAGAGTCAAAAAACAATACGTTGTTTGTTTTAAGCATAGACTCAAATTTGTTAAGCGAAATATTGTAGTTAGGTTTATCTTGGCTAAATTCCATAGGCATTTAATTTCCTGTAATAAATGTAACGCTCTATTTTTCTATTTTTAGGCTTTACATCTTTTTGTTTTTAACAAAGTAATGAACAATCTAATTTTTACTTCGTTTCTAATAGGTCGTAATAACTATAAATTAATTACTTATAGTTATTTAGTATGTCAATAATAATGCCACAACCTTTTATAATTTCTTCTTTAGAAATAGTTAATGGAGGAGTAATACGTATGGCTTTAGGCTCAAACAATAACCAGAATAAGATTAATCCTTGTTTTTGTGCTTCTAATACAACATGATTAGTCACTTCTGGCGAAGTTGTTATTGCAGCAAGCATTAATCCTTTACCTCTAATTTCTTTTATTAAAGGATGTTTTAAATGCTGTCTTATTAATGTTTCTTTTTCTAAAGTTTGTTCCATTAGATTGGTAGATACTACTTCTTTTAAAGTCGCTAAAGCGGAAGCTGCAATTACTGGATTGCCACCAAAAGTTGTAATATGTCCCATTTTAGGATTGTCTTGCAGTAAAGACATATGTGCTGTAGAAGCAGTAAATGCGCCAATTGGTAATCCGCCACCAAGACCTTTACCTGTGACTACAATATCCGGAATTACATTATAGTTTTGAAACCCAAAAAGCTTACCTGTTCTACCAATTCCTGGTTGAATTTCGTCTAAAATTAATAACGCGCCAACGCTTTTGCACTTTGCTTTTAATTTAGATAGGTAATTGTTGGTTGGTTCTATAAATCCTGCGCCACCTTGAATGGTCTCGGCAATAACTGCTGCAGTTTTATTAGTAATGAAATCTAAGTCCGTTTCACTATTAAAATTAATATGATGCACATCTGGGATAAGTGGTCTAAAAGGCGCTTTTCTTTCTTCATAATCCATTAAACTTAATGATCCCATAGTATTACCATGATATGCATTATGCATTGCAATAATCTCACTTCTTCCTGTTACACGTCTAGCTAGTTTTAAAGCGCCTTCAATAGCTTCTGTACCAGAATTTACCAAATAGGTTTGTTCTAATGGTGCAGGTAAGTGGTTGGCTATGAATTGACATAAATCTACAGCTGGATTTTGGGCATATTCGCCATAAACCATTACATGTAAGTACTTTTCTGTTTGATCTTTTATAGCAGTTACAACTTTAGGGTGACAATGTCCTAAAGTGCATGCAGATACACCAGCAACAAAATCTAAAAACGCATTGTTGTTTGTGTCATAAATATAGCTTCCTTTTGCATGAGAAACTTCCATGCCTAAAGGGAAAGGTGAAGTTTGTGCTTGATATTTAAAGAATAAATCTTTCATATTATTCTTCTTTATTTACAGAACGCTTTTTGGTTTTTGGAGGTAACTTTTTAGGTACCATTAATTGTTTAGGTATGTTTCTAGAGGCTTTAGGTTTTTCGTCTTTTTTAATTAGATTTTTGTCCTTAGCTTCTTGATCGGCTTTTTTTACACGACCAATTAAATCGTCGTTAAAAAATTCTTCTTCATCATTATATGGTTCTAAACCTTTAATTTTAGGAAGGTTAAGTGGTGGGTCTTCTGAAAATAGGTCTTCTACAGAATTTGGCCTTTCATCTTCACGCCAATCAAAACCTCTTAATCGTCTTGCATTTTTAGGAAACTCTTCTTCGGTATATAATTTACCGTCAAACTGTCTTAGCTTTCTTAGCTCTGTTAGTTCTTTATTTTCAAAATACATTTCGATATCTGCAGATTTTGATTTTTCGATACCAATTAATTCTCCGTTTTCATTTCGGCTGTAATTAATAGATTCTGAATTTTTAAGAATATTAACTTGTTTTAAATTGTTTTGATCATCAAATAATCCAATTAATTTTTGTCCAGAAATTTGATTATAACCATCTTCACTAATAGTATCTTTACTTATTACAAATGCATTATAAAACACAATTAGCGAATCTAATTTTTCGGTTTCTGGATTAGATTTTAAATGAATTGTATCTCCTGTCATTTGATTTTTAAGATTCCACAATATTGGTTTTCTTGCTGCTGAAAATGCATCACCTTTATTTAATCTAGCAAGATTGATAAGTTTAGTTAATCCAATTTTATGATCTACATGAACAGAATCTGCTTTACCACTTATGTCTGATTTGTAAATTTTTGCTTTGTAATACGCTCTAGTAATACGATGTTCTGGTTTACCGGTAACCATTAACGTGTCTGCATGCATGTAAATGCTATCTTTTTCTTGAATGGTAATGGCTAAAGCGCGTTTTGTAATAAATACTGAGTCTTTGGCGCGATACACTTCGGCATAATGCCCTTTTACAATACTGTTGTTTAAAGTGTCTGTGACTTTAATATTATTAGTTGCCGATGCAAAACTACGACCACGATCAAAGTACATACTGTCGCCTTCAAACACACGATTATCGTAATCTATTCGGGATTTTTTCACAAAATAACCTGTGTCATTTTCTGTGTTATAAAAACCGCGTTCGCAATAAATTTTACTTACAGCGTCTTCTATAGTTGAAGGTCCGTACATATAAGCGTGACCTGTATCTGTATAATAATCTAAAATTTTAGTCTTTAACGTATATTCTGGGTTTACTAACTTAACACTATCTTGAAATCTGTATTTTTTTCTTGGCATAAAATAACGACCAATAGTACTTGTAATTGTTCCAGAAGAATCTCTTACAACTTTTCCGCCTGTTTTATAAAACGCTTCTTGTTTTGCTCTATTAAAGTATAATGTGTCTGTTGTAAGGGTAGATTTAGGTTCGGTTAAAATTACATCACCACTAGCAAAAGCCAATTGAGTTTTACCAGAATATTCTGCGTATTTAGAGTTTAGGTTTATGGTGTCACCTTGAACCATTTTTACATTTCCGTACGCTTCGACAAAGTCTTCTTTACCATAAAATATTGCTTTGTCACAATACATGTCTATGCCGTCATGAAAAATGTGAATTTGTTGGGCATCATCTCTGGTTAAAATTTGTGCACCAGGAAATTTTTCTTCGTCTTTATCTCCAAATCCAGCATATTTTATCTCTATAGTTTTACGTTGTGCAAATACAATTGATGTTGCAAAAGCAAAGATAAATAGTAGTAAATATTTAATTTTAAATGATTTCAATTTTAAGGTATTTGTTGCAAAAATAACGATTTAACTTACTTAGTATTATCTATTAGGAATTATTTAAGACTGAAAAACCTGCTAATTTATTTGTTAGCAGGTTTTTGTAATTTGAATCTTGATTTTTTTATCTAAATATTGTTTGTTTTCTGTCTGGTCCAACAGAAACAATAGTGATAGGAATTTCTAATTCTTTTTCTAAAAATGCGATATACTCATTTAGTGCTTGAGGTAGAGTAGAAGCGTCGGACATTTCTGTTAAATCTTCTGCCCAACCATTAAATTCAGTATAAATTGGCTCAACATTTTCAGGTTCGATATTGTAAGGTAAATGGTTAATGGTTTCACCTTTGTATTTGTATGCTGTAGCTACTTTTAATGTTTTAAATCCTGATAATACATCAGCTTTCATCATCATTAATTGCGTAACACCATTAACTTGACAAGCATATTTTAATGCTACCAAGTCTAACCAACCACAACGTCTTGGTCTTCCTGTTGTTGCTCCAAATTCATGACCAACACGAGCCATAGTTGCACCATCTTCGTCAAATAATTCTGTAGGAAATGGACCAGATCCAACACGTGTTGTGTATGCTTTAAATATACCAAATACTTCTTTTATTTTATTTGGCGCTACACCTAATCCAGTACAAGCTCCAGCAGCAGTTGTATTACTTGATGTTACAAATGGATAAGTTCCAAAATCGATATCTAATAAAGAGCCTTGAGCACCTTCTGCTAAAATACTTTTTCCAGATTTTTGAGCTTGAAAAACATATTCTTCAGAGTCTATAAAAGTTAGAGATTTTAAAACTTTAATAGCTTCAAAAAACTCGTTTTCTAATTCTTTTAAATCGTATTCTATTTTTGCATCGTAGAAATCTATCATAGATTCGTGCTTGTCTGCTAGATTACGATATTTTTCTTTCCAAGTGTCTAATTCTAAATCTCCAACACGTAAACCGTTACGACCTGTTTTATCCATGTAAGTTGGTCCAATTCCTTTTAATGTAGAACCAATTTTTGCTTTTCCTTTAGAGGCTTCACTTGCAGCGTCTAATAAACGATGTGTTGGTAAAATTATGTGTGCTTTGCGCGAAATTAATAATGACTTTTTGTAATCTACATCTTGTTCTGCTAACTTATCTAATTCTTTTTTAAAGATAACAGGATCTATTACTACACCGTTACCAACTAGGTTGGTTGCATCTTCATGAAAAATACCTGAAGGTATTGTGTGTAATACATGTTTTTTACCGTTAAAGACAAGTGTGTGACCAGCGTTTGGTCCGCCTTGAAAGCGTGCAATAATATTGTATTTTGAGGTTAATACGTCGACAATTTTTCCTTTGCCTTCATCTCCCCATTGTAAACCAAGTAGTAAATCTACTGCCATTATATTTAGTTGTTTTGTGATTTTTTTCGGTTACCGTAAAAGTATAAAGAGTGTTTGTTTATTTCTATATCAAACACTTCTTCGATGGTTTTTTTAATTGCTTGAATGCGAGGATCGCAAAATTCTATAACTTCTCCAGTATCTTGTAAAATAACGTGATCGTGTTGTTTGTCAAAATATGACTTTTCATAATGTGCTTGGTTTTTACCAAATTGGTGTTTTCTAACTAATCCACAATCTAGAAGTAATTCTATTGTGTTGTATAGTGTAGCACGACTAACACGATATTTTTTATTTTTCATGTTTAGATATAGAGATTCTATATCAAAATGCTCGTTACTAGAATAAATTTCTTGAAGTATTGCATATCGTTCTGGTGTTTTACGATGCCCTTTTTCTTCTAAAAAAGCGGTAAACACATTTTTAACGATTTCTTGATTTTTGATGTCCGTTGTTGCACTCATAATTATCTCACAAATTTACATTTTTTTTTGAGGAAGAATGCTAATTTTTATTGCATTAGTTATCGGGTTATTAATAGTTATTAACAAAGTGAGTTATAGTCTAGTTACTTTATCTATACCATTAATTTTTTTAAGATTATCTATTAGCTTTTTTAGTAAGGTATTATTACGTACCACTACGTTAATTTTTCCTGTAAATATTCCATCGTCACTATCAAAACTTATGCTTTTCATGTTGACATGCATGTTTGATGAAATGACTTTTGTTATCTCGTTTACTAACCCTAAATTGTCTATCCCAGACAATCTTATTTGTGCAGCAAACTCGCGTTGCGAAGAGTCTATCCACTTGGCTTGCATAATTCTATATGCGTAATTAGATTGCAAGCTTAATGCATTAGGACACGATTTTTTATGGACTTTGATACCATCGTTTATTGTTACAAATCCAAATACTGGATCACCTGGTATTGGATTACAACAATTTGCAAATTTGTAGTCTAGCTTTTCTTCTTCTTTTCCAAATACTAATAAATCGTACTTGTGTGTTATTTCGTCTTTGTTAATTTCTTCTGGCGCAACATTTTGACGTCTAGATATTTTGTTTTTAATAAAACTTACTAGCGCATTGCTTCTTGAAGCTGCATAATCTTTTAACGCTGCATTGTCTATGTTGCCTGTTCCAACACGATAAAATAAATCTAAACTTGTTTTTAATTTAAAGAAGTTAACCATTTCGTTAACAGATCTTTCGTTTAGTTCTATTTTTAGTTGTTTTAGTTTTCGTCTTAAAATTTCTTTACCTTCTTCACCAATGATTTTAGTGTCTTCTTTTAGTAAAGATTTTATTTTACTTCTTGCACGACCTGTTGTTGCATAATCTAACCAGTTTGGGTTTGGTTTAGAATTTTCTGAGGTAATAATTTCTACTCTATCACCACTATTTAATTTATGGCTTAATGGTACAAGTTTACCATTTACTTTAGCGCCACGTGTTTTGCGACCAACTTCTGTATGTATACTAAACGCAAAGTCTAAAGGTGTTGCACCTTTTGGTAAGGATTTTAATTCTCCTTTTGGTGTGAATACAAATATCTCTTTAGAATATAGGTTGAGTTTAAATTGTTCTACAAAATCTACTGCGTTTGTAGATGCGTTTTCTAAAGCATCTTGTAAACGATTTATCCACATGTCTAGATTGTCATCGTTTTCGTCTGCATTTTTGTATTTGTAGTGCGCTGCATAGCCTTTTTCGGCTATTTCATTCATGCGTTCACTTCGTATTTGTACTTCAACCCATCTACTTTTTGGTCCAACTACAGTGATGTGTAATGCTTCGTAACCTGTAGATTTAGGTGACGATATCCAGTCGCGTAAACGTGTTGGATTTGGTCTAAAATGATCTGTTACAATTGAATAGATTTTCCAAGCTAAGAATTTTTCGTTTGCTCGGTCTGATTTATAAATAATTCTGATTGCAAATTTATCGTAAACTTCATCAAACGATACGCCTTGTTTATCCATTTTTCTTTTAATAGAAAAAATAGATTTTGGTCGTCCTTTAATGATGTAATTTAAACCTTCTTTATCTAAAGACTTTTTGAGCAAGTCATTAAATTCGCGTATGTATGCATCTTGTTCTTCTTTGCTTTCTTTCATCTTAAATAAGATGTCGTTATATACTTCAGGTTCGGTATATTTTAAGTCAAGATCTTCAAGTTCGGTTTTAATATTGTAAAGTCCAATTCTATGTGCTAATGGCGCATAGATGTAAAGTGTTTCGCTAGCAATTTTTTCTTGCTTGTCTGGACGCATTGAGTCCATGGTTTGCATGTTGTGCAAACGATCGGCAATTTTTATAATTATAACACGAACATCATCATTTAAAGTAAGCAGCATTTTTCTAAAGTTTTCTGCTTGTAAAGACACATTCATGTCTTTTTTTAACGATGATATTTTTGTTAAACCATCTACTATTTTTGCGACTATTGGACCAAATAGACGTTCTATATCTTTTACGGTATAGTTTTCGTTATCTTCTACAACATCATGTAATAATGCGGCAGCAATAGATATTGCATCTAGACCAATTTCTTGCGCTACTATTTTTGCAACAGCAATAGGATGAAATATATAAGCTTCGCCACTTTTACGACGTTGATCACTATGTGCTTCTACAGCAACATTAAACGCCTTACGTATTAGTTTTTTGTCTTCTGTGGATAGTGTACGATAACTTACTTTAAGAAGTTCTTTATAGGCTTTTGCAATCGCAGCATTTTCTTTTTCAATATCAATTTCGGTCATAAATAATAGCCTTATTTTTATTACAGAATGAATAATAAAAATACTACAAAATTATGAATTTACAAGCCTAAGCGCAGTAATTTTGAAACATAATAAATAAGACGAAATTTATAATTATTTGTCTTTATAGACTTCTACTTTTAAACCCATTCCGTAATTGTTTAATCCTGCTTTAAGTAAGTTAGAATTTTTTATGTTTTTTTGATCAAATAATACCCATTCACCGTTGTTATGAAAAATGCGTTTTACATAAGTATGTTTGCTTGCTATTTGATCTGTAAATGGTAATAACGGTCTAAAGGTTGTAGAGACTTTTACGGTACCACGTTTAGTTTCTACCTCTTTATATTTTTTATTAGGTAATAACTTGCCGTCTTTATCTGTGTAGCCTAAAACTTGAATAGAAACAAAAATTCCATCTTCAGGAATTATAATATTACTGTTTGTAACATCAAATTCAAAAATAGGATCTGTATCTTGATTAGCTATGAATAATATCTTTTCGTAAGTTAAAACATCGCCTGGTAAACCGTTATTATTATCATAAAACTGAACTCTAAAGAGGGTTGAAAATGGTCTTTTTTCGTGTTTGTCCTTATGGCGTTTGTCCCAATTTTTAGCTTCAGTTTTTATCGGTAGTAAAAGTTTTGAAATTCGTTTTGTATTTGGTGAATTGTTTGGGAAAAACACTGCGATTTCACTTTCAATAGTTGGTAACCAGCATTTAAAATAGTCTTCGTGACCATTAGGTTTTAAGGTAACCAATTTGTATTTACCTTTTGGTGTTGCAGTAACAATTACTTCTTCTAACATAGAAGACTCTTGGTTTAAAAGTACACTATTACCTAATTGGTTTGTCGCCACTTTTTTCTTCTTATAGCCTAAAGCAGATATGGCTAAAGTATCTATACCTTTATATAGTTTTTCGCTGTAATAAAATTTACCTTCTTCGTCTGCAAAAGTCCCGTAACCATTACCAAAATCTATGGTTGCAAAAGATACAGGTTGATTGTTTAAACTGTCTTTTACAAAGGTTTGGCTAAAGCCTAATTGTATTGAAATTATGAAAATTAAAAATGATATGTATTTCATCTAAAAAGAATTCTATTTTAATACCAGCGTTTTTTCTTTTGTTTACTACCTTTTCCTTTTCGTCCTTTTTTGTGCTTACTTTTTTTATTAGACGTATGCACAATAGGTTTTGCTTTTGGGTCTAAAGGATATGGATGATCGTCAATAACATCAAGTTGTAAACTAATTAATTGTTGGATGGTTTTAATATAAGATTTTTCGTCTGCACTACAAAATGAATAAGCTATACCAGTTTGACCAGCACGTGCTGTACGACCAATTCTATGGACATAAGTTTCTGGTATATTTGGTAAATCAAAATTGATTACTGCATCCAAACTGTCTATATCTATACCACGTGCTGCAACATCTGTTGCTATTAAAATATTGACTTCTTTATTAGTGAAATTATTTAAGGCTTGCTGTCTTGCACTTTGACTTTTGTCACCATGTATACTATCTACTTTATATCCGTTTTTTAATAGTGTTTGTTCTAATTTACTAACGCCAAATTTGGTACGTCTAAAAATGATAATATGTCCTTTTATAGTGTTACGTAGTAAGTGTAAACACAATTCTATTTTATTACGTTTTGGTACATAATATAATAACTGCTCAATATTTTTAGAGGTAGATGCATTAGGCGCAACCAAAATACATTCTGGATTATTTAAAATGGTTTTTGCTAAATTTTCAACCTTATGAGGTATTGTTGCCGAAAATAAAAGTGTTTGTTTTTCGGTAGGACATAAGCGTTCAATTTTTCTTACATCATCAATAAATCCCATATCTAGCATTAAATCGGCTTCATCTAAAACCAAAACTTCAACTTGATCTAAATGTAAAGCTGTTTGCTTGTGTAAATCTAACAATCTACCAGGTGTAGCAATTAAAATATCTACGCCTTTATTAAGTATGTCTTTTTGAGGCTCTACAGATGTACCACCAAAAACCACAGTTGTTCTAAGATTAGTGTAAGTAGAATAGGTTTCGAAGTTTTTAGCGATTTGTACTGCTAATTCGCGTGTTGGACTTACAATAAGTGCTTTAATTTTTTTACCGCGTTTTGGTGCATCTTGTTTGTCAAAAAGTAATTGTAAAATTGGTAATGCAAATGCTGCAGTTTTACCGGTACCTGTTTGCGCAGAAACAATAACGTCTTTTTTATCTAAAATAGCAGGAATTGCTTTTTCTTGTACCAAAGTAGGGTTGTCGTAACCAGCATCTGCAACAGCACGACGTAAAGGTTTGTTTAATTGTAAGTCTTTAAATGACATTAAGCTAAATATTTACTACAAAGGTAGCTAAATTATTTGCTATAAAATGTTAGTTGCTTACAAGTGCTTGATTAATTTTTTCTGCGCTATTAGTTTTTATAACTTTTATGGTAAATGTTGCAAAAACATCGTCTTTTACAGCTAAATGAACATCATACAATCCGCGATGGTTAAACTGAGTTGTTAAGGTAATGGTATGATCTTTTTCTAATTTAGTGTTGATTTTTAGGTCTTTAATTTCTAAAGATTTAAAATAAATAAGTCTTAAATCTTCAAGTTTTAGAGGTTTTAAAGTTTTAATTTGAAATGTTAAGGTTTGGTTTTTTTCTACTTCGGTAATTAGTGTATTAGGTTGAATTGGGATTATTTTGTGCTTAAACGTTTCAGCGTAAACTAAAGGTTCTGCTATAAACGTTTTGACTTCTAATTTTTGATTTAAAAACCAAGATCTATCAATAGGAATATGATTTTTTGCGAATAAAACAGGATCTGTTAAAAAATAACCATCGTTATATTCTTGAATGAATTTTGCACCTAAAAAATAACCGCTAGACCAAGTAGCATCGCATAAATACCATTTGTTGTTAAGTTTTACTGCATTCCAAGAATGGTTTACGAGCTCTAAACTTTCAACATTTGCATCAAAACTTCTACCGTAGCCATTAATAATTTCGCAATCAATATTTGCAAAAAAGCAAAGTTGCTTTATTAAATAAGCGTAACCTGTGCACATTGTTTTTTTGTGTTTAAATAGTTTTTTAAACGCTTTTTTTAAGTAATCGTTATTCCATTGTGTGTAACTTAAACTATCATTTTTATGTTTTTTTCTTTTGTGTAACACTTTATCGCTTACAGTTAAATCGCCTTTTATATTGGTACTAACCCAAGTGTAAATCGCTCTAAATTTTTCTACATCTGTATCTAATTTATAAGTTAGCTCATGCGCAAGCAGTGGTAAATTATCTAAGTTTTTACCATTGTTGAGTTTTGCAACATTATCTGCAACAGTAAAATCGATAGATTTAAAATCTGAAACTTGCGCAAAAGCAACATTTAAGATTAAAACAGAAATGATAGTAAGTACATTTCTCATAGCTATTAATCCTTTTTAGATTTGTATAATTTTTTAGAAGATACTTTTCCCATCATTATTACAGAGCCAACATCCATACTAATATTCAATTGAATAGTTTGGGCTTTGGCTTTTCCGTCTATTACCACTTTTTTAGGCTCGTAACCAACGTAGCTTATTTGTAAAACATCACCTTTTTTTAATGGTTGAGGAAACTCAAAATTACCATCAAAATCTGTTGTTGTCCCAATAGAAGTACCTTCAAGTAAAATAGTAGCAGAAGGAAGCGGTAAACCATCTTGGTCTGAAATTGTACCTTTTATGGTTAAGTTGTCTTTTGCAGAAGTGCTTTCAATCGTATTATTTTCAGTAGTTTTTACTTGTGCGTTAGCTGTTCCAAATGAGAAAAAAGATAAACACGCTAATCCAATACCAGTTAACCAACTTAATTTACTTCGTTTTACAGGAATTTGATATGTAGTTAATTGTTCGCTTTTAAATCTACCGCAAGTATTTGCTGTGTTTTTAGTGTTGAAATAATTAATGATGTCTTCAGAATTCATTTTAGAAAAATCAATGACTTCTTTGGTGCACGTAGCGCAAAATCCGCCTTTTGCAGTTGGTTTAAATTGGTTAAAATCTTCACTGCAAGGTGATTTGATGTTTAGTTTAATGGCATTGTTCATAATAATAAGTTTTAATGTTATACATCAAACTTACTTTTAAGTCATGCTTAATAAAATGAATATTGAGTAAACCGTACGTTTGGTTTAGTAAACAAGAGTTTTTGTTTAGCGGTTTATTTTTCTACGTTAGGAAGTAAGTAACTTCTGTATGCACCAATTAACCCAAAAATAGAGAGAATTAGAATCACAATTTCTATAGAAAGTAAAGACACAAGAGCACTTAATCCGCCAGTTACCAATAAAATTAAGCCAATTATTGTATTACTAACCGAAACATAATCTGTTCTTTGGTTGCCTTTAGCCATATCTACAATATATGTTTTTCGGCCTAATCTAACGCCACCATATGCGATACCTAATATAAAAAAGGATAGAGGATAAATCCAGTTTATTGTTCTAATAGTTTCAAAATAACTAATAATTATAAATATTATTATTCCTAAAACTGAAGCAATTAAAACAGCAATAGCCATTACATTTTTACTTGATTTATCGGCTAATTTTCCCCAAAAAGGCGAGCTTATTATTGATGCAACACCTTTTGCGATAATAAATAAGCCTAATAAATAACTTTCTTTACCAACGTACTTTTGCGCTAAAATTACGTAATACGGAGCAGTTAAAGCAGAGCAGAGAAGTAGAGATCTAGCAATCACAAAGTTTCTAAAATTAGTGTCTGTTTTTAAAAGTTTTAGTTTTGATATAAAATTAGATTTGTCTTTGGAATCTTCGTCTACGTCATTAGGAAATTCTTTAATTCTAGAATAAATAATAGCAGAAATTAACCAAGTTAGAGCCGCAAAAAAGATTAAATAACTGTAAAAATCTATAGTTGCATTGCTTTTGGATTTGTACATAATTAGTAAACCAGCAGCTAATACTAAAACACCAGAAACAGAAACAGTAAAACCTTTTAGTCGTCCTCTTCGTGTTTTGGGTATGGTTTTTCCAATAATATCTTTAGACGTTAGAGAGCTTAAACTTCTAGCCAAACTAAAAACAATTACTGCAAGTATAATTAAATATCCAGCAGTTTCATTTTTAAAATTTAATACGATAAATCCAATAGATGCGATTGCTAAAAACTGAATTAAAGCACCAATAACCCAAAACCATTTTCTTGTAGAATGTTTGTTAATATAAGAAGCAATAAATATTTGCGGTACCATAGATCCAGATTCTCTAATAGGTACAATTAGGCTTATTAAAAATACAGGAGCGTTAACATAACTCATTAACCAAGTAAGTACAGTTTTAGGATTACTAAGTGTATCACCAAGCTTGGTAAATACGTTACTTAGTAAAATAATGAAGTAATTTTTTGGAACATGCTTGCAAGCTTGTTCTGTAATGTCTTTACAAACACGTTGTTCGGTTTCATTATTTAAAAACTTGTAGAGTTTTTCTAGCATGAAAAAGGTTAGTTTACCGACTAAATTACATCTTTTTAAATGATATTATGTTAGAAATTTATTAAATGAAAAAGCCACTTTTAAAAAGTGGCTTTATTTTATTTGCTTTTATATAATTTATAAAAAAGTGTTGGTAAGAACATAAAGTTGAAAAGGACAAATCCAACTACGGTAATGATACCCGCAAAAGGCCAATGCATACTTTTAAACATAAGTCCTGTACTTAAAATAAACAAGGCAATAAAGCCTAAAACATAAACTGATTTTTTCATTTTCTGATTGATTTATAATTAATATTAAGATTGATATTTTAAAATGGTGTCTTTATATTTTGAGTAGAAAAATAAAGGTAATGTGATGAAAATTAGAACAGCAAAGCCCGAAACCATAATAATACCTGCAAACGGAAAATGCATAATTTTGAAAATACTTCCTACTGAAATTAATACCGCTGTAATAAAACCAATGATAAACAAAAACTTAGTTCGGTTTTTAGCTGATTTAAAATATAATTGTGCATTGGTTTCTTTTTGTAATTGATTGATATTTAAATAACCACCAAATTGATTAATTGCATTTTGATAGGCAATATCAAAGTTGGTTTCTTCTGTATTTTCAATATACGTACAGATATGGTCTAAAATATCTTCTTTAAGTGTTTGGTTTTTTAATCCATACAACTGTAAATTTTTATCTATATAGTTAATTTGTTGTTCTGTAAGTATCATTTTAATGTTGGTTTTGGATTAAAAATTAATGATAATGTGTTTATAAAATCATTGATTTGATTGGTTTGTTCGGCAATAACTTGTTTGCCACTATTGGTGACCGAATAATATTTTCTTACACGTTTGCCAATAAATACCTTTTCTGTAGTTAATACATTATCCTTTTCTAATTTGTGTAAAATAGGATATAATGCGCCTTCCGAAATATCTATTTTTCCCTTGGTAATGTCTTTTACCTTTTGGGTAATCTCGTAACCATACATTTTATCGCTTTGACTTAATAGCTTTAAAATGATAGGCTTAAGTGTTCCTTTTGTGAGTTCTTTGCTATACATGTTGCTAATATACATATTTTTTAAATACATTTTATTAAAATGTATTTAATTTTTAAAAATAAAAAAACCACTTCGGTTAAGAAGTGGTTTAAAATCTTCCGCGAAAGCAGAAATTATTATTTTATCATGTCATAGCTACGTTTGATAAAGTCGCTAAGTTCTTTTCCTTTTAAAAGTCCTTGCGATAAACGTGCTAAATCTAAACTTTGATTTATTAAGCGTTCTTTATCCTCTTTTGTTTCGGTATTTAAAATGTCACTAATTAAATTGTGATTTGTGTTTACAATTAAATTATACATTTCTGGCATATTGCCCATACCAAACATACCGCCGCCACCAGTTTGTTGCATCTCTTTCATACGACGCATAAATTCTGGTTGTGTGATCATAAATGGTGTAGCGTTACTATCCATAGCTTCTAATTGCACCATAAATTTTTCTGAAGGAATCACTTCTTTCAACAATTCATCCAACTGTTTTTGTTGGTCTTCGTCTAATTTAGAAATTGTGTTTTCTTCTTTCTGAATTAACTTATCAATATGATCTGCATCTACACGAGCAAATGATATATTTTCTTTAGAACCTTCTAATTTTTGCATTAAATGCGAAACAATAGGACTATCTAATAATAGGACTTCGTAACCTTTGTCCTTTGCAGCTTCTATGTAACTGTGTTGCTCATCTTGATTACTTGCGTAAAGAATGATTAACTTATCGTCCTTATCGGTTTGTTTTGCTTTTATTGCATTGTATAGTTCGTCGTAAGTGTAGTATTTACCGTCTACAGTTGGGTATAGAGCAAAAGCTTCAGCTTTTTCGAAGAATTTTTCTTCAGACAGCATTCCGTATTCAATAACAATTTTAATGTCATTCCATTTTGCTTCAAAATCTTCGCGGTTACTGTTAAATAACGACTTTAATTTATCGGCAACTTTACGAGTAATATAAGAGCTAATTTTTTTAACTGCGCCATCGGCTTGTAAGTAAGAACGAGACACGTTTAAAGGAATGTCTGGACTATCTATTACACCACGTAGCATAGTTAAAAATTCTGGTACAATACCTTCTACATTATCTGTTACAAATACTTGATTTTGATATAGTTGAATTTTATCCTTTTGTATTTGCATATCGTTAGATAACTTAGGGAAATACAAGATTCCTGTTAAGTTAAATGGATAATCTACATTAAGATGAATGTTGAAAAGAGGCTCTTCAAACTGCATTGGATACAACTCACGGTAGAAGTTCTTATAGTCGTCTTCTTCTAATTCGGTTGGTTGTTTGGTCCAAGCAGGATTTGGGTTGTTTATAATGTTGTCTACTTCTTTTGTAGGAGCAGGATCGTCTTCTTTAGCGTCTTCTGGTTTTGGTAAAGTTTCAGTTTTAGTACCAAACTTAATTGGTATTGGCATAAACTTGTTATACTTCACTAAAAGCTCTCTAATTTTACTGTCTTCTAAAAATTCTTCTTCACCTTCAGAAATATGAAGAATAATTTCTGTACCTCTTTCAGTTTTATCGGCTTCTTCTAAAGTAAATTCTGGACTTCCATCGCAAATCCAATGTGCTGCAGGTTCATCTTTAAAAGATTTTGTGATAATTTCAACTTTATCTGCCACCATAAATGCCGAGTAAAAACCTAGTCCGAAGTGACCGATAATTCCGCTATCCTTAGCGCTGTCTTTGTATTTGTCTAAAAACTCTTCAGCACCAGAAAAAGCGACTTGGTTAATGTATTTTTCTACCTCTTCGGCAGTCATACCTAATCCTTGATCAATGATGTGTAATTTTTTTCCTTCTTTATCAATTTTTACTTCGATAATAGGATTACCATATTCGGTTTTAGCTTCGCCAATGCTTGTTAAATGTTTTAATTTAAGCGTAGCATCTGTTGCATTACTAATAAGCTCACGTAAAAAGATTTCGTGATCGCTGTACAAGAATTTTTTAATTAAAGGGAAAATGTTTTCTACCGAAACGTTAATATTTCCTTTTGCCATGATGTATTATTTTTTATTTCAGTTCTAAAAAGAACAAAAAGTTAAGATTAATATTTTGTCTTGAATAGGCAACAAAAATGCCAATGCCAATAATGTGACAAAGTGACACTTTATTATTGAACATTTTAATATGTTATGCATGCATAACGAATAAATTAGATATTGAATTATTAAAAGGCGTAAAAACATTAAATTGCACGACTAACTGTAAACAAACTCAAAGTATTGAGTAAGCAATAAAAATAAATTATGTACAACTCAAAAATTATTGGAATTGGTAAGTATGTACCAGATAATGTGGTTACTAACCAAGATCTATCCAAGTTTATGGATACTAGTGACGAGTGGATTACTGAGCGTACTGGTATTAAAGAAAGACGATGGGTTACTCCAGGTAGCGACGATACTACAGCTACAATGGGCGTAAAAGCAGCAAAACAAGCTATAGAACGCTCTGGTTTAGATAAAGACGATATAGATTTTATCATTTTTGCAACCTTAAGTCCAGATATGTATTTTCCTGGTCCAGGCGTACAAGTACAACATGCTTTAGATATTAAAACTGTTGGCGCATTAGATGTACGTAACCAATGTTCTGGTTTTATATATGCTTTATCTGTAGCAGATAATTTTATTAAAACAGGTATGTATAAAAACATACTTGTAATTGGTAGTGAGTTACATTCGCACGGATTAGATAAAACTACAAGAGGAAGAGGCGTATCTGTTATTTTTGGCGATGGCGCAGGCGCAGTTGTAGTGAGTAGAGAAGAGGATACTAATAAAGGAATTTTATCTACACATTTACACAGTCAAGGTGAACACGCAGAAGAATTGGTGGTAAAAGCACCAGGTATGGGAACACGTTGGGTAACCGATATTATTGCTGATAATGATGAAAATGATGAAAGTTACTTCCCTTACATGAACGGACAATTTGTATTTAAGAACGCTGTTGTACGTTTTAGTGAAGTTATTATGGAAGGATTAATGAAAAATAATCTTCAAAAAGAAAATATTGATATGTTAATTCCGCATCAAGCAAATTTACGTATAGCTCAATTTATTCAAAAGAAATTTGGACTAACAGATGATCAAGTTTTTAATAATATTATGAGATACGGTAACACAACTGCAGCATCAATTCCTTTAGCATTATGCGAAGCTTGGGAAGAAGGTAAAATTAACGAAGGTGATACAGTAGTATTAGCCGCTTTTGGAAGTGGATTTACTTGGGGAAGCGTTATTATTAAATGGTAACTAATTCCTGCGCAATCAGGAATCTAATTATAAACAGATATTACTTAGCTTTTTATCTTCGCAATGACAAATAAAAAAAATCCGAAACGTGAGTTTCGGATTTTTTATTTATTAAACTTAACTAACTAAACTTTTGTTTTATAGGGTTGAGGACTAATTCAAATAAATTATAAAACTAATGTTGTTTGTTTATTATAAGACGATAAAATTGAGGTTTTATTACATTGATTATCAATAATTAACGCTTATTTAACACTAGTCCATTGTTAAACAAAAACTTATCTTAAAATTAGCTGTAGTTTGTCTAAATTTTTAATTTTTTTTAGCAATGTAAAAGCTGTAAAATATGAAAACCCAAAGCTGATCAAACTTTGGGTTTTCACTTATTTAGCTAATTACTTAAATACTAACCATCAAACTATTTTAGGTAAAAAGCTAAACTTCTAGAAGATTTTTACATAAATCCGCCGCCACCAGAAGATTCGTTGTCATCACGTTGTTTACGTTGTAGAGCGCGGTATTTTCCGCCACCAAATCTATAAGATAAAGCCACATTCCATGTGTTACTTTCCCAATTAAATTGTCCTTCTGAAGGATAAGGTGTATCACCTTCAAATTCAAATCTCATGGTGTTAAAAATGTCACTATAATTAAAACTAATTGTAGCTCTATTTTGTTCTAAAAAGCTATAGCGTAAACCAGTATTTACAAAATACATTGGCTTTCTAGTCATTTGCACACCCTTTTCTTCTCCGCGATACATTGCAAATAGTGAGACACTTAAATTTTTAGTAGCTTTAAAGTTGTTAAACATTCTGAAATTCCAAACTAAGTTTTGAACTTCGGTAGTTTGAGTCTTAATATCGTCTACTGTAGCAGTGCTTAAATCGTTACTATCAATAAATTCTGTGATACCAGTTTGAGACTGTGAATATAGATCGAAACTAGCATTAAAATTCCACCATTTTGTTGGTCTGTAATTACTAGAAAGCTCTATACCGTAAGCAGAAGTGTTATCAAAATTATCGTAAGATAAAATAGAGTTTCCTGAAGTGACATCTGTTCTGTCTACAAAGACATAACGACTAATGTTATCTTCTATTAGTCTGTAAAATACACCAGCTGTAATGTTTCCTTTGTTTAATTGTCTTGTGTAATTAACCTCTGCAGAATTAGTAAATTGAGGTAAAAGTTGTGTGTTACCATAAGAAGAAACTCTTGGCGTGCTCCATTCTCTAATTGGATTTACTTGTTGTAATCCAGGTCTATCTACACGTCTGCTTAAGCTTACTTGATAAGAATTTTTTTCTGAAGCAGTATACGATACAAATGCAGAAGGATACACTTGAAAATAATCGTTTGTAAAAGGTAGGTTTTGATTAGTACCATCTGCAAATAGATTTAAAGCTTCTGCATCTACATTTACTTGTTCTGCTCTGGCGCCAACTTGGTAGCTCCATTTTTCACTAATAGTTTTTCCAAAGGTAACATATGCTGAAAAAATATCTCTTTTATAATCAAAAGCTGTACTTGGTGTTGGGATAATTGTACCTGTGCTAGAAAATGTTTGTCCTGTAGAACTATATCCTAAATCTGTAGTAAATAATCTTGCTTCTGCACCAACTTCTAATTTAGTTTTTTCGTTTATTGGTTTAACATAATCTACGTTTATTGTCGTTTGATTTCTTTGTGTATCAACATGGTCTTGGTAGTTTTCTGGAAATGAAAAATTTATGTAATTAAAATTAGCAATTTCATCTTGATTAAAATCGTTATAATCAACTTCGATATCTAAAGTTTCGTCTTCATTTTTAAAAATATGCTTGTAAACAAAATTGTATTGGTTTGAGTTATTTTCTGAAACATTACCAAAGATTTGTGTTTGATATAAGTTTTGATCCGGAAAGCTTAAATTGGTTGTTCCTGTACCATTACCATCGTAAATATTTTGATTGGTAAAAAAAGATAATGTGTTATTATCGTTTAAATAATAATCTACTCCAACTTTAAAAAGATGAGATTTGTTATTGTTGTAAAAATTAAAGTCTTGTCTAGAATTATCGTTTAATTGGTTGATGTATCCAAAATTATCATATTTACCAATATTATTACCATAGCTTCCATAAAAGTTAAATTTTCCGTTGCGATAATTTAAATCTAAAGAGCTGTTAAATTTTGCATACACTTCTTTAGTTAATCCAAGGTTTAAGTTACCATTAAAGCCTAGTTGTGTGTTTTTATGTAGCTTGATATTAATAATTCCACTCATTCCTTCTGGATTATATTTTGCTGAAGGATTAGTGATTAACTCGATACTTTTAATTGCTGTTGAAGGAATTTGTTTTAATAATTGAGCGATTGGCACGTTAGATAATTTTCCGTCTACCATAACACGCACGTTTTCGTTACCGCGTAAGCTAATATTTCCAGATTGCTGATCTACATTTACAGAAGGAATATTATTCATAATGTCACTTGCTGTTGCACCTGCAGTTTGTAAATCTTTACCTACAGTGATTACTTTTCTGTCTATTTTTTGTTGTATGGTTGAGGTTTCTGCAACAATAGTCACTTCGTCCAGACTTTCAGCAGATTCTTTTAAATTAATAGTGCCAAGATTGATGTTTTTGTTGCTATTAGAGATTTCAATGTTTTTACTTTCGGTTTGATACCCTAAAAACTCGATGCTTACAATAGATTTTCCTACCGGAATTTGATTTACTGTAAATGTACCATCATCGTTTGTAATGCCTCCAGTAATAATTGTGTTGTTAGTGTCTTTAATTACAATGTTTACGTATGGTAAGGATTGTTGTAAATTTGCGTCTAAAACTTTACCGGAAACACTACCAATTTTGGGTTTAGAGTTGTCTTGAGCGTTTATGCTAAAGGCTACCAATAGCATAACAATGGTTAGAATTTTTTTCATTTTTTGGTTTAATGATTAATTGATTGATGAATTTATTTATGCTATTAAGACTACTTTTGTTTAAGATTGTTACCGATAAAATTTAATTTTAAGAAATTTTAACATTTATGAAGAAGAAAACTTTAGTGCTTGGCGCATCATTAAACCCAACACGTTATTCTAATATTGCTATTAATAGGTTAGTAGCCAAAAACATACCTACTGTAGCTTTTGGTTTAAAAGAAGGAGATGTTGCAAGTGTAACTATTGATACAGATTTAATAGATTATCAAAATATAGATACCGTAACACTATACTTAAATCCAACTAGACAAGAAGCGTATTATGATTATGTGGTTAATCTAAAACCAAAACGCGTAATTTTTAATCCAGGAACAGAAAATCCTGAATTCTATAAAATTTTAGAGGAAAACAATATAGATTATGAAATTGCTTGTACGTTAGTTTTGTTGTCTACTAATCAGTATTAATTTTATAAGTTTTTATAGGAGAATTTTTTGCTAAAACTATTAGGTAATCAGAAGTTTTGGTAGATATTTTGTTTAAAGATTTTATCTCTTTGCTAAATATGTCTACGCCAAGTTTAGATAAGTCTTGTATATTATCTAAGTTGTTAAACATATACCCTTTTAATGAGGTGTAAGCACCATGATATGTAGTTAGACTTTCTAAATTACCTCCAACTATAACATAGTTTTCATTACCTAATTCTAAATTTAAAAAAGAGTTAATAGGAGCAAGTTGTAATTTATAAGGAAAAGGTTTAAAATTTGTAAAGTTTCCGTTGTCATTATATAAAACACCAGATTCTAAAGTATGAACTTTAAAAAGTTTTGCTTTTTGGATGCTTTGAGCTGAAAAAATTTCTTCAACTGTTTTTAAGGAGAAATCTGTATGTTCTACATATTTATTACTTATGAAATTCATTTGAGAAGCAAGTTCGTCCTTAGAATTTAATGGGTAATATTTGTCATTAATATTATATGCAATAATGGCTTCGTCTACATTGTTATTATCAAAATCTGAAAAATACATATGAAGAGGTTTTTTTTCAGAAGCATTAAATCTTGTGTTTTTACCCCAATTTCCTAGTAAAATATCTAAATCGCCATCTTGGTCTATATCGAATGTTGAAATTGTTTGCCACAAACCATTTAGATTACTTTTTAAATCTAAAAGATTAAATTTCCCCGCGTTGTTAATGTATAATTTTGGGTTGTCCCAATGACAGGATACAATTAAATCTTTTATTCCATCATTATTTATATCTTCCCATTTAGCGCTTGTAACTTTAGATTCTAATTTTAGCTGGTTGTCTATTGTAAATTTTCCTTGTCCATTGTTGTTTAATAGATAAGAGGTTACATTGTCTCCAAATTTTCTTGTGGAAGAAAAGTTGCCTATAAATAAATCAGTATCACCATCTTGATCATAATCGTAAGGTATAACTGTGGATGTGTTTAATTTGTTTTCTGGAATAATATCACTTTTTATAAATTTATTATTTGTGTTAATGTAAAACCTGTCTTTTTCTAATTTTACATCTCTATTGTTGTTAATTCCAGTTCCAACGTATAAATCCAAGTCGCCATCATTGTCAAAGTCTATAAAAGCAGCACAATTATCTTCAAAATCTTTGTCTTCAAAAAATGTATTAGATTCTTTAAAAGATTTCCCGTTATTAAATAACAATTTAGCTTGTTGACCTGAAGAATTACCTAAAAAAACATCTTCATATCCATTGTTGTCTAAATCTGCTATTGCAATAGCAGGACTAATTGTAGATGTTTTATACGGAATAAGTTTGTCTACATAAAAGTCGTTATAGCTATCTTCTTTAGGTTCAAAATTTATAATGTTTTGTTTAAAGAATATTTTAGTTATTTCAGGTTTTTTATAAATAGATGAAAACTCAACACTATTAATTGAATCGTAGTTTATATTGTGTAACTTGTTAATATCAGGGTTTTTTATGGTTTGAACTTTTAAATTAGGCCATACTATTACTACTGAATCTACTTGTTTTAATTGATTTAGACCAAAGTGAATAGAATTACTAGTTGATGATAGAAAACCTCTAGATTTATGAACTTGCTTTTTTACAGAAACGTTATCATAATACAGGGTAAAAGTCGTTCCAATTCCTTCTTTGTTTTGGTCTAAATAGTTTGGTTTAAAAGCTATATAATTGTTGTTGGAATTGTTTTTATAAATAGTAGGATAAGTATTTAGATTATTTGTAATAATATCTAAATCTCCATCGTTATCAAGGTCTGCATAGGTAGCTCCGTTGGATAGTGAAGGTTTTTTTTCTATCCATTCGCCAGTTTTTACTTCGAAAGATTCTGAGTTTCCTTTAAATATTTCATTAGGAATATCGCCTCTAGGCATTTCATTAATAGAATTGTATAACCATTCTAATCCTGCACTTCTTGACCTATTTCTAAATGCATTTGCAACATATTTTCTAAAATCTAAACCATTAGGTCTTCTTAGAATTCCATTTGCTATAAAAATATCTTGATGTCCGTCATTATCAAAATCTGCAATAAGTGGTCCCCAACTCCAGTCGGTATCTTCTAGATTATTTATAATTGCAGTGTCATAAAAGTAATTACCATTATCACTATTTATTTGAAGCATGTTTCTAGAATATTGATTTTTATACCCTAAATTTCTTAACTGGGTTTGTTTATTTAGCATTGCTTCATCACCTTCTGTTTCTTTTATAACTTTTTCATCTTTAGGAAGCATGTCTAAGGTAATTATATCTTGTAAGCCATCTCTATTAATATCTGCAGCATCGCTACCCATAGAGAATCTACTTGTAGAAGCAAAAGCGTCGTTAAGTTGCTCTTTAAAAGTACCATCTTTTTGATTTATATAGTAATAATCATCTTCATGAAAATCGTTGCATACATATATATCATCCCATCCGTCATTATTAAAGTCTGCAATACTAGCGCTTAACCCATATCCATTTGCTCCGCCAAAAATTTTAGCATCTTCGCTGGCATCAACAAATTTACCGTTATCATTTTTAAGTAAGACATCTCCAACTAAAGGTGTTCTTTCGTTTCTAACGCTTGCAGAACCATGAGATATTGTAGTATGTATAGCATGATTGACTATGTAAACATCAAGATCAGAATCTTTATCATAATCAAAAAAGTAAGCTTGAGTAGAATATCCTTTAAAATCTAAACCGTATTCTTTTGATTTTTCTGTAAATGTGCCATCACCATTATTAATAAATAATTCATTATGACCTGTAAAATCTAATAATCCAGAAACGGAACATACGTAAATATCAAGAAAGCCATCATTATTTATATCAACCATTGTTACACCTGTATTCCAACTAGAATTACTGTTTATATTGGCTTTATCTGAGATGTCTTCAAATTTAAAATCACCCTTATTAAGATAAAGTTTATTTCTATTCTGGTTAGAAGCAAAGTAAAGATCTGTTAAACCATCATTATTTATATCTCCTGCAGCAACACCGCTTCCGTTATAAAAATATATATAGTTTATTATGCTGTGGTTTATGTCTTCAGCTATTAAATTTTTAAAAGTTATTCCACTTTCTTCGGGAGAAATTTCATCTAATAAAAATTCTTTTTGGGAGATATTTTTGGTTGTATTTTGTTTATTACAGCTACTTAAAACAATTAATAGGCTTAAAAAGAAAAATCTTTTTATTAAACGCATAAGCTAATTTGGGTTAAATTTATTTAACTCAAAATTAACAAATATTTTTAAAATATCTTAAATTTATGTTAATACATATTTTATGTTTATTGTTTTTGATGTTTTATTATGAATAATAGTCCTAAAAACGTTAAAAACCCATTTAATATTAAAATAAAGAAACCAAACTCAAAACCAAACCATTTTAAGCTGTTTACACTAATAATGTAAGATAGAATAGGAGATAAAATGGCAATTATTGGAATAAATTTATCCTTAACATGCCATTTGGTAAATAATCCAAAAGCATAAAGCCCGAGTAGTGGACCGTAAGTGTATCCAGCAAAAACAAAGAGTTTAGAAATTACACTTTCATCTTTAATAATGTATTTAAATGCTATAATAACTAAGATAAGTAGTAACGAAATCATGACGTGAATTCGCTTTCTTATTTTAACCTGTTTTTCTGCATTGTGCTTTTTTTCGATGTCTAAAATATCAATACTAAAAGATGTGGTTAAAGACGTTAAAGCACTATCTGCACTACTGTAAGCTGCAGCAATTAATCCTAATAAGAAAAATACAAAAACACCAATTCCTAAATGGTTTTTAGCCAGAATTGGGAATAAATCATCCTTGTGCGCATCAATACCGTTTTGTTGTGCGTAAACTGTTAAAAGTAATCCCAAACTTAAAAATAAAAAGTTGACTGCTGTTAACACAAGCGTAAACCAAAACATGTTTTTTTGTGCGTCTTTTAACGTTTTGCAAGTAAGGTTTTTTTGCATCATATCTTGATCTAAACCAGTCATGACAATAGCTATAAATGCACCAGATAAAAATTGTTTCCAGAAGTAATTAGCAGATTTTATATCATCAAAAAAGAACATTTTACTTAGTTCGCTATCATTAACAAAAGCAAAAATACTTTGTCCGCCTAAATCCATTTCAGAACTTACAAAATAGATAGCAACTCCAACAGCAATTAGCATAAAAAGCGTTTGTAAAGTATCGGTCCAAACAATCGTTTTTATACCAGATTTAAATGTGTATAGCCAAATTAAAAGCACTGTAATTGTTACTGTTTGCCAAAACTGAATACCTAAATCATCAAATAAAATAAGTTGTAATACATTAGCAACTAAATACAATCTAAAACTAGCGCCTACAATTCGAGATAATAAGAAAAAAGATGCGCCTGTTTTGTAAGCGTAATTTCCAAAACGTTCTTCTAAATAGGTGTAAATAGACGTTAAATTCATCTTGTAGTACAGAGGTAATAAGACTGTACCTATTACCAAGTAGCCTAACATATAACCAAAAACTACTTGCATGTAGCTAAATTGCGATGCTTCAATCCAACCAGGAACAGATATAAATGTTACACCAGATAATGAAGCGCCAATCATTCCAAAAGCGACAACATACCAAGGTGATTGTTTATTACCTTTAAAAAACGCATCGTTTCCAGATTTTTTTCCGGTGAAATAAGAAATTAAAATTAGTACGCCAAAATAGGCTGCAATTAGTAAAATGATTTGAGAAGACGACATAAATTGATTTTTCTGACTGCCAAAATACGAAATAAGTTTGGTGTTTAGTTTATGGTGTTTGGTGTTTTGTTGTTAGTAGTGAGTAGCTAGTGGTTTTAAGCTTTAATTAAAAAATTAGTGTCAATTCGTGAAATTAGTATCTAACTATTAATTTATCCAAAAATCTAAAATAATATCTTGCAATGTTGTAAATTCGCACTTATGGAATTCTCTTCAAAACTATTAGAAAATGCAGTCAATCAAATCTCGCAATTACCAGGTATTGGTAAGCGTACTGCATTGCGATTGGCTTTACATTTATTGCGTCAACCAAAAGAGAATACGCATAAACTTAGTCTTGCTTTAGAGACTATGGTTAACGATTTAAAACTATGTAAATCCTGTCATAATATAAGCGATAACGATTTGTGCGATATTTGTGCAAACCCACTAAGAAAAACAGATGTTATCTGTGTTGTAGAAGATATTAGAGATGTTATGGCAATAGAAAATACAGCGTCTCACAAAGGATTGTACCATGTTCTTGGCGGAAAAATTTCACCAATGGATGGTGTTGGACCGCATGATTTAAACATTTCTAGTTTAGTTGAAAAGGTGAAAAACGGTAGCGTTAAAGAACTTATTTTTGCATTGAGTCCAACTATGGAAGGCGATACCACAAATTTCTACATTTACAAGCAGATTAAAGAATTTGAAGTAGAAACTTCTACAATTGCACGCGGAATATCGGTTGGTGACGAGCTAGAATACGCAGACGAAATCACGCTTGGAAGAAGTATTTTAAACCGAATTCCTTTTGAAAACTCTTTAAAATTATAGATTCTACTTTTGAAGCTGTCTGTTATCATACTCAACTACAACGTGCGTTATTTTTTAGAGCTTTGTTTGCAAAGTGTAGAAGCAGCAATCCAAAATTTAGATGCCGAAATTATTGTTGTAGATAACAAGTCTTCAGATGAAAGTTGTACAATGGTAAAGCAAAAATTTCCTAATGTAAAACTTATAGAAAATTCAGAAAATCTAGGTTTTTCCAAAGGAAATAATATTGGCGTACAACATGCAAAAGGCGAGTATTTATGTATACTAAATCCAGATACCGTTGTCCCTGAAGATTGCTTTACAGAATTGTTTGAATTTTCAGAAATTAAAAACGATTTAGGCATTTTTGCTTGTAGATTAATTGATGGAACTGGAACGTATTTGCCAGAAAGTAAGCGTAATTTGCCAACACCAAAAGTGGCAATTAAAAAAATGCTAGGTAATACCAAACACTATTATGCCAATACAGTAAAACAAGATTCTTCTGGAATAGTAGATATTTTAGTAGGCGCATTTATGATGCTTAAAACCGATGTTTATAAACAAGTAAATGGTTTTGACGAAGATTATTTTATGTACGGCGAAGATATAGATCTGTCTTACAAAGTCCTTAAACAAGGTTATGATAATATGTATTATGGACCAATACAAGTCATTCATTTTAAAGGAGAAAGCACTTTAAAAGATAATGTTTATGCAAAACGTTTTTATGGTGCAATGCAAGTGTTTTACAAAAAACATTTTAATAGTAATCCTTTCTTTAATGCAATTGTAAGCGTAGGAATACAATTGGCAAAACTATTTAATAATAACGCTGTCGCGGAAAACATTAGCGTAAATAATTATGTGTTAATTAGTGATAAAGATTATCCAGAATTACATAATTCTTTAGATAAGTCGATACTTAAAACAGATAAAATAGACCAATTTGAGCCAAATACACAGGTTATTTTGGATGCAAATTATTTAAGTTTCAAGCAGATAATAAATTGTATGTCTGCAAGCAAAAAAAATAAAAATATTACATTTAAAATTCTTCCAAAAAACTCTAATTTTATACTCGGAAGTAACACTTCAAAACATAAAGGAGAAGTGATTACATTTTAATAAAGTAAAATGATAAAAAATAAACATTAAAATAGCTTATTTTTTATTAATTTTGCAATCTCAATCATTAAAAAGACATTTCGATTATTAATATGGCAAGATTTGAACTAAAATTACCAAAAATGGGAGAAAGTGTTGCAGAAGCAACAATTACCTCTTGGCTTAAAGAAGTTGGCGATACAATTGAAGCAGATGAAGCAGTTTTAGAAATTGCGACAGATAAAGTAGATAGTGAAGTACCAAGTGAAGTAGATGGTGTTTTAGTTGAAAAATTATTTAACGTAGACGATGTTGTAAACGTTGGACAAACCATTGCAATTATAGAAACCGATGGTGATGCACCACAAACTGCTGCAGCGCCAAAAACAGAAAGTACACCAGAACCAGAAGCAGCTAAAGAAGTTGCAAAAACAGTTGAGGTTGCTAAAGAAACTGCAGAACCAATCACTTCTAACGGTGATCGCTTTTACTCGCCTTTAGTTAAAAATATGGCTAAAGCCGAAGGAATAAGCCAATCGGAATTAGACGCAATTCCTGGAACAGGTAAAGATGGTCGTGTGACTAAAAACGACATGATGGCTTACCTAGAAAATAGAGGTAGTCAACCTGCAACAACACAAGCTGCACCAGCAACACCACAAAAAACAGAAGCGCCAAAAGCAGCACCAAAAACTGCTGCGCCAGTTAGTGTAAATGGCGGTGATGAGATTATAGAAATGACCAGAATGGGCAAGTTAATTGCACATCACATGGTAGAGTCGGTACAAACTAGTGCGCACGTACAAAGTTTTATAGAAGCCGATGTGACTAACATCTGGAACTGGCGTAAAAAAGTTAAAAACGACTTTGCGAAGCGCGAAGGAGAAAACTTAACGTTTACACCAATTTTTATGGAAGCGGTAGCAAAAGCGTTACGCGATTTCCCTTTAATGAATATCTCTGTGCAAGGTGATACCATTATTAAAAAGAAAAACATAAACCTTGGTATGGCAGCAGCTTTACCAGATGGTAATTTAATTGTACCGGTTATTAAAAATGCAGACCAATTAAATTTGGTTGGTATGACTAAGCAAGTAAACGACTTAGCTAACCGTGCAAGACAAAACCAATTAAAACCAGACGATATACAAGGTGGAACATATACTGTAACTAACGTTGGTACGTTTGGTAGCGTTATGGGTACGCCAATTATTAATCAGCCACAAGTTGGTATCTTGGCTTTAGGCGCTATACGTAAAGTACCTGCAGTTATAGAAACACCAGAAGGTGACTTTATAGGTATACGTTACAAAATGTTCTTATCGCATAGTTACGACCATCGTGTGGTAAATGGTGCGCTTGGTGGACAATTTGTACAAGCAGTTAAAAACTATTTAGAAGCTTGGGATATTAATAGAGAGATTTAAATTACCTGCTTAGGCAGGTATCTCAATGATATAAAAAAAGCACAACCTAAAAGTTGTGCTTTTTTTATATTTCCATTTCCACCATTTCTGCTCTTGCTCCCAATCGGATTGGTAAAATACTTGTTCCAATTCCTTTTGAAATGTACATTTTCGGTTCAGATTCTTTATACCAACCTTTTAAGTACTTTCCGCTTCCTTGAGGTTTGAAAGGAACAATTCCTAAAAATGTTATTTGTCCTCCGTGAGTATGTCCAGAAAGTACTAAATCAATATTTAAGCTTCCTTTTTGTTTTGTAATAATATCTCTGTATTCAGGACAATGTGATAAAATTATATTGGTTTCAGTTTCTTTTATATTCTCAACTGCTTTTCTAAAATTTGCGCTGCCGCCAACAAAATCATCAATTCCTATTATTGAGATTTCTCGGTTTTTAATAAAAATTGTTCTATTTTCGTTTATCAGTAATTCGCAATTATTTTTAGAATAAATACTTTTAAGTTTTGTCAGGTTTACATTTCCCCAATACTCCCAATTTCCTGTTATCGCATATTTTTTAATCGAATTATCAATTAATTCAAGAAATTTATTCAGAGGTTTTATTTTTTCTGTTTTATCAACAGAATCTCCAGTAATAAATATTAAATCAGGTTTTATTGAGTTTATTTTTTTTGCAATAGATTTATGGAAGTATCTTAATTGGTTAAAATGTAAATCCGAAATTTGGATAATTTTTATTTTATCTTTTTCTGATTTTGAGATGTCAAAGTAATTCCATTCAATTACATATTTCTCAAACCAAAGTGAGTCCAAAAGAACTAAGCCAAGTGAGGCTAAAATTCCTCTTTTAATAAATTTTCTTCTGGTTAAGTTGGTCATTTCACAAATTACTACCAATGAAAAGGTAAAGCGAGTTTTTCAATTTATGTTATTAGTTGTTAAGTTAAGTTAGAATAAAAATTCAATTGACCAAAGGTTTAATTAAACCCATCACGCAAAGCTTCAATAAAATCTTCCAAACTTTCAATTTGGTTATATACTTTGTTGTCCACTTTTAAAATCGGGATATGGTTAACAGCGCTATTAGGTTTTAAGGCTTTAAATTCTTTAATTAATTTGTTGTAATGCGTTGTGTCTTGGTCTATGTTATACTCTTTATAGCCAATTTTGTTTTTGGTTAAAATACGCTTGGCGTCAGGACAAATACTACAATCGTTTTGGGTGTAAATTTCAACAGTTTTAGACTTTAACTCTTCGTCTAATTTGGTATCTAACAGTTCAAAATCTTTATCAAATTGTAAGGCGTAAGCAACTTCGTTTATGATTAACGTATAGGTGTATTTACCTTCTTTTCCGTTTAAAATAACCATAGTTAGCACACGTTGTTTGGACTTTGGCGGTATGGTTTTTAAAATTGGTCTTTCGCTACTGCGTCTAAAATCTTCTGTATCTACTTTTAAAAAAATATCGTAAGAGATAGAGTCTGTGTTTTCTATATATAACTCATAACGTTTGCCTTTAATTTCTTCAATAAGCTTAACGTATTTGTGGTCGTTTTGTGCGTTAGCGCCAATGGTAAAAAGGGTTAAAAGTAAAAGAAGTAGGTAGTTTTTCATTATTTAAAAAGCTTTACAAAGTAAAAGTAACAGATTACATTTATATTTGCATAAATCAAAGCAAAATTCATGCCTTTAAATTTAACAAAACCACTTTGTTTTTTCGATTTAGAAACTACAGGTATTAATATTACTAACGATAGAATTGTCGAAATTTCAATTTTAAAAGTCTATCCAAACGGAAATAAAGAAAGCAAAACTTGGCTAGTTAATCCCGAAATGCCAATACCAGCAGAAGTCTCTGCAATACATGGTATAACTGATGATAAAGTAGCAAACGAGCCAACGTTTAAGCAACTTGCAACAGAGATTAACAACATGATTAAAGATGCAGATTTGGCAGGTTTTAATTCTAACCGTTTTGATATTCCGTTGTTAGCAGAAGAAATGTTACGTGCCGATATGGATTTTGATATGAAATCGCGCCTTGCGATAGATGTACAGACTATTTTTCATAAAATGGAACAACGTACTCTTAGCGCAGCGTACAAATTTTACTGTGATAAAACTTTAGAAAACGCTCATACTGCAGCAGCAGATACATTGGCAACTTATGAAGTGTTAGAAGCACAAGTAGAACGTTATGAAGATTTAGAAAACAACGCGAAGTTTTTAGCCGAGTTTAGCTCGCGCAAGCGTTTTGCTGACTTCGCCGGTTTTATTGCATTTAATAAAGAAGGACAAGAAGTGTTTAGTTTTGGGAAGCATAAAGGCAAATTAGTAACCGATGTTTTAGAAACCGAACCAGGTTATTTTGGATGGTTGTTAAATGCTGATTTTCCGTTGTACACTAAAAAAGTGCTAACAGCAATTAAGTTAAGAGCGTTTAATAATAAGTTGGATTAAGTTGACAGTAAACAGTAAACAGTAGACTGCAAGAAGTCTGTCAGGTCGAGCGCAGTCGAGACCTAGTTAAGTGAAAAGAACAAAGCATGAAGTTTGAAGAAAATAATTAAAAACTAATAACTGTCGCCTTTATTTGAGTACATCACTTCGAGTGATGCCGAAGTATGAGGCATTGTATCGAGAAGTATCAAGTAAAAGACAATAAATTACATTGCAATTTAAAACAATATATAATCGAGTAAGCATCTATTTTCTAGCAGTGAAGCGATCTTTACTCTTGATTCTTAAATAATATGAAATTAATCTGCATAGGTCGTAATTACACCAAACATATAGAAGAATTACAAAACGAGCGTCCAACAGAGCCAGTAGTGTTTATCAAGCCAGATACAGCGATACTGTTAAAAAAACAACCGTTTTTTATTCCGGATTTTTCAAACGATGTTCATCACGAAGTAGAAGTATTGGTAAAAATAAATCGTGTTGGAAAACATATAGATAAAAAGTTTGCGCACAAATATTATGACCAAATAGGTTTAGGTATAGATTTTACAGCAAGAGATCTTCAACAAAAATTAAAAGAAAAAGGATTACCTTGGGAAAAAGCAAAGTCTTTTGATGGTGCAGCAGTAATTGGTAATTGGATAGATAAGTCTGAAATTGAAGATGTTAACGCTATAAAATTCAGCTTAAAAAAGAACGAAACAACTGTACAAAGCGGAAATACAAGTCACATGCTCTATAAAATCGACGAGATTATCGAATATGTGTCTAAATATTTCACATTAAAAATTGGAGATATTATCTTTACAGGAACGCCAGAAGGAGTTGGCAAGGTAGTTGCTAATGACGAGTTAAAAGGTTATATAGAAGACAAAGAAATGTTTTCGATTAAAGTTAAATAATGGAACAGTACTACAAATTAGATAAAATTAAAGAACTAGCAGATAACGATCAAGACTTTATCTTTGCTCTAGCACAAACTTTTTTAGAAGAAGTTCCTGCAGACGCTGCTATATTACAAACTGCTGTACAAAACCAAAACTATTTATTATCATACCAAACAGCACACAAAATGAAGCCAACAGTAGACATGTTTGAACTTGGTGTGTTAGACGATTTAATAGAAGTTCAAGATTGGGGAAAGTTTGAACAAACAGATAAAGATGTCACCAATCAATTAGCAAAAGTACTTCAAGCAGTAGAAAACGCAACAAAAGAAATTAAAGAAGATTTTAATTTATAATGCAAGCCGAAATAATAACCATTGGAGACGAAATTCTCATTGGTCAAATTATAGATACTAACTCAGCATTTATCGGTAAAGCGTTAAATTCTATTGGTGTATCTGTATACCAAATAACCTCTATTCAAGACGAAAAAGAGCATCTAATTAAAGCCTTTAAAGAAGCCGAAGAAAATGCAGATATCATAATTGTAACAGGCGGATTAGGACCAACTAAAGACGATATTACTAAGCACACTTTAACCGAGTATTTTAATGATACATTGGTTCAAAACGATTTAGTATTAGCACACGTAGAGCAACTTTTTGAAAAGTACATAACAACACCAATTTCAGACTTAAACAGAAAGCAAGCGTTAGTACCATCAACCTGTAACGTACTAATGAATAAATATGGTACAGCTCCAGGAATGTGGTTAGAAAAAGGTAATAAAACATTTGTTTCCTTACCTGGCGTACCTTATGAAATGAAAGCGCTAATCGAAGATGAAGTATTGCCAAAACTAGCGCACAAATATAAAAGACCATTTATCTTACATAAAACCATTTTAACTTATGGTTTAGGAGAAAGCGCAATTGCCGAGCGTTTAGAACACATAGAAGACCAATTACCAAAACACATAAAATTAGCGTATTTGCCAAGCTTAGGTCGTGTACGTTTAAGATTATCAGGTAAAGGGAATGATGAAGATGTATTAAGTGCCGATATCCAAACACAAGTAGACACTATCTTACCACTAATAAAAGATATATTTGTTGGTTTTGAAGACAATAATAATAGTATAGAACAAATTATTGCCAATCAATTAGTAAAAACCAATCAAACACTAGCTATTGCCGAAAGTTGTACTGGCGGAAAATTAACCCAAACCTTTGCACAACATTCTGGTGCATCAGCCTATTTTAAAGGTGGATTAGTCACTTATGCAACACAAAGTAAAATAGATATTTTAGGTGTAGATCAAGCGATTATAGAAGAACATTCTGTTGTTAGTGAAGCTGTTGCAAAAGCTATGGCGATAAATGTAAGAGAAAAATTAAATGCAGATATTGGGATTTCAACAACAGGTAATGCAGGACCAACTAAAGGCGATTCAGATGCTGAAGTAGGAACCGTTTACATAGGTTTTGCAACAAAATTAGGTGTAAAAGCCTATAAATTTAATATGGGAAACCATAGAGAAAGAGTAATAAATAAAACAGTAAATAAGAGTTTAGAGCTGCTTCAAAAAGAAATTTTTGAAAATTAACTATTAAGCTATTGTCAAATAGTAAATTATTAGTATATTTGCACCTCGATTTTTAATAACACTTTTAAAGTTATATAGTAATGTCAAGAGTTTGTGAACTTACAGGAAAGAAGGCAATGGTTGGAAACAACGTGTCTCACGCAATGAATAAGACAAAGCGTACATTTGGAGCTAATTTAATTAAAAAACGTTTTTATATTCCTGAAGAAGATAAGTGGGTAACTTTAAAAATATCTACATCAGCGTTAAAAACAATTAATAAAATCGGTATCTCTGCTGCATTAAAAAAAGCCAGAGCTAACGGATTTGTAAAATAATAAGCCAATTAGGTAAAGTAAAGTATTATGGCAAAGAAAGGTAACAGAGTACAAGTAATATTAGAGTGTACAGAGCACAAAGAGTCTGGAAAACCAGGAACTTCTCGTTATATTACAACAAAAAATAAAAAGAACACGCCAGACAGAATGGAATTAAAGAAATTTAATCCAATCTTAAAGCGTATGACAGTTCACAAAGAAATTAAGTAATATTCTTTATTGCAAAGAATTTAAAACGATAAAAGAAAGATGGCAAAGAAATCAGTAGCAACGTTACAGACAGGATCAAAAAGATTATCAAAAGCTATAAAAATGGTTAAGTCTCCAAAAACAGGAGCTTACATGTTTGTAGAAACTATTATAGCGCCAGACTTAGTAAACGACTGGTTAAAAAAATAAGAATTGCGTTTTCGCAATCCTCTTAAGCTACTTTCTATTAGAAAGTGGCTTTTTTTATTTTAAAATATTGTGTTTCTTTACATTGTAATTATGACAATTTAGCAGTCTAATTATTTGGCTTTATTATTGTAATTGCATTCCTAACAAACAAACATTAAAAACCATATGAGTTTTTTTAAAAAAATCTTTTCTTCAGAAAAAAAGGAAACCTTAGATAAAGGTTTAGAAAAGTCTAGTACTAGCTTTTTAGGTAAGCTAAGTAAAGCAGTTGCAGGAAAATCTAAAGTAGATGATGATGTTTTAGATAACCTGGAAGAAGTTTTAGTAACTAGTGATGTTGGTGTAAACACAACATTAAAAGTTATAGAGCGAATAGAAGCGCGTGTAGCTAAAGATAAATATTTAGGTACAGATGAATTAAACAGAATCTTGCGTGAAGAAATTGCAGGGTTGTTATCCGAGACCAATTCTGGAGAAGACACAGAATACACAATACCAAATTTACCAGCACAACAAAACGGACAAAAAACACCTTATGTATTAATGGTTGTAGGTGTAAATGGTGTTGGTAAGACAACAACCATAGGTAAATTAGCCTATCAGTTTAAAAAGAAAGGACTTAAAGTGGTGCTTGGTGCAGCAGATACCTTTAGAGCAGCAGCAATAGATCAATTACAAGTTTGGGCAGATAGAGTAGATGTGCCAATGGTAAGACAAGAAATGGGATCTGATCCAGCAAGTGTTGCTTTTGATGCTTTACAGTCTGGTGTCTCTCAAGATGCAGATGTTATTATTATAGATACTGCAGGTCGTTTACATAATAAAATTAACTTAATGAACGAATTAACTAAAGTAAAACGTGTGATGCAAAAAGTAGTTGGTGATGCGCCACATGATGTACTATTGGTTTTAGATGGTAGTACAGGACAAAATGCTTTTGAGCAAGCCAAACAATTTACAGCAGCGACAGAAGTAACAAGTCTTGCGGTGACCAAATTAGATGGTACAGCAAAAGGTGGTGTTGTTATAGGTATAAGTGACCAATTTCAAATACCAGTAAAATATATAGGTGTTGGAGAAGGTATAGAAGATTTACAAGTTTTTAATAAATATGAATTTGTAGATTCTTTCTTTAAATAGGAATTTTCAACATAAATTATTATAAAAAAAGCCTCTTTAAATAAGAGGCTTTTTTTTGTATTTTTATTGAAAAAAAAAAATCATGAAACTAGCTAAACTCTTAATTGTATTTCTTTTTTTATTTAATAGTTGTAAAGAAAATAATAAAACTGTAAAAGAAGACGAAGTTGAAAATGATATAAGTTCTATTTCTACAAAAGATTTTAGAGAGTTTAAAGTTTTAGATTCTAAATACATATCTAATACTTCAATTTGGGAGCAATTAAATTCACAATTAGAAGATTTTTCAGAAGAAAATTATGAACAATTAAAGCCATTAATTTTAGACCAAGATATACCAACGCTTCAGCAACATATTATTGATGGCAAACTAACTTATGAGCGTCTTACAAAATTCTACTTATTTAGAATTAGAAAATTTGATAGAGAAAATGATTTAGCATTAAATTCGGTAATAGCTGTCAATCCTAACGTAATAATGGAAGCTAGAGTTTTAGATGAAGTTGATGATCAAGATATAAATTTAAGACATGCTATTTACGGTATGCCAATTCTTTTAAAAGACAATATCAATACATCAGATATGGTAACTACTGCTGGTGCTGTTGCTTTAAAAAATAATAAAACCGAAGACGCATCAATTGTTAAACGATTAAAAGAAAAAGGCGCGTTAATTTTAGGTAAAGCTAATTTAAGTGAATGGGCATATTTTTTCTGCGGAGATTGTCCTAGCGGTTATAGTGCAATTGGTGGACAAACATTAAATCCATACGGTAGAAGAGTTATTGATACAGGCGGATCTAGTTCTGGTAGTGGTGTAGCAGTAGCAGCTAACTTTTGTGTTGCAGCTGTTGGTAGTGAAACTGCAGGATCTATTTTATCGCCAGCTAGCCAAAACTCGGTTGTAGGCTTAAAACCTACTATTGGTATAGTAAGTAGAAGTGGTATTGTACCTATTTCATCTACACTAGATACAGCAGGACCAATGTCTAAAAATGTAATTGACAATGCTATACTTTTGGATGCTTTAGTTGGTTTTGATGCTGCTGATAGTAAATCTATTGAAACTGGTTCAAGTACTATAAATTATGATGAATTAAAAAATATTTCTGTAGAAAAAAAACGTTTAGGAGCAATTAAATCTCTTATGAAAGATTCTTTATACTTAAGAGCTGTAAACGATTTAAAAACTATTGGTTTTGAAGTTGTAGAAATAGAAATGGATAACGTTGAATTACCAGATTTTATCAGACTACTTAATTTAGATATGCAAAAAGACTTACCAGAATACTTTAATACATACGCTGATGCATCTTTAGGCTTTAAAACTATAGATGATATTATCGATTTCAATAAAAAAGATTCATTAAACATTATGCCTTACGGACAGAAGTTATTTGAAGGTGTAGTTGCTGATAAAGCTTCAGTTAATGAACTGGAGTCTATTAAAGAAAAATTAAAAACCAATGGTAAACTATTTTTTGATAAACCTATGGAAGCAAGTAATTTGGATGTGATTTTGTCAATTAATAATTATCATGCTGCACATGCAGCTGTAGCAGAATATCCTGCATTAACAGTTCCAATGGGATATGCAGAAAATGGAGCGCCTAAAGGAATAACTTTTATAGGAAAACCTCTAACTGAAAATCAGTTATTACAAATAGGTTTTGCTTTTGAAAACAAGACAAAGTATCGTCAGTCACCAAAAGAACTTAATTAATTACCGCATTAATTTTTTCCCAAAGCTCATTATCAAAACTAGACAAACCAAACGTTGGGTTGTCAACATTTGCAACTTCACCCATTCTTATGACTACTAAGTTTTTACTTGGTACAACGTAAACTTTTTGATCATTTTTACCTAAACCAGCAAACATATCAGCTGGTGCATTTGGGATTAATTCACCTGTAAATTCAACTTGTGTTGTTGGTAAGTGAAAACTGGATTTTCCGTTTAACCACCATAAATAACCATAAGCTAAATTAATGTCTTGAGATGTGTTTGTCGCTTGATTAGTGTAGCTTTCACTAATAATTTGCTGGTCTTCCCATTTACCATTTGCTAACGTCATTAGACCAAATCTAGCCATACTTCGTGTGTTACTCCAATACACACTTAACGCATTTAAATCTACCCAACTACCAGTCATCCCAATTTTATCACGTAATTTTTCATTAAAATAGGTGTCCCAATCTTGTCCTGTAGCTTGTGCGACAACATCTTGCATTTTAACATACACATTATGATACGCCCAACGCGAACCTGCATCTGTTAAATATTGAAGATTTTCAGGAGAAACATCATCTCCAGTTTCATCGTCTAAACCAGAAGTCATCGTTAATAAATGTTTGCATGTAATAAGGTTTTCTTTGTTTAATTCAGCACTTGTCCAGCCTGTACCAAGATAATCAGAAACTTTATTTTCAATATTTAAAAAACCTTCATCTTGAGCAATACCTGAAACAGTTGCGGTTAATGTTTTACCAGCGCTTGCCCAATACCAAATACTATTGGCATTATGACCATTCATATAAGACTCGACAACTATTTTACCATTATGAAGCATGATAAAACCTTTTGTGTTTTTTTCATCTAAAAAATCTAATAACGGTTGAAGTTGGCTTTCATTCCAACCTGCTTCAGCTAAAGTTTTAGTTTCCCAAGTGTCTGAATTTATAGGTGGAAAATATAAACTCTCTTCATTGGTAGTTGGTGTTTCATCAATTTGATTATTGTCATTACTGCTGCAATTCAGTATTAAAAAAGAAAATGAAAATAGAAAAAGCAGTTTTTTCATAACAGTTTGGTTTTCAACTTTAGACTAAAGTATACAAAAAAGGTTTAATGTCTGATTTTTAATATTATTTCGACACTTAAAAATCGTAAATCATTACGTATCTTTGCCATCCAAAATTAAGGTATGAGAACTAAATCGCTTAAAAAGAATAAAATAAACGTTGTTACTTTAGGTTGCAGTAAAAATGTGTACGATAGTGAAGTATTAATGGGACAGCTTAAAGCAAATGGTAAAGAAGTTGTGCATGAGCAAGAAGGTAACGTTGTGGTTATTAATACCTGCGGATTTATTAACAACGCCAAAGAAGAAAGTGTAAATACTATTTTGCATTATATGCAGAAAAAGGAAGATGGTGAAGTTGATAAAGTATTTGTAACTGGTTGTTTAAGTGAGCGTTACAAACCTGATTTGGAGAAAGAAATTCCTAATGTTGATCAATATTTTGGAACTACAGAATTACCTGGTTTACTAAAAGCTTTAGGTGCAGATTATAAGCACGAATTAATTGGCGAGCGTTTAACAACAACACCAAAAAACTACGCCTATTTAAAAATTGCTGAAGGTTGTGATAGACCTTGCAGTTTTTGCGCAATACCTTTAATGCGTGGTAAACACAAGTCTACACCAATTGAAGATTTAGTAGTTGAAGCTGAAAAGTTAGCAGCAAATGGAGTTAAAGAATTAATTTTAATTGCTCAAGATTTAACTTATTACGGATTAGATTTATATAAGAAAAGAAATCTTGCCGAATTACTTGAAAACCTTGTAAAAGTTGAAGGTATAGAATGGATAAGATTACACTATGCATTTCCAACTGGTTTCCCGATGGATGTATTAGATGTTATGAATCGCGAGCCAAAAATTTGTAACTATTTAGATATTCCTTTACAGCATATTTCTGATAAGATTTTAAAAAGTATGCGTCGTGGTACAACACAAGAAAAAACGACTAAGTTGTTAAAAGAATTTAGAACTGCTGTGCCAGAAATGACTATACGTACAACTTTAATAGTTGGTTATCCAGGTGAAACAGAAGAAGATTTTGAAACTTTAAAACAATGGGTAACAGATATGCGCTTTGAGCGTTTAGGTTGTTTTACATATTCTCACGAAGAAAATACACACGCCTATAATCTAGAAGATGATGTACCAGAAGATGTAAAGCAAGATCGTGCAAATCAAATTATGGAAATACAGTCGCAAATTTCTTGGGAATTAAACCAAGAAAAAATAGGACAGACCTTTAAAGTCGTTATAGACCGTAAAGAAGGTAACTACTTTGTTGGTCGTACCGAGTTTGATAGTCCAGATGTGGATAACGAAGTGCTAATCGACGCAACTACAACTTACCTTAAAACAGGAGATTTTTATAATGTTAAAGTTGTAGAAGCAGAAGATTTTGACTTGTACGCACAAGTTGTAGAATAGTTTAAGACTTGTCTAAGTGCCTACTAATTTTTCTAATGGCGCTTTCAATAGATTTTTCGGGTTCAATAATATTATATTCGCCCCAAAACTCTGGGTCTGTAAAACCAGAAACTTCATCTTGAAGGATACTAGATGGTCTTAATCTTTTATTTTCATTAGAACTTATAGTGTTGTTATCTAAATTCCAATCTGTAATAGCCATTTCGCTATTAAGTGTGTATTTACTGTTAAACCATTTAGTTTTCCATTTTACTTTAAAAGTTAGCAAAATATTACTGTAGCTATAGTACCATTTTCCGTTTTTAACTCTGTAATTTACTTTATAGTTTGCTTCGGTAGGAATTACTTCTGCTTTTCTTGGTTTTTTCTTTACAAAATAACTAGCAGCTTCAGTTTCGTTTTCAACATTTAAATGATAATCTGCATGAGTTAAAGCAAAAGTTTGAGCGTCTATAAATAGTTTACCGTAATACATTGGTTGAGAAAAAAACGGTTTTTGTTTAAAATTTACAACATAAACTAAGCGATTATTTTTTTCAGTTGAACGTTCAAAAGTAAAATCGTAATCGTTAATATTATCGTCATTAAAAATGTATTCAGGATACTTTATTACATCTGTGTATAAAGTTCCAAATGGTCCGCCTTGTAATTTTAGAGCAAGTGTATCTAAGCGCTCATAATTTGTTTGTTTTCTAGATTTTATTAAAGTTACACGATCTGTTTTTGAAGATAAATAAGGTTGTTTTTCTATGGATACTAACGCTTCGGCAAGAGATGCATTTCTGTTTCGCTTTTTTATAGTTTCACGATAAAAACCTGTCATATAAATATTATCATTTATATAATTATCGCCTCTTGTTTTTAAGGTTTTTAAAACTAAACTTTTTGCGTCTTTAGGCGCGATGATATCTACTGAAGCTAACACTGTAGCAGCTGGTTGTAGATAGATTTTTGCGTTTTCTTTAGGTAATTCACTAATTTTTATTTCTAGTTTTTTGTAGCCTAAAAATGAAACAATTAAAGTTTCCGAAGCTTGATTTTCTGGTATTTTTAGTAAAAATTCACCTTCTTTATTAGTAATAGTACTAATGTTAGAATTGCTTAAAGTTAAATCTGCTAGAGCTAATTTGTTGTTAGAGTCTGCGTCTAAAACTTTACCTCTAAACTCAATTAATTTTTGAGCAAAAGCGCTAACATAAAATAGAGTAAAGCAAAGAAGAATTAGTGTGTTTTTTGTAGAGAATATAGTAGTTTTCATAGCATTAAAAAGTAAAATAGTTACCTATAAATATACGTATTTTATCAAAATTTGTAAAGATGTTTTATGTTAATTTTAAGACACTATATAGCGATTAGTGTCTTATATTTGTAAGACAATATTACGTTTATGCCAACAGACTGTTTACCGTTTAAAGACACAGGTTATTTTTCAAAACTTATTCTAGATTATTTAGCTGAAAGTGATCAGCTTAAATCCTTTTACAATAGGTTTCCAAAATTAGAAAACTTTAAACAGCAAATTAAAGACAAGCAAACCGAGTTTGACACAAAAACTAGAACAATTTTAGCTGAAACTCTTGTTAAGCAATATAAGTCTCATGATGTGTCATTACAGACATTAAATAACATAGAAGCATTACGTAATCCAAATACTTTTACAATAACTACAGGACATCAGCTTAATTTATTTACAGGTCCTTTGTATTTTTTATATAAGATTATTTCAACAATAAATCTTACAAAAAATCTAAAAGCAACTTATCCAGAATATAATTTTGTTCCTGTCTATTGGATGGCAACCGAAGATCATGATTTTGAAGAAATAAATTATTTCAATTTCAACGGAAAAAAATTACGATGGAATAAAAGTGCTGCAGGACCAGTTGGAGAATTGCATACAAACGGTTTAGAAGATGTTTTTAATGTGTTTTCTCAAGAATTAGGTTTAGGTAAAAATGCAGACACATTACGTCAATGGTTTAAAACGGCATATTTAGAACATGACAATTTAGCGCAATCAACATTGTATTTAGCCAACCAATTATTTAAAGATACAGGATTGGTAATTATAGACGCAAATCATAAAGATTTAAAACAGTGTTTTGCGCCATTTGTAAAAAAAGAATTATTTGAACAAACGTCATATAAAACAGTTTCTAAAACCAATTTAGAATTAGAGCAAACATCTCAAGATTATAAAATACAGGTCAATCCAAGAGAAATAAACTTATTCTATATCAATGATAATTTAAGAGAACGAATAGTTTTTGAAGACAATACGTATAGCGTATTAAATACCAAAATAACTTGGACAAAAGCACAATTAGAAGAAGAAGTAAATAATTACCCAGAACGATTTAGTCCTAATGTTATTTTAAGACCATTATATCAAGAAGTAATTTTACCAAACTTATGTTACATTGGTGGTGGCGGCGAGTTGGCCTATTGGTTTCAGTTAAAAGAAAATTTTGCTCAAAATAATGTCGCTTTTCCAATCTTACTGTTAAGAAACTCGGTGTTGTTAAAGACAAAACAACAAGTCAAAAAATTAGAAAAACTTAATATTTCTACTCAAACACTATTTTTAAAAAGAGACACATTTATAAACAAACGTGTAAGAGAAATTTCTAATATCGATATAGATTTTTCGCCTCAAATTAAACACCTAAAAAAGCAGTTTGAAGCATTATATCAAATAGCAGAACAAACAGATAAATCTTTTTTAGGCGCAGTAGATGCGCAAAGACGTAAACAAATTAAAGGTTTAGAACATCTAGAAAAACGTTTGCTTACCGCACAAAAAAGAAAGTTAAAAGATCATATAGAGCGTATTACAGATTTGCAAAATCAATTATTTCCTAATCAAAGTTTACAAGAGCGAAGTGTGAATTTTTCTCAGTTTTATTTAGAATATGGCGATAAATTAATTAAGCAATTAATTCAAAACTTAGAACCGTTAAACGCTCAGTTTTTAATTTTACAATTAGAAGATAATCATGCATAAAATAGATATAGATTTAATTGAAATGACGCTTGACGTCATGAAATATACAATCGATAGAATATCAAAAACAGATGATGTTATTGGTAAACCACAGAAAGCCGAAACTTTAAAAGCATTAGTAGGAGATACCGTAACAAAAGAAGGAATTGGTGGCGAAAATGCTTTTAACTTGTGGAAAAAACATTTAATGCACGCTAATGTAAAAATAGATCATCCGCGTCATTTAGCATTTGTACCAGCATCACCAACAAGAGCAGCAGTAATGTTTGATTTAGTAACATCTGCATCAAGTATACATGGTGCATATTGGATGGAAGGTGCAGGCGGAATTTTTTGCGAAAACGAAGCAATGAAGTGGATTGTATCTTTAACAGGATTACCACAAGGCGCATTTGGTGTGTTTACAAGTGGCGGTACAGCTGCAAACTTGTCGGCAATAGTCACAGCTCGAGAATATTGGCGTAGTTTAGACCAAAAAAATCAAAACGAAAAAGGATTAATTATCACATCTATCGGCGCGCATTCTTCAATAAAAGCTATGGCAAAAGTTGTTGATGTAGATGTGTTATTGGTAGATACCGAAGATAAGTTACAAGGTGAGGCTTTACAAAACACAATAAATAGTTTAACAGCACATCAAAGACAACGTTTGTTTGCAGTTGTTGCAACAGGAGGAACAACAAATGCAGGAATAATAGACGATCTTAACGGAATAGCCAAAGTATGCAATAAAGAGCACTTATGGTTTCATGTAGATGCGGCTTATGGTGGCGGCGCATTAGTAGCAGACTCAGTTAGACATTTATTTAATGGTATAGAACGAGCAGATAGTATTACAATAGATCCGCATAAATGGATGTTTTCTCCTTACGATTGTGGTGCAGTTATTTATAAACAACCAGAATTAGCAAAAAAAGCACATGCGCAAGAAGGATCTTATTTAGATATTTTTAAAGATGAAGGCGCGCATGGATTTAATCCAACAGATTATCAAATCCAATTAACACGTCGTGTTAGAGGTTTGCCACTTTGGTTTAGCTTGGCAACACACGGTACAGATAGATATAAACAAGCTGTAGAACGTGGTATCGAATTAGCTAACATTGCAGGTAAAATGATTGAAGATTATAAGCATGTAGAATTGGTAAGAGATCCTAGTTTATCATGTGTGTTGTATAGAAGAAAAGGTTGGCAAGCAGAAGATTATCGTAATTGGACTTTTGATAATCACAACAAAGGATTTGCTTTAGTAACTCCAACAAAATGGAAATCGGGAGATACTTTTGAAACCGTCTCACGTTTCTGCTTTATAAATCCAGATACTTCAGAAGAAGATATAAAAGCAATATTAGAATCTATGCTTTAGTTGATAGTTTTGTTAAAAAATAAGTAGAAATTTCACACCACATAAATAGTAATTTTCAACGCAATTATTATTTTTGTGCATGCAACACGACAAAGTACTTATATTAGATTTCGGATCGCAATACACACAACTAATTGCGCGCAGAGTTAGAGAACTTAACATCTATTCCGAAATACACCCATTTAACAAAATTCCAAACAACTTAGAAGACTACAAAGCAGTGATTTTATCTGGTAGCCCAATGTCTGTAAGATCAGACCAAGCGTTACATCCAGATTTATCAGGTATACGTGGTAAAAAACCATTGCTAGCAGTTTGTTACGGCGCACAATACTTAGCTCATTTTTCTGGTGGCGAAGTAGCCGAATCCAATACGCGCGAGTACGGAAGAGCCAAACTAAGTTTTGTAGAAGAAAACGAAACATTTTTAGAAGGTATACACGTTGGTAGTCAAGTATGGATGAGCCATAGTGACACAATTAAAGTGTTACCAGAAAAAGGCGTATTACTAGCAAGTACACACGATGTACAAAATGCAGCATACAAAATAGAAGACGAAACAACTTTTGCAATACAATTTCATCCAGAAGTTTATCATTCAACAGACGGAAAATTATTACTTGAAAATTTCTTAGTAAAAATAGCAAAGGTAAATCCAGATTGGACACCAAATGCTTTTGTAGAAGAAACAGTAGATAGCTTAAAAGCACAGCTAAAACAAGACAAAGTGGTTTTAGGATTATCTGGTGGAGTAGATTCTTCTGTAGCAGCAATGCTATTACATAAAGCAATAGGCAAAAACTTATATTGCATATTTGTTAATAATGGACTTTTACGTAAAAACGAATTTGAAGACGTATTAGACCAATATAAAGGAATGGGCTTAAATGTAAAAGGTGTAGATGCTTCGGCACGCTTTTTGGAAGCCTTAAAAGATGAAAGCGATCCTGAGAAAAAACGTAAAGCTATAGGACGAGTGTTTATAGAAGTTTTTGACGACGAAGCGCATTTAATAGAAGATGTAAAATGGTTAGCACAAGGTACGATTTATCCAGATGTGATAGAAAGTGTTAGTGCAACTGGCGGACCAAGTGCAACAATAAAAAGTCATCATAACGTTGGTGGATTACCAGATTTTATGAAACTTAAAATTGTAGAACCATTAAAAGCATTATTTAAAGACGAAGTTAGACGCGTTGGCGCATCAATGGGTATGGATAAAAATTTATTAGGTCGTCATCCATTTCCAGGTCCAGGATTAGCCATTAGAATTTTAGGTGATATCACAGCAGAAAAAGTTCGTATATTACAAGAAGTAGATGCTGTTTTTATAAATGGATTAAAAGAAGCAGGATTATACGATAAAGTATGGCAAGCAGGAGCAATATTATTACCTGTAAACAGCGTAGGAGTAATGGGAGATGAGCGTACTTACGAAAAATGCGTCGCATTACGCGCTGTAGAAAGTACAGATGGTATGACAGCAGATTGGGTAAATTTACCTTATGAATTTTTACAAAAAACAAGTAACGATATAATAAATAAAGTAAAAGGCGTTAATAGAGTAGTTTACGATATAAGCAGTAAACCGCCAGCAACTATTGAATGGGAATAAAAACACTCTTATTTGAGTGATTTTAGAAGGTATTAATACTAAGCTATTTTAGTAAATATAGTAGTCATTACAACCGCTAACGTACTTTTGAACGTATAATAAAATATGAAGAAAACACTATACATTTTAGGACTTTTATTAATCTTTTGTGGTGCAACAATTAATGCGCAAAATTATACTACACATAAAGTTCAAGCAGGCGAAACTCTAGAAAAAATAGCAAAACAATACAACGTATCTAAATCTGCGATTATGTCTTTAAATCCAGATGCTAGACAAGAGTTGCAAGTTAGTTCAGTATTAATAATTCCTAAACCTGGTGTAATAGTAAAACAACCAGAAACAACGACTACACAAACAAAAACGTTATTAGGATTTAAAACTCATAAAGTAAAGCGTAAAGAAACACTTTATAGCTTATCTAAAGAATATGATGTAACGCAAGAAGATATTAAAAAGCATAATCCAGAATTGTATGCTAATAATCTTCGTAAAGGCGATAAAATTAAAATTCCTGAGTACAAAATAGAAACTACAGTTGTTCAAGCTAAATCACCTTTAACTACGTACACAGTTCAGCCAAAAGAAGGAAAATGGAGAATTGCTTATAAATATGGAATCACTGTTCAAGAACTTGAAGATTTAAACCCAAACATGAAAGACGTTTTACAACCAGGAGATGTTGTTAACGTTCCAAATAAAGATGAAGAAACCATTAAAGAGGTAGACGAAAAGTATAGCTATTACACAGTTTTACCAAAAGAAGGTTTTTATCGTATTAAATTAAAAACAGGTTTAACTCAAGAACAACTTGAAAAACTTAATCCAGAATTAGAAGCGTCTGGTTTAAAAGAAGGTATGGTTTTAAAAATCCCTTTTAAAGCAGAAAATTCTACGATAGAAGGTGTAGTTAGCGAAACTAAATCCAACTTAGAAGAAGTAAACTTAACAAATGTAACTAAAGATAGATCTACAAAGACTGTTGCAGTAATGCTACCTTTTGGTTTACATAAAGTCAATACAGATTCTATTTACGATACCAAAAAACAAATAAAAGAAGATAGATACTTAAGTGTATCTTTAGACTTTTATTCTGGTGTAAAAGTAGCTTTAGACTCTTTAAAAGATTTAGGCGTAAACTTAAAAGTAGATGTTTATGATACACAAAATAGAGAAAGTAAAGTAGCATCTATATTAAGTAGCAATAATTTTTCAGATACAGATGTAGTAATTGGTCCATTAATGCCAAAGCTTTTTAATACTGTAGCTTCAAGATTAAAAAGTGATAATGTTGCAGTGGTTTCACCATTAACAAAAACAGTAGATTTAGGTGAAAATGTATTTCAAACTAGACCATCTGAAAAAATGATTGAAGATGCAGTAATTAATCATTTTCAAAAAGACTCAACAGCGCATTTTGTGATAATTTCAGATTCAAAACATAAATCTGTAAGCGACAAATTAAAAACTATTTTTAGTCGTGCATCAGTACTATCTTCAAGAAAAGAACGCAAAAGCGGTAAAGATGCTTTTTATGTGTTAGATCAAGATGTTGTTAGTGTATTAAAACCAGGTCAAAACATTGTGTTTTTAGAAACAGACAATCCTGGATTTATCTCTAATGTTGCAAGTATTTTAAATTCTAAAATTAACAATCAAACAAAAATTATTTTAACTACAACCAAAAAAGACAGAGCTTTTGAGGACGAAGAAGTAAGAAATACACACTTATCAAACCTACAATTTACTTATGCAGATATTAATAAGTCTTTTAATGAAGATGAAAACAATAGTTTTGCTAAACGTTATAAAAATCAATTTAACGAATTACCTAACACATATGCAGTAAGAGGTTTTGATATTACAATGGATGTTGTGTTAAGATTAGTCACTTCAGAAGACTTATATAATTCTGTGATTTCTGCAGGTTTAACTACCTATGTTGAAAATAAATTCTCTTACAAGAAAAAATTATTTGGAGGTTATTATAACGATGCTATTTATATTTTAAAATATCAAGATTTAAAAATAGTTGAAATAGCAGAATAATATTTTAAAATACTGTACGTTAGTTTTTTATGCTTAGATTTCTTTTTATATTTAGTTTGTTTTTTGTGTTTAAAAGTGACACAATCCAAGAGCTATCCTGGACAGAGAACTACAAATTAACTTGGGAAGATTTTAAGGGTAAACCAAATCAAGAAACAGATGCTGTAGCTATTACAGCATCAGGATTAACATTTAGTTATTCAATAAATAAAACACCTCAAAAAGTACATAGTTTTAAAACTCTAGTAAAGGCTCATTTTTATCCAGAGCATTCATGGTGTAAAAAAGAAATGGTAGACGATCATATTTTAAAACATGAACAGCTTCATTTTGATATCACCGAGCTTCATGCAAGAAAATTTAGAAAACGTATTACGACGTTAAAACCTACTTTAGATTTAAACGAAAAGTTAAACGATTTACATCAAGAAATTAATAAAGAATTAGCTGAATTTCAAGACACTTACGATAAGCAAACAGATAATTCTATAAATAAAGAAGCACAATTAAATTGGCAAAAAGAAGTTGCTAAACAATTAAAAGCTTTAGAAAAATTTAAATCTAAATCTTAGTGCTAGAGCCAGACAAAGACTTTCTTATAAAATTGGCACATACTAAAATGCCATTTGGTAAGTATAAAGACAGATACTTAATAGACTTGCCAGAACATTATGTGGTATGGTACCATAATAAAGGATTTCCAAAAAATAAATTAGGACAAATGTTAGAAACTGTTTACACTTTAAAAGTAAATGGGTTAGAATATATTGTTCGTGAGATACAAAAGCGTTATTCTAAATAATAGAATTTGAGTTAAAAATAAAACCCAAAATCATCCCTAATTTCCAACTAAAAATTGTAAATTTGCCCGCGTTAACAACGCAACATGACAACTAAAACTAAGTACATATTCGTAACCGGAGGCGTAACTTCTTCATTAGGAAAAGGAATTATAGCAGCGTCTCTAGCCAAGTTACTTCAGGCGCAAGGTTACAAGACAACCATTCAAAAATTAGATCCATACATTAACGTAGATCCAGGAACTTTAAATCCATACGAACATGGCGAATGCTATGTAACCGATGATGGTGCAGAGACCGATTTAGATCTTGGACATTACGAGCGTTTTTTAAACGTGCCAACAAGCCAAGCAAACAATGTAACTACTGGTCGTATTTATCAAAGTGTGATAGAGCGCGAACGTCGTGGCGAATTTTTGGGTAAAACAGTACAAGTGATACCGCATATTACAGACGAAATTAAACATCGTATTCAAATTTTAGGTAACTCTGGAGATTACGATATTGTAATTACAGAAATAGGCGGAACCGTTGGTGATATAGAGTCTTTACCGTATGTAGAAGCAGTAAGACAATTAAAATGGGACTTAGGAGAAGATAATGCTATAGTTATTCATTTAACGTTAATTCCGTTTTTATCTGCTGCAGGCGAGCTTAAAACAAAACCAACACAGCATAGTGTAAAAACACTAATGGAAAGCGGTGTACAAGCAGATATTTTAGTTTGTCGTACAGAGCACGAATTACCTAGTGATTTAAGACGTAAGTTAGCATTATTCTGTAATGTACGTGAAGAGGCGATTATTCAATCTATAGATGCATCTACAATTTACGATGTACCAAACTTAATGTTAGAACAAGGTTTAGATAAAGTAGTGCTTAAAAAATTAGCATTAAAAAGCGATACGCCAGATTTAACAAAATGGAATAAGTTTTTAGAGTTACACAAAAATCCAAAGTCAGAAATAACAATTGGGCTAATCGGTAAGTATGTAGAGTTACAAGATTCTTACAAATCTATTTTAGAAGCTTTTATTCATGCAGGAGCAGAAAATGAAGTTAAAGTAAATGTAGAATCTGTACACTCAGAATATTTAAATGAAGATAACATTAAGATGAAATTAGCGCATCTTGATGGTGTACTTGTGGCTCCAGGTTTTGGAGAACGTGGTATAGAAGGTAAAATATACGCCATTAAATTTGTAAGAGAAAACAACATTCCGTTTTTAGGAATTTGTTTAGGTATGCAAATGGCAGTCATAGAATATTGTCGTAATGTTTTAGGGTTAAAAGACGCTAATTCTACTGAGATGGATCCAAACACCAAAAATCCTGTAATCGATATCATGGAAGACCAAAAAACGATTACAAATATGGGCGGAACAATGCGTCTTGGTGCATGGGATTGTCATATAGAAAAAGATTCTATTGCCTATAAAGTATATCAATCACAAGATATTAAAGAGCGTCATAGACATAGATACGAGTTTAACAGCGATTACAAAGATCAAATAGAAGCTGCAGGATTAAAAACTACAGGTTATAATCCAGAAACTAAATTGGTAGAAATTGTAGAAAATCCAAGTCATCCTTGGTTTGTTGGAGTACAATATCATCCAGAATATAAAAGTACAGTAGCTAATCCACATCCATTATTTGTGGCATTTGTAAAAGCCAGTTTAAAACATCATAAGACAAAATAATGTCACTTTGACATTAAAATAAAAAGTGGTCGTATATTTGACCAAAATTTTAGACCTGCTAGATTTTATTAAATTTGGCAGGTCTTAAACTGAAGAACAGAATGGAAGAAAAAAAACTAGACATTAATTCGATAATTGGATTTATTTTAATTTTCGGAATTTTATTATTCATGATGTGGCAAAATGCACCATCTGAAGAGGAATTAAAAGCGCAAGAGGCAGAGAAGCAAGTAAAAATAGATGCTCAGAAAAAAGCCGAAGCCGAAAAAGAAGACACAAAAGTAGTCACTACAGAAGATTTTACTTCAGCAACAGACTCTGCTCAAGTAGCTGCATTACAATCTAAAATTGGTGCATTTGCTTATTCTGTAGCTACAGCAACATCTTCAGAAAAAGAAATTAATGTTCAAAACGAAGTTTTAGATTTAAAATTTAATACAAAAGGAGGACATCTTTCAGAAGTAAGATTAAAACAATTTGTAGACTTTGATTCTGTTCCAATTTACATAGTAAAAGACGGTAATTCAGTATTTAATCTTCAATTTCAAACAACAGATAACCGTACCTTAAATACTAAAGATTTATACTTCCAACCAACAGTTACAAAAAGTGGAGCCAATACTATTGTATCTATGAAGCTAAAAACTGCTCAAAATAAGTTTTTAGAGTACCAATACGTAATTAAACCAAACGAGTATATGGTAGATTTTACCATAAAATCTCAAGGTATAGAGACAGATATTAATACATCTAACCCAATAACTTTAGATTGGTCTCAAAAATTATATAGACACGATCAAAGTATCTCTTACGAGAATAGATACACACGTTTAACTTATCAAAACGATGGTGATGTAGATAAATTATCACAAATGAGTGATGATGATGAAACTGTAGACGAGTTAGAATGGTTAAGTTACAGACAACATTTTTTTAGCACAATTCTAGTAGCAGATCAACCATTTAATAATGTTGCATTACGATCTAAAAATCTTGTAGAAGACGAAGAAGTAGATTCTATTTACACAAAGCAATTTTCTACAAAATTAGATTTACCGTTAAGCGGAGCAAACCTAAACAGTAATTTAAAATTATATTACGGTCCAACAGATAGTCAAATACTTAAACAATACGAAGGAAATATTGTAGAAAGTATACCATTTGGATGGGGAATTTTTGGATGGATTAACAAGTTTTTATTCATACCATTATTTAGCGGTTTAAGTAGTTTCTTACCTTACGGGATAGCAATTATTGTAATGACGGTTTTAATCAAATTAGCCATGTCATTTGTGCAATACAAGCAGTATTTATCACAAATGAAAATGAAAATTTTAAAGCCAGAATTAGATGCTATTCGTGAAAAATACAAAGACAATAAGTTAAAAGCACAGCAAGAAACTATGGCGCTACAAAACAAAGCAGGCGCTAGTCCACTTGCAGGTTGTTTACCAGCATTAATCCAAATGCCAGTGTTTTACGCGTTGTTTATGTTTTTCCCAACAGCATTTGCTTTAAGACAGAAAAAGTTTTTATGGGCAGACGATTTATCATCGTATGATGTTGTAGCAGAATTACCTTTTAATATTCCATTATATGGTGATCACGTAAGTTTATTCCCGATTTTGGCAGCAATTGCTATTTTCTTCTATATGAAATTAACAACGGGACAAAACCAAATGTCTGCGCCACAACAAGAAGGTATGCCTGATATGGCAAAAATGATGAAGTACATGATTTACTTTGCACCCATTATGATGCTTATTTTCTTTAACCAATACGCATCTGGTTTAAGTTTATACTACTTTATTTCAAACTTAATTAGTATTGGTATCTTATTAGTCATCAAGAATTTTATTTTAGATGAAGACAAAATCCATGCTAACATCCAAGTGAAAAAAGCGCAGCCTAAAAAGGAAAGTAAATTTCAAAGAAAGATGAAAGAAATGATGGAGCAGGCAGAAAAGCAAAAACAAATGCAAGAGCAACAAAGAAAGAAACGTAAATAGTATTTATAATTTCAAAAATTAAAGCTGTCAAAAAAATAAATTAAATTTGGCAGCTTTTTTGTTATAACAAAACAGGCTTTAGCTCGTTAACAACTCATAAGTTTAATTCAATTTCCGCGAAAGCGAAACAATATTAAAAATGAAATACATATTAACTTTTTTCATCTTTACATTATCTGCAACAGCAATGCTAGGACAACAGTTTAATCAGTTTGATAGTAATGGTAAACGTCATGGAAAATGGAAGAAAAATTTTGAAGGTACAGAAGTACTAAGGTACGAAGGTCAATTTGACCATGGTAAAGAAGTTGGTATTTTTAAATTTTACCAAAACTTAGAAAATAAAGCAGTATTAGCAGCAACCAGAAGTTTTACTAAAGATTCAGATTTAGCGCAAGTTGTATTTTACACATCAACAGGAAAAAAAGTTAGTGAAGGGACAATGCGAGGTAAAACTTACGTGGGTAAATGGACGTATTATCATAAAAATAGTGACCAATTAATGACATCTGAATTCTATAATGATAAAGGCGAATTAAACGGATTAAGAACGACCTATTATCTAAACGGAAATTTAGCAGAAAAGGCAAACTATAAAAACGGAAAATTAGATGGACTATCACAATGGTTTTCTGGTGATGGTATCTTAATTAGAGAATACAACTATTTGGAAAATAAATTGCATGGTTTATATAAGTCTTACGACGAAAAAGGAAATTTAGTTATAGAAGGACAGTATAAAAATGATTACCGTCATGGGATTTGGAAAACTTATAAAAACGGTAAACTTTTAGAAGAAAAAGATGAAACCAGACGCAGCAAAAATCCTTATAAAAAACAATAACAAAAACGCCTCGAATTTTCGAGGCGTTTTGACTTAAAAATGGTTAAAATAGCTATAAATTTTGTAGAATAATTTTAACCATTCAAATAAACATCAACTAACTAAAACCTATTGCGGTGGCAATATAACTTTATCTATTGCATGTACAACACCATTCGTAGCTTGAATATCTACAAGTGTTGTAATTATATTACTTGTTCTATTATTAGCATCTACTAATGTAAAGTTGGTAGCATCTGCTGTTATGTTTCCTCCTAATGTATTAACTGTTCCAGATGTTAATTGGCTAGATTGTACATTCGCAGCAACAATGTGGTACGTTAATACAGCATCTACTGTCGCTGTTGGTAAATCTGTTAAAGCATTTGCGTTAAGCTCGGTTAATAAATCTCCAAAAGCAGCATCTGTAGGAGCAAAAACTGTAAAAGGTCCAGCATCTGCATCAGATACTGTATTTATGTAAGGTACAGTAGGCATTCCTGTGTCTGCATATTGTAATGCAGCTACTAGATTAGATAATGCTGGGTTAGAAGTTGCAAATGTAGCTATTGTTGGTAAGTCTATAACAGAATCTACAGCATGAATAATTCCATTAGTTCCTACTATATCTGCTGTTGTAACTGTAGAAGATCCGTTAAACATAACGCCGTTAGAAGTATTAAAATAGATACTTAAATTGGTCATATTTGGACCAGAAGCGTTTGTATTAGAATAACCTTCAACTAAAGTAGTTAAATCTGTAGATGTTATAGCTCCACTAATTACATGGTTTAATAAGATTTGAGATAATACACCAGCATCAACATCGGCTAAATCTGCTCCGTCTAAAAATGTAGTAAAAGCAGCATCATCTGGCGCTAATACTGTAAATGGTCCTTCTCCAGATAATACTGTAACAAGATCTCCTTCTGCAGCGCCTAATGCAGCAACAAGACTAGAAAAATTAGAATTATTTACCGCATGGTCTACAACAGTTGGTAAAGTAATTACTTGGTCAACAACATGAACTATACCATTTGAAGCCATCACGTCTGGAATTGTCACTTCAGAAGCACTATTAAACATTACACCGTTTGTAGCATCAAACTTTAAACTAATATTTGAATTAGCTGGACCACTTGCAAGAGTACTTGTGTATCCCGATTGTAAATTAATTAAATCTGAAGATGTTACAGTTCCAGAGATCACATGATTTAATAAAGTCTGTTCTAATGCCTCATCAGGTATATCTGCAACAGTATTCCATCCATTATCAGACATAAATTCAGCAAAAGCTTCGTCTGTTGGCGCTAAAACGGTAAAAGGTCCTGGACCGCTTAATGTCACTGTTAAATTAGCTTCTACTACAGCAGCTACTAGACTACTTAAGTTAGGGTTAGATTGTGCTAATTCTACAATGTTTTGTGGTTGTTCTTCAATAACAATAGTTCCGTCATCGTCATCACTACATGACCAGAATACGATAGTTGTTAGTAATAACAACGATAAAAATTTTAAATTTTTCATAGCAATTTTTTATTGGTTTGTAAATTTTGTTTAACAAATGTAATTAAAAGTTAAACAAAAAAATCTTTAAATTATGTTAAAGTTATTTTGGGAATACTTATCAAGTATCTAAATACTTTGTAGAAAGTGATTACTTTTTTTAAATAATGTATCTTTGCATTTGCAAAAAATTAGTGATGAGTAAAAGAGTAGTAGTAGGGCTTTCAGGCGGTGTAGATTCAAGTGTAGCAGCTTATTTGTTACAGCAACAAGGTTACGAAGTTATTGGATTATTTATGAAAAACTGGCATGACGATTCTGTAACAATTTCAGATGAATGTCCTTGGCTAGAAGATAGTAACGACGCCATGTTAGTTGCTAATAAATTAGGTATTCCTTTTCAAACTGTAGATTTAAGCGAGCAGTATAAAGAACGTATTGTAGATTATATGTTTAACGAATATGAAAAAGGTCGTACACCAAATCCAGACGTACTTTGTAATAGAGAAATCAAATTTGATGTCTTTATGAAAATTGCTTTAGACCTTGGTGCAGATTATGTAGCAACAGGTCATTATTGCAGAAAAAGTACGATTGAAAAAGACGGAAAAGAAATTTATCAACTTTTAGCAGGTAAAGACGATAATAAGGATCAATCTTATTTTTTATGTCAATTATCTCAAGACCAATTAGCAAAAGCCTTATTCCCAGTTGGCGAACTTTTAAAACCAGAAGTTAGAGCAATTGCTAAAGAGCAAGACTTAATTACAGCCGATAAAAAAGACTCGCAAGGGTTGTGTTTTATAGGTAAAGTGAGATTACCTGAATTTCTTCAACAACAATTAAAACCAAAAGAAGGTGTTATTGTTGAAGTTGAAAAATCTAATCAAATCTATAATCAAACACAGCCAAACTTCAATAATAAATTAGAAGAACTAGACTTTTTAAGTCAGAAAAAAAGCTACACGTTATCCGATGGAAAAGTAGTAGGCAAGCATCAAGGTGCGCATTATTTTACAAAAGGACAACGTAAAGGATTAGCGGTTGGCGGTACAGTAGAACCACTTTTTGTGATTGAAACCGACGTAAATGAAAACGTGATTTACACAGGTCAAGGTAAAAATCATCCAGGATTATTACGCCATGTGTTATTTGTGTCTAATGACGAATTACATTGGATTCGTGAAGATTTATCAATAAAAGAAGGCGAAACTATGCAAGTTAATGCCAGAATACGATACAGACAACCCTTACAAGATGCCACTTTACATAAAGTAGAAACTGGTTTGTATGTCGAATTTAAAGACGCACAATCTGCAATTACCGAAGGTCAATTTGTCGCGTGGTATTTAGGTGAAGAATTAGTTGGTTCCGGAGTTATTTCTTAAATTGCAGTAACTATAAATGGTTACTGAAATGAAGCAGACTTTACTTATAATTGCTTTTCTAATAAGCTATTCAGTTTTTGCTCAAGAACACGCTTGGGTTTATCTTAATGACAAACCAAATAGTGCAACTGCGTTAGCAAATCCAATTTCAATTTTAACTCAAAAAGCACTAGACCGTAAAGCGGCGCATAATGTTGCTGTAGATTATAATGATGTGCCTGTAGACGAAAGTTTTATATCACAAATCAAAGCCCAAACAGGAATTTCAGTTCTTGCTAAATCCAAATGGTTAAACGTGGTTCATGTATTAGGAACCGAAACCGATATTAATGCCTTAACAGGATTACCTTTTGTTGATCATATCGAATTTGCAGATGATAATCTTAATGCAAGACAATCTCAAAATCAGAATAAATTTAATATCGAATCAAGCCAAACGGTTTTTAATTACGGAAGCGCTGCTAACCAAATAGAAATGTTTAATGGCGACGATTTGCATCTAGCAGATTTTACAGGAACAGGAATGACCGTTGCGGTTTTAGATGCAGGTTTCCCAAATGTGCAAACCATGTCAGGCTTCAACCGTTTAAATACCAATAACGGAATTTTAGGCGGATATGATTTTGTAGATAGAAATCCAGACGTATATGCTTACACAGGAAATGCACACGGAACATGGGTTTTAAGTGATATGGCTGGTTATGTCCAAGACCAATTTGTTGGTACTGCTCCAGATGCAGAATATTATTTATTTAGAACCGAAAACGCAGCTACAGAAACTCCAATTGAAGAAACACTTTGGGTTGAAGCCGCAGAACGTGCAGATAGTTTGGGTGTAGATGTGATTAATACATCACTTGGTTACACTACTTTTGATAATCCAAATTATAGTTATACTCCAGCCGAAATGGATGGGCAAACCGCGTTTATAACTCGTGGAGCTAATTTTGCAGCCCAAAAAGGAATGTTATTGGTTAATTCTGCAGGAAATTCTGGTAATTCTTCATGGCAAATTGTTGGTGCGCCAGCAGATTCGCCTAACGTATTAAGTGTTGGAGCAGTCAATGCATCTGGTAATTACGCCTCGTTTAGTTCTCAAGGAAGTAGCGCACAACCAACACAAAAACCAGACGTTGTAGCGCAAGGTCAAGCAAGTTATGTAATTGGTACAAACGATGCTATTATTACATTAAACGGTACTTCGTTTAGCTCACCAATATTAGCTGGCGGCGTTGTATGTTTGTGGCAAGCATTACCAACATTAAACAATCAGCAAATTATGCAATTGGTTCGTGAATCTGCTTCACAATACAATAGTCCTGATAACTTTTTAGGTTATGGAATTCCTGATTTATCATTAGCATTAGCAAATGGATTGTCTTTGGTCGAATTTCAGAATGAAAATACTAAACTAAAAGTATATCCTAATCCAGTAAGTAATTTATTGTATGTTGAAATTCCTAGCCAATATGATACTGCAAACGTAAAATTATATGATATTTTAGGGAAAAAAGTACTTGAAAAAACAGTGTCTTCAACACAGAAAAAAATCAATGTAAGTAATCTATCTAAAGGTGTTTATTTAGCAAAAATTGAAGCTAACGGATTAAGTATCACCAAAAAAATTATAAAAAATTAGTTTTAAAAAAACTTAAACTTTCGCAAAAATTAAAAGTAAAATTTAATTCACCTCGAGCGCAGTCGAGAGGTCATAAATCAACAACTCAATAATAAAAATGCAAAATAGAATTACAGACTTATTCAATATTAAATATCCAATAGTACAAGGCGGAATGATTTGGAATAGCGGTTGGCGATTAGCTTCTGCTGCAAGTAATTCAGGAATTTTAGGTTTAATAGGCGCAGGAAGTATGTATCCAGATGTGCTAAGAGAACATATTCAAAAATGTAAACAAGCAACCGATAAACCTTTTGGGGTAAACGTGCCAATGTTATATCCTAACATTGAGGAGATTATGAATATTATTGTTGAAGAAGGTGTGAAGATTGTATTTACTTCTGCAGGAAATCCAAAAACTTGGACTAAATGGTTGCAAGACAAAGGGATAACCGTTGTACACGTGGTTAGTAGTGTGAAATTTGCATTAAAAGCGCAAGATGCTGGTGTAGATGCTGTTGTTGCAGAAGGTTTTGAAGCTGGCGGACATAACGGTCGTGACGAGACAACAACACTTACGCTAATACCAATGGTAAAAGAACATTTAAAAATTCCTTTATTGGCAGCAGGCGGTATCGCAACAGGAAAAGCTATGTTGGCATGTATGGTTTTAGGCGCAGATGGCGTACAAGTTGGTAGTCGTTTTGTAGCGAGTACAGAAAGTAGTGCGCATCAAGCTTTTAAACAAGTCGTTGTTGATGCTAAAGAAGGCGATACGCAATTAACTTTGAAAGAATTAGCGCCAGTACGATTAATAAAAAATAAGTTTTTTAATGATGTTGAAGCATTGTATAAAACAGCTCCAACACCAGAACAACTTAAAGAATTATTAGGTCGTGCTCGAGCAAAAAAAGGAATGTTTGAAGGCGATTTAGATGAAGGTGAGCTTGAAATTGGACAAATTTCAGGATTAATTCATGACATAAAACCAGTTGCTGAGATTGTAAAAGAGATGGTTGATGAGTTTGAAAAGGCTAAAAAAGATGTGGCTAATTTTTAACGAATTATTAAAATAACTTTCTATAAAAATTTCTGCTTAAAACCACTACTTTTGCTTCATGGTTTTGAGCAATTACACAAAAGAGTTTAAGTACAATTGGCAACTAGCAGCACCAGTCATGTTAGGTATGTTAGGACATACCTTTGTTAGTTTTATAGACAACATTATGGTTGGTCAATTAGGTACGGCGCAGTTAGCAGCTGTGTCTTTAGGCAATAGTTTTATGTTTATAGCTATGTCTTTAGGTATTGGTTTTAGTACAGCTATTACACCTTTGGTAGCCGAGGCAGATGGAGCAAACGATTTTGCTAAAGGAAAATCTGCTTTTAAACACGGATTATTTTTATGTACTGTTTTAGGTGTGTTGTTGTTTCTGTTAGTGTTTTTTGCGAAACCATTAATGTATTTAATGAAGCAACCAGTTGAGGTTGTAGAATTAGCTATTCCGTATTTAGATTTGGTCGCATTTTCTTTGATACCTTTAGTAGTTTTTCAAGCATTTAAACAATTTAGTGATGGATTGTCTTTAACCAAATATCCAATGTATGCCACTATAGTAGCCAACGTGGTTAATGTTGGTTTTAACTATGTGCTTATCTTTGGTAAGTTTGGTTTTCCAGAAATGGGTATAGTTGGTGCAGCTTATGGTACTTTAATATCTCGTTTTGTAATGGTAGCACATATTTGGTGGTTATTAAAAGGACGAGAAAAATCAAAACACTTTGTTACCAATATTAAAATATTGGTTTTAGACAAAACAATGATTAATAAACTTATTGGTCTTGGTGCACCAAGTGCAATGCAAATGTTTTTTGAAGTTGCTATTTTTACAGCAGCAATCTGGTTAAGTGGCTTGTTAGGTAAAAATCCGCAAGCAGCAAATCAAATCGCTTTAAATTTAAGCTCTATGACTTTTATGGTCGCAATGGGATTAAGTGTAGCGTCTATGATTAGAGTAGGTAACCAAAAAGGACTTCAAAAATATTTTGAGTTACGTCGTATTGCATTCTCGTTGTTTTTATTAGGATTTATTTTTGCGGTAGTTTTCGGAATTTTATTCTTGATTTTTAATGAAGCTTTGCCAAAACTGTACGTAGATTTTGATGATGTAATAAATTTTAAAGACAATACTGAAGTTGTCACAATAGCATCACAGTTACTAATTGCGTCAGCTATTTTTCAAATTAGTGATAGTTTACAAGTCATTGTTTTAGGCGCTTTGCGTGGCTTGCAAGATGTAAAAATACCAACACTAATCACGTTTATTGCCTATTGGTTAATTGGTTTTCCTATAAGCTGGATTTTAGGAAAAGAAGATGCGTACGGAAGCTTTGGAATTTGGATTGGTTTATTAGCAGGCTTAACTAGTGCTGCAATTTTATTGTTTATTAGGTTTAATTATCTTACAAAAAAACTTTTGGTTACTCATTCTTAAAGTTTTTTAAGTATTTAAAGTGTCTAAAGTGTCTAAAGTGTCTAAAATGATTAGAGTGTCTAGAGTGTTTAAAGTATTGGATAATACTCAAGATTAATTATTTCTGTTGGTTATATTTGTTTAAACAATAAGTGATTATGACCAATAAAGAATTTGCTAAAGTTTTAGAAAAAAGAACAATAACATTTGCTATTAAAATCTTAAAATTATCAGGAAGTTTACCCAATACGCCAGAAGCACTTGTATAGAGAAATCAATTATCAAAATCAGGAACTAGCATTGGAGCAAATTATAGAGAAGCCAATAGAAGTAGAAGCACAAAAGACTTTTCTAATAAACTAAAAATATCTTTAGCAGAAGCTAGCGAAACAGATTATTGGTTAGAAATTATAGAAGAATTAGGTTTTGTTGAAAGTAAAAATTTAAAAGAAATAAGAAATGAAGCAAAAGAACTACTCGCACTTTTCACTTCTATCGCAAATAAGTTTTAACTTTGAAAAATAAAAAAATATTGTATCAAAAGTACTCATAACTTTAGCCACTTTAAATACTTTTAACTTTAGACACTAATTAAATGGAACTACCAAAATACATATTAGGCGATAATACAGATTTTCCAAACGCAATTTTTGTAATTCATACCGATTTTCCTCGATTTATTATTAATTTAGAGGACGATGAAGTAGAATGGCTTGAAGATTTTGATCAACATGATGAAAAACAACTTGAGCTAGAAATGGAAAATTTAATCAACGAAGCTACCGCATTTTACGATAGAGAAGTAGCTAGATATGAAGACTAATTAAATGCTTGAACAACTTTTAGAACTAGATCAACAACTTTTTTTATATTTAAATAACTTAGGAAGTCCAACTTGGGACGGATTTTGGCTATTTTATACAGATAAATTACATTGGATTCCTTTTTACGCTGTCCTTTTCTTTTTTATGTATAAAAAAAGAAATGATAAATCTATTATTCTAACCGCAGTTGTTGTAGCGTTAATGATCTTATTTACAGATCAAGTAACAAACTTATTTAAGCATGGTTTGCAACGACCAAGACCTTGTCATGTAGAAGAATTATCTAATGTAATGCGATTAGTAAAATCTTGGTGTGGCGGCGCATATGGCTATTTTTCTGGACATGCAAGTAATAGTATGGCAGTTGCTATATTTTCTGGAATGATGTTAAAATATCGTTTTAAATACTTGATATATTTTATGATAATTTGGGCTATTGCAATGGGCTTTAGTCGTATCTATATTGGTGTGCATTACCCATTAGATGTACTTACAGGAATGATTTTTGGCGGACTTTCAGGATATATGTTTTATAGGTTTGAAGGCTACTTACATAAGCGTTTTACACTTAGATAATTTTTATTTTCTGCTTAATTCATAATAGTCAAACGTCAATCGGTCTTTGTATTGGCGACTTTCAGGTTCCGCTTCATTTAAATCAAAACGATTTATCTTTTCAATGTTGAAATATGGATTTAAGACATCCATATGTTCTTTAGATAATCCGTAAGTTAACAATCCAAATTTTGAGTCTTTTGGAAGACTTTCAATAGTATTTAAATTATGAATTGTTGGAATTTTTTCACCGTACTGCCAAATGGTTTCTGGAGTAGCATCACCAAAGCTATAAGTTTTAATACCGTCGGTTTCATTCTTCTGTAATAACTTAGAAATTGGTTTATAGTTTTCGCTTGTAAAGGTTTTAAAAACAGGTAAGCCAAAAGTAAAAATAGAAGCAAAAAAGACTACTGTTAGTAAAAATACATGCTTAATTTTCTTCTTGTATAGTTGCGTTAATATTAAAATTGAAATAACTAAAAGCACAAATCCAAATACAGAAAAGGTAACGATATGATTATGGAATTGTTCATAAAACAAATATGCTAATCCAAATGGAGCTACTAGACCTATAATTGCAATTAATATGAAATTGAAATACACTGGAATAGTTTCTTTTTTGCTATCTAAATATTTAAATCTTCTAAATAAATATTCTATATAAAATCCCGTATTTAGTGCTAACGGAATTAAAACAGGCATTAAGTATCTCGATTTTTTTTCTGGAATAATTGAAAGCAAGATAACAGCAATTACAGTCCATAAAAACGTGAATTTATAAGCTTTGTAATGAATAGCTCTACGTTTCATGTAAGGATACAATAACCCAATAAATGCAGGAATAGTCCAAATTCCGCTTTGCGTAAAAAAGCTCCAATAATAATAAAAAGGTCTAACATTGTAGCTTGTCCAATTTGCAGTTTCTTTACTTGTTATAGCTTCAAAAGTTTTAGGATCTTCTAGTCTTACGTATAAATACCAACTACCGCCTAAAATTAGAGCAAGTACCAAAATAGTAATTAAAGCTGGTAGTTTATATGTTATATTATTGAATTTAAATGTTAGTGCAAACGCAATTAAAAACGGTAATAACAGTGCGTAAAACGAAACAGGTCCTTTACTTAATAAGGAAGCAGCAATACCTAAACTTGCTAAAATGACGTGTTGCCAATTAACAGTTTCATTTTTAAATAAAAGAAACAAATAGTAAATAGCCACCATCATAAATCCGTGAGTAAAAACATCCCAAGGTGCTTCTATGGTAATGCCAATTACATAAAAAGAGGTAATTAAAATAAAAGCATTTATAGCACTATGCGCTCTACTTTTTAAAATGAATTTAGACAATTTAAAGGTGAAAATAGCTAAAACCATAACCATTAATATAGCTGGTAATCGCATTCCAAAAACGCTCTTTACACCAAATACTAATCCAGAAAATGCAGTAAGCCACGTTGGTAAAGGTGGTTTTTGATAACGTGGTACACCATTCATTGTGGTTAGTAACCAATTGTTATCTGTAATCATTTCTCTAGCGGTAATAAAATTACGCGCTTCCATAATTGTAACTTGTAAACTGTCTAGATTTGGTAGCAACATAATGCTAATAAATAAACACAGTATTACAATTGGATTACTTTTTATGTATTTAGGCATATTGTTTTTTTAAAATTATTAGATTTCTTACGTAAATGGTAGCACCAAGTAAATGACCGACTAAAAGCACTGGATCTTTTCTAAAAATAGCGTACGTTAAAATAAGAATAGATCCAATTAAACTTAATGCCCAAAAGCCAAAAGGTAAGGAAGATTCTTTATGTTTTTCAGAATACATCCATTGGTACACAAATCTAAAGGTAAATACAATTTGCGATATTATTCCTAAAAGCAATAACCAAAGTGGAATAGCTTCGTTTTTAAATAGTTTTACAGTATCAATTTCATTATTATTAAAATAGAAAACGGTAACAAAAACAGGCATTAATAACAATATCCATTGCATTAGTTTTGGATAGTTTTTCCATTGATTTTGTAGTTGAAGATTTCTAATGTAGATATAATACGTTAAGCCTTGACCGAGCATTATTGCAAAGTCATTACGTAAATAGCCATAAATAAATAACAGGAAAGAAGCTATTAAACTTAAAGTCCAAAATAGAGTAGGTGTTATAACTTTTTTTTGCTTTTCGCTAGTAATCCATTGTATAATTAACCTAGAAGAAAATAAGATTTGCGCTAAAAAGCCAATACTATAAATTAACCAATCACTCATCTATTTTTTCTTAGCAACTTCGTAATTAATGTACTTTTTTTTCATCCATAAATATGCAAAACAATCCATTAATGGACCTAAAAGCCTATTCCAAAGCCCAAATTTAGCTTGACCAGCAATACGAGGAAAATGTTGCACAGGAACTTGTTTTACTTTACCGTTTTGTAATAATATCATAGCCGGTAAAAAACGATGTAGTCCTTTAAACATTGGTATGCGTTTGGCGTAATCTGTTCGTATTACTTTTAATGGGCAACCAGTATCGTCCATACCGTCTTTTGTAAAAGCACGTCTAATACCATTTGCAATTTTAGACGACATATTTTTTACAAAACTATCCTTACGATTTGCACGTACGCCAGTTACTAATTGATACTCATTAATATGTTCTAAAAGTAAATTAAAATCTGAAGGCGCAGTTTGTAAATCCGAATCTATATAACCAACAAAAGGTGTATCTGTGTAATCAAAGCCTGCTTTTATTGCAGCACTTAAACCTCTATTTTCTTTAAAAAGAATGTAGTAAAAAGCCTCATTACGATTACAAATGTCTTCTATTAATTGCTGGCTTTTATCCTTAGAACCATCATTTACAAATAAGATTTTAGTAGTCTTAGTAGCTATTTTTGTGTAAGCTAAAAGTTCTTTTTCTACTCTTGCTAAATTGTCCTCTTCATTATAAACAGGAACTATAATTGTAAATTCGTAATTCATTATACATGGCTTAGTCTTGCAAAAGTATTATTTTTTATGAATAGCAATTTAAGTTTCACTTAAAAGTTGTTATTTTGTTAAACATTATAATTTTTTAATGAATATATTAGTTACAGGAGCAGCAGGATTTATAGGTTCTCATACCGCAGAACGTTTACAAGAATTAGGACATCATGTTATTGGAGTAGATAATTTTAATGATTATTACAGTTTAGAATTAAAACAACTAAATGAAAATGCTTTAAAAGACAAAGGTATTTCTGTTATGCATTTAGATTTAAGAGATGCTAATGCTTTAGAAAAATTACCTAAGCATATAAACTATATTTTTCATTACGCTGCACAACCAGGAATATCTGTAACATCTACTTTTGAAGATTATTTTACTAACAATGTAATTGCAACTAAAAACCTTATTGACTATGCTTTACAATTAGAAGATTTAAAATTGTTTGTAAACATAGCAACATCTTCTATTTATGGCTTAGAGGCTACGTTCACCGAAGATGTAGCGCCAAAACCTGCTTCGCATTATGGTGTAACCAAGTTAACTGCTGAACAATTAGTACTTCAAAAAAGCAGAGAACAGCAGTTTAAATCTTGTTCTTTAAGGTTGTATTCTGTCATTGGTCCACGTGAACGTCCAGAGAAAATGTACACTAAGCTTATTGCTTGTGGTTTAAATGATGAAGCTTTTCCTTTGTATGAAGGCAGTGATAAACATTTACGAAGCTTTACTTATGTAGGCGATATTGTTGATGGTGTTGTAAGCGTTATTGATAATGAAAATAAAGTAAATGGCGAAATTATTAACCTAGGAACAGAAGTTGAACATACGACCAAAGAAGGTATAGAAGCAGTAGAACAAGTTCTAGGAAAATCTATAAAAATTGAAGTTATCCCTAAACGTGCAGGTGATCAATTACGTACAAAAGCTAATATAGATAAAGCTAGAACGCTACTTAATTATAATCCAAAAACAACCTTGTTAGAAGCGGTAAAGAAGCAAGTAGAATGGTATAAGGAAAACTTTTAGTTATTTTAATCCTAATAAATATTCAGCAGCAACAAAAGGTGTAGTTTTATTAGCTTCTATTAAATCCAATTGTTTTTGTAATTCTATTTTTATGGTAGGATGATTAAAAAAATCACTTTTTAATTGTTCTTCAATAGTTTGAAGTAGCCAAAATTTATTTTGTTCTTTTCGTTTATGATTAAAAAACGAATTTTCTGTAGTTAATAAAATGTAATCATTAATTACAGACCAAATATTATCAATACCTTCATTTTTTAGTCCGCTACACAAAGTGACTTTAGGTTGCCAAGTAGAAGCTTTAGGAGGATAAAGATGTAAAGCACGGTTAAATTCAACTTTAGCTAGTTTAGCAGCTTTTAGATTGTCTCCGTCGGCTTTATTAATAGCAATAGCATCTGCCATTTCAATAATTCCACGTTTTATACCTTGTAATTCGTCTCCTGCACCAGCTAATTTTAAAAGTAGAAAGAAATCTACCATGCTATGTACAGCAGTTTCACTTTGTCCAACACCAACAGTTTCAATTAAAATAGTATTGAATCCAGCAGCTTCACATAATATTATAGTTTCTCTAGTTTTTCTGGCTACGCCACCAAGTGAATCTCCAGAAGCTGAAGGACGTATGTAAGCATTAGGATTATTTACTAAAGATTCCATTCTAGTTTTATCACCTAAAATACTTCCTTTGGTTAAAGTACTACTTGGATCTACCGCAAGAACAGCTACTTTTTTTTCTTGAGTCGTTAGATAATTACCAAAAGCTTCTATAAAAGTACTTTTTCCAACACCAGGAACGCCTGTAATACCAATCCTAACTGATTTGTTAGCATGCGGTAAGCAAGCTTTAATAATTTGATTTGCTTGAGAATTATGGTTAGGATTTTTACTTTCTACAATAGTAATAGCTTGGCTTAGTGCAGTGATATCTCCGTTTAGTAACGCATTAATTAGATCTTGCGTATTGCGTTTAGACTTACGTTTGGCTTTTAATTTTGCAATAGCTTTGGCATTAGTACTTTTAGTGTCTAAAACACCTTCTTTTTCTGATAATGCCGATTTATGTTGCGATTTTTTTGCCAATTAAATAGTTGGTATTTATCTATTTAAAGGGATTTCTATTTTAACAATATCCCAAGCCATAGTCATTTTTAAATCATCTGTGGAGTTATCAAATGCGATAGTAAATTGCTCTACAGGACTTTTTAATTTCTCTACAGGAACTTCAGCTTCGATAATATCAAAATTTGGATCCCACATTGGTTCCATTTTTTCATTTACTCCCCATTCGTATAGTTTAGAATTAAACATAACTTTCCAGGTCTTTTCCATTGGAACAGTCCAAATTGTGTATTTTCCTTTAGGAAGATACATGCCTTGAATTGTTAGGTCTTGATTAGTTTCAAAAGTAGTAGCTTCGTTTGCACCAGTTCTCCAAACTTGATCAAATGGGACTAAAGCACCAAAAATTTGACGGTTTCTTTTAGAAGGTCTATTGTAAAATACTTCTAATTTTAAATCGTCTACTTTAAATGCAACAGTTTTAGGTGGACTTAAACGCTGTTCAAAAACACCAGTTTTTGTAAAAAATTGATATCCTAATACCGAAATTGCTAAAAGTATTAATGCGTAAATTACCCACTTTAAAAATGTATTCATTCTAAAACTAAAGATTAATTAAGTTAACAAAATTAAATTAAATTAATTGAATATACGCATAACGAAAAATTAATTTAGATGTTATCTTTACATGCCCTAAAAAAAGAAATTATGCTAACTGAAAAATTACTTAAAACTATCCAACCTGCTTCAATTAATGTAATTGATTCTTCAATTAAAAAGTCAGATTATATTCCAATCGATTTGTCTAAAAATAACAACGATTTGTTGCAGTTTGACGTGTCTTCTTCTAGTGCTTGGGAAAAATATATTAATGACTATTTAAAATCAAATCAAAAAGAATTAGCGTATGGTGGTTATTTAGAAACTAGAAATCTATACGACAGAAGTAGTTATTTTAATACTGTATCTAAAGAAAATCAAAGAAATATTCATATAGGACTTGATTTATGGTGTCCAGCAAACACAAACGTTTTAGCTGCTTTTAATGGTGTTGTACATAGTTTTAATAACAACACAAATTTTGGTGATTATGGACCTACAATAATTTTAAAACACCAAATAGACAATTTTAGTTTTTACACTTTATACGGACATTTATCTATAAATTCTTTAGAAAAATTAGCTAAAGGTAAAGAGGTTAAGCAAGGTGAAGTTATAGCGCAATTAGGAACAGCCGAAGTAAACGGAGATTACGCGCCACATCTTCATTTTCAAATTATTATTGACATAGAAGAAAAAGAAGGAGATTATCCTGGTGTTTGTAGTCTTAAAGATTTAGATTTTTATACTAAAAACACAATAGATCCAAAATTAGTTTTAGGTTTAGATTAACTAAAAAGGTTTAAATCTCTTTTGTATTTATATTCTGTAGGATGTAATAAAGCTAGGTATATTATTAGAATACATCCAAACAAGATAAATTCTGGTTTTAGAATTAAAATTAAAAAAGCTGCACCTTCAATAATTGCCCATCTAGCAATATTGGCGCTTTGATAATTTAGTAAAATCTGTTGTTGGTCTTGAGTAGTATCAATTTTAGAAATTAATTGTTTATATAGTAATTGACTAATAAAATATGCGATTAAGGGTATTAAAGCATAAAATAAATCTTCACTATTCACTTTTGGAAAAGATAAATTTTTAATATCAATACTATTATTGTTTAATACAATATAAGCTAGTATAAGACCTATTACTAAGGCTATATGGATAATTTTAAAAACTTTAAATTGTTGTTGCATGATTATTTATCTAATAGTTTCTATTTTACCATAAATATTACGATGTGCTAAAGATTTTCCGAAGAAAAATCCAGCAATAACACTAATTCCATCACAAATGTAAAACCATGTAGGAGAAGGGATCATGATCCAATTTGCAACAGTCGCAAACACCATAAAAGCAGCTACGATGTAAGCTGGTATTATAGATGTTTTTGAAATTAGTCCTGCAACATACATACCTATAGCTAGTCCAACGCCATGTGCAATTATAACAGCAAACATAGCGCCTTTTGGTATCGCTTCTATATTATTTTTTAACCATTCCATATTAGAAGGTTCTGCACCTTCTGGAAATGGGAAAAAAGTGTGTCCTAATTTTTCTATGATAAATATTGAAAGGCTAGAAGCAATTAACCCTACAATAGTTGCTAATATATTTTTAAGCATAAATTTTGATTTAGTTAGTTAAATAAAATTACAAAAAAATCTCAAAGCAAATACTTTGAGATTTTTTAATTGATTATAATTTAATTTTTAGTTATTCACTAAAACCCATTCTCCTTTAGCAATTAAAGGCTCTGCTTGTTTGTATTTAACTGTTTTATTTTCGCCAGTCATAACATTTTTTATAGTTACTCTATCATTACGACCTATTTTAGGTTGGTCTCTTACAATAGTTTCTATAACTTGTTGTTGCGGTTGCGTATTTGAAGCAGCTCTGTTTTGCGCAGCACGTTCGTCAAGGTTCGGAATTTCGTCTTTTTGAGTTTTAAGATTTTCTTTTTGACGCACCTGTTTTGCTTCACTAATTGCATTTGTAGTTTCAGTAGGAAGTTCACCTTTAAATAAAAATGAAATAACGTCTTTATTTACACTGTCTATCATACCTTTAAACAGTTCAAAAGCTTCAAACTTGTAAATTAATAAAGGATCTTTTTGCTCGTGTACTGCTAACTGTACAGATTGTTTTAACTCATCCATTTTACGTAAATGAGTTTTCCAAGCATCATCGATAATGGCAAGTGTTATGTTTTTTTCAAAGTCTGTTATTAGCTGTTTTCCTTTAGTTTCGTATGCTTTTTCTAAATCGGTAACCACTTGTAATGTTTTAGTTCCATCGGTAAATGGTACTACAATACGTTTGTAACGATCACGTTGGTTTTCGTAAACATTTTCTATAACAGGGAAAGCAATTTCGGCATTGCGTTCCATTTTGTTTTTATAATGATCAAACGCTGCTTTGTATATGGTTTGCGCTATATCTAAAGCTGATAATTTATTGAATTCTGCTTCAGAAATTGGTGACGACATTGAGAAGAATCTAATTAATTCAAATTCAAAATTCTTAAAGTCGTTTGCGTTTTTATTAGTTTCAGCAATTAACTCAGACGTATCATAAAGCATATTTGCTAAATCTACTCTTAATCTTTCACCAAATAATGCATGATAACGACGCTTGTAAACGACTTCACGTTGCGAGTTCATTACATCATCATATTCAAGAAGACGTTTACGTACACCAAATTGGTTTTCTTCTACCTTTTTCTGTGCACGCTCAATAGATTTTGAAATCATAGAATGCTGAATCACTTCGCCTTCTTTTAATCCCATTCTATCCATCATTTTGGCAATACGTTCGCTACCAAAAAGACGCATTAAGTTATCTTCTAACGATACGTAAAATTGTGAGCTTCCAGGATCACCTTGTCTACCAGCACGACCACGTAACTGTCTGTCTACACGGCGCGAATCATGACGTTCTGTACCAATAATTGCTAATCCGCCAGCAGCTTTAACTTCGTCTGATAATTTAATATCTGTACCACGACCAGCCATGTTTGTTGCAATGGTTACTTGTCCTGGTTTACCTGCATCTGCTACAATATCTGCTTCTTTTTTATGAAGTTTTGCATTTAAGACATTATGAGGTATTTTCCGTATAGAAAGCATTTTACCTAGTAATTCTGAGATTTCTACACTTGTGGTACCAATTAATACTGGTCGTCCAGCTTGAGAAAGTTTTGTTACTTCCTCTATAACTGCATTATACTTTTCACGCTTTGTTTTATATACTAAATCTTCACGGTCGTCTCTTGCAATTGGTCTATTTGTTGGTATTTCTACAACATCTAGTTTGTAAATTTCCCAGAATTCTCCAGCTTCGGTCACAGCAGTACCTGTCATACCGGCAAGTTTACGGTACATACGGAAGTAATTTTGCAATGTAATTGTAGCAAAAGTTTGTGTTGCATCTTCAATCTTTACATTTTCTTTTGCTTCTATTGCTTGATGTAAACCGTCTGAGTAACGACGACCATCCATTATACGACCAGTTTGCTCGTCTACAATCATTACTTTATTATCCATAACTACGTATTGTACGTCTTTTTCAAACAATGCGTAAGCTTTTAATAACTGGTTTAATGTGTGTATACGTTCTGACTTTATAGCAAAATCACGGAATAAATCTTCTTTAAGATTTGCTTCTTCTTCGCTAGAAAGATTTTGGTTTTCTATTTTGGCAATTTCTACACCAATTTCTGGCATGACAAAGAAGTCTGGATTGTCTTTACCAGAAAGATAATCTACACCTTTGTCTGTTAATTCTATTTGATTGTTTTTTTCTTCAATAACATAGTATAACTCCGCATCAATTCTTGGCATTTCGCGGTTGTTATCTTGCATAAAGTAGTTTTCAGTTTTTTGAAGTAGTTGTTTTACACCTTCTTCACTTAAAAACTTAATTAATGCTTTGTTTTTAGGCATACCACGGTACACACGTAATAATTGAAAACCGCCTTCTTTTACGTCTCCATCTGCTATTAATTTTTTAGCAGTTGCTAATACGGTAGTTAAATATTTACGTTGAACGTTAACAATGTCTTCTACTTTAGGTTTTAGTAAAGTAAATTCATGTTCGTCACCTTTTGGTACAGGACCAGAAATGATTAACGGTGTACGTGCATCGTCAATTAATACAGAATCTACCTCGTCTACAATTGCAAAATGGTGCGGACGTTGTACTAAATCTCCTGGTGCATGCGCCATGTTATCACGTAGGTAATCAAAACCAAACTCGTTATTTGTACCATATGTAATATCTGCATTATAAGCTTTACGACGCGCATCACTGTTAGGTTGGTGATAGTCAATACAATCTACACTTAACCCATGGAATTGGAAAATAGGAGCCATCCAAGCGCTATCACGTTTTGCTAAGTAATCGTTTACTGTAACAAGATGAACGCCTTTACCTGCTAAAGCATTAAGATATACTGGTAATGTAGCAACTAGTGTTTTACCTTCTCCAGTTTGCATTTCGGCTATTTTACCTTGGTGCATGGCTATACCACCAATTAATTGTACATCGTAATGTACCATATCCCAAGTTACTTCTTTTCCTGCTGCATCCCAAGAGTTAGCCCAAATTGCTTTATCTCCTTCTAGCGTAACATAATCGTGTTCTCCAGAGATTAAACGGTCAAACTCGTTTGCTTCAACAGTTATAGATGTATTGTCTTTAAAACGTTTTGCAGTTTCTTTTACAACAGCAAATGCTTCTGGTAAGATATCGTTTAATACTGCTTCTGTAGCGGTATACGCATCGTCTTTTATTTTATCAATTTCTTGATAAATATCTTCGCGTCTATCTATATCTTCTGTAGCTTCTGCTTCTTGTTCTAAAGTTTCTATTTTAGAGTAAAAAGGTTGTCTAGCATCGGCAATTTTTGCTTTAAACTCTTTTGTTTTATCTCTTAATTGATCTGTAGATAAGGCTTCTAGTGCGCTTTCAAAAGATTTTATTTTATCTACAATTGGCATGATGGCTTTGACGTCTTGTTTAGACTTGTCGCCAACAAACATTTTTAATACAGAATTTAAAAAACTCATAGTTTTTATATTATTTATTTGAAACTTAAATGGTTAAGTTTCGTTGTCTTTTGGTTATCATTGTGTTAGTTTTTGTATTTATGATTAAATACAAAAGTAACCCTTATTAAAAAGGGCTTAAATATACGGTTTTAGCGTAGTAAAGCTAAATTTTAGTCACAAAAAAAGCCTCTATTTAGAGACTTTTTAATTGTTTTATTTAATATTCGTCCTCGTTCCAGAGGTAATCTTCGTCAGTTGGATAATCTGGCCATATTTCTTCGATAGAATCGTAAGAATCTCCTTCGTCTTCAATGGATTGTAAATTTTCTACAACTTCTAAAGGTGCTCCTGTTCTAATTGCGTAATCAATTAGCTCATCTTTAGTAGCTGGCCAAGGTGCATCACTTAAATACGATGCTAATTCTAAAGTCCAATACATTCTTTATTCGTTTTAATTTTTTGCAAAAATAAATTTTTAGTTTAAATAGTCAAGAAAAAAGTGAATTATTTTTTCAGTATTAATATGAACGTGTGTTATTTTCTTAAACTACTTGACTATTAAGTCTTTTGCAGTGTTAAAGTTTGCTGTTAAAAGTTTAATCTTCCTTTTTAGGAATCCATTTTACTTCTTCAGCCTTTAAGTCTTGAGACAACTTTCGTGCCAATACAAAAAGGTAGTCAGATAGACGGTTTAGGTAAGTTAAAGTGTCTTGTTGAAAAGGTTCTAAATCATATAAGGCAGATGCTAATCGTTCTGCACGTCTACAAACTGTACGTGCAATGTGACAGAATGACACGGTTTGATGTCCGCCAGGTAATACAAAATGTGTCATAGGTGGTAATTGCGCATCCATTTTATCCATTTCATCTTCTAATAACTGAATGTCATATTGATTTATTTTTGGAATGTTAAGGCGTTGTTTACCATTTTTAAGCGTTGCTTTTTCTGGATCTGTTGCTAATATTGCGCCTACTGTAAATAGCTTGTCTTGGATATTTATTAAAATATCTTTGTAATGACTATCTATTTTTTGATCTCTAATTAATCCAATGTGACTGTTTAGCTCGTCTACTGTACCGTAACTATCAATTCTTATATGGTGTTTTGGTACTCTTGTTCCTCCAAATAATGCAGTTGTACCTTTATCTCCTGTTTTTGTGTATATTTTCATAAAAATCAAAGTTAGGAGATTATAGTTTAAAGTAAAAGTTTTTTAGATTATTAGATGTTTCGATTACTCGATTTTAAAAAGTTTAGATGTTTCGATGATTTGAGATATTTGTAAACTACTCACTCTTGTGTGATTTCTCGCTATGCTCGAAATGACTAAGGTGTATTTTTATTAATTAACAATTATCAGTTATTGGTCATCGGTCATTTGTCTTCGTGCTTCCTAGTTAATGCTTCTCGATACAATGCCACATGCTTCGGCATCACACGAAGTGACGATGATTAGATATTTGGATTAATAAATTTTTATATTCTTTAGATTATTCGAAATAAGTTTCTAACAACTAACAGTTAACAACTAGATTCTAATAGTAAAGTGTTCTTTGGCTTGTTCTTCTCTAAAAAATACAATTCCCCAAAAAAATGTGTCTATTGTGACTGTAACTTTAGGATGTTTTTTTATGGTTTCCCAAGCTTCGGTCATGCTTTTAGACCAATATATATCATCAAAAATAAAAACGGAATTATTGTGCGCAGTTGGTAATAATGTATTAAAATAATCTAATGTCGCATCTTTTTGATGATTACCATCAAAGTAAACTATATCGTAGTTTTCTGCTGTTATGTTTGATAAAACGTCTTTAAAATCGCCAGTTAAAACAGTTGTGTTTGTTACCTTAAATGTGTTAAAGGTTTGTCTTGTAAACTTGGATATGTTTGGACAACCTTCTATAGTCGTGATTTTAGCTTCAGGACAACCCAAATGCATTGCATGTGTCGCAATTCCCATAGATGTCCCTAACTCTAAAATGTTTTTAGGTTGAAAATAATTGGTGAGTCTATAAAATAATTTAGCTCTTTGTTTTGTAGTTCCTGCATTTTTAGCAATATCTTTTACGATTCTGATATTAGATTTGCTAACGTGTGATCCTGCTCCTAGATCTGTGACTTCAATTTTAGTTTGATTAGATTTTAATGCTTTTCTATAGTCTAACAACGTTTTATAAGCGCTAAAATTTGACTTATCGTAAAAACATTTTGTAACCAAATTATAAACAAAAGGCGAATGTACGCCATGTTGATTTGTAGATCGTAACCAAAATTTTATATATGCTATGATTAGATTTCTCATTAGAGTATTATGGTTAGTGTGATATTATAGTGTTTCTTTGGTTTGTCAATAGGTTGATGGTTAGGTTTGTTAGACAGTTAGATTGTACGATTACTAAATATTTTCACTAAACACTAAACACTAAACACTAAACACTAAACACTAAACACTAATTTATTTTTATTCGTTTTCCATTTTTTCAGCTAGTTCTAGCCAGCGTAATTCTTTTTCTTCAATATCGTCTATAATATCTTGCATTTTATTAGAAAGCTCTGTAATTTGATCTTGAGTAAGATCTGGATTTAAAAATTGTTGTTCCAATTCTTTCTTATCAAACTCTAAAGATTTAATCTTGCTTTCTAGATTTTTGTATTCTTTTTGTTCGTTGTAAGATAGGTTACTGTTGCTGTCTTTTTTCCAAGTTTTCTTTTCTTTTTTATCGTCTGAAGAACTTTCTGGAGCTTTACTATCTTCATACGTTCTGTAATCTGAGTAATTTCCAGGAAAATCTTCAACAATACCTTCGCCTTTAAAAACAAGTAAGTGATCTACTATTTTATCCATAAAGTAGCGATCGTGCGATACGACTATTAAACAACCAGGAAAATCTAAAAGAAAATCTTCTAAAACGTTAAGTGTTACGATGTCTAAATCGTTAGTTGGTTCGTCTAAAATTAAAAAGTTTGGATTTTGAATTAATACGGTACATAAATACAGTCGTTTACGTTCTCCACCGCTTAATTTTTCTACAAAATCGTATTGTTTTTTACGGTCAAATAAAAACCGTTCTAGAAGTTGTTGTGCGCTAATTTGTCTTCCTTTTTTTAGCGGAATGAAATCGCCAAAATCTCTAACAACATCGATTACTTTTTGATCTGGTTTAGGTGTAATACCGGCTTGTGTATAATAGCCAAATTTTACGGTTTCGCCTAAAATTATTTTACCGCTATCAGGTTGCGTGGTTTGGGTAAGGATATTTAAAAAAGTAGATTTTCCAGTTCCGTTTTTTCCTATTATTCCAACACGTTCACCTTTTTGGAAATTATAGCTAAATTTATCTAAGATTATCTTGTCTTTGTAGGACTTAGAAAGTTTTACAAGCTCTACAATTTTGCTTCCTAAACGTTCCATGTTAATTTCTAGTTCGACAACATGATCTTTGCGTCTTTGATGTGCTTTGTGTTTAATTTCGGCAAAGTCGTCTATTCTAGATTTAGATTTTGTTGTACGAGCTTTAGGTTGTCTTCGCATCCAACCAAGTTCTTTTTTGTAAAGTTGTTTGGCTTTGTCAACTTCGGTTTGTTCTCTTAAAATACGTTCTTCTTTTTTTTCTAAAAAGTAAGAGTAGTTTCCTTTGTAATTATATAATTGTCCGTGATCTAGCTCTATAATTTCGTTACAAACGCGTTCTAAAAAGTAACGATCGTGAGTCACCATAAACAGGGTAATATTTTCTTTAGCAAAAAACGCTTCAAGCCATTCTATCATTTCTAGATCTAAGTGGTTGGTAGGCTCATCTAGAATTAATAAGTCAGGTTTGTTAATTAATGCATTAGCAAGACTAAGTCGCTTTTTTTGTCCGCCAGAAAGACTACTAATCTTTTGATCTAATTGCTCTAATTTTAGTTTAAAAAGAATTTGTTTGTATTGGGTTTCAAAATCCCATGCTTGATGCCTATCCATTTGTTCAAACGCTTTTTGGTAAGCATCTGTATCTTCTGGGTTTAGTAAGGCGTTTTCGTAATTTTTTATAATGTCTAATACAGGATTATCTGCATTAAAAATAGCTTGCTCTACGGTAAGATTAGGATCTAAATTAGGTTCTTGAGGTAAAAAAGAAACTTTAACGTTTTTACGATAAATAACTTGACCAGAATCTGCAGTATCTAAACCAGCAAGTATATTTAATATTGAAGTTTTACCTGTTCCGTTTTTAGCTACAAAAGCTATCTTTTGGTCTTTATGTACGCTAAAGGATAAATCTTTAAACAGCGTAAGCTCTCCATAAGATTTTGATATATTTTCTACTGTTAAGTAATTCAAAATGTACTTTTTTGCAAAGATGAGAATATTAGTTTAAAGTTCAAGGATTAAACATTTAAAGTGTAAGATTTATGGTTTAATTAATAATTTTTAAGTGATTGAGTTAAATTGAATGTAATGATGAAAATTAGCTATGTTAACACGCCAAATTATTCGGTAAATGTTTTGTTTTTAACGACGAAAAGTTATATTTGTGAATTAACAATAATCGCTTTATGAAGCCATTAATAGCTTGTATTTTACTTGTTTTAGGTGTATTTAGTACATCTTGTATTACTAATAAAGACGTCGTTTATTTGCAAAATAAAGGTACCGTAGCAAATGATTCTTTACAAATAAAATCTTTAGCACAACCTTATCGTGTACAAATTAATGACATATTAAGTATCAACGTTAAGGCTTTAGATGAAGAATTAGTACAAATTTTTAATCCAACAACATCTTCTTCCTCTGGAAATATTGGGCTATCAGAACAAGGATTATATTTTAATGGATTTACCGTAGATCTTCATGGTAGTATAGAGTTTCCTATTTTAGGTGAAATAAATGTTTTAGGATACACTGTCGAAGAAATAGAAGATAGAGTAAAAGCGTTATTGCTTGAAAAGTATTTTAAAGAAACTGCTCAAATTTTTGTAACTGTAAAATTAGCAGGATTGCGTTATACTACATTAGGAGAAATTGGTAATAAAGGAACACAAGTTTTATACAGAGAACGCGTTAATATTTTAGAAGCAATTGCAAATGCAGGTGATATTGCTCAAACAGGAGATAGAAAAGATGTTTTGATTGTTAGGCAGTATCCTGATGGACAAAAAATTCATCATATAGATTTAACAGATATTGCAGCTATGAAATCTGAATATTATTATATCCAGCCAAACGATATCATTATGGTTAAACCTTTAAAGCGTAAAGCTTTAGGTGCTGGACAAACAGCAACCCAAACTATTACTACAGTTGCGAGTATATTTTCAGTTATTGTAAGTACTTATTTCTTAGCCAAAAACTTATAGCCAATGGAGTCTAATACAATTGATCAAAATCAACAAATCTTTGATTTTAAAGCTTTTGTTTTTAGAGCTTTAAGTTATTGGAAATGGTTTGTTTTACTTCTAATTATTGGTGTATACATTGTGTATCAACAAAATATTAGAGAAGAATTTCCTTACACGTTAGATACAAAAATTACTGTGCAAGATGATAAAAACCCTTTATTTACATCTAATACTAGTTTAATATTTAATTATGGCGGAATATCTGGTAAAGTACAAGAAGTATTATTAAATCTAAAATCTAGAGAACATCATGAAAAAGTGGTAGATAGTTTAGATCTATATTTAAGTTATCTTACACAAGGACGATTTTATAAAACAGATATATATACAGCAGCACCATTTAAATTTCAGCCATTAGATACAGCTTTTCAAGTTGTTGGATATCCAATAAAAATAGAATTTAAAGATGAAAATTCTTTTGAATTATCTTACGATTTTGGTGAAGAACAAAGTGTTGCTACTCAAAATTTTGTCACTAAAAATGTTTTACGACAATCTATAGCTTCTGCTACTTTTAATCAAACGTATAAAGTAGGAGAGTTTATAGATTTACCAATATTAAAAGGAAGTATTGAATTAAAGGAAAATGCCAAAATCCAACCAGGTAAGGTGTTTTTTATAAAGTATAATGGTTTTAATAGTACTGTATCAAGTTTTTTAAGATCTTATGTAGTTACAAATGAAGAGCGATCACCTTTACTTAGCGTTAGATTAACAAATAAAAATAAAGCTAAAATTGTAGATTATTTAAATACTTCAATTTATATATTAGATCGTGATCAGTTACAGAAAAAAAATCAATATGCTGTAAATACTATAAACTTTATAGATAAGCAATTGGCTAGAGTTAAAAACGATTTAACTAAAAAAGCAGACTCTTTAAACGATTTTAAAAGAGATAACAAGCTTTTTAATATAGACAATGAAACAAGTGAGTTATCAAATAAAATTTTAGAATACAATAACCAAAAAGAAGGTTACGAAAAGCAATTATTATCCTACGACTTACTTAAAAATTACTTAGAAACAAGTGAGGATTTTACTAGTTTTCCTGCGCCAGTTATAGAAGGTATAGTAGATGGAAATACACAAAATTTAATAGCTCAAATAATTCAAATTTCTTCAGAAAAATCTAAACTTCAATATTCGGTAAGAGACAATGTGTCTATTTTTGATGATTTAAATAGACAAATAGATGGATTAAAACAGGTGTTGTTTGAAACAATTTCGTCTGCAAAAAATAATATAAGATTTCAAATTAGATCTATTAATAATAAGATTTATAATGTAGAAAGAGAATTTTCTAATTTACCAGAAAGCCAGCAACAATTAGAAGCCATAGAGCGCGAGTATTTACTAAGCCAAAATACATATAATCTTTATTTAGCTAAACGTGGTGAAGCAGAGCTTGTAAAAGCTTCTAACGTGTCTGATATTAATTTACTAGAGCCAGCAAAAGATACAGGTCAAAAAAGAAACGCAAGAAATTTAAATATTAGATATGTGTTTGCTTTTTTAGGAGCATTAATACCAATATTATTACTAGCATTTTTAATTACATTTTTTGATAATAAAATACATTCTCCTAATGATTTAACAAAACTTAGTAGATTACCATTATTAGGTGTTGTAGGTAAAAATCAAACCGATAATAATTTAGCGGTATTAAATAAACCTAAGTCTGCTGTTGCCGAGGCTTTTAGAGCTGTAAGATCCAGTTTAGAGTTTATTTACAAGAAACATGATTTAGATGGATCTAAAACAGTAATGGTAACATCTTCAATTAGTGGAGAAGGAAAAACGTTTTGTTCTATAAACATAGCGTCTGTTTTTGCACTTGGGGGAAAGAAAACCGTGTTAGTAGGTTTAGATTTAAGAAAACCAAAGATTTTTGGAGATTTTAATATAGATAATAATATTGGAGCAGTTAATTATTTAATTGGTCAAAAGAGTTTAGATGAAGTTACGCAAGGAACTTTAATGGAAAATCTTGATGTGATAACATCTGGTCCAATACCACCAAATCCATCAGAATTGCTTATTAGCGAAAAAATGGATGATTTAATAGAAGAGTTAAAATCTAAATACGATTATATTATTTTAGATACGCCGCCAGTAGGATTAGTTGCAGATGCTTTAGAGCTTATAGAATATGCAGATGCCTCTTTATATGTAGTGCGACAAGACTATACCAAAAAAGACATGTTACATCTAATACAGGATAAACATAAAAAAGGAGAAGTATCTAATATAAGTTTCTTATATAACTATTATGATTTAAAAGGAACTTATGGCTACGGTTATGGTTATGGCTACGGTTATGGCTATGGAGCGTATGGTAATGGCTACCATGAAGATTCTAATACCAACAAAAGCTTTTTAAATAGATTTAAAGATAGTTTTAAAAAATCTAAGTAAACTCTGAAATTTTTATCCATAAACAGCATCTTTTTTGCGTTAAAATACCAAAAAAATCGTTTATTTGCTTATTATAAATAAATTCACAGATTTTGAATACAGAAAACAAGTCTGAAAATTGGTTATATACCATTTCGCCAAAAAAAAAATTAGTAGATTTTAATTTTAAAGAAATTTGGCGATATCGTGATTTACTTTTTTTATTTGTTAAACGAGACATTATTACGGTTTATAAACAGACTATTTTAGGACCGTTATGGTTTTTAATTCAACCCTTATTTACTGCTGTTGTTTTTACTTTAATTTTTAATAATTTAGGTCAAATAGAAACTGGAGCTGTTCCAGCTTTTTTATTTAATATGGCAGGAATAACAGCTTGGAATTATTTTAAGGAATGTTTATCAGGAACATCAGATACTTTTGTAAAAAACCAAGCTATTTTTGGTAAAGTTTATTTTCCAAGAGTCATTATGCCTATGACGGTAACTATTTCTAATTTATTAAAATTTGGAATTCAGTTGCTTATCTTCTTGTTGTTTTACCTTTACTATTATTTTTCGGGAAGTCATATTTCCCCTAATGCACACATAGTTTTATTACCATTTTATGTGTTAATAATGGCATTGTTAGGTCTAGGATTTGGTATGATTTTATCCTCGTTAACTACAAAATATAGAGATTTAACCGTATTAGTTAGTTTTGGTGTATCATTGTTAATGTATTTATCTGCTGTTCCTTATCCAGTTGCAGAAGCTAAAGCAAAATTCCCAACTTACATATCTAATTTTGTAGAGTATAATCCTTTAACTCAAGTGGTTGAAGGATTTAGATACATGCTATTAAATACTGGTAGTTTTGATTGGAGTAAATTTATATACACACTAATAATTAGTATAGTCGTTTTCTTGTTAGGATTAGTAATTTTTAACCGTACAGAAAAATCTTTTATAGACACTGTTTAGTGCTTGACGTTTAGTGTTTGTTTTATAGTTTTTAGAGAAAAAAAATGACAAAAGATAAAGTAATATTAAAAGTAGACAATATCTCGAAGCAATACCGATTAGGATTAGTTGGTACTGGTACTTTAAGTCATGATTTAAATAGATGGTGGCATAGAATAAGAGGAAAAGAAGACCCTTATTTAAAAATAGGTGAAGAAAACGATCGCAGTAAAAAAGCAAAATCCAGTTACGTTTGGGCTTTACAAGACGTTAGTTTTGAGGTTGAAAAAGGAGAAGTACTAGGTATTATAGGAAAAAATGGAGCAGGAAAATCTACATTATTAAAAATATTATCTAAAGTTACTGGACCTACAACAGGAGAAATAAAATCTAAAGGTAGAATAGCGTCTTTATTAGAAGTTGGAACAGGTTTTCATGGCGAAATGACTGGAAGAGAAAATATCTATTTAAATGGTGCAATTTTAGGGATGACTAAAAAAGAAATTTCTTCTAAAATTGAAGATATAATAGCTTTTAGTGGTTGCGAGAGATACATAGATACACCTGTAAAAAGATATAGTAGTGGTATGACAGTTAGGCTGGCGTTTGCTGTTGCTGCATTTTTAGAACCAGAAATTTTGGTGGTAGATGAAGTCTTAGCTGTAGGTGATGCAGATTTCCAAAAAAAAGCTATAGGGAAGATGCAAGACTTAAGTAAAGGCGAAGGAAGAACAGTGCTTTTTGTAAGTCATAATATGGCAGCTGTAGAGAGTTTGTGTACTAGAGTAATAATGATGCAAAACGGAAAATTAGTTTCTAATGGATTACCAAAAGATATCATTTCAGAGTATTTAAAAGATAAATCATTTTCTACTCAAACTTACAAAGCAGCTTCGGTAAATGAAGCAATAGGTAATAATGGGATTAAAATTTTAGAAGCTTCTATTTTACCAGAGAATACTTCAGATTCTGTAATAGATGTTTCTTCTAAAGCAATTTTTAAATTACAAATCCTTAACCAATCTAATTTTGAAGACTTATCTGTTGGCTTTGATTTAAAAACAATTAGAGGTGAAGTTATTTTTAGTACAGGTCATTTAATTTCAATTAAAAAGGAAGAAACAATTACATTAAATTGCGAAATTCCTAGCAATTTTTTAAACAATATAACTTATCAAGTACATGTATATATTCATAATAGTAATATGTACAAACTATTTGAAAACAGAGAATTATTAGCATTTGATGTTAAGGATATTAAACGCGAATCTGGTTATTTAGGTAAGGTTAATGGTATGGTAAGACCAAAATTAAATTGGAATATTATAAACTAGTTTTTATGAAGTGGATTAATACTGTTTTTAATAAAAAAGTAGATGCAATAGGCTTATCTATATTTAGAATTTTATATTCTATTGTGTTGTTTTTTGAAATTAAACAACTTTACACCTTTAGACATTTAATTTATGATAAAGACCCTTACAGAATTATAGGAGAATTAGATGTAGCATTTATCTTTAAATTTTGGTTTGTTATCGTATTGTTTTTATGTGTAGGTATATTTAAAAGATTAACAACAATAATAAACTACATATTTTCTGTAGTAATATTTAGTTCTGCAATTACATTTGAGTATCATGTGTTTTATGCCTACGTAGGTATAAATTTTTTATTAATGTTTATGCCTATAAATAGGGTATTGTCTATAGATGCATTAATAGAAAAATTAAAATACTCTGTCATGAGTAGGCAATATAAAATTGATAGAAAAATTTTAAAAATAAATTATCTAATTGTTGTTTTTGCAGCATTAGGATTAGTTTATTTTGATTCTATTTTTCATAAATTATCAAGTGTTATGTGGACCAAAGGATTAGGCGTTTGGTTGCCTTCCAGTTTACCAATGGTTACTTGGACAGATTCTACTTGGCTTCTAAACCAAAAATGGTTAATGTTATTTTTAGGATACTTAGTTTTAGTGTTTGAAACCGTTTTTATAGCTTTATTTTGGTTTAAACGCTACAGGATTGTACTTCTATCTATAGGATTGTTTTTGCATATAGGAATTTTAATTACATATCCAATACCTTGGTTTGCACTAACAGCAATAGTTGTATATGTTTTAATGGTTCCAATTTCTTTTTGGTTAAAGATTTCTAATAGCCTTAAATTAAAAAGTCCACTTTATAAATTTTATTATGATTTAGAATGTCCGTTATGCAATAAAATCATTATTATAATTAAACATTTTGATGTTTTTAACGCAATACAATGTGTAGATGTACAAAATAACTTTACTAAAGAAGAGGCTTTTAAGAATATACCAGAAGAAGATGTATTAATAAATATACATGGTGTAGATAAAAACGGAAAGGTTTACATAGGTTACTACGCTTACGTAAAGTTGTTAAAAGCAATGATTTATACCTATCCTTTAGGTTTAATTTTAAGTTTACCTTTAATTAATGTATTAGGACGTAAATTATACCAGTTAATAGCAGGAAATCGAATAACAGAAAGATGTACGGTAGATAATTGTAATGTACCTGTATTTACAAATCCAATTTCAGAAAATGAAGAATTATATATATCTGGAGTAACTACATTAAAAATTACTAAACTTTTTTGGAAGGTAGTAATAGTTATAATGTTTTTTGGACAAGTATTAATGATTTGGTTTTCACCATTATTTCAGCAACACTATAATGTTTCTATAATAGATAAAGTTTTAAGTTATCCTTACAAAAAACTTAATGATGAATACAAGGATTATTTAGGTCTTACTCATCATCCTGTATTTATGTACAAAAATCATTTTGAAGATTATAAGTACGTTTTTAAAGTTGTTTCAATAAATTCTAAAAATGAAGAAACTATAATTCCATTATTAAATAACGATGCAATGGTTGTAAAAAGTGTTGCAAGAGGAGCATTTTGGGTTAATTCTACTTTTAGAGTTAACGGACCTCATTTTAATTTAAATAAGTACGAAAAAGGATTATTGCCATATTTAAGGTATTATGAAACTTTAGAAGAAGATATTAAAGGGTATAAAATTTATTATAAAACTATAAATCCGGTAAATCAATGGAGTAAAGATTTTTTAATAAATAATATTAATTCTCCATGGAAATCATGCGGTTTTATAAAACCTTTAAAAAACGAATATCAATTTAATTGGGATAAAGCTTTTGAAGAGAAGTTAGATTAATAAAAGTATTATGAATATACTGGTAACAGGAGTTTATGGGTTTTTAGGTACAGCTATAGCAAATCATTTGGTAGACCAAGATTATGTAGTTTATGGATTATATAATAAAACTGTATCTAGAACATTAAATCCAAAAGTTACTGTTTGTAATAATTTAGAGGATATACCATCCAAAATAGATATAATTTATTGTTGTCATGCAGCTGTAAATTCCGGAAATTTAGTTCTAGATCATAATATTTTAGAAGAAGCGAATCTAAATGCGACAAAACTAATCTTAGAGCAATATCCTGCAGTAAAAATAATTTATATATCTACAATTTCTGTTTACAAAAACATTTCAATAATTAAGGAAAAGTCAAAAGAACAACCTAGTTCTTATTATGCAAAAACTAAGTTGCAAGCAGAACAGTTATTTAAAGATTCGCAAAATAGTTACATAGTTAGATTATCTTCTTTATATGGTCCAAATATGAAAGAAAACACGATAATACCAAACTATGTAAACATGGCGTTGCAAAAAAATAAAATAGAAGTTTGGGGAAAAGGAAAAAGGTTGCAAAATTATATATACATTAAAGATGTATTAGACCTTTTAACCAGATTAATAACTTTTGAAGACGCTATAGATTTTCCTTTATTAGCAGTTGGAGATAAATCTATTTCTAATTTAGAATTAGCTAAAACAATAAGTGCTCAAACGCAGGCAAATATTAAATTTATAAACGAAGATAGTTCAGATTCTTATGTGTTTGATAACACGTTAACCCAAAAAACTTTAAATTGGACACCAAAGTTTAGTGTAGAAAAAGGACTTATGCAATATATTTCATGGAAGAAAAAACAGTCTTAGTAACAGGAATAGGAGGAAATGTAGGTCAAGGAGTATTAAGAAATATCAGAGATATAAATTGGCCAATACACATTATAGGTACAAATGTAGAAGCATTTAGCGCAGGCAATCATTTATGTGATAAAACATTTATGGTACCTTATGCTTATGACAATGATTACATAGATTTTGTTAAAAAAATAGTTGAAGAAGAACATGTAGATCTAATAATACCAACTACAGATTTTGAAGTGTATTATCTAAGTTTAAATGCCAATTCCATAAACGCAACTATAGTAGCTTGTGACGCTTCAATAACAAATGTTTATTTAGATAAATATCTATCTTACAAACACCATACATCACTAAATATACCTTTTGTACAATCTTGGTTACCATCAGAGTTTGAAGGATTTGAAGGCGATATTATTGTAAAACCAAGAAAAGGTAGAGGATCACGAGGTATTACAATAAATCCCAAAGACCCAAAATCATATTCAGACGATTATATGATACAACCTTTACATAAAGGAAAAGAGATAACAACAGCAATTTACATTGATAAAAATAAAAGTTTACATGGTATTTTCTCCATGGAACGCCAATTGCAAAATGGAGCAACAAATAAGTGTAAAACAGTAAATACTTTTGATAATAAATTAAAAGAAGATATCATTTTAAAAATGATAGATCAAGAAGGAATTAGAGGAAGTTTAAATTTACAATACATTGTAGATAATAATCAAAACATTCATTTATTTGAGGTGAATTGCAGGATTTCTGGAACAAATTCAATAAGACATAACCTAGGTTTTCAAGATGTTAAGTACATTTTACAAGAATATTTATATCAAGAAAAACCTTCAAAAGTGTCTAAAAAAGAAGGCGTTGCTATAAGATTATTATATGATGTAATTTATCCTGATGCCAGCACAACTTCAGATTTAAACAATAAATCAAGCAATTTTAAAATTTATTAATTATGAAATATATTTTGTTTGATGTAGCTGGTACATTATTACATAAACCGGAAGTTTACGATAAAATTTTAGAAGTTCTGTTTAAAAACAATTACAAGGTAGATCTTCAAATTTTAAAGAAGCACCACAAACTTTTATCAGAAGTAATTAAATTTCCAGATCGCACAGATAAAACCTTTTACCAAAATTTTAATTCAGAATTGCTTTATAGCTTAGGTATAATACCAAATCAAGATATTTTAGAACAAATATTTAAAGCATGCAGCTATTTACCTTGGCAAGCATTTAATGATTGTAGTGTTTTACAAGAATTAAATATTCCTATAGGTATTATATCTAATTTTAATAGTAGTTTAGAAGATGTTTTAAAGGATAAAATAGATGTTTCATTCTCAAACATATTTGTTTCAGAAAAAATAGGGTATTCTAAACCAGATATTAGGTTATATAAACTAGCACTGGATAAATTAAATATCTTACCAGAAGATGTTTTATATATAGGCGATTCATTTAAATTAGATTATCAACCAGCAAGTCAATTAGGAATAAAAACTTTAATAATAGATAGAGATAATTTTTATCCTAATCATTCTAATATAATTTCATCTTTAGAACAAATTAAAAGCTATATTTAATGAAAACGTTGGCAATTATTGGCGCAGGAGATTTAGGACAGCAAATCGCACATTTTGCATTGTCAGACAAACATTATAATAGTGTAGTTTTTTTTGATGATTATACAACGCAAGATCAAATAAAAAATATACCAGTTTTAGGGACTATAAATAATGTTGTTTCGGCTTATAAAAACAAACAATTTGACGAGCTAATTATTGGTATAGGCTATAAACATTTAGAAGTTAGAAAGACTGTTTACGATACGTTTAAAGATCAAGTACCATTTGGTAAAATTATACATTCCTCATGTTATGTAGATCAAACAGCTAAGATTGGGCAAGGTTGTGTGATTTATCCAAAGGTAAATTTAGATGCTAATACAGAAGTTAAAGAGAATTGTATTTTAAATATTAATTGTACAATAGCGCACGATTCTGTTATAGGTTCACATAGTTTTTTATCGCCTAGAGTTGCAATTGCTGGATTTGTAAATGTAGAAGAGCAATGTATTTTAGGAATAAATGCTACTATAATAGACAATATAACTATTACTAGTAAAACCCAATTAGGCGCAGGTACAGTAGTAATTAAATCAATAGAAAAACAAGGGTTATACGTTGGTAATCCTGCAAAATTTATAAGATAATGATTCCATTTAATAAACCTTATCTTACAGGTAAAGAACCACATTATATAGAGCAATCTGTGATGTCTGGTAAAATTTCTGGAAATGGAGATTTTACTAAAAAATGCCAACACTATTTTGAAGATACTTATAACATAAAAAAAGCCTTATTAACAACTTCTTGCACAGATGCATTAGAGATGTGTGCAATGCTAATAGATTGTAAAGGTTACGAGGTTATAGTGCCTTCTTACACATTTGTATCTACAGCTTTAGCATTTGTAAGACAAGGCGCAAAAATTGTGTTTGCAGATTCAAAATCTGATCAACCCAATATAGATCCAGAACAAATAGAAGCGTTAATTACCAAAAACACTAAAGCTATAGTAGTGGTACATTATGCTGGTGTTGCTGTAGATATGGATAAAATAATGACGTTAGCAAAAACTTATAATTTGTTTGTTATTGAAGATGCTGCGCAAGCAATAGATTCGTATTACAAAGAAAAGCCGTTAGGTAGCATAGGTCATTTAAGTGCTTTTTCTTTTCATGAGACTAAAAATATAATATCAGGTGAAGGAGGATTATTAGGTATAAATGACAAACAATTTATAGATAGAGCAGAAATTTTATGGGAAAAAGGAACAAATAGATCATCTTTTTTTAGAGGCGAAATTAATAAATATGGTTGGGTAGATACTGGATCCTCATTTTTACCATCAGAGGTAATAGCAGCTTTTTTGTGGGCGCAGATAGAAAATATTAAACCCATACAAGCTAAACGAATAAAAATTTGGGATAATTATTATAACCAATTAAATATTCTAGAACAGAATAATAAAATCACACTGCCAAAAATTCCTGATTTCGCTACTAATAATGCGCATATGTTTTACATAATTTGTAAAACTGAAAACCAAAGAAGCGAACTAATTAAATTTTTAAAAGAAAAGGAAGTCTATGCAGTATTTCATTATTTAAGTTTACATAAAAGTGAATATTACAAAAGTTTAGATTATTACAAAGCAACAGACTTACCAAATTCAGATAAGTTTACCTCGCAATTATTAAGATTACCTTTTTATTTTGAATTAGAAGAACAACAACAGCAATTAATAATAGACTTAATTTTAGAGTTTTTTAATGAGTAAACCATTAATATATCATATTTGTGAAGACGAAAAATTTATAAATTCTGCTATAAAACAATTTGAAGATGTTTATAGCGGATACAATAAATTTTACGTGCTTGTAAAAGATATAACTCAAGAATTTAGATATATTAATACACAGTCGTTTGTTACAAAAGTAGATAGTAATTCTGTTTTAAATATTATTGATCAAATAACATCAAAAGACATTGTGGTTTTTCATAGCTTGTCTAAAGATTTCTATGACTTTTGTTTGCAATTACCACAATCAATACAAACAGTTTGGATGTGTTTTGGTTTTGAGATTTACAACGATCATAACTATACAAAAGACGCACCAATACTTGCGCCAATTACTTTAAAAAAATTTATTAGAAAATCGCCAAGTGCTAATTACTCGTTTAAAAAACGAGTGAAAAACGCATTAAGGCCAATATATCATACATTAAAAGGAAATAGAGAGTTATCTATTATTAAAAAAAAAGAAAAATCTATCCAACGTATAGATTATCTAGCAACTTCTTTTAAACAAGAGCATCACAGTATTTGTAAATTTATACAACAGGAGAAAAAAAACTTTAAATTTTGGTATTATCCGTTACATTTAATTGTAGATGTAAATGCAAAAATAGAAAGTAATAAAACAGCTATTTTAATCGGTAATTCTGGCTTTAGAACTGGTAATCATCTAGACGTTTTTAATGCTTTAAAACAATTACCAATTACACAAAGTAAAATATATGTACCACTAAGTTACGGTAACCCAAGTTATATACAAGCAATAAAAGAAGAAGGACAACTCATTTTTAAAGATAAATTTAATCCATTACTAACATTTTTACCTTTAGAAGATTACAATCAAATACTAAACACCATAGGAATTGCAATATTTTATAATTTTAGGCAACAAGCTGTAGGTAACACGATAGCTATTTTATGGTATGGAGCAAAAGTGTTTTTAAGCGAAAAAAATCCTTTTTATCATTATTTAAAAGACTTAGGTGTTATAGTTTTTAGTGTAGAAAAAGATTTAAACGCGCAAAGTATATCAAGTCATTTGGATATAAATCAAATAGAAAACAACAGGAAAATATTGTATGATCAGCTTAACCAAAACCAGTTAAAAAGAGATTTAGAAAATCAAATTCATTCCATTTTAAATTTAAATAAATAAGTAAAATGGTAGAAGTATCTATTATAATTCCAGTCTACAATCGTGCACATTATATTGCCAAAACACTAGATTCTATTATTGATCAAACGTTTAAAAATTGGGAATGTATTGTGGTAGATGATGGTAGTACAGATCATACTTTAGAAGTTGTTAAATTCTATGAGAATAAAGACAACAGAATTAAATTATATCAAAGACCAGAACAATTTAAAAAAGGAGCAAACGCTTGTCGTAATTTTGGTTTTTCTATAAGTAAAGGACAATATATACAATGGTTTGATAGTGATGATTTAATGTTTAAAGATTTATTAAAAGCAAAAACGCACTACTTAAATACAAACAAGTCAAGTCAATTTTGTTTATGTCAAATGATTTTTTTTGAAGAAATTAACGGACAATTTAAACAACAACAAACAACAAATATTAAATACAAAGATCTTTTGCTTGATTATGTTTCTGGAAAAATCACTATTGGTACACAAACCGTATTTTGGCGAAAATCTTTTTTAGAGAATAAACAGTTATTTGATCAAGATTTAACTCAATCTCAAGATTTAGAATTTAATTCCAGAATGTTTCAAAATAATCCAAAAGGTGGATTTATTGATCAACCGCTAATTTGGTATCGACAAGCAGAAGACTCAATAAGCTCAAACTATTTAAACGTAATAGAAAATCATTATCAGTCTTTCTTAGAAGTAAGAAGACGTATAATAAACTCTAACCCAAAAAACTTAGCAATAAACGCAGCAGTAATTAAATCGGTTTTAACTTTATTAAGATCAAGTTTAGCAGCAAAAAAATATCAAATAAGCAAAGATGTTATTAAGTTTATTAAAGCTAATAATAAAAATAGATCTTTGATATTCAATATGAAATTACAAAGAATTTATTTTGCTTATAATGTGGTTAAAACTTTAAAATTTGGAGAAACTAGATTAAAACCTTTATTTAGATTATGAATAATTTTCTAGTATCCATAATCATTCCTATATATAATAGAGCGCATATTGTTAAAAAAACATTAGACTCTATAACTAAACAATCCTATACCAATTGGGAATGTGTGATTGTTGATGATGGTAGTACAGATCATACTTTAGACGTGTTACATTCTTACCAACAAAAAGATAACAGGTTTAAAATTTACAAAAGACCTTCAAATTATATTAAAGGTGCAAATGCATGCCGAAATTTTGGTTTTTTACAATCTAAAGGAGCTTACATAAATTGGTTTGATAGTGACGATGTCATGCTTAAAGACTTTATAAAATTAAAAGTCGAAGCAGTTACTACAAATACAAATGCAGTAATTAGCCGTAATCGCTATGCAAATGCAAATTTCACACAGTTTAGAGAATCAAAATTTAATTTTTCTGAAGACACATTGTTTAAAGACTATGCTTTAGAGACTATAGAATTGCAAACCTGTAGTTTTTTATGGGAAAAACAATACTTACAGGATAAAAAGCTATTTGATCCGCAAATTACACGTTACCAAGATAACGAATTTCATATTAGGATGTTGGCCAACAAACCAAAACTAATCGTATTAAATCACGTTTTAGCAACGATTAGAAGCGGTAATAGTGATCAATCGCAAATTAGTTCTTTAGTAGAAGAAAATTCAATAAAAATTTTAGACATATTTTATTATCGTTATCAATGTTTAAAATTAGCTTTTAATACAACATTGTGGAATGATAAAACATTTAAAAGAACCATTGCAAAAAAAGCATTTTGGATGTTTTACTCAGGTTTAAAAAAAGAAAAACAATTAAAAAACCGAATAGGATATGTGTTTAAATATAAAGATCAACTTAAATTCCTTTATACTATAAATGCACTATCAACAACTGAAAAATTAAAATCTAAAGGACTAATTATTAAACGTGTATTATTTAGATAACTAATGAAAATTCTAACCGTAGCCATACCAAATCATCACTTTTTTCAGTGGGTAAATCAACTAGAACATTCAGGACATGAAGTGTATTGGTTTGATATCACAGATGGCAATGGGTTTTCAAAAAAAATACATTGGGTAAAGCAATGTAACGGTTGGAAATTAAGATGGGATTATCCATTACGACAACGTATTAAAAAACATGCACCTAAATTATATACACTAATTCAACAGGTTAATGAAGTATCGGTGTTAAAAGCGTTTGAAAAGGTGTTACACCAAATACAACCAGATATTATACATTGTTTTGAAATGCAATTATCTGGTTTACCTATTTTAGAAGTTTTAGAACAAACAACACTACCAGTAATCTATTCGTCTTGGGGAAGCGACATGTATAATTATAAAGCACTTGGTGTTACTACACAAGAGGCAAAACAGTTTTTAAATCGCGTAGATTATCTAATTACAGATTGCCAAAGAGACTATAAAATCGCTCAAAACTTAGGGTTTAAACATAAGTTTTTAGGCGTATTTCCAGGAAATGGTGGTATAAGCATTCCATTAGATGCTATTGTACCTATATCGCAACGTCAAACTATCATGGTAAAAGGTTACGATGATGGCGTAGGACAAGCCATTATTGTTTTAAAAGCTTTAGCTAACGTAGATATTAAATTATTAAAGGATAAGCAAATTGTTGTTTACAGTGCAGATCAAGTGGTTATAGATTATTTAAAGCAATCTACTGTATTTAGTAATTTAGATGTGAAGATATTTAAACGCGGTCAATTTTTAAGTAATTCAACGCTATTAAGTTATATGGGAAACAGTCTTTTACATATAGCAAGTAGTACTTCAGATGGAATGCCAAATGCTTTATTAGAAGCAATGGGAATGGGCGCATTTCCAATCCAATCCAATCCTGGACATGTTACAGAAGAAGTGATTACACATCATAAAAATGGATTTTTAATACATAATCCATTAGATATAAAAGACATTGAACAATTAATAACCGAAGCACTAAACAATCAAGCCTTATTAGAACATGCTAAAGACATTAATGTTAAATTAATAGATAAAAGATGTAATCGTTTACATTTGCAACCTAAAATACAGTCTTTATATACCCAAATTATAAAATAACCTATGGATATTTCTTTTTTAATAGTCACTAAACATAGAGCAGCCGATTTAAAAGTAACCTTAGATAAACTCTATAAAATAATAGATTTATCTGTTCATGAAGTTTTAGTTTTAATCGATGGTTGTAATGCTACAGAAGCTATAGTAAAAGATTATAATTGGGTAAACTGGACCATTTTACAGCAAAGTGTTAGTGCATCGCCAGCAAGAGCTATACTTTATAAAAAGGCAAAAGGCGACATATTTGTAGGATTAGACGACGATGCACATCCGTTAACCACAAATTTTAATAACGCAGTTAAGCATTATTTTGAAATTAATCCAAATTTAGGGATAATCGCATTTCAAGAAGTTAGAGGATTATTTAACACAGATCAAGATGCTTTACAACACGTTAAAACAGGTGAAGACTATATAACTACAGATTTTATAGGATGTGGTTTTGCAATAAAAAAATCGGTTTATGAGGCAACAAATGGTTTTCCAAAATGGATGACTATATATGGAGAAGAACCTGCATTGGCTATAGAAGTCTTAGATTTAGGATATGACATTTTATATACTTACAATTTACAAGTTAATCATAGGGTAAATACTAAGTTACGTAAACAGCAAGGACGTAATTATTATAGATTTAAACATCAGTTACGCAATAGTATACGTTATTATTTGGTGTATCATCCTAAACCTATAAAAAAGCTAATTCGATTGTTGTGGCATAACTTTAAAAGCTATGCATTAACCGATTTTAAATATTTTAAAATGTATTGGCAAGTTGTATTTAGTGCTTTGTTTTCTTTACGTTCAATCTTAAAATTTAGACAACCAGTAAAGAGAAGTACCTTATTAAAACAGACTAATTTAAAATCAATAAGCTATAGTTAATGTATTTCAACTCTATAGATTTTGCAGTCTTCTTACCAATCGTATTTATATTGTATTGGTTTGTGACTAATACCCGTTTAAAATTTCAAAATGCGTTATTGGTTTTAGCTAGTTATGTGTTTTATGGTTGGTGGGATTGGCGTTTCTTATCATTAATTATTTTTAGTTCTTTAGTAGACTATACTATTGGATTACAACTGCAAAACCAAAAAAATCAGTCTAAAAGACGGTTGTTACTTTGGTCAAGTATAGCTGTAAACTTAGGCTTTTTAGGATTTTTTAAATACTATAATTTTTTTGTAGACAATTTTGTGCAAGCCTTTTCTTTTTTCGGGCATCAAATTAAACCAAATACGTTACAGATTATTTTACCAGTTGGTATAAGCTTTTACACATTTCAAACCTTAAGTTACACTATAGATGTTTATAAGAAGAAACTAGAGCCAACTAAAGATCTTATTTCATTTTTAGCATTTGTAAGTTTCTTTCCGCAATTAGTTGCTGGACCAATAGAGCGTGCAACCCATTTATTACCTCAGTTTTATAAACGTAGATATTTTCATTACAGTAAAGCAATAGATGGTTGTAAGCAAATGCTTTGGGGATTTTTTAAAAAGATTGTTATTGCAGATAATTGTGCCGAGTATGCCAATCAAATTTTTAACAATAGCCAAGATTATAACGGTAGTACTTTATTAATAGGCGCATTGTTTTTTACCTTTCAGATTTATGGTGATTTTTCGGGATATTCTGATATTGCCATAGGTACTTCTAGATTATTTGGTTTTGATTTAAAACAGAATTTCGCATTTCCGTATTTTTCAAGAGATATTGCCGAATTTTGGCGACGTTGGCACATTAGTTTATCCACTTGGTTTAGGGATTATTTATACATTCCTTTAGGCGGAAGTCGCGGAAGCACATGGTTAAAAGTGCGCAATACATTTATTATTTTTTTAGTGAGTGGTTTTTGGCATGGCGCTAATTGGACATTTATAATGTGGGGATTTTTAAATGCACTTTATTTTTTACCATTATTACTTACTAAACGTAATAGAACACATTTAAATGTCGTAGCTCAAGATAGATGGTTGCCTAATATAAAAGACGTGTTTTCTATGGGATTAACCTTTGGATTAACAGTGCTAGCTTGGATATTTTTTAGGGCAGAAACCGTTTGTCATGCGTTTACCTATTTAAAAGAAATCTTTAGTGCTAGTCTATTAAGTTTACCAACAGTAAGACCATTTTACCTGTTTGTTTTATTACTGTTTTTTATGTTTATAGAATGGTTAGGTCGTGCAAATGCATATGCGATAGAGCGTTTATTAATACGTAAATCTAAAGCCTTACGATGGAGTTTTTATATGTTTTTAATAGTGCTTACTTTTATTTTTAGTAGTCAAACCGAACAAGAATTTATTTATTTTCAGTTTTAAATGAAACGATTTTTAACACACATATTTCTATTTGCTTTACTATTGTTTTTAGTAGATAAACTCTTTTGTGTGTTATTGTACAATACGGCTCATACTCAAGACGACCAACGATTATTAAACATTCTTGATGGACAAATGCAAAAGGATATAATCCTATTAGGCTCATCAAGAGGCGCGCATGATTTTATTGCAAAAACCATAGAAGAAAAAACAGGTCAATCTACTTATAACTTATCGTATAGAGGTAGTGATGTTACTTTTCATCACTTTATATTACAGACTTTGATAAACTTTAATAAAGCACCAAAAACAGTAGTGTTAACAATAGATCAAACTTATCAATTTGTAGATACAAAAACACTTAATTTTAGGTACGACAAATTATTTGCAGTAAAGAAGAATAATTATATTAATTCTATACTTATAGAAGAAAATAAACATAGTTATTTTTCTAAATTTTTATGCTTAGGACGATTAAATAAAAACGATTTTAGCTTCACAAAACAACCTGTAAAACCAATAAATAAGCTGTCTTCTCATGGTTCTAAAATCTTTGTTACAAGTTACGATGCTACAATGGAATTTAATTCTAAATTAACTAATTATAAGATTGAAGCTGAAAATGATAATAAAGTCGAAGCATTTAAAGCAATACAGCAATTGTGTAAAGCCAATTCAATTAATTTGGTTTATGCATTTCCGCCTAGTTTTGAAGCGTTTGATCAGCAATTCTATAACAGGTTTTTAGATTTAGTAGAACAACCTGAATCTATTTTTGTTTACGACACTTTAAATCAAGATTTTAAGCAAAATAAATACTTTATAGATAAGTCGCATCTAAATCAAAATGGTGCTAGGATTTTTACTAATTCGTTTTGTGAATTTCTTATAAAAGTTAACTAAAGTTTATTAATTCTTACAAGCTTTTAGATATTTTACCTTTTATCCTGAAAACATACACTTTCATCCGAAAAAAAGTGTATTTTAGCGACTTAACCAAAAAATGTATCCTATCAAAATATGACATCAGTAGGTTTTATTCCTTTAAGAAAAGGGTCTAAAGGTATTCCGGGAAAAAACAAACGTAAAATGGTTGGAAAGCCCTTATTTACTTGGGTTTTAGGAGCTGCTTTACAATCAGATTTAGATACGGTTTATGTCTATACAGACGATTTAGATATTATTAGTTTTATTGAAAAAGAATATCACTATACAAATAAAATAAAAGCTTTACAACGTAGCGAAGCTAGCGCAACAGACACAGCAAGTACCGAAAGTGCTATGTTAGAATTTGCTCAAACTTTAGATTACAATTTTGATGCTATATGCTTGTTGCAAGCTACATCACCTTTTACAACAGCTACAGATATTAATAATAGTTTAGCATTGTTGTCTAAAGGATACGACTCTACAGTTACTGTAGTAAATACACATCGATTTATATGGGATGCATCCGGTAAACCATTAAATTACGATTATAAAAATAGACCAAGACGTCAAGATTTTGATGGACTTTTAGTAGAAAATGGAGCTGTTTATACCTGTTTGGCTTCGGTTTTAAAAACAAAGGAAAACAGATTGGGCGATGCAGTTGGTGTTGTAACTATGCCCGAAGATAGCCTGTATGAAATTGATACAGAAAACGATTGGACCGTTGTAGAACAATTACTTATACAGCGTCAACAACAACTAAAAAAAGCCGAAAAAATAACTCATCTAGTACTAGATGTAGATGGTGTTTTTACAGATGGAACCATAACCTATACAAAAGATGGAGAACATACCAAACAGTTTGATATGCGAGATGGTATGGGATTAGAAATTTTAAGACAGTTTGGAGTTACAGTGATGATTATGACTAGTGAACGCTCTGAATTAGTTGCAAAACGTATGGAAAAATTACAAATAGAACATGTGTTTTTAGGTGTAAAAGATAAACATACATTGCTAACACAATTGGCAAAAACACATCAATTTAGTTTAAATAATGTAGCCTATGTTGGTGATGATGTTAATGATTTAGCAAATATTTGTAGCGTTGGTTGGTCTTTAGCACCAAATAATGCTATGCAAGAAGTAATTAATCAAGCCGATATTATTTTACCAAAACCTTCTGGTGCAGGAGCAATTAGATCTGCTTGTCAATTTATAAAACAATATAATAAACGCTTTTAGCGAAATATTTTTTATGAGTACATATAAAAAACCTTATGTCATTGCCGAAATTGGTTGTAACCATAAAGGCGATATGGAAATAGCAAAAGAATTAATTAAAGTAGCAAAAATCTTTTGTAATGTAGATGCAGTAAAGTTTCAAAAACGACACAATAAAGAATTACTAACAGAAGCGCAATACAATGCGCCGCATCCAAATCCTGTAAACTCTTACGGTGATACTTATGGTGAACATCGCGAGTTTTTAGAATTTGATGTTAATCAGCACCAAGAGTTAAAAGAGTTTTGTGAAGATATGGGATTGGATTACTCGACATCGGTTTGGGATTTAACATCTGCAAAAGAAATTGCAGGATTACAACCAAAATTTATCAAAATACCATCTGCTTGTAATAACAACGAAAAAATGTTAACGTGGTTGTGTGAACATTATGATGGCGAGCTTCATATTTCAACAGGAATGACAACTAAAGATGAAATTGAAGATTTAGTAAATCTGTTTAAATCTCATAACCGTGCTAAGGATTTAGTCTTATATAACTGTACATCTGGTTACCCAGTTCCGTTTAAAGATGTTTGTTTGTTGGATATTAATATCCTTAAAGAAAAATACGGAGATGCTGTAAAACATATTGGGTTTTCTGGTCATCATTTAGGTATAGCAGTAGATATGGCAGCCTATACTTTAGGTGCAAATGTTATAGAACGTCATTATACATTAGATCGTACTTGGAAAGGAACAGATCATGCTGCGTCTTTAGAACCTGCAGGTTTGCGTAAGTTGTCAAGAGATTTAAAAGCAGTATATGAATCTTTGACGTATAAAACACAAGATATTTTACCAATAGAACAAGTACAACGCGATAAGTTAAAAAATCAGAAAGGATAGGTTTAGGAGTTGGAAGTTGGAAGTGTGAAGAGTGGAGTGTGAAGTTGGAAGTTGAAAGAAATGGAGAAAATAAAATAGAAGTTTTGTGAATGTATTTAAATATATCTTTTATTTCAACAAAAAACTTAATTACATTCAGGAAGTTTTATTACCCAAATATCTAATTCCTTTTAATTTTTAACTTTTCCCTAATTGCTTACAACTTTAAAAAAAACTAAACTCTAAGAATAAAGTTAAATGAGTAAAAAAGTATTTATATTTTTTCCAGATGGTGTTGGATTACGCAACTTTGCTTTTACCAACTTTAAGTCTATTGGTGAAGAGATGGGTTTTGATATTACCTATTGGAACAATACTATTTTTGATTTAGAAAAAGAATTAGGTTTTAAACAAGTCATAATTGAAAATCATCAAATACATCCATTAACACCAATATATTCTAGAGCCAGAAAACGTGCAGAATTAAACGTGTCTAGAGATAAATTTAATGATGAGGTCTATCCAACTTATAAATTTCCGTTTAGTTATAAAGGATTAAAAAACACGTTTAAAAGTTTATATACAAAGTTATTAGTAGGCTTATATTCTTCAGAAAAAGGAGTAGAAACACTAAGGGAAAAAATTAATGCTTTAGAACGAAAAAATCCTAAATATGCCTATTGTAAAGCACAATTGGAGCAACATCGTCCAGATCTTGTGTTTTGTACAACGCAACGCGCAACACAATCTATAAGTGCTTTGTTAGCAGCAAAAGATTTAGGTATACCAACTGTAGCATTTGTCTATTCATGGGATAATGTCCCTAAAGCGATGCAAGTTGTAGAAACAGATTATTATTGTGTATGGAGTGATCATATGAAGCGCGAAGTATTGCAATACTATCCTTTTGTTAAACCTGAACAAGTTTTTGTAACGGGAACGCCACAATTCGAGCCTCATTTTAATCAAGATTTAAAAGAAAGTCGCGAGGAATTTTTTAATACCTATGGTTTGGATGTAGACAAGCAATACATCTGTTATTCTGGTGATGACGAAACCACATCTCCTTTAGATCAGTACTATTTAGAAGACTTGGCTAATGCGGTACGTAGCTTAAATACAAAAGGCTATAATTTGGGAATTATTTACAGAAAATGTCCTGTAGATTTCACCAATCGTTATAATGCGGTTTTAAAAGAAAATGCAGATATAATTGAAGTTTTAGATCCAATTTGGAAACAAGTTGGTGATCAATGGAATCAAGTTTTACCAGCTCCAGAAGATTTTAAAATGCTTTATAATGTATGCGAGCATAGTGCTTTTGTGACCAATGTGTGCTCAAGTACTGTATTTGATTTTGTGGCTCATGATAAAGCATGTATTTATTATAATTATGAGCAGCCTCAATTAAAAAAAGGCATTAGAGATATTGGACAAAACTATAAATATGTTCATTTTAGAAGTATGCCTAGCGATAAAGCAGCTATATTTTGTACCGATAAAAATGAATTAGAACATCAAGTTAAACAAATTTTAGATGGTCAATTAACCAATGTTCCAGAAGGAAAAGCATGGTTTAAAATTATTGTTGGGCCAACACCAACCAAAGCCTCTAAACAAATTTGGGATGTAATCACAAATCTATTAGAATGAAAAACATATTAAAAGAAAATTATATAAGACTATCGTTTCTTTTTATTATTGTACTAAGTCTTATTTCTATGTGCAGGTCGTTGTTGGTGCCTTTAGTAAACGATGAGATTACTTACTTTAAAATAGCTAGCAATATTTTAAAAGGAAAATATTATTATACAGATTATCCATCTACAGTTACACCAGTAATATCTTTTGTAACCGCCTTTTTTAATAGTTTTTTATCACAACCTTATAGTCTAGTATTTCATAAAATATTTAATATTTTACTATATGGATTTGGATTAAAATACCTCTATTTATTACTAAAATCACAAAAACTAGATCACACTATTGCTTTGTTAATAGTTGTATTAACAGTAGTTAATCCAATTTCTGTGTCTTGGTTTTCTACAATGTATCCAGAAGCTATATTGTTTTTTAGTTTTTGGGGATTTATGTATTATATGACAAAAGAATTTTCAGAAAATACGATAATAAAACTACTTTTCTTCTTTACCGTAATGTGTCTTACAAGATACGTTTACAGTGTGATAGGTTTAGTTTTATTAATTAGATTTTATAATGATTTAAAAGATAATTTTAACTCACGAATATGGATAATAACTAAATATTCGATATTTTTTCTAATACCTGTAGTGATTTGGATAAAATATATGGTGAATGTAGAAACAAATCAACTATCAGGAATAAGTTACTTTAATCGTTTTAAAACAGAAAATCCTTTGCTATATAACATAAAGTGCGGATTAGGTTTGGAGAAGCATTATTTAGTAGATAAAGTAAATGGTTTACCAGCATTTGTGTCACTATTTGTGCCTATTACTGGTATTAGAAGTTTTTTAATTAGTAGTGTCTTATTTGTTGTTTTTTTAATTGGTTTTATTAAAAAAGGAAATACTAAAGCTTTAAAAATTGTTTTACTGTCATGTATCCTTGTTATGCTTGGGTTTGTTTTTGCAGGAACAGGTTTTAGTAGATATTGGCTTGTATTATTACCAATTTATTTTTTAGGATTTTATTATTTTTCTAAGCTTATTGGTATAAATGATAAATGGTTTATTTTAATTAGTCAATGTATATCTGTAATCTATATAATTAATGAATTTAGAGTTGATTATTTAGTAATATCCAAATTGTATGAGTAGTGATAAAACATATAGTTTAATTATTTACATGCCTGCTTTAAATGAAGCAGCATCTATTTTAAATGTATTAAAGTCCTTACCAAAAAAAATTAAGGGAATTTCTACCATTCAATATTTAGTAGTAGATGATGGTAGTACAGATAATACTGCAGAAATTGCAAAATCTTTTGGAGCAAACGTTATATCGCATTCTTATAATAGAGGTGTTGGAAAAGCGTTTCAAACAGCAGTTGATTTTGCATTAAAAACTCAAGCCGATATTTTAGTTAGTATAGATGCAGATGGTCAATTTGATGTTAATCAAATTACTAACATGATTAATCCTATTATAACAAATCAAGCCGATTTTTGTATAGGTAATAGGTTTTATAATAAACGACCAGATAAAATGCCTAAAGTAAAATATTGGGGAAACAAAAGAGTAAATAGTATAGTTAGTCTGGTAGGAAAAACAAAAATAGAAGATGCTTCTTGTGGTTTTAGAGCCTATTCCAAGGACTGTTTACTTAATTTAAACCTGCAAGGTGATTTTACCTATACTCATGAAACCATTTTGGACTTATTAAATAAAGGTTTCAATATAAATCAAATCCCTGTAAAGGTTAAATATTTTGAAGATAGAGTATCTAGAGTAGCTAATAGTTTAGTACAATATGCAGTAAAAACATCTTTAATAATATTTAAATGTTTAAAAGATTATAGACCATTACGTTTTTTCTTAAGTATAGCACTTTTTGTTTTAGTCTTAGGGTTATTATTAGGTGGTTTTGTATTTATACATTGGTTAAATAAAGGCATGATAACGCCATATAAAAGCATAGGTTTTATTGCGCTGGCGCTATGTGGTATGTCTGTATTTATAGCAACATTAGCTTTTGTAGCCGATATGCTAAATAGGATAAGAGATAACCAAGAGAAAATTCTGGTACTACTAAAAAAAGACCATTTTAATTCAAAATAAAAAGGTATTAGTTTATTTAAGATGAAAAATATTTTTATTGTATCTACAGGTAGAACAGGAACACAATTTCTTGCTCATTTTTTTTCAGAAAAAATAAATAACGTAAAATCTGTTCATGAACCATTTCCTTCAAGACGATTTAGAATTCTTTCTAATATGTATAGAGAAGGAAAAGTAGGAAAACAAACATTAAAAACAATTTTTAAATGGTCAAGAAAAGATTTATTCAAAACAAAAAATCAAGATTATAATTTTTATATAGAAAGTAATAACTTTCTATATGGGTATTCAGGAGTAATAAATGAAATGATTAAGGATGCAAAAATCATTCACATTGTTAGAGATCCTAGAGATTACATAAAATCGCATTTAAATCATGGTGTATTTAAAGGAAAAAAGCTTTTAGCTAAAAAATATTTACCCTATTGGTTTATGGATGTTACTAAAGAAGTTACAACCAATAAAAAACTAAATCAATACGAAATACTTGCAGCAAGATGGGTGATTGTAAATAAATTTATTGAAGATTCTTGTAAAGAAAACCCAAATTATAAAATGTTTAAATACGAAGATATTTTTGGGCCTAATAAAAATGACTATTTATATGAAATGGCAAGTTTTATGGGTTTACCTGCAGATCAAATAGTCTTTAGTGAAAACTATGAAAAATTAAATGTGGGTAAAAAAAATATTGCAAAAACATGGAATTCTTGGCCAGAAGAAGACCTAAAAAAAATATATAATATTTGTGGAGATTTAATGAAGCAATATAATTACGAGTTTTAAACAAGTAAATATGAACAATAAAGAGACCTTTAATAATTCGTTTTTAAAAAAATATCATTTTTTAGAATACATCTTTTTCTTTATTAGATTTTTATTTTATAGAAAATCTGAAGGAATAGCTATGGTTTATTTATTGTACTTTTTTATTCCTCAAAAAATTTTTAGAATAAATGGTTTTGTGGAATGGCCAGTCCATTTTACAAGTAGAGTACTATTTAGAAAAAATATAAAAGTTGGTAAAAGAACTGCTCCTGGTATGAATGCAGGTTGCTACATTCAAGCAAAAAACGGAATTCAAATAGGAAGTAATTTAAGAATGGGTCCTAATGTTGGACTTGTTTCTGCTAACCATGACGAAGACGATTATGATAATTGGGTTAAAAAAGATCCGATTAAAATAGGTAATAATGTCTGGTTAGGTATGGGAGTAGTTGTTTTACCAGGTGTAACTATTGGTGATAATGTAATTATTGCAGCAAATTCTGTTGTTAATAAAGATATTCCTTCAAATGTGATTGCAGGTGGCATACCATGTAAAATAATAAAAGATAAACCTGCTTATAAAGGAAAAAATTATGAACTTGATTAAGAACATTAATTTTTTTAAACTCTCGGTTTATATTTCAATATCTTTTTTGTTGTTGTTTTTATATAAATCAGATTATTTAGTCATTCCCAATATCTTAAATATATATAGGTTTATAATTTCATTTATCTTTTTATTTTTAGGCTTTATCTTCTCATGTGAAAATTGGCGTGTTGTTTTAAAACAAGATAAAGTTGTAGAGTTATCAGTTAAAGAAGGTATTATTTCCAATGGGCTATCAATTTTCACAAAGTATATTCCAGGAAAAGTCTTGACAGTGTTTTCTAGAGCTTTATATGTTCAAAAAAAGTATAATTTCCCAATAAAGAAGCTAGCTTTCGAATCTCTAAAAACTCAATTAATATCACTTTGGGTTGGATTGATAATTGGTATTTACATTTTTTTTCAAGTAGAGTTAAGTCTATCTTTAAACATTGTAGTATTTGTATTTATTATATTTTTCTCATTATTTCTTTTTTCAAAATACTTTAAACATAAACTAGTAGCGTTAGTAAATAAATTTTTAAAAAAAGACATAGATTATCCAGTACTTACCTTTAAAGAAGCATTAAAACTACTACCTAGTTTTTTTATTAATTGGGTTTTCTGGTGTTTAGGTTTTTATTTTTTAAGTTCATCTATTATAGCGTATGATGTACCATTATCTGTAGGATTTAGTTTTGCATTAGCATGCGTTGTTGCGGTATTAGCATTAATAGCTCCTGGAGGAATTGGTGTAAGAGAAGGCGTATTAATTACAATATTAATTGGGATAGGTTTAGAAAAGCAAGACGCAATATCTATATCGGTTATAAGTAGATTATGGTTTTTAGTAGGCGAAGTATTTATTTTTATATTGGCTTCAATTTTAAGTATAACAGATAAAGATAAAAAGACAGAAAGAAAATGACGATAGGTTTTATAACATCAGAATATCCTTATACTGAAGTTTCTCATACTAAAGGTAATACAACACGCATAAAAAAAATAGTAGTGACTTTAGTAAAACAAAGTATTAAAGTAGTTCAATTTTTATATCAAATAGAAAAGAATAATCTCTTAGGATATTTGGATAAATGTGGTCCAAAAGGAAACAAATTTGTAATTGAAAAACTAACTTTACAAACTTCTAACGTTAATAATAAACAATACACTTTATTAAGATAAAAATCTACAAGTAGTATATTAAACCGAAATTAAAAACACCATGTACTTTCCTGAACTTAATAGAAATGAGCAAAATAGCCTGAAAATGTCTTCTGCATTTTTATTAGGACTTTTTAGGAGAATTTTCTTAAAAAGAAAAAGGAAAGTTTTTATAATTGGGTTTCATAAAACAGGAACATCTACCTTAGGTAAAGCATTACAAATATTAGGTTATACCGTTTGTGGAAGCTTAAAAGAAGCCTATGATTATGATTTAAATAAAGATGTAAAATCTTATATTTTAGAAAAGGCTAAACCATTACTAAATACTTATGATTCTTTTCAAGATACACCTTGGTTTTTAATTTATAAAGAGCTTTATCAACTTTACCCAGATGCTTATTTTATATTAACAAAAAGATCAGAAAAACACTGGATTAAAAGTGTACAGAAGCATTTTGGTGACCAAAAATTTAAATACCATGATTACATTTATGGTACAAACAATTCTATTAAAGACGAAAGCATTTATTTAAAACGATACCAAAACCATAATTTAGAGGTTGAATTATTTTTTGAAGGAAAATCAAATTTTTTAATATTTGATATAGAAAACAGTAATTGGGAGACATTAGTATCTTTTTTAGGAGCACGCAAACCTCTTGTTGCATTTCCTCATGCAAATAAGGCAGGAAATAATTTATTATTAAAAACAAAAGTAAAAAGCTTAATTAAGCAATTATATTATAAGAAGTAATGCATGTAGGTTTAATAACATCCGAATATCCACATCCAGAAGTCAATCATGCAGCAGGTATAGCTACAAGTATAAAAAACCTAGCTGTAACCTTGGTAAAGCAAAATGTAAAAGTAACGGTATTTGTATATCATCAATCTAAGGATACTATTATAGAGTCTGAAGGTGTTACTTTACATTTAATAAAAAAGAAACACTTTTCATTTTTTACTTGGTATCGTTATAGAAAACTTTTAAATACATATGTAAATTCTATTGTAGCAAAAGAGCAAATAGATATTATTGAAGCACCAGATTGGACAGGAATTACTGCATTTATGCGATTTAAAGTGCCTTTAGTAATTCGATTTCATGGTAGCGACGCCTATTTTTGTAAGCTAGAAAACAGAAAACAAAAATTTAAAAATTTTGTATTTGAGAAATTAGCATTAAAAAAAGCCAAAGCTTACATCGCGCCAACAACTTATGCAGGAGAAGAAACAGCTAAAATATTTGGGTTAAACCGAAACAAAATAAAAACCATTCATTATGGTTTACAATTAGAACAATTTATAAATTCTAATCCAGAAGCTTTTAAACCAAAAACCTTACTTTACATAGGGACAATTATTAGAAAAAAAGGAGTTTTAGAATTAGCCGAGGTTTTTAATAAGTTAGTGCAAAAAGAACCAGAAGCACAATTAATTTTAATTGGTGGCGATTCTAATGATATACAAACAGGCTCAACTTCAACCTATCAATTAATGCAAAATATCTTCTCAGATCAAGCTAAATTAAAGGTTAATTATTTAGGAAAGCTTCCGTATTCAGAAGTGCAAACTCACATTAAAAATGCTCATGTTTGTACATTTCCTAGTTTTGCTGAAACTTTGGGTATGGTAACTATAGAAAGTATGGCACTACAAAAACCGGTAGTAAATACTAGCATAGGTTGGGCACAAGAGTTAATAGATGATGGTGAGAACGGTTTTTTAATTCATCCCAAGCAAACCGATGCGTATACAGAGCAAATCAGGACTTTATTTAATGATAAAGCATTGTGCTTAAAGTTAGGTCAAGCTGCAAGAAAAAAAGTAGAACATACTTTTGATATTGAAAACCAAGTGAAAAAGAATATAGACTATTATCAAAACTTGATATCATGATTTATTTAATTCACAATAATAAACATGTAGTCCAAGTTTTAGATATACATTTTAATCCTATACATGTAGACTTTACGTCTAGTCAACTAACAACACAATTATTTGAAATTGCGGCGCTTTATCCTAAACAATTAGTAGCTTGGTGTTATGTAGAGTTAAAACCATTTTTAAATCCTGAAGGGTTTAAAAAGGTGTTTCATCATGAAAAAATAATGGCTAGTTTTAATCCTACATCTCAAAATTATCTTTCCAATGCACTTGGTTATGCAGATCGAAACTATTTTTATAATGTAAATAAAACTGTAAATTATCCAACTTGGTTAATGTCTAGTTTGGTTGGCGGTATACACGCATCTGTACTCAATTCAGTTAAAGCCAACATTGATATATCAAGCAGCTTTAATTATTTTTTATTAAGCTTAGCAAAGCATGGTATGCCTCAAGGTTTATTTTGTTATTCGTCACCAGAGTTACTAAAAGAAAACGTATCGATAAACTATAAACCAGAAGTTGCCTCTACAAGTACTTTGTATCAATTTGTAAAGCAACATTATAAATGGGTTTGGGTTTATTTTTTAACCTTAAGTTTATGTGTTTATGAAAAACGATTGCCTATTGTAGCCTTATTAAAATCTCTATTTTATAAGCAACAACATCATGATTTTAATTTAGGTAAAGTCAAAATAAATAGTTTAAAACAAGTTAACACAACGTCTACGGTAGATGTGATTATACCAACCATTGGAAGAAAAAAATATTTGTATGATGTGTTAGTAGATTTGTCTAAACAAACATTATTACCTAAAACTGTAGTCATTGTTGAACAAAATCCAGAACCAAACTCTACATCCGAATTAGATTATTTAACCACACAAGATTGGCCATTTATTATAGATCACACATTTACACATCAAACAGGTGTTTGTAATGCTAGAAATATTGCTTTGTCCAAAACACAAAGCGAATGGGTATTATTAGGTGACGACGATAATAGATTTGATGCAAATTTGATAGAAAGTTTATTAGACTCTGCAATAAATTATGGAATAAAAGCAGCGACTACAGTGTATTTGCAACCACATGAAAAACAAACTTTTATGGATACAGCTCAAACAAGTATTTTTGGAGCTGGTAATACATTAATTCATTCTAGTTTATTAAAAACAGTCAAATTTGATATGAGTTATGAATTTAATTATGGCGAAGACACAGATTTTGGAATGCAAATTAGATATCAAGGCGAAGATGTTGTGTTTTTCTCAGATATTATAATAACACATTTAAAAGCTCCGTTTGGAGGATATAGAACCAAGGTAAAACAGCTTTGGGATCATGAAGAAATACAACCAAAACCATCTCCGCCAATTTATTTATTGTACAAAACTTATTTAACCAAAAAGCAATTATTAGGCTATAAATTATTATTAGGTTTAAAAACGTATAAAAAAAGTAAGATTAAAAATCCAGTTTCTTTCATTAAGGATTTTCAAACAAAATGGAAAATAAGTGAAAAGTGGAGTCAAGCATTAGCAAAACAGAATGATTAAACTTTACACAAATACCAATTTTTTAAGTGAAACGTATCGACGTCAAGTCTTTCCGTTGCTATTTGATTTAGCATTTAAAAAAGATGAACAATTGTTAGAATACTATCAATTAGTTAATCAGGTAAAAGATGCAGATGTTGTAGTGTTTCCAATAGACTATGCACTATTTATTAAGGACAAAGATGCTACAGATGCTTTATTAAGTGAAGCAAAATTATGTGCAAAACCAATTTGGATATATACTGCTGGAGATTACGGTTTTACTAATTATATTGATAATGCTTACACATTTAGACTTGGTGGATTTAAATCTAAATTAAACAATAAAACTTTTATTTTACCATCATTTATTAATGATCCTTACACTACATTTTTAGATTCTAGATTTAAGCCAATAACTAAATCCAAACAGCCAACAATAGGATTTGTAGGTCATGCACAATTAGGATTTAAAAAATGGATTAAAGAATTTTTTAATCATTTAAAATACACAGTTAAACGTAAGTTTAAAGGATGGAAAGTAGATAAACAAGCGTTTTATCCTTCAAGTATCAAACGTGCAAGGTATTTGCAAACTTTATCAAAAAACGAATCTTTTCATTCTAATTTTATTTTAAGAAATAAATATCGCGCAGGACTACAAAATGAACAAACAAAAATAGATAGTAGTAAAGCATTTTATAATAACATAAATAATACGGCTTATACGTTTTGTATAAGAGGTGTAGGTAATTTTTCGGTACGTTTTTATGAAACGCTTGCTGTTGGTCGTATTCCCATTTTGATAGATACAGATTGTAAATTACCACTTGATCAAAGTATAGATTGGTCTAAGCATTGTTTGATTATAGACTCTAATTCTAAAATCCCAATAGCAACTCAACTATTAGAATTTCATAATTCATTAAGTGAAGAAGCATTTAAAAACATTCAGCAATCTAACAGAGAATTGTGGTTAACTATGTTAAAAAGAGAAGCCTATTTTAAGCACATACATAATCATTTTAAAACCGAATTGTTATGAGATTTTCTTTAGTGATATGTACATACATGCGTCCGCAACCTTTATTAAAATTGTTAAAATCTGTAACAACTCAAACCTTATATCCAGACGAAATTTTAATAATTGATGGATCTACAAATAATGATACCAAAACTATTTTAGAAGAAAATCCTTTTAAAAATTTAAAATATTTTAAAGTAGATGATTCGCAACGCGGATTAACTAAACAACGAAATTTTGGTGTTAATCAGGTAGGAAACACTATTGATGTGGTTTGTTTTTTAGATGACGATACTGTTTTAGAACCAGATTATTTTAAAGAAGTATTAAATACGTTTTTAAATAATCCTGAAATTATAGGTGTTGGTGGCGTTGCTGTAAATGAAAATAACTGGAAGGTTAAACAACCTAATGTAACTTATAATAAATTTAGATATTATCAATTTGATAATTACGTGGTTAAAGAAGGTTTAAGAAATGTGGTAAGAAACTATGTTGGATTACAGTCTCCTTTATTACCTGGAATACTTCCAGAATTTTCTCATGGAAGAACATGTGGTTATCCTTTAACAGGTCAGTTACATGAGGTTGATTTGTTGATAGGTATGTCTATGTCTTTCCGTAAAAGCCTATTTAAACATATAAGTTTTTCTAAATACTTTGAAGGTTATGGACTTTATGAAGATGCTGACTTTAGTTTAAGAGCTTTAAAATATGGTAAAAACTGTATAAACACAGCTGCACGCTTAGCGCATTATCATGATGCTTCCGGAAGACCAAACCAATATAAATATGGTAAAATGGTAGTTAGAAATGGCTGGTATGTTTGGCGTGTAAAAAATCCTAATCCAACCATTAAAGCAAGATTTAAATTTCATTCAACATCTTTCTTGTTAACATTAATTAGAATGACCAATGTAATTACGACTAATGAAAGACAAAAAGCTTTAACCGAAAGTTTAGGACGTGTCGTTGGTTGGTTTTCTATTATCTTTAACCCACCAAAGCAAATTTAATTTTATAACGATGCATGTGTTTGCCTTAATAGCTTCAGACTACAGAAAATACAAAAAATATGGTGGTCATTTTTTTTCAATTGTGTTTTTAACACAAGGGTTTTGGGCAATTTTTCAACACAGAATAGCACATTTTTGTTACCGATTAAAAATTCCGATAATAAAACATATTTTACTAATAATTTGTCTGTTATGGCAAAAATTAATAGAAATTATTACAGGAATTTCAATACCAAGTTCTGTACAAATAGGACATTCATTTTACATTGGTCATTTTGGAGGTATTATTATAAATGCTAAAAGTGTTATAGGTGATAATTGTAATTTGTCGCAAGGTGTAACCATTGGAGTAAGTGGTAGAGAAGCTTCAAGAGGTGTTCCTGTTATAGGAGATAATGTTTATATTGGTGCCAATGCAGTTGTAGCAGGTAAAATTACTATAGGAAACAATTGTGTAATTGCTGCAAATTCTCTAGTTGTTAATACTTTTGAAGATGGTGTTACCTTACTTGGCGTACCAGCAAAAAAAGTAAATAATAATTCTTCTAAAGGATATATATAATGAAGTTTTTAGTAGTTACAAATGCGCCTACATTATATCAAAACAAAACTTATTGTGCTTACGCACCATATGTTAGAGAAATGGATATTTGGTCTGATTATGTAGACGAATTTAAAATTTTATCACCAAATAGTTATTCTGGTAAATTGTTGATAGCGCCTTTTAAAAATCAACCAGAACTTGTAGCTGTTCCTAGCTTACAATTAACATCTATAAAACACATTATCTTAAGTGTAATAAAACTACCAATTATTATAATAGCACTGTTTAAGGCTATGATTTGGGCAGATCACATACATTTAAGATGTCCAGGTAATATTGGTTTATTAGGTTGTGTTGTTCAAATTTTTTTTCCTAAAAAAATAAAAACAGCTAAGTATGCAGGAAATTGGGATCCAAACGCTAAACAACCTTTAAGCTATCGCATTCAAAAATGGATGTTATCTAATACTTTTCTAACAAAAAATATATCTGTTTTGGTTTATGGCAATTGGCCTAATCAATCAAAAAATATTAAACCCTTTTTTACCGCTACGTTTAATGATGCTGAAAAGGAACAGGTTAAAACAAGAGACTATTCAAAACCATTGCAATTTATGTTTGTTGGTAGTTTAGTAGAAGGCAAACGACCAATGTTTGCGATTCAATTTGTTCAACAATTAGTAAAATCGGGTACAAAAGCTACTTTAGATGTTTTTGGAGATGGTATTTTAAAAGCACAACTTCAAGACTATATTCATAAACATAATTTAGATCACGTTGTTAAATTACATGGTAATCAATCTAAAGATACGGTTAAGGCCTATTATAAAACATCTCATTTTTTGATTTTAGCTTCAAAGTCTGAAGGTTGGCCAAAAGTATTAGCAGAAGCTATGTTTTTTGGAGCAATTCCAATAGCAACCAACGTATCATGTGTAGCAGATATGTTAGGTGAAGGACAACGCGGATTATTAATAACACCAGATATAAACAATGCATTAAAGACGTTTAAATCTTATACAGAAGATCAATTTAAAAATTTGTCAATACATGCATTACATTGGTCGCAAACTTATACTTTAGATCGATTTGAAAACGAAGTGAAGGATTTGATTTTGTTTGAAGAAAGTAGAGAGTAGAGAGAAGAGGAATAAGGTATAAGGAAAAAGGAAAAAGGGATTTTTTTCTTAAAGTAGAAAGAATGATAATTGAGATAAACAGTTAATTAAAAACAATGAAAGTATTACAGTTAATAGATAGTTTAGAAACTGGCGGCGCAGAACGCGTTGCTGTTAACTTTGCTAATTCGTTATCTGAAACTGAAATTTCTTCTTACTTATGTGCAACTAGACACGAAGGCTTGCTAAAAATAGGCGTCTTAAAAACTGTAGGCTATTTATTTTTAAATAAAAAAGGAACTTTAGATCTTAAAGCTATTTTAAGATTAAGACGTTTTATTAAAAAAGAAAAGATAACTATTATCCATGCGCATTCAAGCTCATTTTTTTTAGCGACACTACTTAAGTTAACCTATCCGAAGTTAAAATTGGTTTGGCACGACCATTATGGTAAAAGTGAATTTTTATTTCAAAGACCAAAACTAGTTTTAAAACTATGTTCTTTGTTTTTTAATCATGTATTTTGTGTTAATCAGCTACTTGTACAATGGAATAAAAAGCATCTGTTTACAAAACACATAAGTTATCTGCCAAATTTTGCCGTAATAAATAATACACCAAAGCAAACAAATTTAAAAGGCGAAGAAGGGAAGAGAATTGTTTGTTTAGCAAATTTAAGACCTCAAAAAAATCACGAATTTTTAATACAAGCTTTTAAAGAGGTTTTAAATACATATCCTGATTGGACTTTACATTTGGTAGGGAAAGATTTTAAAGATTTGTATTCAGAAAAACTAAAAAGTTTAATAAAGACATTAGATATTGAAGAACATGTGTTTATATACGGAAGTTGTCCTGATACATCACAAATAATTAAACAAGCAACACTTACAGTATTGCCATCAATATCCGAAGGATTACCATTAGCATTATTAGAATACGGTTTAATGGCTAAACCAACAATAGCAACAAACGTTGGTCAATGTCAAGAAGTTATAATTAATAATCAAACCGGTATTTTAATAGCCTCTAACGACTTAGAAGCCTTTATTAATGCTATTAAAACCTTAATTCGTGATCAAGATAAAGCTTCTAAATATTCAAATCAACTATTAGAGCATGTCACAATGCATTTTTCTCAAACTTCAATTATTAATCAAATATTAAAGGTTTATCGTAGATTTGCCTAGCATATGGATAAAAATTATTTAAAAATAATTGGCTTACATGTTCTTATAGGACTTTTAATATTTCAATTTAAAATATTAGGAGAACTGTATTTTTATGGTATAATAGTTTACTTTTTTTTTAAGATTATCTCTGCAAAACCAAGTATTAAGCCAATAATTATATTTCAGGCTTGTGGTTATGTTATTTCTTCAGAAATAATTCTAAGAATGACAGGTAGTGGTTTGTTTTATGAATCTAGTAAATATTTACTCATCCTGCTTTCAGTTCTAGGATTAATCTATAACGGTTTTAATAAAAAAGCTGCACCATATATTTTTTATATAATATTATTAATTCCAAGTGTATATATATCACTCTATTCTTTAGATGTTAGTGTTAATATTAGAAAAGCTATTGCATTTAATTTAAGTGGTCCAGTGACTTTAGGTATAATTGCTTTATTTGCTTACAATATAAAAGTGAATAAAGAACAATTGTTATCTATTATTAATAATATGATATATCCAATTGTTAGTCTTGCAATCTATATATTTATATATAATCCGGATGTATCAAGTGTGTCCACTGGAACTGGTTCTAACTTTGCAGCTTCAGGAGGATTTGGGCCTAATCAAGTATCTACAATTTTAGGTTTAGGGTTTTTCTTAATGACTGTTAGATATTTTTATTTTAGTAAAACCAAGATATTACGATTAGTAGATTTAGGATTTATATTATTAATTGCTTTTAGAGCAATTGTAACCTTTAGTCGTGGTGGCGTATTTACTGCGATAATTATGATAGGTGTTTTTTTATTTTTTGTTTACAAACAATCTGAACAAACAAAAAAGAAACAAATAAAAATATCAATGATCTTATTTTTTATGGTAGGATCTATAACATGGATATTGTCTGCTTTGCAAACCAACGGAATGATTGAAAAGCGTTATGCTAACCAAAATGCTATTGGTTTAGAGAAAGAAGATATTTCTACTGGAAGAACAGATTTATTTGTAGAAGAATTTAATTATTTTCTAAACAATCCGTTTTTAGGAATAGGAGTAGGACGAGTCAAGGATTTAAGATTTCAAACTACTGGTATACATGCTGCAACGCACAACGAAATGAGTAGAATTATAGCCGAACATGGACTATTAGGTATTTTTGCGTTTTTGATCCTCTTATTAACGCCTTTATTATTCAGACTCAAAGATAGGAGCAATGTGTTGTTTTTCTCTTTTTATTTATTTTGGTTTCTTACCATAAACCACTCGTCTATGCGTATTGCTGCACCTGCGTTTATTTATGCATTAAGTTTAATTCATATTAAAAATGAAATACCTAGTTTACATAGGGAACAAATTACAAAGTAAAGGGAATACCGTAACTACTATAGATACTTTGGGCAAGCAATTGGAAACTTTAGGGTTTCAATTAAGTTACGCTTCGACAAAAAAAAATATAGTACTTAGACTTTTTGATATGCTTTGGACTGTTTATAAACATCGTAAGCAAGCAGATTATATTTTGATAGATACTTATAGTACTTTAAACTTTTATTATGCTTTTGCGGTAAGCAAGTTATGCAGGATTTTAGGTTTAAAATATATTCCAATATTACATGGCGGTAATTTACCAAACCGACTACAAAATAATCCTAAACTAAGTGCACTAATCTTTAAAAATGCTTATAAAAATGTTTCGCCTTCAAAATATATTCAACATCATTTTAAATTAAAACAGTTGGATTGTATGGTTATTCCAAATAGTATAGATCTTCATCTATATAAATTTAAAAACCGAAGTCCAATCTCTTCAATACATCTACTTTGGGTTAGATCTTTTGCTAGTATTTATAATCCTAAATTAGCTGTAGATGTTTTAAAAGCTTTAAAATTAAAAGGAATTATTGCCAGTTTGTGTATGGTAGGACCAGAAAAGGATGGAAGTTTAGAAGACACCAAACTTTATGCTAATAAAATTGGTGTTGAGGTAACATTTACTGGTGGATTAAGTAAAAAGGATTGGATAGCGTTATCTAAAGATTATAATGTCTTTATAAACACTACAAATTTTGATAATATGCCTGTAAGTGTTATAGAAGCTATGGCATTAGGATTACCTGTAGTTAGTACAAATGTTGGAGGATTACCTTACTTAATAGACAACAATACAGATGGTTTATTAGTTCAAGAAAAAACTGTAGAGCCATTTGTAAATGCAATTATTAATTTAAAAGAAAACCAAGCTTTAATTGACAATCTTACCTTAAACGCACGTAAAAAAGCCGAATCGTTTGGATGGGAAACGGTTAAAAAGCAATGGATGGACTTATTAAATTAAATGTTAGTTAAATTGTAGTAATACTTGTATAAATTTAATTAGTTTTTATCTTTGGGCTTATTCTTCCAATGTATGTGTAAATGAGTAAGTCTAGTGGCATTCACTTTGAGATTTCAGAACGTAAAATACTATTACGTATTTTCGATCTACTTTCTATTGGAGCTTCACTATATTTAGTAAATTCCGTATTTCATTTTGATTATTTTAATGTTTCTACTCAGCATTGGGCTTGGATATTTGTCTTAGCATTATATATTTCAATTTTTGGAACTGTGTTAGAGTTGTATGATTTACAAAAATCAAGTCGGCTAGAAACGGTAGTAAGCACCATAATTTTAACAACATCTGTTACGGTATTATTTTATCTGTTAACACCGTTTTATACACCTTCTTTACCAGAAAACAGGCTACAAATTGTATACTTTTACTTAGCAATTTTATTTGGATTATTTGTTTGGCGTTGGGCTTATATTACATTTATATCGTCTCCAAGATTTTATAAAAAAGTATTAATAATTGGAGAAACATCTAATATTAAAAGTATAGTCGAAGCTTTTAAAGATGCAGATCCAAATTATATTATAGTTGGTTTTGTTAATTGCGAAGCAGAGCAAAAAGACACAATTAAATATAAAGGTATAAAAGAATTTATGCCTTCTGAAATTGAATTAGTTATTGAGAATGAAGGAATTTCAGAAATTGTAATAGCAAGTTATAATTCTGAAAATATTACATCTTCAATTTATTCCAAATTAATAAGTCTACTAGAATCTGGATTTCCTATAAAAGAATACACGCAAGTTTATGAAGAGATGACTTATAGAGTACCAGTTCAATTTGTAGGTAAAGACTTTTATAAATATTTCCCTTTTAGTAGAAATAATAAAAACAAACTATATCTAACTTATAGACGATTAGTAGATATTGCCTTATCGCTTTTTGGTCTTGTTTTAGGTCTTATTTTTTTACCATTAGTTTTATTAGGAAATCTTGTAGGTAATAGAGGCGCATTATTTTACACACAAGAACGAATTGGAAAAAACGGAAAGCCTTTTAAGATTTATAAATACAGAAGTATGGTAAAAAATGCCGAAACTGATGGCGCAGTTTGGGCAACAAAAAATGATAGTAGAGTAACACCTTTTGGACGTTTTTTAAGAACATCTAGATTGGATGAGTTTCCGCAATTTATAAACATACTTAAAGGCGATATGAGTTTAATTGGTCCTAGGCCAGAACGACCAGTTTTTGTAAAAGAATTATCTCAAGTTATACCGTTTTATGAAACACGACATATCGTAAAGCCTGGATTAACAGGTTGGGCACAAGTAAAAGCTAGATACGGTTCTAGTGTAGATGATAGTTTACTAAAACTTCAGTATGATTTATTTTACATTAAACATAGAAGCTTTATGTTAGATGTAAATATTATTATTAAAACACTAAGTACTGTAATATTCTTTAGAGGACAGTAGGTTCAAAGTTCAAAGTTCAAAGTTCAAAGTTTAAAGTTTAAGGTTCAGCATTCAATGTTCAAAAGCTTAAAGTCTAAAAGTTGTTGTTAGTTCAATTTTTTAATTGGAAAGAGTAAAATGTTTTGAGAACTACTTCTTTAAAAACTTCAAAATATAAATATAGCGAACAAACAGTGCGATTAAAATAGGAATTAATACAGGCGCAAACTTTTGTACACCGGTTAACCAATGTATTGTTAGTAAGCAAAGCATTAATAAACAAAATTTTAAATAAGCAATAAACCATTTTTTAGGTGTGTTTTTATTTGCTTCTATAACAGCTATTAAACTTATAGGGAAAGCCCATAATAAATTATAATTATTAGCTGTAGCAGAATGATCTGTAGCAAACCATAATAAGCATAAAAGCAAGCCAATACTACCTAAAATAACGTGAATAGAAACATCTAACCATTTAGATCTTTTATTATTTTTAAAATCTTTATACGTTATAAAACCAATAAAAGAGGCTAATAGCGTTAAGATTACTAAAGGACTGAATATGAAAACACCTGAAATCTTAGATTTATTTACTTGGTTTAAAGTTTTACTTTCAGAAACTAAAGATTGGTTATTTATAGATGCCTTTTCAAAAAACTTATAAATATTTTCCGGTAAAAATAAGTGTTCTCTTGGCGTAGCTTCTCTATCTATTACAGCGCCTAAAGCGATATCTATACCTAAACTTCCCCAAGTATTTCTGTTTAAATTATTTTGAATTAAATCTCTAAACGTTTGGGATTTATAATCTGTAGGTAAATCGTATTTGATTGTGTTTGAAGACGCTAACTCAACTACATCTCTAATTTTAGTTGCGCAGTTGTCATAAAAAAAATCGTATAGATATGCACCTTTATTTTTAGCATAATTTGCTTCTAAAAAGGCATGTAAAGTCTTTTTTTGTTTAGCATCTAAATTTAAAATTTGCTCTTTAATACTACGGTTTTCAGACTTGTAAAAATCTAATACATTATTAGTGTATGCTTTACCTTGTAAGTAATTAAGTTTACCTTTTGCAAAATTTAAATAGAAATTAGGGTCTTCAAAATTATAGCGACCAAAATCGTAAACTATGTCACTGTACGTAGTTTTTATTCTTATTCCGTTATGTCCAAAAGCATCATTTAAGTTGTCACCAGGACCAATAGTTAAAACACTAATTTGTGCGTTACTAGGTATAGATTTTTGCCCTAAAGCTAAGGTGTTTAAACCTAGTAGGATAAATAATAAATATAGTTTTTTGTACATCGAGGATTATCTAAAAATGCTAAAGTCAAGTTTTAAAGAAAAAACATTAGAGTATAAAGCTACACTTTGATCGCCAATATCTGTAAACGCATAGTCTACTTCTATACCTTTATACTTAAAACCAACACCAAAGGTTGGTTGAAATGTAAGTTGTTCTGAATTATCTATCTGTAATTCATTTTGAAAATTTCCCATTCCACCACGAAGATAAATCATATCAATATATCCAAATTCAAATCCAAAAGCAGGATTAATACTAGCGAAAGAAGTAGAGATTAAATCGTTATTTTGTTCAAATCTTACATTTAAATCAATTTCAGCTTCTAGTGTGTAATCGTAATTAAATCTATAAAATTTAGATACTCCTAATTGTAGTTTAGGAATTGTAATTTCGGAAGTTTCTGGTAATTCTTGGTTTTGACCTTCAACTGCATTTTGCACTTTAGCAAATTCTTCTTCATTAATTGTCCAAGCGTTAAAAGTGGTAGTTATGTCTCTTGCCATAACACCAAATTTCCAGTTATTATTGGTTTCAAATTGGATTGCTGCATCTAATCCTACGCCCCAACTTTTGGCAAAATCACCAATAATACGACGTATTATTTTAGCATTAACACCATAACTTAACCCTTGAATTGGTAAGTTTCTAGAATAAGAAACTGTCAAACCGTAATCTGCTGTAGAAAAAAGACTAATTCTGTCGTAATTAACATTACCTTGGTCGTCAATCAATTGTGTAGTATCTAATATATCATCTACTGCAAATCTAATTAATGAAACTCCAAAAGCACTATTATCGTCTAAAGGCATAGCAAAAGCAGCGTAATCGTAATTAGCAATGTTTGCAAAATAGCTAGAATGCATAAGTGCTAATTGGTTGTCTTCAAGGTTAATAAGTCCTGCAGGATTCCAATAGCCAGAATTTACATCGTTAGATCTTGCTACAATAGCACTACTTTGGCCTAAAGCAGCTGCATCTACACCAATATTCATAAACTCGTTAGAATATTTTCTTGTAGTTTGCCCAGATAATTGCGTTGCTATTAATGCTATTATGCTAAATAGTAATTGTTTCAATTTCAATTTTTTTTACAAAGATGCTACATTTTTTCAATATAATAAACTTCAATTTTAATAGTATATTGTTTTAGAATAGTGATAGACTAAAATTGTTTACTATTTTTACCAAAAAACTAACTGGATGAAAATAAAAGCTTTTATACCAAATTTTGTCACATTACTTAATCTATTTTGTGGAAGTATAGCCATCATACTAGTCGTAAATAATCAATTTGTACTAGCTGGTGTATTTGTGTTTTTAGGTATATTTTTTGATTTTTTTGATGGACTATTAGCACGTAAATTAAATGTGCAAAGTGAATTAGGAATACAGTTAGATAGTCTGGCAGATATGGTAACTAGTGGTTTAGTACCAGGCTTGATAATGTATAAATTATTAGAATTAGCTACAAATAGTCAAGGTATAAATTTAAATGCTTCTTGGTCTGATCATATGTTTTGGTCTGGAGTAAAATTTAATCCAGTACCATTTTTAGGGTTGTTAATTACATTATCATCTGCTTACAGGTTAGCTAGATTTAATTTAGACGAAGACCAGCAAACGTATTTTAAAGGATTGCCAACTCCTGCAAATGCATTGTTAATATTGTCTTTGCCATTAATTTTAGAGTTTCAAAATAACGACATTACAAACGCTACAATATTAAATCCTATATTTTTAATTATAATCACTTTAATTAGTACTTATTTATTAAACAGTCCAGTAAAATTATTTGCCCTAAAATTTAAAACGTATGCATTTAAACCTAATGCTGTACGTTACATATTTTTAATTTTAGCAGTGGTATTACTTTTTGTATTACAATTTGCAGCTATACCATTAGTAATTTTATTATATATCCTTTTATCATTATTTAATACTATCAAATAAATTAATCCATGTTAGAAAACATTTTTACACTATTAATGCTTGTTATGTTGCAAGCAGTACTTGGTTTTGATAACCTATTATACATCTCTTTAGAATCTAAAAAAGCCAAAGCTGAAGACCAGAAAAAAGTAAGAAAAACAGGAATTTTAATTGCAATAGGTTTAAGGATAGTTTTACTATTTGTTTTGGTTTCTATTATTGATTTATTTCAAGAACCTGTTGCGTTTTTAACAGGAAAAATAGGTGACGCAGCAAGTTTTGAGTTTAATGGACATAGTCTTATTGTTCTTGCAGGTGGCGGATTTATTATTTACACTGCTATTAAAGAAATCTGGCATATGATTGGTGCTCATGATTTGGAAGTAGATGTAGAAGATAAAGAGAAAAGAGTAAAGTCTTCTAGTGCAGTGATAACAAGTATTGTTATAATGAATTTAGTATTTTCATTTGATTCTATTTTAGCAGCAATAGGGTTAACAAGTGATATAGACAATAGTACGACAGCATTTATCATTATGGCTATCGCAATTGTATTAAGTGGTTTATTAATGTTGTTTTTAGCCGATAGGATTTCTCTATTTTTAGCTAAAAATAGAATGTATGAAGTGTTAGGTCTTTTTATTTTATTTATTGTTGGTATAATGCTAGTTACAGAAGGCGGACATCTTGCACATATTAAATTATTTGGCAATCCTATTGAGCCAATGAGTAAAACTACATTTTATTTTGTAATAGCTGTGTTGGTTATTGTAGATGTGGTACAAGGTAGATATCAAAAAAAGATTCTTGCGGAGCAAGCAGCTTCTAATAAAAAGTAAATTATTAAGTTACATTTATAAGTGAAAAAAGCTCAAAATTTTAAATTTTGAGCTTTTTTAATTTCTTTAGGTTTGTAACAATTACGTCCTAATTTTCTTTTTACGTAACTCGAAGTTTTGACCTAAGTATACCTTTCTTACCATTTCGTCATTAGCTAATTCTTCTGGTTCTCCAGCTTTAAGAATACTACCTTCAAACATTAAATATGTACGGTCTGTAATCGCTAACGTTTCTTGTACATTATGGTCTGTGATTAAGATTCCAATGTTTTTTTCTGTTAGCTGCGCAACTATACGTTGTATGTCTTCTACAGCAACAGGATCTACACCAGCAAAAGGTTCGTCTAATAGGATAAAGCTAGGATTTGTGGCTAAAGCTCTAGCAATTTCTGTTCGACGTCGTTCTCCACCAGAAAGTAAATCTCCACGGTTTTTACGTATATGTCCTAAACTAAATTCTTCAATTAAAGCTTCCATACGCATTAATTGTTCTTTTTTACTTAGTTTGGTTAGTTGTAATACGCTTAGTATATTTTCTTCAATACTTAATTTTCTAAAAACAGAAGCTTCTTGCGCTAGATATCCAATACCGTTTTGAGCACGCTTATACATTGGATAGTTGGTAATATTTGTGTTATCTAAATAGATATTACCACCATTTGGTTTGATAAGTCCAACAATCATGTAAAACGACGTTGTTTTTCCCGCACCATTAGGACCAAGAAGACCAACAATTTCGCCTTGATTTACTTCTAATGATACGTCTTTTACAACTTTTCGTCCGTTGTAGGACTTCATTAAATGTTCTGCTTTAAGCTTCATTTATAGATTTAATTTTGCTAAAAATAGTCATTTAACAATAACTATTAAAACGTATAATTTATTTTATATTAAGTTTAACCTTAATGGTTTAGTTTTCTTGTTGTTCTAAAGCTTCCCAATATTCGTAAGCACGACGCAAGTGCGGAATTACAATTGTACCGCCAATTAATGTTGCAATACTTAAGGTTTCCATTACTTCTTCTTTAGATAAGCCTTCTTTGTAACAAGATTCTAAGTGATATTTTACGCAATCATCACATCTTAAAACGGTAGATGCTACTAATCCTAAAAGTTCTTTAGTCTTAACATCTAAAGCACCAGCTGTAAAAGCGTTAGTGTCTAAATTGAATATGCGTTTAATTATTTTGTTGTTATCGCTAAGAATTTTATCGTTCATCTTAGCTCTATAATCGTTAAAGTCTTTAACTAGGTCTGACATGTTTACTGGTATTTTTTTCTTCTTTTTTCACTACAAATTTAGAGATGTATATACTTATCTCGTATAATATGATAACAGGAATTGCTACTATTATTTGACTGGCAACATCTGGTGGAGTTATTACTGCAGCAAGAATTAGTACAATTACTAAAGCAAATTTTCGGTATTTACGTAAAATTTCTGGTGTAACTAAGCCTAATTTAGTAAGAAAGTAAATTAGAATAGGAAGTTCAAAAATTATTCCAGCAGCTATAACAGATGCTCTTACAAGGCTTATGTAGGATGAAATATCAAACTCGTTAGAGACTTGATCACTTACGGTGTAAGTTCCTAAAAAGTTAATAGATAATGGTGTTATGATGTAGTAGCCAAATAATACACCTAAAAAGAAAAGTAAAGATGTAATGACTATAAATCCTCTAGATGTTTTACGTTCGTTATCATTTAAACCAGGACTTATAAATTTCCAAAGTTGATAGATCACGTAAGGAAACGCAATAATAAATCCAGCATAAATAGAAGTCCATATGTGAGCAGAGAACTGTCCTGCCATAGTTCTACTTTGAATAATAAAAGGAAACTCTTCTCCACAAAAAGAAGAATTCTCTACACCTACAAACATGGATAATTTACATAACCATTGATAGGTTGGAAAATCCATTTTTTTTGGAGCAAAAATTATATGGTCAAAAATAAAACCTTTAAAAATAAATGCTACAGTACCACAAATAATTATTGCAGCAACAATACGAATTAAATGCCATCTTAAATCCTCAAGATGGTCTAAAAAAGACATTTCGTCTACTTGTTTATTTGCCATTATATTATGCCTTCTTTAATTAAATCATGTAAATGAACAACACCTGCATAATTTCCTTCCTTTTCTACTAATAATTGTGAAATACCATTTTCTTCTAATATTTCCATAGCATCTATAGCCATAGCATCTTCTTCTATACGTTTAGGATTGCTACTCATAATATCTTTTGCAGTTAATGAAGAAAAATCGTCTACTTTAGCAAGCATACGTCTTAAATCACCGTCTGTAATAATACCTACAATTTTTTGATTTTGAACAACAGCTGTAACACCAAGCATGTTTTCAGAAATTTCAATAATTACATCTTTAATGCTTGTATCTAAAGTAACCGCTGGTTTTTTGTTTACAGAAGAAATATCTAAAACTCTTAAATATAATTTTTTACCTAAAGCGCCACCAGGATGATATTTAGCAAAGTCACGACTTGTAAATCCGCGTAATTCTAATAAGCTTACAGCCAGAGCATCGCCTAAAACTAATTGTGCTGTTGTGCTGGTTGTTGGAGCAAGGTTGTTAGGACAAGCTTCTTTTTCAACAAAAGTATTTAAAACATAATCTGCTTGTTGCCCTAAAAAAGATGATTTATTACCAGTAATGGCAATCATTTTGTTGTTAGCATTTTTAATTAAAGGAACTAAGACTTTAATTTCGGGTGTATTTCCGCTTTTAGAAATACAAATTACAACATCGTCTTCTAGGATTAAACCTAAATCGCCATGAATTGCATCTGCAGCATGCATAAATACAGCTGGCGTACCAGTAGAGTTTAATGTAGCCACAATTTTTGTTGCTATGATTGCGCTTTTACCAATACCTGTAATAATAACACGACCATTAGAGTTATAAATTAAATTGGTAGCGTTTACAAAATCTTCGTTTATAAAATTAGCAAGGTTTAAGATAGCTTCACCTTCTAGTTTTATGGTTTCTTTAGCGCTATTTATAATGGCGTTATTATTTTTCAAAGTATTTATTTTTTTGGTTTGTAAAGATTTTATTATCTTTAATTTTATATGAAAAGTTCTATGAATTATAGAGCTTTTTTACAGCAGCAAATTTAACTAAATTTTCAAGAGAGAAATGTAAATATTTCTCCTTTTTATGTTTGTTGTTGTTTTGTGTAAATGTAATTAATTTAAATAATTCTAATTGTTCGTATAGTGAAAAGTGATTTGCATGCAGCATTAAAAAAATATTTTGGATTTAGTGAGTTTAAAGGCTTACAAGAACAAGTAATAAAAAGTATTTTAGATCAAAATAACACCTTTGTTATTATGCCTACTGGTGGCGGTAAAAGTTTATGTTACCAATTACCAGCTTTAATGCAAGAAGGAACAGCTATTGTGGTATCACCTTTAATAGCTTTAATGAAAAACCAAGTAGATGCTATAAGAGGTGTCTCTAACGAAAACGGTATTGCTCATGTCTTAAATTCTTCTTTAAATAAAACAGAAGTAAAACAAGTAAAGTCAGATATAAAAAATGGTGTTACTAAGCTGCTTTATGTAGCTCCAGAATCGTTAACAAAAGATGAATATGTCGAATTTTTACGTTCGGTAAAAATATCATTTATGGCGGTAGATGAAGCCCATTGTATTAGTGAATGGGGACACGATTTTAGACCAGAATACCGTAATTTAAGAAACATAATAAAACGAATTGGAGAAAATATTCCAATAATAGGTTTAACAGCTACAGCAACTCCTAAAGTACAAGAAGATATTCTTAAAAACTTAGGAATGACAGATGCTAATACCTTTAAGGCCTCGTTTAATAGACCAAACTTGTATTATGAAATAAGACCAAAAACAAAAAATGTAGACTCAGATATAATTCGTTTTATAAAACAAAACGATGGTAAGTCTGGAATTGTTTATTGTTTAAGTCGTAAAAGAGTAGAAGAGTTAGCACAAGTATTACAAGTTAATGGTATAAAAGCTGTGCCATATCATGCTGGGTTAGATGCTAAAAAAAGAGCATCACATCAAGATATGTTTTTAATGGAAGACATAGATGTAGTTGTAGCAACCATCGCATTTGGAATGGGTATTGACAAACCAGACGTACGTTTTGTAATACATCATGATATACCAAAAAGTATAGAAAGTTACTATCAAGAAACTGGTCGTGCAGGTCGTGATGGAGGCGAAGGACATTGTTTAGCTTACTATTCTTACAAAGACATAGAAAAGTTAGAAAAATTTATGTCTGGTAAACCAGTTGCAGAACAAGAAATTGGTCACGCTTTATTACAAGAAGTTGTTGCATTTGCAGAAACTTCTATTTCTAGACGTAAATTTATACTTCATTATTTTGGTGAAGACTTTGATAACCAAACTGGCGAAGGTGGCGATATGGATGATAATATGCGTCATCCAAAAGAAAAAGAAGAAGCTTCTAAAGAAGTAACTACAATACTAGACATTGTTAAAAAAACCAATGCAAAATACAAGTCTAAAGAACTAGTAAATGTAATCGTAGGTAAATCTAACGCGTTAATAAATTCTCATAAAACAGACGAACAACCATTCTTTGGAGTAGGAAAAAACAAAGAAAAAAGTTTCTGGATGGCATTAACAAGACAAATGCTAGTCGCTGGATTATTAAAAAAAGATATAGAAACTTACGGTGTAATTAAATTAACACCAGCTGGTGAAGCGTTTTTAGATCAACCAACATCTTTCATGATGACAAAAGATCATGACTTTAGCCAAGATCCAGATGCAGATATAATTACTGCAACAAAAGGTGGCGGCGCAGTTGTAGATGAACAATTAATGAAAATGCTTAAAGACTTACGTAAGTCTAATGCTAAAAAATTAGGAGTTCCACCATTTGTGATTTTCCAAGATCCTTCTTTAGAAGATATGGCTTTAAAATATCCTATATCTGTAGAAGAACTATCTAACGTGCATGGTGTTGGCGAAGGTAAAGCAAAAAAATACGGTAAAGATTTTGTCAAACTTATCGCTAAATATGTAGAAGATAATGATATTGTAAGACCAGACGATATGGTTGTAAAGTCTACAGGAAGCAATTCTGGAATAAAATTATACATTATTCAAAATGTAGATAGAAAGTTACCATTAACAGATATAGCGTCTGCAAAAGGCATGGAAATGCCAGCATTTATAAAAGAAATGGAAGCTATAGTCTATTCTGGAACCAAATTAAATATCGATTATTGGATAGATGAAATTTTAGATGAAGACCAGCAAGAAGAACTACACGATTATTTTATGGATACTGAAACCGATAAGATAGATGTGGCTTTAGATGAATTTGATGGTGATTACGATGATGAAGAATTGCGTTTATACCGAATTAAATTTATTAGTGAAGTCGCTAATTAGTTTTTTTAGTTAGCAGTTAGCAGTTAGCAGTTAGCAGTTAGCAGTTAGCAGTTAGCAGTTGGTGTTATTAATTTTATTTTTCAATAATATTAGTGTCAATTCGTGAAATTTGTGTTTTAATAGAAAGTATAAATTCATTTTAAAAAAGTAATTCCAAATTAGTAAATCTTAAATCATTACGTATCTTTGCAATTCATTAAAAAAATACGACAATGCAAGACGGTTTATACGCAAAATTTAATACTTCAAAAGGAGCAATTCTTGTTAATTTAGAATTTGAAAAAACACCAGGAACAGTAGGTAACTTTGTAGCTTTAGCAGAAGGTAATATGGAAAACTCTGCAAAACCTCAAGGAACACCTTATTACGATGGATTAAAATTTCACAGAGTAATTAGTGATTTTATGATTCAAGGTGGTTGTCCTCAAGGAACAGGTACAGGAAATCCAGGTTATAAATTTGATGACGAAATTCACCCAGATTTAAAACACGATGGACCAGGAGTTTTAAGTATGGCTAACGCAGGACCAGGAACAAATGGTAGTCAGTTTTTTATCACTCACGTTGCTACAGATTGGTTAGATGGTAAGCATACCGTATTTGGAAAAGTTGTAGAAGGACAAGATGTAGTAGATGCTATCCAACAAGGAGATGTTATTGAATCTTTAGAAATTGTAAGAGAAGGTGAAGCAGCAAAAAACTTTAACGCTATTGAAGCTTTTAGAGTATTTGAAGGCGCTAGAGAAAAACGTATTGCTGAAGAACGTGAAGCAAAGCGTGCTGAGTTAGATAAATTAGCAGCAGGTTTTGAAGAAACTAAAAGCGGTTTACGTTACCAAATCATACAAAAAGGAAGTGGTAAAAAAGCTGAAAAGGGTAATCAAGTTTCTGTACATTATAAAGGACAATTAGCAGACGGAACTGTATTTGATAGTTCTTACAAGCGTAACCAACCAATAGACTTTCAAGTTGGAGTAGGACAAGTTATTCCAGGTTGGGACGAAGGTATTTTATTATTAAACGTTGGTGATAAAGCACGTTTTGTAATACCAAGTGATTTAGCTTATGGTGCGCAAGGTGCTGGTGGCGTTATTCCTCCAAATGCGACTCTTATTTTTGATGTAGAATTAGTAAATGTTAAATAAACTTTAGCTTACAAACTCAAAATAAAATAAAACCTCACAGGATTAGTCTTGTGAGGTTTTTTGTTTTATGTAATTTTCTTCTAACTGTTTGGCTATAATTCTTAAATATGAATGCTTTGAAAAACAACCATAAACAGAATTAATTAATGTATCTCCTCTAAGACTAGTCCAGTTTATTGTATTTTCAATTTCGTCTCTTTTATCTGCAAATTTTTCCGAATTTAAATAATAATATTTAATGGTATTAAGTCTACTAACAGGGTTTTTACTATATAAAAGTTGAAGGATAACATCACTAGTTAATTGGTCTTCTAAATCGAGTAATAATTTCCAGTTTTCTAATGGAACAGCATAAATACCAACAACTTCTCCATAATACAAACCTGATTCTGTAGACATAAAATGGTCTATTTCAGGGTTAGAAATACGTTTTCCTTTATAATATTTTAAAGGCTTGTAAAACGTTTCATAATTATAAAATAGAGGTTTTATTGTGTTATCTTCTGTAACTTCAAAAGTGTTATTGTAAAACTTTAAGTGTTTTTTTTGAAGCCTTTTACTATTTGGTAATTTTGGTTTTAAAACGTAACTAATTAAAGAATCTTTTAAATAAAGAAAATCACATGTTATAACAAGTTTTTTTCTATAGATGATAGAAGAATATATCTTATAATTAAAACCTAAAGATTTATAATTCCCATTATTACTTTTTAAGAATAAACTTTCAAGAGATTTGGGATTTTTTAAACTATCTAAAACACTTTCAATAATCTCTTTATCATTTTTATGAGAAAAGAAGTTATCATCCTTAGATTGAGAAAACAAAGGAAGTATAAACCAAAACGAAAAGATTATAAAAAGTGTTTTAGACATTGTATCTGTATTACTTATACTTTTCAGCAGTCAACTCAGCGATTTTGCAAATTACTTCTGTTGCTTTTATCATACTTTCTACAGGAACATACTCATAACGTCCATGAAAATTATGTCCGCCAGCAAAAATATTAGGACACGGTAAGCCCATATAACTTAATTGTGATCCATCTGTTCCACCACGAATTGCTTTTATTAACGGTTTAATATCTAATTGTTTCATCGCTTCTTCAGCAATATCTACAATATGCATTACAGGTTCTACCTTTTCTTTCATATTGAAGTATTGATCCTTAATTTCAATGGTTACCACTTCTCGTTCGTATTGCTGGTTAAGCTCGTCGGTTAAGTTTTGCATCACTTCTTTTCTAGCTTCAAAATGCTCTTTGTCGTGATCACGAATAATATATTCTAGTACGGTTTCTTCAACTTCACCTTTTACAGAATATAAATGAAAAAATCCTTGATAACCTTCAGTATGTTCAGGTGTTTCTAGTCTTGGTAACGAGTTGATAAACTCGGTAGCAATGTACATAGAGTTCACCATTTTTCCTTTAGCATAACCAGGATGTACAATTTTTCCTTTCACTTTAACTACAGCGCCAGCAGCGTTAAAATTTTCGTATTCTAACTCACCAATTTGACTTCCATCCATGGTGTAAGCCCAATCTGCACCAAATTTTTCAACATCAAATTTATGTGCGCCACGACCAATTTCTTCATCAGGAGTAAATCCAACTTTAATGGTTCCGTGTTTGATTTGTGGATTTTTAATCAGGTATTCCATAGCAGAAATAATTTCGCAAATACCAGCTTTATCATCAGCACCTAAAAGCGTTGTCCCATCGGTTGTGATTAAGGTCTGACCTTTGTAAAGTAATAAATCTTCAAAATAATCCGGAGATAAAACAATGTTTTCAGCTTCATTTAAAACAATGTCTTTACCATCATAACGCTCTACAATTTGCGGATTAACATTAGCGCCAGTAAAATCTGGAGATGTATCAAAATGCGAGATAAATCCAATAGTTGGCACGTCATGATCCACATTACTTGGTAATGTCGCCATGATATAAGCGTTTTGATCAATACTTACATCTTGCATTCCTATATTTTGTAATTCTTGCACTAATGCATTGGCAAGATCCCATTGTTTTTTGGTACTTGGTGTTGTGTCGCTATTTGGATCAGATTCAGTATCTACAGTTACGTAGCTAACAAATCTTTTGATGATGTCTTCTTTTGAAATCATATTTTGAGTGTTTATTTTATTTGAAAGTATAAAAGTACAATTATTCAAGATTTTCAATAGTACATTTATTGGTAAAATTAAATAAACGTCAGTTCGAGTGATTTTTGAGTGGCAACTGAGCGTAGTCGAAGTTGAGCGAAAAAATTTTATCGAGAACTAATAATACATTAAAAATTCTTGTGTTCGATACAAATTTTTATTCATTTTAATCATAAAAATTCACTCAAACTGACGAATTTTATTAAAAACAATTAAGAGCTTCAACATAAATTGTAAATCACATTTTTTCACACTACTTTTGTGCAAACATTACACGATGTACAAATCCCTTCTAAGACCGCTTTTTTTTAGTTTCGATCCTGAAAAAATTCATCATTTTACATTTAAGCTTGTTAAATTAACCTCTAAAATACCAGGAATGACTTCGGTGTTTAGACGTTTATATGTTGTAGAAGACAAACAACTACAACGTCATCTTTTTGGATTAACCTTTAAAAATCCAGTAGGACTAGCAGCAGGTTTTGATAAAAATGCAGTGCTGTATAATGAATTAGCCAACTTTGGTTTTGGATTTATAGAAATAGGAACCGTAACGCCAAAAGGACAAGCTGGAAATCCAAAAAAACGTTTGTTTAGATTAAAAGACGACCAAGGAATTATAAACCGTATGGGTTTTAATAACGAAGGGTTAGAAGCAGCAATTACACAATTAAAACGAAATAAAGGAAAGTTAATTATAGGTGGAAATATTGGAAAAAACACAGATACAGCACCAGAAGATTACACTAGAGATTATCTAGAATGTTTTAAAGGTTTACATCCGTATGTTGATTATTTTGTGCTTAATGTAAGTTGTCCAAACGTTGGAAGTCACGCTAAGTTAACCGATAAAGATTATTTGTTAGAGCTGATTAGCGAAGTGCAAAAAGCTAACGAAGAATTGTCAGGTCGAGCGCAGTCGAGACCTAAAAAACCAATTTTACTTAAGATTGCTCCAGATTTAAATACCATTCAGTTAGATGAAATCATAGAAATCATAAAAGAAACAAAACTAGATGGAGTAATTGCAACCAACACATCTGTAGATCGCACAGGATTAAAAACGCCAAAAGAACGTTTGGAAGCTATCGGAAATGGAGGTTTAAGTGGTCAACCTATAAAAGAGAAATCGACAAAAGTGATTAAATACCTAGCAGAAAAAAGTAATAAAGCATTCCCGATTATTGGTGTTGGAGGAATCCACAGTGCAGAAGATGCTTTAGAAAAACTAGAAGCAGGAGCAGATTTAGTTCAGATTTATACTGGTTTTATTTATGAAGGACCAGGATTAATCAAGCAGATTAATCAAGCTATTTTAAACCAAAATTAAATGACTGTTGAAACCTTATTAGGGTTTATTGTAGCGACTTCGGCTTTAGCCATATCGCCTGGACCAGATAATATTTATGTGTTAATGCAAAGCATAACTAATGGTCGTAATTATGGTTTAGCAACAGTTGCAGGTTTAATTTCTGGTTGTTTGGTACACACAACATTGGTTGCTTTTGGTGTATCTGCTATTATTAAAAATAACGATACACTTTTTCTTATACTTAAAATTTTAGGTGCTGTTTACTTATTGTATTTGGCTTATAAAGTGTATCAAAGTGATACTGAAGTTGCTTTAACCACCGAAAACACACCAAAAAAAAGTTTGTGGCAACTATTTAAACAAGGTGTAATAATGAATGTGTTAAACCCAAAAGTGTCTATTTTCTTTTTGGCATTTTTTCCTGGGTTTTTATTTTCAGAAACCTTATCAACAGTAACTCAATTTTATGTATTGGGATTACTGTTTATGCTCACTTCTTTAATTATATTTTCTGCAATAGCAGTGCTTTCAGGATTTATTTCGGAGTATTTAAAACAGAATAAAAACACTGGATTAGTACTAAAATGGTTGCAAATAGTTGTGTTTGTAGGAATTGCTGTATTCATCTTTTTTCAGAAGAAATAAAGCCAAAAATCTATTTCTTTTTTATCTTTGAAAGACCATGAAAAACGACCTAGTAAAAGTAATCGAATGTCCGCGAGATGCCATGCAAGGCATTAAGCAATTTATTCCTACCGAAAAAAAAGTACAGTACATACAATCTTTATTACGTGTAGGTTTTGATACGATAGATTTTGGAAGTTTTGTATCACCTAAAGCTATACCTCAAATGGTAGATACAGCCGAAGTGTTAGCGCAATTAGATTTAAGCAAAACCAAAAGTAAATTATTAGCAATTGTAGCAAATTTACGTGGTGCTCAAGATGCTTGTCAACATCCAGAAATTGATTATTTGGGTTATCCGTTTTCTATTTCAGAAAACTTTCAAATGCGTAATACGCATAAAACAATAGCACAATCTGTAGACTTGTTAAACGACATTTTAAACACAGCAGATCAAGCTAATAAAAAGGTAGTGGTTTACATCTCAATGGGATTTGGTAATCCTTATGGTGATCCTTGGAATGTCGAAATAGTAGGCGAGTGGACAGAAAAATTGAGTAAAATGGGTGTAGAAATTTTATCCTTAAGTGATACAGTTGGTACATCTAATCCAGAAAATATAGATTATTTGTTTTCAAATCTAATTCCGAAATATCAAGATATTGAGTTTGGCGCACATTTGCACACTACGCCAAGTACATGGTTTGAAAAAGTAGATGCAGCTTACAAAGCTGGTTGCAGACGTTTTGATGGTGCTATACAAGGTTTTGGTGGTTGTCCTATGGCTAAAGATGAATTAACCGGAAATATGCCTACCGAAAAAGTGTTTTCTTATTTAACAACAAAAAAAGCGCATGACTTAAATGCGATGTCTTTTGAAAGCGCTTATAATGAGGCTTCAAAGATTTTTAAAGTCTATCATTAATATTTTTATTTAAATTTAATCTAAATAAACTTGTGTAAACTGTTTTTCAGTGTTATTTTTGCACACTGAAAATTAAATTATTTAAATCAAGTCTAAATAAACAGAAGTTTACATGAAAAAATTAGTTTTAACTTTATGTATTGCAACCGCGTTATTTTCTTGTTCTAGTGACGATAACGATACAATAGTAATAGAAGATGGTAATGGAGTAACTGCACCAGATACTTACACTTTTGAAAGAAACGGATCTACAACAGTAAGTTACAGTGGTCAAACAGATCGTATTTTAATGGCAGAAGAGCTTATCTCTGGATTAAAAAATACATCTTTTACAGCAGCTCAATTACAAGCTATGTTTGATCACCAAGAAGGTAATGACGATTTTTCTGATGCTAGCTTAAATGCATCTACTAAAAGCATAAAGAGTAAAACTGCAGCATCTTCAGATTATTTTTCTGCAAACACTACAGATCAAGCCGCTATAAGAGCAGATTTTGAGGCGTTTATAACTAGTCAAGTAAACGATGTTTATCCTAATTGGAATACTAACGCTACACCTGGTGTAGCTGGTCAAATACAAGAAGCTGGTGGCGGATCTACAAGATATGTTAACGAAAAAGGTTTAGAGTACAATCAAGCTTTTAATAAAGGTTTAATTGGTGCTTTAATGGTAGACCAAATGCTTAATAATTATTTAAGTACTTCAGTTTTAGATGCAGGAACAAACGTTGCAGATAATAACAATGCTGTTTTAGCTGAAGGAAAAAACTATACTAATATGGAGCACAAATGGGATGAAGCATTTGGGTATTTATATGGTACTGAAACTAATGCTGCTATGCCAGCTTTAGGTGCAGATAGCTTTTTAAATAAGTATTTATCTAGAGTAGAAAATGATACTGATTTTTCTGGAATTGCAATGGATATTTACAATGCATTTAAATTAGGACGTGCTGCAATTGTAGCTAAAAACTACGATGTCAGAGATGCACAAGCACAAATTATAAGAGAAAAAGTTTCTGAAATTATAGGAATAAGAGCTGTATATTATTTACAACAAGGTAAAGCAGGTTTAGAAGCTGCAAATCCAGATATGGCTTCAGTGTTTCATGATTTGTCAGAAGGTTATGGGTTTGTTTACAGTTTACAGTTTACAAGAAAACCAAACACAAATGAGCCTTACTTAACAAAAGCAGATGTAGATGCTTATATCCAAACATTAATGTCTAACAACGGATTTTGGGATGTAACACCAACAACATTACAAACAATTTCTGATGAAATATCAGCAGAATTTAATTTTACAACTGCTCAAGCAGGAAGTTAATTAGTTTTTAATATTCTTTTTCAAATTAGCAGTTGTCTTTTATTTAAAAGGTGACTGCTATTTTGTATTTTTGCAAAAAAAATAATTACATGAAAAAAATTGCCTTTAGTCTACTTATTTTAATCACGATTGTTGCGTGTACTTCAAGTGAAGAGAGTTCTTCTTCTGTGCGTAACGATGGTTTTGATAGAAGTGCAATGTTAAGTAATTGGGCTAATAATTCAATTATTCCAGCACTTCAAGATTTAGATCAAAAATTAGAAACATTACAAGAAGATAAAAACACTTTTATCTCGACAGTTAATCAAACCAATTTAGAGCAATTAAGAACAAGTTGGTTAGAAGCCTACAAAGTATGGCAACATGTAGAAATGTTTAATATTGGTAAAGCCGAAGAGATTTCTTACGTGTTTCAAATGAATGTTTATCCAACAAACACTCAAGATATCGAGTCTAATATTGCCTCACAAAATTACGATTTAAGCGCAGTTGGTAATAACGATGCAGTTGGTTTTCCTGCTTTAGATTATATGTTATTTGGTTTAGATACAGACGATAATGCTATCCTTTCAAAGTATAACGACGCTAACTATGTAAATTATTTAAATGATTTGGTAGATCGTATGGTCGATTTAAACGCTATTGTTTTAACAGATTGGCAAGCTAATTACATAAATTCCTTTACAGCTTCTACAGATAATACATCTACTAGCGCAGTTAATAAATTAACAAACGATTTTATTTTTTATTACGAAAAAGGCTTTAGAGCCAACAAGTTTGGTATTCCTGCTGGTGTGTTTTCTGGATCAACACCTTTAAGCGAAAAAGTGGAAGGTTATTACTCTAAAGTTTACTCTAAAACACTAGCATTAGAAGCTATAGATGCTGTTCAGAACTTTTTTAATGGTGTATCTTACAATCAGTTAGAAACAGGATCTTCATTTTCTAGTTACCTTAATTACTTAAATAGACAAGATTTAGTAACTACAATAACTACAAAATTAAATAACGGACGTGATAAGATTAACACGTTACAAGATAATTTTTACGCTCAAGTAACTTCGGATAACACACAAATGACTGAAACTTTTGATGTGCTACAATTAGCAGTAGTATCTTTTAAAGTAGACATGTTACAAGCTTTTAATATTAATGTAGATTACGTAGATGCAGATGGCGATTAATTTGTAACTCAAAAAATTATAAAAGCGCTTTTTAAGGCGCTTTTTTTAAGATGTATAAATCACTTTCGATATACTTAAATAAACAATCTAACGCTGCTCCTTTAGTAGTGTTTAGATTGTTTTTTGGTTTAATGATGTGTTATAGTCTTATTAGGTTTTGGATAAATGGATGGATAGAAACGCTTTACATTCAACCAAAATTTCATTTTTCTTATTATGGCTTTTCATGGGTAAAACCTTTAGGTCAATTTACGTATCTACTTTTTGTATTTTGCTTTGTAATGGCGTTTTTAGTTGCAATTGGATACAAGTATAGATTGGCAATTATAGGTTTCTTTTTAAGTTTTACTTATATAGAATTAATGGATAAAACCACTTATCTAAACCATTATTACTTTATAAGTATTTTAAGTTTCTTATTAATTTTTCTTCCAGCAAATGCTAGGTTTTCTTTAGACAGTTATTTTAAAAATAAAAGCTTTAAGCAAGTTCCAACTTGGACAATAGATTCGGTAAAACTGTTATTAGGACTTGTCTATTTTTTTGCAGGTATAGCAAAACTTAATAGTGATTGGTTGTTTAAAGCCATGCCATTAAAAATATGGTTACCTTCTAAATATGATTTACCATTTTTAGGCGAAACGTTGATGCAACAAAACTGGTTTCATTTTGCGATGAGTTGGTCTGGTATGTTGTACGATATTTTAATTCCGTTTTTATTACTCTATAAACGCACAAGATGGTTTGCATTTATTTTGGTTGTTATATTTCATGTGTTTACGCGAGTGCTTTTTAACATAGGAATGTTTCCGTATATCATGATTGTATCTACGCTGATTTTTTTCGATTATAAATTTCATCTAAAAATTATCAACTTTATCAATAAAAGTCTTTCAAAATATAAAAAGAGCACCATTTCGTTTTTACAAACATTTCCTTCTAAGTTAAATATTCAAAAGCGAATTGTGTTGCTTTTTTTCGTCATTCAATTAGTATTTCCTTTTAGATATCTATTATATCCAGGTGAATTATTTTGGACTGAAGAAGGGTATCGATTTTCTTGGCGTGTTATGCTTATGGAAAAAATGGGAATTGCAACTTTTAAAATTGTAAATGGTGAAACAGGCGAATTTTTTTACGTAGAAAATTCTGATTTTTTAACCAGCTTTCAAGAAAAGCAAATGAGCTTTCAGCCAGACTTTATATTAGAATACGCACACTTTTTAGGCGATCATTTTACAAAACAAGGACATAAAAATATAGAAGTATATGTGCAAAGTTATGTTGCATTAAATGGAAGACAAAGTTCTTTATTTATAAATCCTGACGTAAATTTGTACGCTATAAAAGAAACTTTTAAACCCAAATCTTGGATATTACCTTTTAACGATGACATTAAAGGACTATAATTTTATAATTACTGCAATTTTATTAAGTGTTGTGTCTTACGCGCAACAAACAATAACAGGTAACGTTGTTGCAAAATCTACACAATCTCCAATACAAGATGTGTTAATTTATGATAAACAATCAGGATTATTAACACAAACCAATGCTAACGGAAGTTTTACGTTTACGACAGAAAAAGAAACACTAACATTAGCATTTTTTACTTATGAATTTGAAATTGAAGAACGTACAATAAACACAAACACAACAACTAATTTAAATATTGAATTAGAAGACTTAACGCAGCAATTATCTGAAGTGCAGTTAACCGCAAGAAAAGCAGAAGTGTTTCAACTACAACGTTTAAAAGATGTTGAAGAAACTGCGATTTATGCAGGTAAAAAAACCGAAGTCGTGCTTGTCGATCAATCTTTAGCAAACCTCGCCACCAATAATAGTAGGCAAATTTACAGTCAAGTTGCAGGATTAAATATTTTTGAAAACGACGATGCAGGTTTACAATTAAATATTGGCGGACGAGGATTAGATCCTAACAGAACGTCAAATTTTAATACCAGACAAAATGGTTACGATATTAGCGCCGATGTTTTAGGATATCCAGAAAGTTATTATACGCCAGCAGCCGAAGGTTTAGAGCAAATACAAGTTATTAGAGGCGCAGCATCTTTACAATATGGGACTCAATTTGGTGGTTTGATTAATTTTAAAACTAAAGCGCCAAATGCCAATAAACCATTAGAACTTATTACGCGTAATACCGTTGGTAGTTTTGGTTTGTATACCAACTTTACAAGTGTTAGCGGTACAAAAAACAAATTTAGCTACTACAGTTACTTTAATTACAAAAAAGGTGACGGATTTAGACCAAATAGCGAGTTTGAGTCTAAAAATATTTTTGGTCATATTGGTTATCAACTGTCTGATAAAACAAAATTAGAAGGCGAAGTAACCTACATGCGTTACCTAGCGCAGCAAGCTGGCGGATTAACAGATAGAATGTTTAACGAAGATCCATTTCAAAGTAACAGAAAACGAAACTGGTTTCAAGTAGATTGGTTTTTATATAACTTAAAATTAGCGCATCAGTTTTCAGAAAAAACTAACTTTACTTTTAACTTTTTTGGATTAAAAGCACAACGTAATGCATTAGGTTTTAGGACCAATCGTGTTAATCAAGAAGACGCTAATCAAGAACGAGATTTAATAAAAGGCGATTTTAGTAATTTTGGTTTTGAAAGTAGATTGCTAACCAAATACAAGCTATTTAATAAAGATGCTACTTTTTTAATAGGAACAAAGTTTTACAAAGCAAACAATACCGAACAGCAAGGTCCAGGAACAGCAGAAGGAAATCCGAATTTTAACTTTGCAACACAGCAATATCCAAATTATCCAAACCAATCAAAATACGAGTTGCCTAACCTTAATGTGGCTGTTTTTGGAGAACATATTTTATATCTATCCGATAAATTTTCATTAACACCAGGTTTTAGATTTGAATACATCAAAACCGAAAGCGAAGGTTTTTATCAAAACATAAACACAGATTTTGCTGGTAATGTTATTTTTAGTGAAACGGTAGATACGTTTCAAAATTTCGAGCGTTCGTTTGCATTACTTGGTTTAGGTTTAAGTTATAAACCTACTACCAATTTTGAAACCTATGCTAATATTTCTCAAAACTATAGATCGATCACCTTTTCAGATATAAATATTTCTAATCCAGCATTTCAAATCAATCCAGATATTACAGATGAAGAAGGTTTTACTGCCGATTTAGGTATTAGAGGAAATTTAAAAAACTACGTGTCTTATGATGCTAATATTTTTGGATTATTCTATAACAGAAGAATTGGATTTATTACCAAAGATAGAGGCGATGGACGCATTGTAAGTGAAAGAGGAAATATTGGAGATGCAGTAATTTATGGATTAGAGTCTTTAGTAGATTTCAATTTAAAAAAGGTGCTAAACCTAAATGACGATTTTAAGTTAAATACATTTTTAAATACTTCTGTAATTACATCAGAATATGTGTCTAGTAAAGCTAATGCTGTAGAAGGAAATAAAGTAGAATTTGTGCCAGAATTTAATCTAAAAACAGGTATTAAATTTGGATATAAAAACGCGTTGTTAAATGTGCAATATTCGTATTTGTCAGATCAGTTTTCAGATGCAACAAATTCGAGTTCTCAAGATGATCTAAGCGGAGTGATTGGGCTAATTCCAGCTTACGATGTGTTAGATGTGTCTTTAAGTTATACTTACAAAAGGTTTAAATTAGAAACTGGCGTTAATAATGCGTTAGACAATTATTACTTTACAAGACGTGCTACAGGATATCCTGGACCAGGAATTATACCATCTGCACCACGTAATTATTATGCAACATTACAAATGAAATTCTAATTACTATTTTAAAACAGTCTAAATACAAACTGTTGCAAAACAGTTGTTTAAATTCATTCTAAAAAGATATTATCATAATTTTAATTGAATTTAAAAATAAAAGTTATGTCAATTAGAATAGGAAACAGTTGTGTAAACTGTCAAAAAATATCAGAAGGTCACTACTGTAGTGCTCACCAAGTTCAAGTTAACGATCATTATACTTGCGATAGTTTTGAAATGCAAGTGGCTTTAAAAAACGATCCAAATTGCGAAACATGCTCTAGATTTAATGAAAAATCTTGTGCTAATCCACAAAAAGCAGCACCAGGAATGTTATGTTCTCATTGGGCACCATTACATGCTGAAGCATAAAAACGACAGATTATAAATAACAAAAAAGCTTACTAAACCAGTAAGCTTTTTTTATTCATAGAGTAAGTTTAATGTAAAATTAAGGTTAATTAGGCTAGTTATTTGTGATAAATAGCTTTTGTTAATTATAATATGATTATCTTTACGCGCAATTAATTCTAATTGCAACATGACAGCACACAATAATAAAATAGTAGGCGAAGGATTAACTTACGATGATGTCCTACTAGTTCCAGCGTTTTCTGAAGTACTTCCACGCGAAGTCAATATTCAATCAAAATTCACAAGAAATATAACTATTAATGTGCCTATAGTTTCTGCAGCTATGGATACAGTTACCGAAAGTCGTATGGCGATAGCTATGGCTAGAGAAGGTGGTATTGGTGTGTTGCATAAAAACATGACCATAGAGGAGCAAGCGACTAAAGTACGTAAAGTAAAACGTGCAGAAAGCGGTATGATTATAGATCCAGTAACCTTGCCAACTACAGCAATTGTTGCAGATGCTAAACAAGCTATGAAAGAGCATAGTATTGGAGGTATTCCTATTGTTGATGCCACAGGAAAATTAAAAGGTATTGTAACTAATAGAGATTTACGTTTTGAGCATCAAAATTCTAGACCAATTGTAGAAGTAATGACTAGCGAAAATCTAGTAACAGCACCAATTGGTACGTCTTTAAAAGATGCAGAGAAAATACTTCAGCAAAATAAAATTGAAAAACTTTTAATTGTAGAAGGTGATAAACTTGAAGGATTAATTACGTTTAGAGATATTACCAAAGTTACTCAAAAGCCTATTGCTAATAAAGATAACTACGGAAGATTACGTGTTGCTGCAGCAATTGGAGTAACAGGTGATGCTGTAGATAGAGCAGAAGCTTTAGTAAATGCAGGAGTTGATGCAATTGTTATAGATACAGCACATGGACACACAAAAGGTGTTGTAAATGTTTTAAAAGAAATAAAGAAAAAATTCCCACAATTAGAAGCAATTGTTGGTAATATAGCGACAGCAGAAGCTGCAAAATATTTAGTAGAAGCTGGCGCAGACGCGGTAAAAGTAGGAATTGGACCAGGATCTATCTGTACAACACGTGTTGTTGCAGGTGTTGGTTTCCCACAGTTTAGTGCTGTTTTAGAAGTTGCAGCAGCAATAAAAGGAACAGGTGTTCCTGTGATAGCAGATGGCGGAATAAGATATACAGGAGATATACCTAAAGCAATTGCTGCAGGTGCAGATACAGTAATGTTAGGCTCATTATTAGCAGGTACAAAAGAAAGTCCAGGAGAAACTATTATTTACGAAGGTCGTAAGTTTAAGTCTTATCGTGGAATGGGATCTGTAGAAGCGATGAAGCAAGGTAGTAAAGATCGCTATTTTCAAGATGTAGAAGACGATATTAAAAAATTAGTTCCAGAAGGAATTGTTGGTCGTGTACCTTATAAAGGAGAGTTGTTTGAAAGTATACATCAGTTTGTTGGTGGATTACGTGCAGGAATGGGATATTGTGGTGCAAAAGACATTGCAACTTTAAAAGAAACTGGACGATTTGTAAAAATTACATCTTCAGGAATTAATGAAAGTCATCCGCATGACGTTACTATTACAAAAGAAGCTCCAAATTATTCTAGATAATTTTAATTAATAAGTAGTAAAAAGCACAACATAATAGTTGTGCTTTTTTATTTGTGTTTGGTTAGAAATTGTTTTCTTAACAGACTTAAACTGTATATTTTAATTAACTGGATTGTATTGTGATTCAATGAAAGAGGTATTACGGATTATAAACTTGTCCACGATGTGGTTTTAAAGCATCACGTATTGGTTTCATTTCACTTTCATTAACCACCATAAAAGCAATGCAATGTAAATCAGACAATTTTTCTACGCCAGTAATATTAAGTTGTGTATTTTTAATCGCGATAAATTCTTTTAAATGTATCACATGATGCTCGGCAATTTTTAAAGCATCTGGTCCTCTAAAATCCCAAATTAGTTTTAATTGTCTCATTAGTCTTCTTTTACAGAAATGCCTTGTTCTGCGTAATTTTTAAAATCTGCTAGATATTTTTTTGTTTGTTTTTTAAAAGCTCTTGGTATAAGCAATAACATTAATCTTGTAGATAAACTAGTTGGAATAAATTCGTTATTACAAGTCCAAATAGTTGTATTACTATCGGTTGCTTCAAAATAATTTTCTTGAATATTATGTATGCCTTTAGTATCAAAGTTAAAATGTAAGGCTTTGTTTTTTTCTTTAAAAGTTAAGGTTTCGGTAAGCGTTAAGTATTGTCTATCAAATAAGTAGTTTAATTGTAAAATAGCTCCAACTTGTCTTGGTGTACCAGAGATATGCTCTACACTATGTAAACCAGATTGCCAGTGTTTTAAATGGTCTATATTTTCTATTAAAGCAAAACAAGTATCAATAGGTTTATCTATTTGGATTTGGGTAGTATATTTCATTACTAATTGGTTGGTACAACAAATATAAAATTTAGAAATTAGGATTTCAATTCAATTTTAAAATAAGATAATAATTCTATCCTACTATCGTTTGTAATTTACTTGTCTAATAATGTAATATTACTATTTTTGCATGTACCTCAAAATAAGTCCTTGATAATATGAAGCTAAGTAATATAGCACTTTTTACGGTTCTATTTTTTTCAACTTTTTTGGTTGTAAAAGCACAAGAAAAACAAATTTTGTTTAGTGTAGAAGATACGCCAGTTTACGCATCTGAATTTAAAAGAGTTTATAAAAAAAATCTAGAATTAGTTAAAGACGAAAACCAAAAAGACGTCGATAACTATTTAGACTTATTTATCAAATATAAACTTAAAATTGCTGAAGCAAAACAGTTAGGATTAGACAAAAAACCTGCATATTTAAGAGAATTTGAAGGCTATAAAAAACAACTTTCTACCAATTTTTTAAGCAATAATCAAGTTACTGAAGCTTTGGTTAAAGAAGCGTACGAGCGATTAAAATATGAGGTAAATGCAAGACATATTTTAGTTAGAATAGACGAAAACGCTCCAGAAAGTCAAGTAAAATTAGCCGAAGATGAAATTAATAAATTACGTGATAGAGTAATTACAGAAGGTTACGATGCTGTAAAATCTATACACAATGGTCGTACTTTATTTGCAGAAGAATTAGGCTTTTTTACCGCTTTTAAAATGGTTTACAATTTTGAAACTGCAGCTTATCAAACAGCTATTGGCGAATGGTCGCAACCATTTAGAACACGTTTTGGATTTCATATAGTTAATGTTTTAGATAAAAGAGAAAACAGAGGTACAGTAACCGTTGCGCACATAATGCTAACCAATAATAACGAAGACAAAGCGCAGGATGCAGAACAACAAATTACAGAGATTTACAAGCGTATAAAACAAGGTGAAAGTTTTGAAGCTTTAGCCAAACAATTTTCTCAAGATAAAAGTTCTAGTAGTAACGGAGGTAAATTAAATCCTTTTTCTTCAGGACAATTAAGCAGTCCAATATTTGAAGAACAAGCATTTTCTTTAGAAACTATTGGGCAAATATCAGAACCATTTAAAAGTAAGTATGGATTTCATATCGTTAAATTATTAGATAGAAAAACAATAGATACTTATCAAAATATGGAAGCCGAAATTAAGGCTCAAGTAAAAAAAGATTCTAGATCAAGTGTAATTAGTGAATCTAGATATAACAACCTGTTAAGTAAATATAATGTTACAGTAAATAATAACGATTTAGATTATTTTACTTCAATCTTAAACAATCAATATTATAAACGTATTTGGCAAGCACCAAAAACTTTAGATAGTACAAAAGTGTTATTTACTTTAGGCGATACTTCTTATAAATATTCAGATTTTGCAAAGTATTTAGAAAATTCTCAAAGAAAAAGACAAGCGCAATTACCATTTAATCAATTAGTTTCGGTTCACTATAGATCTTTTCTTGAAGCTAAACTTATAAAATATCAAGAAGAAAATTTAGAGTTTGAAAATGAAGAATACGCTAATATTTTAAATGAATATCGCGACGGACTTTTACTTTTTGATTTAATGGAAACCAAAATCTGGAATGCTGCAAGAGAAGACAGTTTAGGATTAAAAAACTATTATAAAACCAATAAACAAAACTACTTTTTTGATAAGAAATTAGACGTGGTAATAGCATCTTCAGCTAATAAAAAAGATATAAAAACAGTAGCAAAGTTATTAGAGCAAAATAAAGACATTGCGCAAATTAAAAATCAACTTAATACAGAAGATGAAGTAAATGTTAGTTTTATCGTAGATAAAGTAACTTTAGATCATCAAGCGTTACCAAATAATTTTAAAGCACAACAAGGTGTTTCAAAACCATTTAAACATAATAATGCATATAGTGTAGTAAAAGTAAATAGTATTATTCCAAAACAGCAAAAAACGTTTGAAGAAGCTAAAGGAAAAGTTATTAGTGATTTTCAAGAGTTAAAAGAAAAACAATGGTTAGAAAACTTGTCTAAAACATACAAGGTGACGATAAACCAAGATGTATTAAAACAAGTAAAAAAGGATTTAAATTAGTTACTGGTTGAAAAACTTATTATACATATTAATTACAGCTAGCTTATTACAATCTTGCGATTATTTTAAAACAGCGCAAACCGAAAATGCTATTGCAAGAGTAAACGATGTCTATCTTTATCAAGCAGATTTAAAAAAAGCATTACCAGAAAACCTATCTACAGAAGACAGTACAATTTTTGCAAATAATTTTATAAACCAATGGGCAACACAGCAATTGTTAGTTCAAGGTGCAGAAGTAAATTTAAGTGATAAAAAATTAGAAAAATTTGATAGGTTAGTAACACAATATAAAAACGATCTTTATAGTAAAGCGTATTTAGAAGCTTTAGTCACAAAAAACTTAGATACAGCAGTATCTGTAGAGTCTGCATCTACCTATTACGATAGTAACAAAGAAGCTTTTAAGTTAAATGAAGATTTAATTAAATTTAGATACATAAACATAGAGCCAAATCGATTAGATTTAGAAAGTATTAAACAAAAATTTAAAAGGTTTAATACTCAAGATAAAAAAGAATTAGATTCGATAGCCATTCAATTTAAGTCATATTCTTTAAACGATTCTGTTTGGATACGATTAGATCAAGCAATCACAAAAATTCCTGCAGTAACTTTAGAAAATAAAGACGAATTGTTAAAAAAATCTAATTTTATACAACTCAAAGATTCATTAGGATTATATTTGATGCAAATTAATGATGTATTATTACGCAATAGTACAGCACCATTAGAATACGTCAAGCCAACTATTAACCAGATTGTTATCAACAAACGCAAACTGGAATTAATAAAGCAATTAGAAAAGGATATTAAGAAAGATGCCATTAACAACAAACAATTTGAAATTTACAATTAAACAAAAAACGTTAAATGTATTAGCGTTTTTATTAGCAGTAACAGTAGGATCTGCCCAAGAAATTATAGAAGAAAATACGCCGCAAACGGTAAAAGATTCGGTAGTAAAAACAGGAGCATTAAAAGTAGATGGCGTAGCAGCAGTTGTTGGAGACTATATAATTTTAGATAGTGATATAGACAAAACATTATTACAATTAAAAGCACAAGGCGCATCTACAGCAAACTTTGATCGTTGTCAATTATTTGGTAAACTGTTAGAAGATAAACTATACGCGCATCAAGCAATACAAGATAGTATAGAAGTAAATGATGCCGAAATAAGATCAAGAGTAGATCAACAAATCAATCAGTTTTTACAACAAACTAACGGTAGTATGGACGAGCTTTTAGAGTTTTATAAAAAAGACGACGAAGTTAGTTTTAGAGAAGAAATGTTTGAAATTAACAAAAGCAACATGCTTGCTGCAAAAATGCAAGATAAAGTTATAGAAGAAGTAGAAGTAACTCCAGAAGAAGTTAGACAGTTTTTTAACAACATACCAAAAGAAGAACGTCCAAGATTTGGAACAGAACTTAAAGTGGCTCAAATCGTAATAGAACCAAAAGTTTCAGACGAAGAAAATCAAAGAGTAATAGACCAATTAAAAGAATATAAGCGTCAAGTAGAAGAAGAAGGAAGAAGCTTTACAAGTAGAGCCGTATTATATACAGAAGATGGTGCATCTAAAAAAAATGGAGGACTTTATACTTTGAATAGAAGTAAACCAAGAATGGTAAAAGAGTTTCGTGAAGTAGCTTTTTCATTACAAGAAGGAGAAATTTCAGAACCATTCAAAACAGATTATGGCTATCACATTATCTATTTAGAAAAAATTAGAGGACAAGAATACGATGTAAGACACATATTATTAATGCCTAAAGTGTCTGATGATAAAATAAAAGAAGCTAAAGAAGAAATAGAAAAAATTAGACAAACCATTATAGATGGTGATATCTCTTTTGCAGATGCAGCAAAAGAATTTAGTAATGAAAAAGAGACCAAATACCAAGGAGGACAATTAATAAATCCTGCAACTCAAGATTATAACTTCGAGTTAACAAAAATGGATCCAGAATTATACGGTCAAATTCAAGACTTAGATAACAATGAGGTAAGTCAAGTTATTACAGATCAAGATCGTACAGGAGCAATAAAGTTTAAGCTAGTAACAGTTACAGATAGAATAGACGAGCATGAAGCAGACTATGGTCGCGATTACTTAAAAATAAAAGACCTAGCTTTAAACGAAAAACGCTTTGAAGCTATTGAAAAATGGCAAGACGAAACCATTAAAGAAACTTATATTAAAATTAGCGAAGCTTACAGAAATTGCGATTTTAAAAGTAACTGGTTAAAAAAATAAACAAAGCTTATGTCAGACGTTGCTGCAGTAAAAAATCTAGTCACAAAATACAATCAATTAAAAGCCGAAGTTGCAAAAGTTATCGTAGGTCAAGACGATGTTGTAAATCAAATCCTGATTTCAATATTTTCTGGCGGACATGCCTTATTGGTTGGTGTACCTGGTTTAGCAAAAACGTTAATGGTAAATACAATTTCTCAAGCATTAGGACTTGATTTTAAACGTATACAGTTTACACCAGATTTAATGCCTAGCGATATTTTAGGTAGCGAAATTTTAGATGAAAATAGACAGTTTAAATTTATAAAAGGACCAATATTTTCTAACATTATTTTAGCAGACGAGATTAACCGTACACCACCAAAAACACAAGCTGCACTTTTAGAAGCTATGCAAGAAAGAGCAGTTACAGTAGCAGGTCACCATTATAAGTTAGATTTACCATATTTTGTTTTAGCAACACAAAACCCAATAGAGCAAGAAGGAACATATCCGTTACCAGAAGCTCAGTTAGACCGTTTTATGTTTGCTATTAATTTAGAATATCCAACTTTTGAAGAAGAAGTGCAAGTCGTTAAAGCAACAACTTCAGATGTTAAACCAACTGTAAACGCGCTATTTTCTGCTCAAGAAATTACAGATTTTCAGCAGTTAATTAGACGTATTCCAGTAGCAGATAATGTAATAGAGTACGCTGTAAAAATGGTTGGTAAAACTAGACCAAATAGCGATTCAGCTTCAGATTTAGTAAAGCAATTTGTAGATTGGGGCGCAGGACCAAGAGCATCTCAAAACCTTATTTTAGCAGCAAAAACTCATGCAGCTGTTAATGGTAAGTTTTCTCCAGATATAGAAAATGTTCAAGCTGTTGCAATTGGAATTTTACGTCACAGAATGATTAAAAACTATAAAGCAGAAGCCGAAGGTATTACTATAGAACAAATCATTAAAGATCTTTTTTAAAATGAATCTGAAAAAATTTCTAATCCCATTATTACTACTTTTACTTGGTTTTGGATTAACTATAGTTGGAGCTTTGCTTAAAATTCAACATTGGCCTTACGGAAATGTGATTTTAACCTTAGGAACTTTCGTAGAGTTTGCTGCACTTTTTTATGCTATTATTGTACTAATTAAGATATATCGTAATAAGTACTAAAAAATCCTCTAACATATTTTGAAAGCGATCACAACATATAAACATCGTATTTTTGGTTTAGATGTGGTTAGAGCTATCGCTATTTTACTTATTCTTTGTTCGCATTCTACAATTTTATTATTCCCGAATTCTGAAGCGACGCTAGTAAAATTCATTCAATTTTTTGGAACAATTGGAGTAGATATTTTTTTTGTGTTAAGTGGATTTTTAATAGGCACAATTCTTATAAAACACATAGAAAGTAATCAAATTAAACCAAGACATTTTGTTCAGTTTTGGGTACGTCGCTGGTTACGTACGTTACCAAATTACTATTTAATTTTAGTCATAAATATTGGTCTAGCTTTTTTGTACAAGACCGAAATTCCAAATCAGCTTTTTCATTATTTCTTTTTCCTTCAAAATGGTTTTCATCCAATGCCAGACTTTTTTACAGAATCGTGGAGTTTAACTATCGAAGAATTTGCCTATTTATTAGGACCAATACTATTAATGCTCATAGCCTTGTTTGTTAAAAGATTAAACAAATGGTCATTTCTAATTATGACCTTTATAGTTATTATAGCTTTTATTTTAAGTAAGATTATTTTTCACTTCAATACTATAAATACTATACAAGATTTCAACTGGAGTCATTCTTTAAGAAAAGTTGTAATTACAAGAATAGACAGCATTTATTATGGATTTATAGGTGCTTTTTTAAGTATGTATTACACATTGTTTTGGAATAAAATAAAGTATAAAAGTTTCATTTTAGGTAGTTTAAGTTTTGTAATTATTCATGCCATTATCTTTATAAATAAGTTAAATCCAGATAACTACTTGCAGTTTTTTAATATTTGGTATTTACCATTAGTATCTATTAGTATTTTAATGTGTTTTCCTTTAGTTTCTAATTGGAAAAAACAAACTAATTCAATAATTACTAAAATTAGTTTATGGTCTTATTCTTTGTATTTAGTTAACTATTCCATCGTATTATTATCGTTTAAACATTTTATAAATTTAGAACACAGTTCAGGCGTTTTTAAGCTAATTATTTTAATTGGGTTTTGGAGTATTTCTTTCCTACTATCTTATATTTTATACACTTATTTTGAACGTCCTATTATAGAATTTAGAAACAATCTAAATAACTGATAGCTTTAATATTAAGTATAATATTGTTAATTTATTATTTTATAGCTATTCAAATTGTTGTTATTGTAAAAAATACATTAAAATTTGATTAAATATTGAAAATAATTTATCGTTTCTCTCTTTTTGTTATATATTTTCTATCTTCTTTAAGATTTCTTATTTTTGCGAGACTCAAAATTGCCTATTCTATAACTGCAATTTTCAGTATAACTAACACTGAATAAATTTATATGAATACTTACAACGATTATCTTAAAGAAATTGAAGCTCGTAAACTTCAAGGATTACATCCAAAGCCTATTGATGGCGCAGAATTATTAAGCGAAATTATAGCACAAATAAAAGATGTAAATAACGAGCATAGAAAAGATTCTTTAAACTTTTTTATATATAACGTTTTACCAGGAACTACAAGTGCTGCACGTGTAAAAGCAGATTTTTTAAAAGAAATTATTTTAGGTGAAACCAAAGTAGAAGAAATTACTTCAGAATTTGCTTTCGAGCAATTATCTCACATGAAAGGAGGACCTTCTGTAGAAGTACTTTTAGATTTAGCTTTAGGTGAAGATAAAGCAATTGCTGAAGCTGCAGCTAAAGTATTAAAAACACAAGTATTTCTATACGAAGCAGATACTGAGCGTTTAGAACTAGCAATGAAAGCTGGTAACGCGATTGCTAAAGAGATAATCGAGAGCTATGCGCAAGCAGAATTTTTTACAAAACTTCCAGAAGTTCAAGAAGAAATTCAAGTAGTAACTTATGTTGCTGGTGTAGGAGATATTTCAACAGATTTATTATCACCTGGTGCAGATGCGCACTCAAGATCAGATCGTGAGTTACATGGTCAATCTATCTTTGAGCATAATAAAGATATGCAACAAGAAGTGTTAGCTTTAAAAAAGCAACATCCAGATAAGCGTATTATGCTTATTGCAGAAAAAGGAACAATGGGTGTAGGATCGTCTCGTATGTCTGGTGTAAATAACGTGGCATTATGGACAGGAATTCCTTCGTCACCTTATGTACCATTTATCAATATTGCACCTGTAATCGCTGGAACAAATGGTATTGCACCAATTTTCTTAACAACAGTTGGTGTAACAGGAGGAATTGGAATTGATCTTAAAAACTGGGTAAAACAAAAAGACGAAAACGGTAATACAGTTGTAGATGCAGATGGAGAACCAATTTTAAAAGAGGTATATTCTGTAAAAACTGGTACGGTTTTAACCATTAATACAAAAGAGAAAAAATTATATAACGGAGACCAAGAGCTTAAAGATATTTCTACAGCATTAACACCTCAAAAAATGGAGTTTATCAAAGCTGGTGGATCTTACGCTGTGGTTTTTGGTAAAAAATTACAAACCTTTGCTTGTAAAGCTTTAGGTATCGAAATTCCTCAAGTGTACGCAGCATCTAAAGAAATTACTGTAGAAAACCAAGGGTTAACAGCAGTAGAAAAAATCTTTAATAAAAACGCTGTTGGTACGACACCAGGAAAAACATTACACGCTGGATCTAACGTTCGTGTAGAAGTAAACATTGTAGGTTCTCAAGATACTACAGGTTTAATGACGTCTCAAGAATTAGAAATGATGGCAGCTACGGTAATTTCACCAATTGTAGATGCTGGTTACCAATCTGGTTGTCATACAGCTTCAGTTTGGGATGATAAATCAAAAGCTAACATTCCGCGTTTAATGAAGTTTATGAACGATTTCGGTTTAATTACTGGTCGTGACCCTAAAGGTCATTATCACGCAATGACAGACGTAATTCATAAAGTATTAAACGATATTACGGTAGATGATTGGGATATTATTATTGGTGGAGATTCGCACACACGTATGTCTAAAGGTGTTGCTTTTGGTGCCGATTCTGGTACTGTTGCATTAGCTTTAGCAACTGGTGAAGCAACAATGCCAATTCCAGAGTCTGTAAAAGTAACGTTTAAAGGTAACATGAGAAGCTTCATGGATTTCCGTGATGTAGTACATGCAACGCAACAACAAATGTTAAAGCAATTTGATGGCGAAAACGTGTTCCAAGGTCGTGTTATCGAAGTACACATTGGTACATTAACATCAGATCAAGCCTTTACATTTACAGATTGGACTGCAGAGATGAAAGCGAAAGCATCTATCTGTATTTCTGAAGAAGAAACGTTAATCGAATCTTTAGAAATTGCTAGAGATCGTATCCAAATCATGATTAAAAAAGGTATGGATAACGAAAAGCAAATGTTACAAGGTTTAGTAGACAAAGCAAACAGCAGAATTGAAGAGCTTAAATCTGGTTCTAAACCAGCATTAAAGCCAGATGCAGATGCTAAATATTATGCAGAAGTGGTTATCGATTTAGATGAAATCGCAGAACCAATGATTGCAGATCCAGATGTAAACAACGAAGATCCTTCAAGACGTTATACTCACGATACAATTCGTCCATTATCTTACTATGGCGGAACTAAAAAAGTAGATTTAGGTTTCGTTGGATCTTGTATGGTACATAAAGGTGATATGAAAATTTTAGCGCAAATGCTTAAAAATATCGAAGCTCAACACGGTAAAGTAGAATTTAAAGCACCATTAGTTGTAGCGCCACCAACATACAATATTGTTGATGAATTAAAAGCTGAAGGTGATTGGGAAGTATTACAAAAGTACTCAGGATTCGAGTTTAACGACGACGCACCAAAAGCAGCTGCACGTACTAAATACGAAAACATGTTGTATTTAGAACGTCCTGGTTGTAACCTTTGTATGGGTAACCAAGAAAAAGCTGAGCCTGGTGATACAGTAATGGCAACATCAACACGTTTATTCCAAGGTCGTGTTGTAAAAGATGCCGATGGTAAAAAAGGAGAATCATTATTATCATCAACTCCAGTTGTAGTATTATCAACTATTCTTGGTCGTACACCAACTATGGAAGAATACGAAGCTGCTGTAGATGGAATAGTATTAACCAAGTTTAAGCCATCTCAAAAGCAATTAGTAATGGCGTAATAGTCATAACAATATATATTCAGAAGCCCGAATTTTTAATTCGGGCTTTTTTTTTGCTTTTCAATTTAATGATGAAATTAAGTGGTAATTGGCATTATTAACCTTTTCTTATGATAAAAATGAAAGAATTTTATTAAATTAAAAATCTATAAAAATGATAGTATTTGGACTCAAATCATATCATTTTTTTTAATAAATTTAAGACAAACAAAAAAACAAAAACTTATGGCATTTGATATTGACATGATTAAAAAGGTATATAGCCAAATGGTAGAACGAGTAGACGCTGCTCGTGAAGTTGTAGGTAAACCTTTAACACTTTCTGAAAAGATTTTATACAATCACCTTTGGGACGGAACACCAAAAACAGCTTTCACAAGAGGTAAAGATTATGTAGATTTTGCACCAGATAGAATTGCTTGTCAAGACGCAACAGCACAAATGGCATTATTGCAATTTATGCAAGCAGGAAAAGATAAAGTTGCAGTGCCAACTACGGTGCATTGTGATCACTTAATTCAAGCTAAAGATGGTGCTGAAAAAGATTTAAAGCATGCAAACAATGTTAGTAAAGAGGTTTTTGAATTTTTAGAATCAGTTTCTAACAAATACGGTATTGGCTTCTGGAAACCAGGAGCGGGTATAATTCACCAAGTGGTATTAGAGAATTATGCGTTTCCTGGAGGAATGATGATTGGTACAGATTCTCATACCGTTAACGCTGGTGGATTAGGTATGGTAGCTATTGGTGTTGGTGGCGCAGATGCAGTAGATGTAATGGCTGGAATGGCTTGGGAACTTAAATTTCCTAAGTTAATAGGTGTTAAGTTAACAGGTAAATTGTCTGGTTGGACAGCACCAAAAGACGTTATTTTAAAAGTTGCTGAAATATTAACAGTAAAAGGTGGTACTGGCGCAATTGTAGAGTATTTTGGTCCTGGCGCAACATCTATGTCTTGTACAGGAAAAGGAACCATTTGTAATATGGGAGCAGAAATAGGAGCAACTACTTCTACTTTTGGTTATGACGATTCTATGGAGCGTTATTTACGTGCAACAGATAGATCTGATGTAGCAGACGCTGCAAATAAAGTTCGTGAATACTTAACAGCAGATCCTGAAGTATATGCTAATCCAGAACAATATTTTGATCAAGTAATTGAAATTAATTTATCTGAATTAAATCCATTATTAAACGGACCATTTACTCCAGATTTATCAACTCCAGCTGGTAAAGAAATGACTAAAAAAGCCACAGATAACGATTGGCCTTTACAAGTAGAATGGGGATTAATTGGTTCTTGTACAAATTCGTCTTACGAAGATTTATCAAGAGCGTCATCTATTGCGCAACAAGCATTAGATAAAAAGCTAAAAACTAAAGCAGAATTTGGTATCAATCCTGGTTCTGAGCAAGTAAGATATACTACAGAAAGAGATGGTATTTTAGAAATCTTTGAAAAATTAGATGCTACAATATTTACTAACGCTTGTGGACCTTGTATTGGTCAATGGGCTAGATATAGCGATCCTAAAAATGCACCAAAAAACAGTATAGTTCATTCGTTTAATAGAAACTTTGCTAAGCGTGCAGATGGTAACCCAAATACACATGCTTTTGTGGCGTCTCCAGAATTAACAGCAGCTATAGCAATTGCTGGTCGTTTGGATTTTAATCCAATGACAGATAAATTAATTAATGAAGATGGAGAAGAAGTGATGTTAGACGAACCAACTGGATGGGAATTACCACCAAAAGGTTTTGAAGTTAAAGAAAACGGTTATTTAGAACCAAGAGAAGATGGTAGTAGCGTTGTTGTTAAAGTTACCGAAGATTCTGAAAGATTACAATTATTAACACCATTTACACCAATAGGTGATTCAATAACAGGTGCTAAATTATTAATTAAAGCTTTTGGAAAATGTACCACAGACCATATTAGTATGGCTGGACCTTGGTTACGTTTTAGAGGTCACTTAGATAATATTTCTAACAACTGTTTAATTGGAGCAGTAAATGCTTACAATAAGAAAACTAACTTTGTTAAAAACCAATTAACTGGTGAATATGGTGGCGTACCAGATACACAACGCGAATACAAGAAAGAAGGTGTTTGGACGGTTGTAGTTGGTGATCATAATTACGGTGAAGGTTCTTCACGTGAGCATGCTGCGATGGAGCCAAGACACTTAGGTGTAGCTGCTGTAATTGTAAAATCTTTTGCACGTATACACGAAACAAACCTTAAAAAGCAAGGTATGTTAGGTTTAACGTTTGATAATGAAGCCGATTACGATCTAATACAAGAAGATGATACATTTAACTTCTTAGATTTAAATGAATTTGCACCTAATAAACCACTTCATATTGAAGTCGTACATTCAGACGGAAGTAAAGACACTATTAAAGTAAATCATACGTATAACGAAGCTCAAATAGAATGGTATAAAGCAGGTTCTGCTTTAAATTTAATTGCAGCTCAAAACGCATAGTTTATTAAATTAAATAATAAAAACTCCTGAATATTCAGGAGTTTTTTGTTTCATATATTTTAAAATGAAATCTATTAAACCAAAATTATCTTTAAGTAATATTCTGTTTGGGTTGTTTATTGTGTTAATGATAATTCCGCAATCAAGACAGTTTATACAAATTCAATTACAAAAAGGCTTGTCTGTATTTTCTCCTAGTATAGAAGCTGAAGATGAACGAATCCAGTTGAAAACCTTCCAATGGACTTTACAAGATGTTAACGGTAATATTTACGACTTTTCTTTAGCTAAAAACAAAGTAGTATTTATTAATTTTTGGGCAACTTGGTGTCCGCCATGTATTGCAGAAATGTCTGACTTAGATCAACTTTATAACGATTATAAAGATGAAGTTGAATTTTTATTCGTCACCAATGATGATAGTGAAAAAGTGAAAGCATTTTTGACTAAAAATGGTTATAGTTTAGAGGTATATTACCCAATGTCAAATCATCCAGATTTTGAAGTATCAAGTATACCACGCACTTTTTTAATTGATAAAAATGGTAAGATTGTTATTGATAAAACAGGAGTTGCTAATTGGAACGGAGATAAAGTTAGAGCAACTATAGATAAGCTTTTAAACGATTAAAGTGTTTTGAAAAAAGCTTTAATAAATCTGAAACTAAATAGCGACCACATAATTTTAATGTCTTCAAAAAGTGAAGACTCTTCATCTAAAAATTCAAACATGGTTGGTGTACTATTTTTACTGTAAAATTGTTTAAAGATCCATTCGCCTTTTTCATTATTATCTTTTAAAACTTGTAAAAATACTTTGTCGTAAAATTTATACTTGTTTTTAAAAAGTCCGTTTGTGGTTGGTTGATTGGATTTTATGTTTTTAATAATTTTTGCAACTCTTTTTTCTGTGAGTTTAAAAGAATATCCCGTTGAAGGTTTTACCCAACCGCCAGCTGTACCAATTTTAGTGATTTTGGATGTGTTAAACGATTGAAAATCAAAAGTTGTCATTGGTATTTGACCAACTTCAGTTTCAATAATATTATAATTATTAATGTTTAAATATTCTGAAATATATTGCTTTAAATAGTTGTCGTAATGATCATTCTTAACAGTGTTTTCTGTAAAATAAGTGAATTCGACTAACGCTTTATTTTTTGTATGCGGTAATACATACATAAAGGTTGTTTGATTATTATCTTTTAAACGATAATCCATCATTGTAAAGCTGTTTTCATTAAAAACATCGCTTTCAGCTTCTATAATCCAACCTTTAAAATGTTGTATTAAAGTTGTGGCTTTTTCATCTTTAAAAAACGCGTCAGGAATTCGACTATCAAAAACATGATTTGTCGTATAGTTGTTTGTTTTGGTAGTGACTTCAACTATATTTTTTTCTTTAACAGAAGTCACGGTTTCTACCAAAAATGTAATGTTGTCTTGCTGATTGAGTTGTGCTTTAGCTTCCGCATAAAAATCTATTGCGCGTATCGATTTATAAGTATAAGGTTTTAGGTTTAAGCTTATTTTTTGGTCTTCTGCGTAGATAGTTGCATGTTGCCAAGATTGGTAAGCTAGATGACTAAAAGTGCTATTGTTTTTTTCCCAAAAACTCCAAGTTTTATCATTTTCAGTTTTAGTAGAAGCGTCTATTAAAGCAATGGATTTGTAATTAAAATAAGAATCTTTGGCAAAAGCTAAGGCTAATTGAAGACCAGCTAAACCATTGCCAACTATGATATAATCATAATGTTTTTGAGACATTTAGTCTATTTTTTGAAATACTTAAATGGTACGACTAACATGCCAAAGTTTTCTCCATCTTCTTTACCAATATGCTTGTGATGTATTTTGTGTGCACGTCTAACACCACGTGCGTACCAATTATTGGCATTTCTAAACATTTTAAAGCGTTGATGGATAAAAATATCGTGTACTAAGAAGTAAGCTGCACCATAAGCCATAATACCTAATCCTATTGGTAATGTGTACCAAATATCTTCGTAACTCCATAAGTAAAAGCAAGTCATACTAACTATGGCATAAAAGATAAAAAAGGCATCATTACGCTCAAACCAGCTGTCGTGATCTTTTAGATGATGATCTTTATGAAGTGACCATAAAAATCCGTGCATGATGTATTTATGAGTAAACCATGCCATAAATTCCATTATAGAAAATGTGCCTAAAAAGATTAATATCCAATATATTGTTTTCATAGTCTATTATAATAAATTTAGCTGGTACTTTACAAAACTTCTAGTTAGTAATTCGGCTTTTTTGTAGTTAGGAACACGAATTCTTGTGTTTTTAATGTCTAAAGCAGGTGTAAGTTTAAGTTTTTTTAATAATTGCGAATAATATCTGTACGCTGTAAAGACACCAAATTTAGCTTCTATAGGTAGTAATCTTATTCCGTTTAAACCAGCTTTAAAATCATTTTCAATATCGTTAATTATAAATAATTTATCTTCTTCTGTAAGATTATTTAAATCTGTATTTGGGAAATAAGTACGATCTAAAGTCTCGTGATCTGCTTTTAAGTCTCTTAAAAAATTTACTTTTTGAAAAGCAGAACCTAACGACATAGCGCTATCTTTTAAGCTTTCAAATTGGTTTTGATCACCTTTAACAAATACCTTTAAACACATTAAACCAACTACATCTGCAGAGCCATAAATGTAATCTTTATATTCTTTATCTGTCGTGTACTTAACTTCAGAAAGGTCTAATCTCATGCTTTTCATAAACGCATCAACCATATGTTTTTCTATGTTATACTTGTGATATGTATGTTGAAACGCATTTAATATTGGGTTTAGACTAATTTTATTTTTTAGAGCTAATTCTAAATCGTTTTCAAAATTGTTAAATAATTCTTCTTTATTAAAATCGTGAAAAGAGTCTACAATCTCGTCTGCAAATCTTACAAAACCATAAATATTGTAAATATCTTGTCTTATAGATTTTGCTAGCATTTTTGTAGCCAAAGAAAAAGATGTGCTGTAAGCATTTGTTACTAGTTTGCTACAATTATTTGATACAGAATCGAATAAAGCTTTCATAATTATTGGTGGTTTTTAAGGATTAGCTCTGCTACTAATTTTCCAGATATTAACGCTGGCGGTACACCTGGACCAGGAACTGTTAATTGTCCTGTAAAGTAGAGATTATTAACTTTTTTACTTTTTAAATTAGGCCTTAAAAAGGCTGTTTGCAAAAGTGTATTTGCCATACCATACGCATTTCCTTTAAAAGAATTATAGTCTTTAATAAAGTCGTTTACACAAAAGCTATCTTTAAAGATAACATTATTTTTAATGCTTTGTTTGGTTAAGGCTTCAAATCTTGAAATTATAATATCGAAATATTGAGATCTAATTTCTGGTGTGTCTTCCAAGCCTGGTGCAATAGGAATTAAAAAGAAGGCATTCTCGCAACCTTCTGGCGCCATAGTTTGGTCTGAAACCGAAGGGAAGTTTGCGTAAAATAATGGTTGGTTAGGCCATTTAGGATTATCATAAATATCTTCAGCATGTGTTTCGAAATTAGTATCGAAAAACAAGTTGTGATGCGAGACATTTTTAAGTTTTTTATTTATCCCTAAATAAAATAATAGGGAAGAAGGTGCAAAGACTTTTTTATCCCAATATTTTTGTGAGTATTGTCTGTAATTTTCTGGTAAAAGTGTTTCGGTATGATGGTAATCTGCACCACTTATCAAAATATCAAAATGAATTTCTTTATCATTAACAGTTATAGCAGTTGCATTTTTATTAGATACAGATATGTTATTTACATTCGTATTAGTATGAATTTTAACACCTAAATCCTCTGCTATTTGTTGCATAGCTAGTATGATTTGATACATACCACCTTTAGGATGCCATGTTCCCAAACCAAAATCGGCATAATTCATAAAGTTGTAAAAAGAAGGTGTATTACTTGGTTTTGCACCTAAAAATAAAACCGGAAACTCTAATGTAGAAATTAATTTAGGGTTGTTAAATTTTTTTCTAACATCGTTGCTTATGGTTTTAAAAAACTGATCTAAGCGAACTATAGTGTCTTTTGTAACTAATTCTAATGGAGAAATTCCAGGTTTTAAAACAATTTTATTTATAGCTATATTATAATTGTCTGCAGCTTTATTTATAAATTTTTTAAGAGTAATAGAGCTACCATGTTCTATACGCTCAAATTCTTCACAAATCTTATCTAAAGAATCACCAATAGTTATGATGTCGTCACTGAAGAAAATTTTATAAGCAGGTGAAAGCTTGTCCAATTGATAAAAATCTGAAGTTGTTTTCCCAAAGTCGTTAAAAAACTTTTCGAAAATATCTGGCATCCAATACCAACTTGGGCCCATATCAAAAGTAAAACCGTCTTTTTTAAACTGTCTACAGCGTCCGCCAATACTTTCGTTTTTTTCAAAAACAGAAACATTATTCCCTTCTTTAGCTAAGTAGCAAGCTGCAGATAAGGCAGAAAATCCAGATCCTATTATGGCTATGTTTTTATTCATTTAATGTGTTCTATTAATGATTTTGTGGTTTGATGTAAATGGATCTTTTTGTCTGGCATAGAATTTAATCCTTCTGTTAGTTTACCAGATACATAAAATTCATTTTTAGTACCTTTTAATAATTTATCGTAGAATTCGTCTAAATATGAGAGCGTATTTTCTTTTTCAGGTTGTATTGTAAAACTCGAAACAAAACTTATTTTATTGTATTTAGAAATTAAGAAGACTAAGCTATCTATTGGTACAGATTGACCAAGGTAAATAGTGTGAAGTCCTCTTTTGGCTAGTTCAAAATTGGTATACATTATACCCAATTCGTGCATTTCATTTTCAGGTAAAAATATTACATACGTAGTTTCGTCTAAAGATGGAATAAAGTTTTTGTTAACTTCTTCTGTGTGTAGTAGTATCTTCTTTTTTATTAATTCAACAATAAAATGTTCGTGTGTTGGAGTAATTGTATCTGTTTGCCATAAGAGACCAACATGATTTAAAAGAGGAATAAAGACATCAAAGAATATTTCTCTGAATGACATTTCTTCAATTAATTTGTTGTATGTCTTGTGGAACAATCCTTGATCAAAATTTATCATTGCTAATTTTAATAGATTTATAGAATGATTATTTTGATCTTTACTTGCTGCGATTTCTTTAACAAGATTAGGGATTTCTGTCTCGCTAAGTTTTGCTATTTTAGATATTTTGTAACCATTATTGTTTAAAAAGCTAATATTTAAAATCTTTTGTAGACTTGATAAACTGTAATATCTAATATTAGTATCGGTTCTATTAGGCTGAAATAAATTGTAGCGCTTCTCCCATATTCTAATAGTATGCGCTTTTATCCCAGAAAGGTTTTCTAGGTCTTTAATGCTAAATTTTGTTTTAATACTGTTCATTGTTTAGCTAAAATAGTTAAACAAAATGATATTAAGAAAATTTAAGTCTTAATTTTTAGAAATAATTAACAAGTTTTAAAGTGCGCACGAGAAGACTCGAACTTCCACGACTTTTAAGTCACTAACCCCTCAAGCTAGCGCGTCTACCAATTCCGCCACGTGCGCTATAGAAAAATAAAGATAAAAAAAAAGTTAAGCTTTTAAGCTTAACTTTTTTTGTGACCGGGCTGGGGCTCGAACCCAGGACCCTCTCCTTAAAAGGGAGATGCTCTACCAACTGAGCTACCCGGTCATTGTTTGTTGTTTGCGGGTGCAAATATAAGAGCTTTTATTAATATTCCAACCCTAAATTGCATTTTTTTTTGTTTTTTTGTTGACTAAATAACTAATGGTTTTATAATCAGTGATTAACAAATAATAATGATTTTAGTTTTTTTAGGGTATATGGCTTCAGGAAAGTCTACTGTAGGTAAACATGTTGCGGAAATTTTAAATTATTCATTTATAGATTTGGATTTTTATATTGAAGAAAAAGAAAAAATGAAAGTAAAAGACATTTTTGAAACAAAAGGTGAAATTTACTTTAGAAAAATAGAGCATACTTATCTAAAAGATATTATAAATGAACAGAAAAATTGTGTTTTATCTTTAGGAGGAGGAACACCTTGTTTTTATGATTCAGTAGATTGGTTAAACACAATTAATAATGTTATAACAATTTATTTGAAAGCGAGTATAGATGTTATTACAACCAGATTAGTTAATGATACAATAAGACCATTAATTAGTCATTTAAAATCTAAAGAAGAAATTAAAGAGTTTATTGCTAAACATTTATTCGAGCGTTCTTTCTTTTATAATAAAGCTCAAATAAAATTAAATACTACTGATTTGAGCATTGAAGAAATAAGTGAAAAAATATTACTCGAATTATTCTAAGTAAGCTAACCAAGACTTATCGTTTAATTCGACTTGTACGTGTTCATGTAATGAGGTAGAAAGTGAAATTCCTTTAAAATCTGCTTTAACCGGGAATTTTTTATGATTTCTGTTCACTAAAACAGCTGTTTTAAACTGTTTTAAAGGCACTTCTAAAAAATGTTTTACACCATATATCAAAGTGCTCCCAGAATTTAAAACATCATCAATTAAAACTATGGATTTGTTTTTGTAATCATCTGATTTTAATGATGTGTTTATTGGATTTAATGGGTTCTTTTTATCAATTGTAACCTTGCAAATTATTGGTTTTATTGAAGAAATACTCTGTAGTTTAATTTTTAAATCTTCAGCTAAAGTATAACCATTTTTGTCTATACCAGCTAGAATAATTTCAGATTCATTAACATTAGCCTCGTAAATTTGATAGGCTATTCTTCTTAGTTTATTATCTATTTCAGAAGCGTTTAATATTACATTCTTATTGCTAGTCATTATTGTTGGTTTTTTAAATCTAAATCGTCTAAATCGCGTCTATCTTTTTTTGTAGGTCGTCCAGTTCCTTTTTTTCTATAGTAATCTTTAGCAAATTTAAGAAGTTCTTGAGTTTCAAAAGCAGATTTTGGGGTGTTATCAACACGATATATGTCAACTAACTTAGCTCCAACTCTGTTAGTTGGAATATCTAAAACAGTTAAAATATAATTTATTTGGTTTTTTCTAACTTCAATTTTATCTGTTGCATAAACTTCTCTACTTGGTTTTACAGTGTCTCCATTTACTTTAACATGCCCTTTTTTACAAGCTATAGAAGCCTGATTTCTTGTTTTAAAATACCTTACACACCATAAATACTTATCAATTCTCATACAAATTTTCTAAATTTGACGTTAACGTTATTGTGCAACATAGTATTAAAATGTATCTTGCCACCTCAAAAATAACAATATTGCATAAACCTTTTTAATATTAGTCTTTAATTTTAAAAAAGCAATCAAATTAAAATATATGAATTTTAGAAAAATTACTTTTTTAGCAGCTTTAGTTACTGTTTTCAATTTTTATTCTTGTAAAGATGATGAAGAAGTCGTTACGATTGAAGAACGAGATGAGACAGAAGTATATAATGAAGATATTTTAGAAATTGAAGAATTTTTATCTACACATACTTATAACTATCAAGATTTTGATTTTGATAATCCTTACACAATACAAAATGATAATTTTGAAATAGCGTTTGATACAATAAACGATACTAATCCTGATGCAATAGCGCTAATTGATAGACCAGAATTAGAATATAAAATTGTTGAGCAAAATGGTATAGATTATAAGCTTTACATATTAAAAATAAGAGAAGGCTTAGGTAATCAATTAAATTCATTAGATAGAGCTACAGTAAAATATAGAGGAGAAAATATTGAAGGAGAAGCATTTGATTTTAATATAAATCCAACAAATTTAAATTTAACAACAGCTGTAGATGCTTCAGGTTCTATCAATTATGGAGTAGTTAGAGGTTTTAGAGAAGGTTTAATTGAATTTAAAACAGCATCTGAATATAACGAAAATAACGACGGAACATTGAATATTAGAAACCATGGAATAGGTGTTATTTTTATACCATCTGGTTTAGGATACTTTTCAACTTTTGTAACAGGAATCGGTACATATAATCCAATAATATTTAAAGTAAATTTAATTGAAAGAATTTTTACAGATTTTGATAACGACAACATACCGTCTTATTTAGAGGATTTAGATAATGATTCAGATGGATATAATGATGATACAGATGAAGATGGAGTTGCAAACTTTGTAGATACAGATGATGATGGCGATGAAATTTTAACAGCAGACGAAGTTCAGCCAATGCAATATGACGAAGATTCAAGTATGAATCCGTTTACCACAAAAGCGGAAGCTCAAGATTATTATGATAACAATGCAGCTGCTAACGAAATTTTTGTTAAAATTGAATACCTTAGTAATGGTAACTATAGATTACATACTACAATTTTAACAGACACAGACAATGATGGAACTCCTGATTATTTAGATCCATCTAACTAAAAAAAAAGCCACTTTTAAAGTGGCTTTTTTTTATAACAGAATTGATAAACTTAGTATTAATTGTTCTGGTCTTGTGGATAATCTATTAGGATTATTAATATTTACATTGTTGTTAATAATTGTAGCTTCGTTATCATTAAAGCCTCTTTCGTATCTTAAGTCTAAACCAATTTTATTAATATTAACTCCAATACCAAAATTAAGACCAACAGAAAATTCTTCTTCTATTGTTTCTATGGTAGCATCTTCAAAATCAGAATTTGTGATGTATTGTAAACTAGGTCCGCCAAATGCATGAAGTGGACCAATTATTTTTGCGCCTACTAAAATCGGAGCATCTATTTTTTTAAAATTAAAAGTACCAGCATCATAATCACTTTTTAAAGCAGTGTAGATTAGTTCTGGTCTTAGGTAAAGTTTATCACCAATTTTACCAAATATTCCAACATGATAGCCAATATTTTCATCTGGAGACTGATAGTTTTCAGAAATAGATTCAAAATAATCTCCATTTCCTCCATAATTTAATCCACCTTTAATTCCAAATCCGCTACCATTTTGACTAAAACTCATAGTCAATGAAAATAATGTTAAGATTAAAACTGAATTTTTAATTCTTTTTAAATTTTTCATAATTATCGTTTTTTGATGAATATCTTATTAAACGAAAATTATGCCATAATATTTTTTATAAACTAATTTCCAAAGAAAAAGGCTTAATACATTTTGGTATTAAGCCTTTAGTTTTAAGTTGAAAGAACTATTTATTTTCTTCCAATAACTTTTATAGAAGCGTTAACTATAGCATCTGCATTTAAGCCATATTTATCCATTAATTGTGCTGGTGTACCAGACTCACCAAAAGTATCATTTGTTGCAACAAATTCTTGAGGTGTTGGATTATGCTGAGCTAAAACTCTAGATACACTTTCTCCTAATCCACCTAAGTAATTGTGTTCTTCAGCAGTCACAATACATCTAGTTTTAGCTACAGAATCTAATATAGCTTTACTATCTAAAGGTTTTATGGTGTGAATATTTATAACTTCAGCCGAAATTCCTTTTTCATTTAACACTTTTGCAGCTTCTAGCGCTTCCCAAACAAGATGTCCAGTAGCAACTATAGTTACATCTGTTCCAGATTGTAAATGTAAAGCTTTTCCAATTTCAAATTTTTGATCTGCTGGAGTAAAGTTTGCAACTTTTGGTCTACCAAAACGAAGATAAACTGGACCTACATGATCTGCAATTGCAATAGTAGCTGCTTTAGTTTGGTTATAATCACAAGGATTGATTACAGTCATTCCTGGTAACATTTTCATTAAACCTATATCTTCTAATATTTGATGTGTTGCACCATCTTCTCCTAACGTTAATCCAGCATGAGATGCACAAATTTTTACGTTTTTATCAGAGTATGCAATACTTTGTCTAATTTGGTCATAAACTCTTCCTGTAGAAAAATTAGCAAATGTACCTGTAAAAGGTATTTTTCCACCAATGGTTAATCCTGCAGCCATACCCATCATGTTAGCTTCAGCAATTCCTACTTGAAAAAATCTATCTGGATTTTCTTTAATAAATTCACCCATCTTTAAAGAAGGTGTTAAATCTGCACATAAAGCAACTACATTAAGATTTGTTCTACCTAATTCTGCTAATCCAGCTCCAAAACCAGATCTTGTATCGTTATTTCCTGTATTTGTATAAGTTTTCATAATTGTAGTAATCTATTTTAAATTGAATTAATAATCGCCTAATGTTTCAGCATTTTGCGATAATCCTTCTGCTAATTGGTCATCGTTTGGTGCTTTACCATGCCACTCGTGCGTATGCATCATAAAATCTACACCATTACCCATTACTGTTTTAAGTAATACACAAACAGGCTTACCATTTCCTGTTAGTAGCTTAGCTTGATCCATTCCTTTTAAAATAGCATCTATGTTATTTCCTTCTTCGATAGTTAATACAGACCAACCAAATGCTTCAAATTTTGCTTTTAAACTTCCCATAGGTAATACATCATCTGTAGCGCCATCTATTTGTTGACCGTTTAAATCTACTGTAGCGATTATATTATCTACTTTTTTTGCAGAAGCATACATAATTGCTTCCCAGTTTTGTCCTTCTTGTAATTCTCCATCACCATGTAAACTATAAATTAAATGCTTACATCCGTTAAGTTTTTTAGCTTCTGCAGCACCTAAAGCAACACTTAAACCTTGTCCTAAAGATCCAGAAGCAATACGTACTCCAGGTAAACCTTCATGAGTAGTTGGGTGACCTTGTAATCTAGAATCGATTAATCTAAAAGTATTTAATTCTTCTACTGGAAAATATCCAGCTCTAGCTAGTACGCTATAATACACAGGAGAAATATGACCGTTAGATAAGAAAAATAAATCTTCTCCTAATCCGTCCATATCAAACCCTTCTTTTCTATCCATAATTTGATTGTATAGAGTTACTAAAAACTCTGCACATCCTAAAGATCCACCAGGATGACCAGAGTTTACCTTATGTACCATGCGTAAAATGTCTCTACGTACCTGAGTGGTCAAATCTTCTAATTGTTGCGTACTTGCCATTTGTTATTTGTAATTAAATGTGTTGTTAATAAGCCTTCAAAATTAATGTAATATAACTCCTTATCAAAATTGAAATCTCGCATTTATTAACTAAAAACAGATTTTTGCTAACAATTTTTTTACTAAAACGTTTTAACTATTTAACTTTTATAAATTTTATAATCTATTTAAGACCCATTGTCTATTTCTTGGTTATATTTGCTAGCTGAAGATTTTACACATTTATGACTTTCGATTTAAAAGCAAAAGACACACAAAGTAAAGCTAGAGCAGGAGTTATCACTACAGATCATGGTGTTATAGAAACGCCTATTTTTATGCCTGTTGGTACTGTAGCTTCTGTAAAAGGAGTACATCAAAGAGAATTAAAAGAAGAAATTAATCCAGATATTATCTTAGGAAATACTTACCATCTTTATCTAAAACCGCAAACAGACATTTTAGAAAAAGCTGGAGGATTACATAAGTTTATGAACTGGGACAGAAATATATTAACCGATTCTGGTGGATATCAAGTATATTCTCTTTCTGCTAACAGAAAGATTAAAGAAGAAGGTGTAAAATTTAAAAGTCACATAGATGGTAGTTATCATACGTTTACACCAGAAAACGTAATGGAAATACAGCGTACAATAGGCGCAGATATAATTATGGCGTTTGACGAGTGTACACCTTACCCATGTGATTACAATTATGCAAAACGATCTATGCATATGACCCATCGTTGGTTAGAACGTTGTTTAACACATTTAAAAAAGACACCATTTAAGTACGACTACTCTCAAGCATTTTTTCCTATTGTTCAAGGAAGTACTTATAAAGATTTACGTAAACAATCTGCAGAATATATTGCAGGAGTAGGCGCAGAAGGTAACGCAATTGGAGGATTGTCTGTTGGCGAACCAGCAGAAGAAATGTATGCTATGACAGAAGTAGTTACAGATATCTTACCAGAAGACAAACCTAGATATCTTATGGGTGTAGGAACACCAATAAATATACTAGAAAATATAGCTTTAGGTGTAGATATGTTTGATTGTGTAATGCCTACCAGAAATGCTAGAAACGGTATGTTATTTACTGCTCATGGTACAATTAACATTAAAAATTTAAAGTGGAGAGATGATTTTTCTCCTATAGATGAAATGGGTATCACCTTTGTTGATACCGAATATAGTAAAGCCTATTTACGTCATCTATTTAATGTAAACGAATTATTAGGAAAACAGATAGCAACAATACATAATTTAGGATTTTATCTTTGGTTAGTTCGCGAAGCAAGAAAACATATTATTGCAGGAGATTTTAGAACTTGGAAAGATAAAATGGTTAAGCAAATGGATAAACGTTTGTAATCAAATGAAAATTTTAGACTGGTACATATTAAAACGTTATTTACTTACATTTTTTATGATGTTAATACTGTTTGTTCCTATAGGAATAACAGTACATTTAGCAGAAAAAATTGGTAAGATAATAGAAAACGAAGCACCTTTTGGAGAGGTAATGATGTACTTGCTAAATTTCACAATATATTTTGCAAACCTTTTATTTCCATTATTTTTATTCCTTTCGGTCATTTGGTTTACTTCAAAATTGGCAAATAATACTGAAATTGTTGCGTTTTTAAGTTCGGGAGTTTCATTTTCAAGATTTTTAAGACCATATTTAATAGGAGCAACAATAGTTGCATTATTTTCAATTTTAATGGGTTTATACCTTGCGCCAAACGCAAGTGAAGGATTTTATGATTTTAAATATAAATACCTTTCCGGTAAAAAAAATGATCATAAAACAGATGTGCTAAAGCAAATTAACGATAACGACATTATTTATGTAAGTAGTTTTGATGCTTCAAAAAAAATGGGATTAAATTTTACTTTAGAACATTTTGAAAACGACCAATTAGCATACAAATTAAGTGCTGCAAATATTAGATATGTAGAAGAAGATTCTGTATACGTATTAAGAAATTTTGAAAAACGAATAGTAGGAGAAAGAGACGACAAAATAATTATCGAACGAAGAAAAGACACCATATTTCCGTTTGATTTAGAAGATCTAACTCCAGAAGATTTTATTGCAGAAACTTTATCATACCCAAAACTTTTAAAATTTATTGATAGAGAAGAAAAACGTGGTTCTAAATTTTTAGGTCGTTATAGATTGGCTAAATATCAAAAATGGAGTTTACCCGTTTCGGTTTTTATTTTAACAATAATTGCAGTTGCAGTGTCTTCTAGAAAACGTCGTGGCGGAATGGGAGTAAACCTTGCAATAGGTATTAGTATTGCAATGGTATTTGTGTTTTTTGATAAAATATTTGGGACATTAGCTTCTCAGTCAGATTTTAATCCTCTTTTAGCTGTTTGGTTACCAAATATCTTATTTGGTATACTAGCTTTTTTCTTACTTCAAAATGCTAAACGATAAATTAAAAAATTATTTACATCTTCATGTATTAGTATTTATTGCAGGATTTACTGCAATTCTAGGAAAATTAATATCAATAAACGCTGTAAGTTTAGTTTGGTACCGTATGGTAATCGCTACTATACTAATGTTTATTTATATAAAAATTAAAAACATTAATTTAAAGATTTCAAAAAAAGATCTTATAAAATTAAGTTTGGCAGGTATAGTAATAGCCTTACATTGGATCACATTTTATGGCGCAATTAAAGTAGCAAATATATCTATTGCATTAGCTATGTTTTCTACAGGTGCTTTTTTTGCTTCACTTATAGAACCATTTTTTTATAAAAGAAAAGTAATTGCTTACGAAATCATTTTTGGACTAATAGTAATCATAGGAATTTATTTAATTGTTCAAAGTGAAATAGAACATCTTTATGGGATGATACTAGGTATTATTTCAGCGTTTTTATCTTCATTATTTGCAGTATTAAATGGTAAGTTTTTAGAGCAACATTCTGCAACAAAAATTTCGTTTTACGAGTTTATTAGTGGTGTTGTTTTTATTACAATTTTTATAGCGTTTTTTGGACAAGGATTTACAAGTACCTTTTTCGATATAAGCATTTCAGATTTTGGATATTTAACCATATTAGCATCCATTTGTACTGCATATGCTTTTATAGCTTCTGTATATGTAATGCGATATATTAGTCCTTACACAGTTGTGCTTACTTATAATTTAGAGCCAATTTATGGTGTTATACTGGCTTTAATTTTATTTCCAGAGACAGAAGTAATGTCATCTTCGTTTTATATAGGAGCTATAATAATATTAAGCGTTGTATTATTAAACGGAATATTAAAAAACTTAAAATTTCTTAAAAAGAAAACTAAAGCCTAACATCTTATATAGCTTGCAATTAACATTTTTGTTTACCCAATTTTTAAAATATTTGCGTTTATTTAAAGTAAAAAAACGTAATTTTGTGAGCTAACAAATAAACTAAAATTAGCATTCCCCATGGAATATTTAGAATTTGAATTACCAATAAAAGAACTAGAAGAGCAGTTAGATAAGTGTCAATTAATAGGAGAAGAAAGTGATGTAGATGTGACACAAACTTGCAAGCAAATAGAAAAAAAACTATTAGCGACAAAAAAAGATATATATAAAAATTTAACTCCTTGGCAACGTGTACAATTATCACGTCATCCAAACAGACCATATACATTAGATTACATAAAAGCTATTTGCGGTGATAGTTTTTTAGAACTTCATGGAGATAGAAGTTTTAAAGATGATAAAGCTATGATTGGTGGTTTAGGTAAAATAGGAGATCAAACCTTTATGTTTATTGGTCAACAAAAAGGGTACAATACAAAAACCAGACAATACCGTAATTTTGGTATGGCTAATCCAGAAGGTTATCGTAAAGCCTTAAGATTAATGAAGTCTGCCGAAAAGTTTGGTATTCCAGTAGTTACTTTATTAGATACTCCAGGTGCATATCCAGGATTAGAAGCAGAAGAACGTGGACAAGGAGAAGCCATAGCAAGAAACATTTTAGAAATGACCAGATTAAAAGTGCCAATTATTACAATAGTTATAGGTGAAGGTGCTTCTGGTGGCGCTTTAGGTATTGGTGTTGGAGACAAAATCATGATGTTAGAAAACACTTGGTATTCTGTGATTTCTCCAGAATCTTGTTCGTCTATTTTATGGAGAAGCTGGGAATTTAAAGAACAAGCTGCAGAAGCATTAAAACTTACAGCTTCTGATATGAAAAAAGTTAAAATTGTTGACGAAATTATTAAAGAACCATTAGGTGGCGCACATACAGATAGAGATACTACATTTAAAACAGTAAGTAAGGCTATTGTAGATGCTTTTGAAGAGTTTAAAAACTTATCACCAAAAGATTTAGTAAATAAAAGAATTGATAAATATTCTCAAATGGGAGTATTTAAGGGATAACCCTTATAAAATCATTTGCTCATAAAAAATCTGAAACTTGAGTTTCAGATTTTTTTATGCTTATCAACAAAAAAAATAAGTTATTAACAGCTATTTTGTTAATTACCTGTGAAGATAAGACATTAGTCTTATTAAGGTTTTCTTAACAATTTATTTACTTTCGTTAACTCGAAAAAAAATCAAAAAATTAGAGATTTATAACCAATAAAACAGCTCTAAAAATCGTTATCTTTTAATCTGTAAGTGTAAAATATAAATGAAACAACCTAATCAACTTAAAGGCTACCAAGTAGATAAAAGCACCTTGATAAATCTAGAAAAAGGAAAGGTGCCACCACAAGCTATAGACCTTGAAGAAGTAGTCTTAGGAGCTATGATGATTGATAAAAAAGGTGTAGATGAGGTTATCGATATTTTAAGTGCAGATGCATTTTACAAAGAAGCACATCAACATATTTTTGAAGCTGTATTTATGTTGTTTCAAGAAAGTCAACCTATTGACTTATTAACAGTTTCAACACAGTTAAAGACTAACGGAAAGTTAGACATGGTTGGAGGTGATTTTTACCTGATTTCTTTAACCCAAAAAGTATCGTCTTCTGCGCATATCGAGTTTCATGCACGTATTATTTTACAAAAATTTATTCAACGTAGTTTGATTAAAATTTCTAGTGAAATTATTGAAGATGCTTATGACGAAACTAAAGATGTATTTGATCTGTTAGATAGTGCAGAATCTAAACTATACGAAGTAACACAAGGTAACATTAAAAAATCTAGTGAAACAGCTCAAGATCTTGTAATACAAGCAAAAAAGAAGATTGAAGAAATCTCTAAAAAAGAAGGAATGAGTGGTATTCCTTCTGGATTTGATAAGTTAGATAAGTTAACTTCAGGTTGGCAAGAAAGTGATTTAATTATTGTTGCAGCAAGACCAGGTATGGGTAAAACAGCCTTAACACTTACTATGGCGCGAAACATTGCTGTAAATTCAGGTATTCCAGTTGCATTTTTCTCTTTAGAGATGGCATCGGTACAGTTAATCACGCGTCTTATTTCTAGTGAAACTGGATTATCTTCAGAAAAATTAAGAACAGGAAAATTAGAAAAACACGAGTGGGAACAGCTTAACGTAAAAGTAAAATCTTTAGAAAAAGCGCCTCTTTATATCGATGATACTCCATCACTTTCAATTTTCGATTTGCGTGCAAAAGCTAGACGTTTAGCATCACAACACGGAATAAAAATGATCATTATTGATTATTTACAGTTAATGACAGCGTCTGGAACTGGCGGTAACCGTGAACAAGAAATTTCTACAATTTCTCGTAACTTAAAAGCTTTAGCTAAAGAATTAAGTGTTCCAGTAATTGCTTTATCTCAGTTATCTCGTGCGGTAGAAACACGTGGCGGAAGTAAACGTCCATTATTATCAGATTTACGTGAATCTGGAGCGATAGAGCAAGATGCAGATATTGTAAGCTTTATTTATCGTCCAGAATATTATAAAATTGATGAATGGGATGATGAAGAACGCTCGCCAACAGAAGGTCAAGCCGAATTTATAGTAGCAAAACACCGTAATGGTGGATTAGAAAATATTAGACTTAAATTTATTGGTCATCTTGGTAAGTTTGATAATTTAGACGACTTTGATACACCTTTTGGGCAAGAATTTCATAGTAAAATGAATGCTTCAACAGACGATGCATTCCCGCAATCTAATTTCCCATCTGCAAATGATGCTTTTGGAGCTCCAGATGAAGATAATGATGTGCCATTTTAAAACTAATTACCATTTTAAGTAATTGACAACAATGGATAAAATAAAAACGACCAATTATTTACTTTTAATAATTGTAATTCCAATACTGTTTTACCTTTTAAAAATTTTATCATTTATCTTTATTCCATTGGTGTTTTCAATGTTTATTGCATTGTTATTTTTACCAATTTTAAGAAATTTAAGAAAACGAAAAATACCTAAGTATTTAAGTATTGTCATAATTTTATTATTAATTGTAGCAGGTATTTGGATAGGCGTAGAGTTAATTAAATTATCTAGTAGAGAAATTTTAACTTCAGATTCTCACTTTTTTGATAAAGCACAAACAAAAATAAACGGTTTAGTTGCTAGTTTAGAGTCATTTTTTGGAATACAGCAAGTAGAAGGTGTTCAAACTATTAATAAATATCTAAACAAAGATGTTATTTTAAACAACTTGTCGCCAACCGTTAGCTTTATTTCTAAATTTTTAACCGCTTTATTAACTACAACATTTTTTGTGGTTTTATGGTTAGCAGAATCTATAAATGTAGAGCGATTAATTAATAGAACACTTTTAAAACAAAAACATACTTCAATAAAAACCTTTAGAAAGATTGAAAAGGACTTGATAAAATTTATAAAAGTTAAGTTTTTAGTTAGTTTTCTAACTGGTGTAGGTACTGGTTTGGCGTGTTACTTTTTTGATGTTAGCTTTCCTATATTTTGGGGATTATTTGCGTTTATAATCAATTTTGTACAAATGGTAGGTTCGTTTATAACAGTAATTTTACTATCTATTTTTGCAATTGTAGAGTTAGAAATGTCTAGCGTTTTATTATTTTTTATTTTATCAATAACTTCTGTTCAAATACTTTTTGGAGCTATTTTAGAACCAATTTTTATGGGTAAATCTTTTTCAATTAACATAATTGCTGTTTTAGTCATGCTTATGTTTTGGGGATTTATTTGGGGAATTCCTGGTTTAATTATGGCAATTCCTATTACAGTTTTTATAAAAATTATTTTAGAACAGTTTCCGCGAACCAAAATTATTTCCGATTTGCTCTCAGGTTCATAAATCTTGCTTAAAATGATACTTAAAAATTAAAAAAGGCACTTTTTTTGTTTATCTTTCATCTATGAAGAAAACACTTTTTTTAATACTTTTTTTATTAATTACAGGTCAAAGTTTTGCGTCCTATGTCTTAATACCAATGGATGCAGAGTCGCAAAAAAATCATTTAAAAGCTTACGGAATTACATATTGGACTTTAAGCCAGCAATTAAAAGTTAAATGGTTGCTTAATTATCGTGGCGGCTCTTTTTTATTACCAGATTCTGAAAGAATTAGACGCGAATGTCAAATTAGAGGTGTAAGTTTTGAAGTGTTATCTGACGCAAAAACCGAAAGTATTTTAGAAGACATAAGCAGTCCAAGTAAAAATATGGAAGCTGTAGTTTTAGAAAAAGCGCCTAAAATTGCAGTATACACACCAAAAGGAAAATTACCTTGGGACGATGCTGTGACAATGGTATTAACTTATGCCGAAATACCTTATGAAACTGTTTATGACGAAGAAGTTTTAAAAGACGAACTTTTACTTTACGATTGGTTACACCTTCATCACGAAGATTTTACTGGACAATATGGTAAATTTTATGCTAGATATAGACAAGCAGCTTGGTACATTGAAGAGAAAAAAGCAGCCGAAGCTTTAGCAACAAAACTAGGTTATAGCAAAGTTTCTGAAGAAAAACGTGATGTTGCTTTAAAAATTAGAGATTACGTAGTTGGTGGTGGATTTATGTTTGCCATGTGTAGCGCAACAGATAGTTTTGATATTGCATTATCTGCAGACGGTGTAGATATTTGCGAACCTATGTTTGACGGTGATGCAAGTGATGCAAATTACCAAGCGAAGATAGATTTTAATAAAACCTTCGCATTTAAAGATTACACTTTAGAGCGTAGTCCTTTGGTTTATGAGTTTTCTAGTATAGACATGACGTCAAAGCGAAAAATACCAAAAGAGACAGATTATTTTTCTTTAATGGATTTCTCTGCAAAATGGGATCCAATTCCAACCATGTTATGTCAAAATCACACAGCATTGGTTAAAGGTTTTATGGGGCAAACGACGTCTTTTGATAGAAATGAAATTAAATCTAACGTACTTGTTTTAGGTGAAAATAAGACTAATAGTGAAGCAAAATATATTCACGGAATAAAAGGAAAAGGCTTTTTTACATTTTATGGTGGTCACGATCCTGAAGATTATACACACAAAGTTGGTGATCCTAAAACAGAATTAGATTTACATCCAACATCACCAGGATACAGATTAATTTTAAATAATGTATTATTTCCTGCAGCTAAAAAGAAAAAGCAGAAAACTTAAAATTTAGATGAAATTTTTTCAAAAAGAAATAAGCTTAAATCCACAGAAAAGAGGATTTCATTTAATTACTTCAGAAATTTTAGCTCAAATTTCAACTGAAATTCAAAGTATAAATATTGGTCAACTTCAAGTATTTATCAAACATACTTCAGCTAGTTTGACCATAAATGAAAATGCAGATCCTACAGTTAGAGTAGATTTTGAAAGCTACATTAATACCTTTGTTCCAGAAAATGAACCTTTTTATAAGCATACCTATGAAGGTGCAGACGATATGCCAGCACATATAAAATCATCGTTATTTGGAGCTTCAGTAACTATTCCAATTACAAATGGTAAGCTTAATTTAGGGATTTGGCAAGGGATTTATCTTTGTGAACATCGCAATTATGGAGGAAGTAGAAGCGTTGTAATTACAGCTTTTGGCAATTAACGTTTCTTTACAATATTGGTAAATTTTGTTTTGTATCTTTATTTAAAACTATTTAAATGTCTACAAAAGAAACAATACTTAAAAAGATAGAAATTCTTATTACTAATCATTTTAATACTCCTGAAGATGCGTTTGCTTTTTTTGATAAAGATGGAGATAAAAAACTATCTAAAGATGAAATTAAAACCTTGTTAAAACAAGCTGAAATTAGTGGTTTTATTAGAGGAATTGTCACTACCAAATTAATTGAAGGCTACGACAAAAACAATGACGAACTAATAAGTTGGGAAGAGTTTAAAGCCGCAATAGACGAGATTTCTAAATAATTTAAGTTGAGATATTATTTCATTCAATTTATTAAGCTCTTATTTAGTACCACATTATTTTGGTCTGCAGCTTTCTGTTTATATATAACTATAAGATATTTTGCAATTGGAGCAGAAGAAGGGTTAGAAATTACAGACTTTTCTTTTATAAATCTACTTAAATATGGACTATATTTAGGTGTCTTAATTGGGCTACTTTATGCTATTGTAGAATTTGTTTTTGACAAATTCATAATTAAAAATCTATCTCTAGCAGTAATATTATTAATCAAATTTGTAGTCTACCTTGTAGGTATGATTATATTTTTATCGATAATTTATAGTCAAGCAGAAGTAGAAATAGATTTAAATCTTTCTAACGATTTAGGTTGGTGGCAACAAAACAAAGTATTTTGGTTGTTAATTGGTTACTTTATTATCTGTTCTCAAGTATTTACGTTTATCAAAATAGCAAACGAAAAGTTTGGCCAAGGTGTGTTTTTTAATTTTTTAATAGGAAAATATAGAAAACCAAGAGAGGAACGTCGCGTTTTTATGTTTTTAGATTTAAAAGACTCGACAAAAATAGCAGAGCAACTAGGACATTATAAATATAGTAAGTTAATACAAAGTTGTTTTTACGATTTAAATAGAATTATTGGAAGGTTTGATGCCGAAATATATCAATATGTAGGCGATGAAGCTGTTTTAAGTTGGACCTATAAAAAAGGAGTAAAGCACAATAATTGTGTTAAGCTTTACTACAAATTCTTAGAACAATTAAAACGAAAAGAAAAATGGTATTTAAAACATTTTGGGTTTATACCACAATTTAAAGCTGGTTTACATGGTGGAAAACTAATTGTTACAGAAGTTGGAACCATAAAAAAGGAAATTGCTTATCATGGCGATGTTATTAATACAACTGCAAGGATACAAGGCGAATGTAATAAGTACGAAGAATCGTTATTAATTTCTGAAAGTTTATACAAAACAATGTATAACTTACACGCTTATAACATAAATTCTATCGGGGAAATTAATCTTAAGGGTAAAGAAAGCTTAGTCAAGATTTATGCAATTAACCCAGTTTAGAATTTTTGATGTCTTCTAAAAGTGCTCTAAGTATAAATTCTACACCTTCGTCATTATTGCTTTTTGTTTCAAATCTAGCAGCAGCTTTAACATTTGGATGTGCATTTTGCATAGCATAACTAAAATAGGCGCAATCCATCATTTCTAAATCGTTATTATAGTCACCAAAAACCATAGTTTGATCTGAAGTTATCCCTAAACAATCTTGAAGTTTTGAAAGTGCATAACCTTTATTTGCATTAAGATGAGATATGTCTAACCATACTTCTCCAGATACTTTAACTTTGTAATCAGACTCTAAGTGTTTTAAATGCGGGTATAATTGTGTTTCAGAACCATGTTTGCAATGAATCGCTAGTTTTAAAAACTCATCATTTTCAACATTTGTTAAGTCATCTACTTGTTGATACTTAGCATAAAATTCTTTAAAAAAGGAAATAAAGCTTTTGTTTTGAGATTCTATATAAGCAGTTTTCTTTCCGCATAACACGATCTCTATATCTTTAAATTCTCTTAGAAGTGTAACTAAATTTTCAATTTCAGATTTAGATAAATTGATTAATAATAAATCATTGTCTTGTTGTTTTGTCAATGCGCCATTTTCGGCAATAATGGTTATATCATTAGTAATCCCATTTAGTTTGTCTGTAATACTATAATATTGTCTACCACTTGCGGCTACAAAATGAATGTTTTCCTTTTTAAGATCTTCAAATAGATTAAAAAAGTCTTGGCTTACGTGACCTTGACTATTTAATAATGTCCCATCCATATCAGAGACAACAAGTTTGACTTGGGATAATTTCATATAGTTTGGATTTTATACAAACGTAGTTGTTTTTTATTAAAGTAGTATTAAAATTATGTGAACAAAAAAATCCGATTCTAAAAAGAATCGGATTTAATTTTATAAGCGAAGTATTGTTATACAAATGGCAAAAAGCCTTATTTAACTTTATTTACAATTGCTTCAAAAGCTTCTGGGTTATTCATTGCTAAATCTGCTAAAACCTTACGGTTTAATTCGATATTATTAGCTTTTAATTTACCCATAAATTGTGAATAAGACATACCGTGTAATCTTGCACCTGCGTTAATACGCGTAATCCATAATGCACGGAATGTTCTTTTTTTGTTTCTACGGTCTCTGTATGCATATTGCATAGCTTTGTCAACCGCATTTTTTGCTACTGTCCAAACGTTTTTACGACGTCCAAAGTAACCTTTTGCTTGTTTAAGCACCTTTTTTCTTCTGGCTCTTTTAGCTACAGAATTTACTGATCTAGGCATAATTTAATTGTTTTTTTGTAGTAGGCGGTTAATTGCTTAACACTTTTATTTGAGCCTAACTCCAGGGTTTATAAATAATTTTAACCGGTTAAAGTCGTGTTACTTTAAACGTAACATGATTTTAACATTGTTTTCGTCTGCCTCATGAACTAAACCGTCATGAGTTAACGCTAGCTTACGTTTTTTAGACTTCTTTGTTAAGATGTGACTTTTAAACGCGTGCTTTCTTTTAATTTTTCCAGTACCAGTAAGCTTAAAACGCTTCTTAGCACTAGATTTAGTTTTCATTTTAGGCATTTTGTTTCCTAGTTTTTATTATTTCGCTTATAATATTTTTATCCTTTTAAAGGATTTTTATTTTTTTGGTGCAATAAACATAGTCATACGTTTACCTTCTAGTTTTGGCATTTGTTCTACTTTACCAAATTCTTCTAGATCTTGAGCTAAACGTAATAATAAGATTTGACCTTGTTCTTTAAACACTATAGAGCGTCCTTTAAAAAATACAAATGCTTTTAATTTTGCACCATCTTTTAAAAATTTCTCTGCGTGTTTCTTTTTAAATTCGTAATCATGGTCATCTGTTTGTGGACCAAATCTTATTTCTTTAATAACTACTTTAGACGCTTTTGCTTTTAATGCTTTATCGCGCTTTTTTTGTTCGTAAAGAAACTTTTTGTAATCCATTACTTTACAAACAGGTGGATCAGCTTTAGGTGAGATTTCTACTAAATCTAGTTCTTGTTCTTCAGCAAATGCTAAAGCTTGCTTGATTGAGTATATACCTACTTCTACATTGTCTCCAACTACACGTACTTTTTCTGCTCTAATTTTAGAGTTAATTCTGTGTTGGTCTTCTTTGACAATTCTTGCTGGACCTCTTGATCTTTTTCTACGTATTGCTATGGCTTTTCGTTTTTAGTTAAACTTAAATTTAAAATTGTTTTTTTGTTTTGTTTATTTCTGAATTTATAATTTCTGAAAATTCTTCTACACTAATCATGCCTAAATCTTCGCCACCATGTTTTCTTACAGAAATTTTATTTTCTTTTTCTTCTTGTTCACCAATTATAATCATAAATGGTGTTTTGTTTAATTCTGCTTCTCTAATTTTCTTACCAATAGTTTCACTACGGTTGTCAATAATTGCGCGAATTTCGTTATTTTCTAGCAAATTTAAAACATTTTGACCGTAATTTTCATATTTTTCACTAAGAGTTAACACAGAAACTTGTGTTGGCATTAACCATAAAGGAAAATTTCCTCCGGTATGTTCTAATAAAATTGCTATAAAACGTTCCATACTTCCAAAAGGAGCACGATGGATCATAACGGGTCTGTGAGATTCGTTGTCACTTCCTTTATATGTCAAGTTAAATCTTTCAGGTAGGTTATAATCTACTTGAATAGTTCCTAATTGCCACTGTCTTCCTAAAGCATCTTTTACCATGAAATCTAATTTTGGGCCATAAAATGCGGCTTCGCCTGTTTCTATAACATAATTTAGATTTTTTTCTTTAGCAGCATTTAAGATAGCTAGTTCTGCTTTTTCCCAATTTTCATCACTACCAATATATTTTTCTGGTTTTTCTGGATCACGTAATGATACTTGTGCAGTGAAGTTTTCAAATCCTAAAGATCCAAAGACATATAATACTAGGTCTATTACATTTTTAAATTCTTGATCTAATTGGTCTGGTGTACAGAATATATGAGCATCATCTTGAGTGAATCCTCTTACTCTTGTAAGGCCATGTAATTCTCCACTTTGCTCATATCTATATACAGTACCAAATTCGGCATAGCGTTTTGGTAAATCTTTGTAAGACCATTGTGTGTTATTGTATATTTCGCAATGGTGTGGACAGTTCATTGGTTTTAATAAAAACTCTTCATCTGCTTTAGGTGTAGTGATTGGTTGAAAACTATCTTCTCCATATTTAGCATAATGACCAGATGTTACATATAGTTCCTTTTGACCAATATGTGGTGTTACAACCATTTCATATCCTGCTTTTTTCTGTGCTACTTTTAAAAAGTTTTCTAAACGTTCTCTTAATGCAGCGCCTTTTGGAAGCCACAAAGGAAGTCCTTGTCCAACTTTTTGCGAAAAAGTAAATAATTCTAATTCTTTTCCAAGTTTTCTATGATCTCGTTTTTTTGCTTCTTCTAAAAGTTCTAAATATTCTTTTAATTCTTTTTGTTTAGGGAATGAAATACCGTAAACTCGTGTTAATTGAGTGTTGTTTTCGTCACCTCTCCAATATGCTCCTGCTACAGATAAGATTTTAACTGCTTTTATTATTCCAGTATTAGGTATATGTCCACCACGACATAAATCTGTAAAAGTAGAATGATCACAAAATGTAATTGAACCATCTTCTAGATTCTCAATTAGTTCTGTCTTATATATATTGTCTTTGTATAATTCTAATGCTTCGGTTTTAGAAACAGCTCTCATGTTAAAATCATGTTTTCCTCTTGCAATTTCTAACATCTTATCTTCGATTTTCTTAAAATCCTTATCATTTATAGAATCGTCACCAAAATCTACATCATAATAAAAACCATTTTCTATTGCCGGACCAATAGTTAATTTACTGTTAGGGTATAATTCTTCTATTGCTTGAGCTAAAATATGAGCAGAACTATGCCAAAATGCTTTTTTACCTTCTGTATCATTCCATGTATACAATATAAGATCACCATCAGTACTTAATTTGGTTGAAGTCTCAATGGTTTGGTTATTAAATTTTGCCGAAATTATATTTCTTGCTAATCCATCACTAATACTTTTAGCAACATCAAAAGGTGTAATACCATCTTTAAAAGATTTTACACTACCATCAGGTAAAGTTATATTTATCATGTATAATTTTATTAGGCTGCAAATATAATAGTATATTAATAGTGTTGCAATACTATTATATATATATGATATTAGAAAACTAATATTATCCCATAATCAACCATTAAAAAGATCTATTAATTATGATAAATAATGTTAAGAAATAATAAAGAGGATATAGGTTTGAAAAAAAACAGAAATAAATTTAAGGTCTAAGTAGTTGTTAGTAAAGGGTTTTGGTTGTTGCTTAAAAAAAAGTCGAAAAAAAGATTAAAAAAAGTGTTGTAGAATTAAAAAAGGGTTTTATATTTGCAGCCCGAAACAATTACATGTTTAGCGAAAGCGGCGGTAGTTTAACGGAAAGTTCTAGAGGAAATATTGAAGTGCAAAACGAGTTAAAAATTATTTTTTAAAAAAAATTAAAAAATAATTTGCGAGATAAAAAAACTTGACATATATTTGCACCCGCTTAGGAGATAAACGCCTTAAGAAATAAAAAACAAAGTTCATAAACATATTGAATTGACAGCGTAAGTTTTAGTTGGAAACGGCTAAAGCAACAAAGAAGAATAAATCATTTGAAGTCAAGATTAAACAGTTAATAATATTTAAAATTTAACGATGAAGAGTTTGATCCTGGCTCAGGATGAACGCTAGCGGCAGGCTTAACACATGCAAGTCGAGGGGTAACAGAAAAAAGCTTGCTTTTTTGCTGACGACCGGCGAACGGGTGCGTAACGCGTATGCAATCTACCTTTTGCTAAGGGATAGCCCAGAGAAATTTGGATTAATACCTTATAGTATACTTACTTGGCATCGAGAAAGTATTAAAGATTACGGCAAAAGATGAGCATGCGTTCTATTAGCTAGTTGGTGTGGTAACGGCATACCAAGGCAACGATAGATAGGGGTCCTGAGAGGGAGATCCCCCACACTGGTACTGAGACACGGACCAGACTCCTACGGGAGGCAGCAGTGAGGAATATTGGACAATGGAGGCAACTCTGATCCAGCCATGCCGCGTGCAGGAAGACTGCCCTATGGGTTGTAAACTGCTTTTATACAGGAAGAAACATCTCTACGTGTAGAGGCTTGACGGTACTGTAAGAATAAGGATCGGCTAACTCCGTGCCAGCAGCCGCGGTAATACGGAGGATCCAAGCGTTATCCGGAATCATTGGGTTTAAAGGGTCCGTAGGTGGATAATTAAGTCAGAGGTGAAATCCTGCAGCTTAACTGTAGAATTGCCTTTGATACTGGTTGTCTTGAGTTGTTATGAAGTAGTTAGAATATGTAGTGTAGCGGTGAAATGCATAGATATTACATAGAATACCAATTGCGAAGGCAGATTACTAATAATATACTGACACTGATGGACGAAAGCGTGGGGAGCGAACAGGATTAGATACCCTGGTAGTCCACGCCGTAAACGATGGTCACTAGCTGTTCGGTTTTCGGATTGAGTGGCTAAGCGAAAGTGATAAGTGACCCACCTGGGGAGTACGTTCGCAAGAATGAAACTCAAAGGAATTGACGGGGGCCCGCACAAGCGGTGGAGCATGTGGTTTAATTCGATGATACGCGAGGAACCTTACCAGGGCTTAAATGTGGTTTGACAGCTTTAGAGATAGAGTTTTCTTCGGACAAATCACAAGGTGCTGCATGGTTGTCGTCAGCTCGTGCCGTGAGGTGTCAGGTTAAGTCCTATAACGAGCGCAACCCCTGTTGTTAGTTGCCAGCGAGTAATGTCGGGAACTCTAGCAAGACTGCCGGTGCAAACCGTGAGGAAGGTGGGGATGACGTCAAATCATCACGGCCCTTACGTCCTGGGCTACACACGTGCTACAATGGTAGGGACAGAGAGCAGCCATTTCGCGAGAAAGAGCGAATCTATAAACCCTATCACAGTTCGGATCGGAGTCTGCAACTCGACTCCGTGAAGCTGGAATCGCTAGTAATCGCATATCAGCCATGATGCGGTGAATACGTTCCCGGGCCTTGTACACACCGCCCGTCAAGCCATGGAAGCTGGGAGTGCCTGAAGTCCGTCACCGAAAGGAGCGGCCTAGGGTAAAATCGGTAACTAGGGCTAAGTCGTAACAAGGTAGCCGTACCGGAAGGTGCGGCTGGAACACCTCCTTTCTAGAGAACTGTTCTTGTTTTAATTGATTTATTCTTAAGCTGTTAATTTGTATCTATTATAGTAGAGTCTCATAGCTCAGCTGGTTAGAGCGCTACACTGATAATGTAGAGGTCGGCAGTTCGAGTCTGCCTGAGACTACTAATAGGAAATTCTAGAAGTTGAGTAGTAGTTAAGTTTTAACTACTGACTACTGTATACTAACTACTAGTGTATGGGGAATTAGCTCAGCTGGCTAGAGCGCCTGCCTTGCACGCAGGAGGTCATCGGTTCGACTCCGATATTCTCCACAATCAATTAGGTTTGATAAAGTTCATTGACATATTGAAAAAAATAATTTTAATAAATATTTATTTATTAATGTAACGAGTAAACTCATTAAAGAACAAAAAGTACAATAAGCTAAATAAGAGCGTATGGGGAATGCCTAGGCTCTCAGAGGCGATGAAGGACGTGATAAGCTGCGATAAGTTACGGGTATTGGCACATACAAATTGATCCGTAAATTTCCGAATGGGGCAACCTAATACATTGAAGATGTATTATCCGAAAGGAAGCTAACCCGGAGAACTGAAACATCTAAGTACCCGGAGGAAAAG